>JBAUAN010000158.1:0-2853 GCA_049675725.1 Candidatus Sulfotelmatobacter sp. | reverse complement strand
CCACGGAACTGGCGTCGGAAGATCGCGGCCAAATTGCGCAAGCAGGCGTTCCTTCCTTTGAGTGTTGCGGCGTAGGTCCAGAACAGTCATGCGGCACGTGCCGAGTACGAAGGAAGCAAGCTTGTCCGGCTCGCGCAGCCGACCCGCCCGCAGAGCTTCCAGAGTGGTGATCAAGACCTGCTGGGTGAGGTCGTCAGCGGAATGTTCGTTTCTCAAATGACGCAAACCATAGAGTCGAATGCGCGGTGCCATCCGCCGAAACAATTCTGATTCGGCTTCGCGATCCTTCCCGGAGGCGATTTGGAGCACCAACTCAGCGTCGCTCAGTTCGACAGGCATCCATACGCATTATATGTGTAACGGCAAGGGTATTTGTTACATGTCCTCCTGGGTCCTAGTCTGTCCGAGGGGGCTGAACGGAACGACGATGCCTAGCAGTCCGTGGTGCAACCCTGCTCTTTTGCGTGGCGGAGTTTATATCCGAGATAGCGATGACTCCGAGGCCGGCTGAGTCGTGACGACGAAAAAGAAAAGTTTGTGGATGCGCGGGTGCTGAAAAGCGACGGAATAGGAGAGAAAGCACAAAAATAAGCCGGGACTGTCGATTTCTCATCTCCCGTGGGGTACCCGATCCCAACAGGGTGCGGAAAATTAGACTCAGATTGAACGCGCCAACGTGAATCAACAGCCTCTTCAGAATGTTCTCGTGCCCTCGTAGATGCGTTCGCCTCATCCCGCCGGTGTCGTAGCAGTGCGCGAAACTCCGCTCGATCAGCTCGCCTCTCTTCCGAAGCAGGTGCTTCCCATACGTTCCGTTCACCCGACGCCGGTTCGCATAGACCGCCTGCTGTTGGTCTTGTTTGCCTTCCCAATGTCGCTGGCCCTTCTGTTTCTTCTCCGGAATGTATGTTCGTATTTCCGCGCCCTTCATCTCCACCAGCACCGCGCCGCTATGGTAGCCCTTGTCGGCGACCACTTCTTCGATACCCGTTAGATGGACTTGCGGTTTCTGCTCCGGCGCTTCTGTCCCGATCAACTCGGCTACGTTTTCACCCGCCTGGATCAGAGTTTCCATGACCGTCGCCGTATCTCCCTGGTCGGCTTCCTCGAGCGTCACCGCCAAGACCGCCCCGGTCCCCAGATCCACGGCATGCTCGGCTTTGTGCGCCAGATGCGTCCGACCGTCCTTCATCTTGGTGATCCGCGCGTCCGCATCATGCGGATTCACCCAATCCTTGTTGCTGGCCTTGTTCTTCCGCGTGCGGTCCAACCGCGCCAGATCTTCCCGCGTCGGCGTAGCAATTCCCGATTCCTTCGCTAAACCTTTCAGAAATTCCTCGTAGCTCTCTCCGTTGTCCCGCCGCACGATCGAACGCATCGCCGCGTTGGCCTCCAGCGTCGTCGCATCGATCCCCACCGTCTTGCCCTTCACCCCTCCCTGGTCTCGCAACCGTTCCAGCACCCAGAAGAATATCTTGCGATGCGTCTCCACATCGATCAGCCGTCGCGTCCGCGAGATCGTGGAGTGATCCGGCGTGTCCTCGTCTATCGCCATCCCCAGGAACTGTCGCAGCCCAAAGGAATCCGCCGCTCGCCAAGCAATCCCACGCTCAGAATCGATTCCTTCAAAATATCCGACTAGCAACAATCGGAAATAGATCCCCGGCGTCAGCGAGGGTCGCCCATTGTTCTCGGCGTAAAATCCCGCGCACTCCTTCTCCGCGAACTCATCGAACCGTTGCATTTCCAACAGTTCATTCACGCGCTGGTAGAAAGGATGCCCCGGCCCTTTCGCTAGCTCCTGGTGGCTGATCCACAAACGCTCCTGCCGCTGCCTTCGCCTTCGTGTGCCCATCGCCATCCATGCTTCTCCCAGAATCCGTTTGCATTCTATGAGAGACAAGGACGAAAGCAAGTTACTTCACGTCACAAAACCAACTTTTTCTGCCTTTCACCACAGGCTGCTACTGAGTATTGCATAATATAGTGACATTCCTCAGTTCTTGTGGTATGTTCGGCGCATGGGAAACCCAAGAGGAGTGCGGCGCAATGCCGAACAGCTCAAGGAACTGGACCGGCGGCGTTTGCTGGGCGCCCGTCTGTTGCGCCAGGGAGTGCCGCAAGCCGAGGTGGCTCGGCGAGTGGGCGTGCACCGCCAGTCGGTGAGCCGCTGGGCCGAACAACTCCAGCGCGGTGGGCGACAGGGGCTCAAGAGTGCCGGGCGCGTCGGGCGCAAGCCGCGCCTGGGACCGGCTGAGTTGAAACGCATCGTGCGGGGACTGGAGCGCGGCCCGGAAGCGCTGGGATACGAAAGCGGTCTGTGGACGGCCTGGCGCGTGGCGGACTTGATCGAGCGCGAATGTGGGGTCAAGTTTTCTGCCGTGCAAGCTTGGCGCATCCTGCGCCAGTTGGGCTGGACGCCGCAACGTCCCGCCGGCCGTGCGCTGGAGCGCGACGAGGAAAAGATTCGCCGCTGGAAACGGCAGCGCTGGCCGGAGATTAAAAAAAAGCCCAAAAAGAAAGGCGCATCATCGTCTTCGTCGACGAAAGCGGATTGAGTGAGCGGCCGCACCGGAAACGCACCTGGGCGCCCCAGGGGCAAACGCCCGTGCTGCAATATCACTTCACCTGGAAGACGCTTTCCGCCGTGGCCGGCATCACCTTCTGGAATTTCTATTTTCGGCTGTTTGCCGGGGCGATCCGCAGCCCGCAGGTCATCGAGTTCCTGGAGCATCTGCTCCGGCAGCTCGGCGGCAAGCTGCTCATCGTCTGGGACGGACTGCCCGCGCATCGCAGCCGGGCGGTATGGGACTTCGTGCGGCAGCAGCACGGGCGCATCTGGCTGGAATTTCT
>JBAUAN010000157.1:0-2104 GCA_049675725.1 Candidatus Sulfotelmatobacter sp. | reverse complement strand
GCATCGCGCGACACCTTCGATAGCGGAAAGGTCCGCATCTCCGTTCGGGAGCGGCGGCGTTCCTACACAGATGAAGATCGCGTCTCCCCAGGCAATCGCCTCTTCGGTGGAACCAAAGCACAGCCGGCCCGCCTTTCGGACGCTCTTGATCACGTCCTCCAGGTGCGGCTCAAACAGGGGCATAACGCCATCCTGCAGTTTGGCAAGTTTTTCAACGTCGCTTTCACTGCAGAAAACATCGTGGCCGACCTGTGCCAGACAAGCGGCGGTCGTCAGACCTACATAGCCCGCGCCAATAACTGAGAGTTTCATGTTGGGATGTCCTTTGAATAGAAACTTGGGATTGAGGCCCGCTTATGCTCTGCGAGTCTCCGCAGCCAGGGAAATGGCTTCGGTTTCGACGCCCTTCCGGCCGGTCATCGAGATGAAGTTGCCGATTTCCTCTACCACGCGAACCTGCTGCTTTGCGGCCAACTGCGGGAACATCGGCAAGGAGACGATTTCCGCAGCCGCTTTCTCGGCGACCGGGAAATCCCCTTTCCGGTAATTCAGCGTGGCGTAGGCCTTCTGCAGATGAAGCGGGATCGGATAGTGAATGCCGGTTGCGATACCCGCCGATTTCAAATGCTCCATCAGCCCTTCACGATCATCCACGCAAATCACATAAAGGTGGTAGACAGCCCGCGACCACGACGGCTCATGCGGGATCGCAACAGACTCCGCGGAAACTAGCAGGCGGCCATATTCTGCTGCCCGCTCACGGCGCTGCGCATTCCACTTCGCCAGATGCTTCAACTTCACGTGCAGAAGTCCGGCCTGAATCGCATCGAGCCGCCCGTTGTAGCCTTCGATGTCGTGATAGTACTTTGTGGCCTGGCCGTGATCTCGCAGCATTTTCATGGTCTTCGCGATGCCGGCATCGTTGGTGGTGGCTGCGCCCGCCTCGCCGCATGCGCCCAGATTTTTCCCGGGATAGAAGCTGAAGGCTGCTGCTCGTCCCATGAAACCAGCCTTCATCCAGCGATTTTGCTTGCGCGAGAAATACTCCGCACCATGTGCCTGGCAAGCGTCTTCGATCACGACTAGGCGGTAGCGATCCGCGAGTTCGAGAATGGTATCCATGTCCGCCATCTGCCCGTAGAGATGCACTGGAACCACAGCCGTGACCGGGCGCCCACTGCGGCGGCTCAGCAGTGAGCCAGCTTCGTCGACCGTGCACTGCGTTTCCAGATACTCTCCGAGTTTTGCGGGATCCATGTTGAATGTCTGCTCGTCGATGTCGACGAACTCGGGCAACGCTCCAGCCTGTGAAATCGCCTCGGTAGTGGCGATGAACGTGTGCGGCACTGTGACCACAACATCGCCGGGTTTTACTCCCGCGGCCATCAGCGCGAACCGCAGAGCGTCCGTCCCGCTGCTGACCGCGACCGAATAGGCGGTTTCGCAGAAAGCGGCGAATGCCTTCTCGAAGTCATCCACCATGGGCCCGCCGATGAATCCAGCGCTCCGCAAGGCTTTGTGAAACACTTCGGTGAGTTCCTGCTCAAGTTCCACGTGAGGAGTGACCAGATCTAGAAAAGGAATGCTATTAGGCGCGTTTGAAACACTCACTTTGTGACCTCCACGGTCTGTTCGATATAACGCAAAACCTTTGCTGGATTTCCAACCACGATGCTGTTGGGTGGTACGTCTTTGGTGACGACGCTGCCGGCTCCGACAATCGCGTTTTCACCGATGCTGAGGTTGGAGAGAATCGTGGCCCCTGAGCCAATAGAAGCTCCCTTCTTGACTACAGTGCGCTCGACCTTCCAGTCGGCTTCGGTTTGCAGGTTCCCGCCAGCGGCGGTGGCCCGCGGATAGCTGTCGTTGATGAACATCACTCCGTGGCCGATAAAAACGTTGTCCTCGATAGTGACGCCTTCGCAGATGAAGGTGTGGCTCGAGATTTTGCAGCGCTTGCCGACCGTCGCGTTTTTCTGGATCTCGACGAAGGCGCCAATCTTGGTTTCATCGCCAACTTCGCAGCCGTAGAGGTTGATGAACTTGGAAAGCTTCACATCCTGCCCAAGCTTCACATCCGGCGCGATGCATACATGAGGGTTCA
>JBAUAN010000156.1:0-2615 GCA_049675725.1 Candidatus Sulfotelmatobacter sp. | reverse complement strand
GTAAGCGTCCGGCAGAGACCGTCTAGACAGAGGCGTGAGGAGAGGACACTCTGGCTTTGTGGGCGCGATTGAAAGTGTCCACTTGGAGCGGAGATGGACATTTCTAGGCCAGCAGTGACAGAGATCGTAACGAGGGCGAGTTCTACCGGGAGCAGACCGAAACGGCAGCAGCGGACGTTAGAGGAGAAGCGGCGGATTGTCGAAGAGACGTTGGTCGAAGGTGCCTCGGTGGCAAGAGTGGCGCGGGCGCATGGGGTCAACGCCAACCAGGTGTTCGGCTGGCGCAGGCTGTATCTCGCCGGGCGACTGGGGGGCAGTGGTGCAATCAAGCTCTTGCCGGTTCACGTAAACGAGAGTTCGCCGTCGCTGGCACCGAGGAGTGAGGGTTCCTGCTCGACTTCTTTGTCGGGCACGATTCACATCGAACTTCGCCACGCGCAGGTGCGCATCGAGGGCAGCGCCGATCCGGGTTTGTTGCGCGTGTTGTTAGAGTGCCTGCGGGGATGATCGGGCCGCCGACAAACACGCGGGTTTGGATCGCAGCGGGGGTCACCGATCTGCGGCGGGGTTTCACTGGGTTGAGCGCGCTGGTGCAAACGAAGTTAGAGCAGAGTCCGTTTTCGGGACAGGTGTTCGTGTTTCGTGGGCGGCGCGGCGATCTGATCAAAGTTCTGTGGTTCGATGGCGATGGGCTTTGTCTATTTTCGAAGCGGTTAGAGCGCGGGCGCTTTGTGTGGCCGCAAGCCAGCAGTGGCACGGTGGCGTTGACGCGCGCGCAGTTATCGATGCTGCTCGAAGGCATTGACTGGCGGCGGCCGGAGCGGACGTGGGATCCGCAACTGTCGGTGTAACGTGCGAGGTTCTTTTGCACAACTTTTTTTGTAGGGAGAAGATCGTAGCGCGAAGATTCATGCGATACTCCGCGCATGTCAACCACGATGCTTCCGGATCTGAACCTGCTCCCGGCGGAGGCATTGAAAGCGCTGGTCCTGGCGCAGCACGAGCAACTGCTGTGGCGCGAAAGCGAGATCGAGCATCTGAAGCTGCTGATCGCCAAGCTGCAGCGCATGCAGTTTGGTCGGAAGTCGGAGAAGCTGGCGCGGCAGATCGAACAACTAGAGTTGCGGCTGGAAGATCTGCAATCGAAACCAGCGGAGAGCGCAAGCCAGCCGGAAAGTAAGTCGGCAGCCACGGCATCTCCCCTCCTTATTAATGCTGCTGCGAAACCGGCCCGTCGGCCGTTGCCCGAGCATCTGCCCCGTCAAACGCAAACCCATACGCCGAAGGAATCGGCTTGTCCGGATTGCGGCGGTGCGTTGAGTAAGCTGGGCGAAGACGTCAGCGAGATGCTGGAGTATGTGCCGGCCAGCTTCTTCGTGGTTCGCCATGTGCGGCCGAAGTTGAGCTGCACCAAGTGTGACCAGATCGTGCAAGCGGCGGCTCCGACGCGACCCATCGAACGCGGTGTAGCCGGGCCTAGACTGTTGGCCCACGTGCTGGTGTCCAAGTATGCGGATCACTTGCCGTTATATCGCCAGTCGGAGATTTACGCGCGACACGGCGTTGAGTTGGAGCGCTCGACGCTGGCGGACTGGGTGGGTGGAAGCAGCCAGTTGTTAGAACCGCTGATCGAAGTGCTGCGCCGCTATGTGATGGCGGCGAGTAAGTTGCACGCCGACGACACTCCCGTGCCTGTGCTAGCTCCGGGGAATGGCAAGACCAAGACCGGGCGCTTGTGGACGTACGTGCGCGATGATCGTCCGGCGGGCGACACGGCGGCACCGGCGGTATGGTTCGCGTACTCGCCCGATCGCAAGGGCGAACATCCCGAGCAACATCTGCGCACGTTTCGGGGCGCACTGCAGGCCGATGCCTACGCCGGATTCAACCAGCTCTATAAAGAGGATGGCCGCATTCAGGAAGTCGCCTGTTGGGCCCACGTCCGGCGCAAGTTCTACGACTTGCAACAAGCGCACGCATCGCCCATCGCCAGCGAGGCTCTGGAACGAATCGCAGCTCTGTATGCCATTGAGAAAGAGATCCGCGGGCGTCCCCCGGACGAACGGCAACAGGTTCGCACAACCCGGGCGCGGCCGTTGCTCCAGTCCTTACATGAATGGTTCGAAGTCTCGCTGACCAAGCTTTCTCGCAAGTCGGATACGACGGCCGCCATCCGCTATGCGCTCGGATTGTGGGAGGCGCTGACGCGTTACTGCGACGACGGCCGCTTGGAAATCGACAACAACGCAGCCGAACGAGCGCTGCGCGTGGTCGCGTTGGGCCGCAAAAACTACTTGTTCGCCGGCTCCGACACGGGGGGCGAGCGCGCGGCAGCCATCTACAGTTTGATCGGCTCGGCGAAACTCAACGGACTCGATCCTGAAGCGTACCTGAGCGAGGTCCTGACGCGCATCGCCGATCACCCCGTGAACCGCATCGCGGACCTGCTGCCCTGGAACATCGCCCCGGCGGGTCCGACCTACTCCACCGCTGCTGCCTAAGCACCGACACACTTGGCGCACTTGGGTAAGTGTCCACGTATTGTTATGTGGACACTTATTTCCCACACTTCTACAAGCTCACCGATGTCAACACGGCCACGACCGGACGGTTAC
>JBAUAN010000155.1:0-3237 GCA_049675725.1 Candidatus Sulfotelmatobacter sp. | reverse complement strand
GGGCTCTCAAGCACCAGTAAGGTCGAAGACCTCTGGACCACACGCCTCGGCACAGCATACTGCCAATGCTTCCCGTTTTCATTAATCGTTGTGGCGCTGCGCGCCATGTAGAACTCATCCCATCTGTTTACAACAGTTATCTCCGAGTAGCTCGTCATCCCCAGAAACCGGAATCGCGGCTACCCATAAGCCGACTTCACGCCCTGAATAGCGTGCGATCACCCACTACCCCGGATCCTCCCAGCCAATTGTTGGACTACCGTTATGCGTTCAGCGAGCCATCTTGCAGGGCTATAATGTCACGCACAGATGAGCCTTGCCGCAGGTACCAAACTCGGTCCCTATGAGATCCAGTCGGCACTCGGCGCTGGTGGCATGGGAGAAGTGTATCGCGCTCGCGACACTCGTCTGGAGCGCACGGTCGCAATCAAGATTCTGCCGGAACATCTCTCGTCAAACAGCGTACTGA
This sequence comes from Candidatus Sulfotelmatobacter sp., assembly GCA_049675725.1. Classification (GTDB taxonomy): domain Bacteria; phylum Acidobacteriota; class Terriglobia; order Terriglobales; family Acidobacteriaceae; genus Sulfotelmatobacter. The sequence continues at coordinate 2,768 of JBAUAN010000155.1, read as the reverse complement.
AAGCGCGTTTTGAACGCGAAGCGCGTGCGATTTCTTCAGTCAATCATCCTCACATTTGTCACTTATACGACATCGGTTCGCAGGACGGAACTGCCTACCTCGTGATGGAGTATCTCGAGGGTGAAACACTGGCGGACCGTCTGCGCCACGGGGCACTTCCTCTCAAGCAATCGCTGGAATTCGCGATCCACATCACGGACGCTCTTGCAACCGCGCATCATGGCGGCATCCTCCATCGCGATTTGAAGCCGGGAAACGTAATGTTGACCCCGGTTGGCGCCAAGCTCCTGGACTTTGGACTGGCAAAGGCGGCTCCTGCTCTCGGTACATCCGGCGGCATGACGCCCTCAACTCCCACCCTGACAATAGCGGACCTGAGTTCGCCGGCGAACGAACTGACCCAGCGAGGCACGCTAGTTGGAACTTTTCAGTACATGGCGCCGGAGGTTCTGCAGGGCGCGGAGGCAGACGCGCGGAGCGACATCTTCAGTTTAGGGTGTGTGCTCTACGAGATGGTCACTGGACGGCGTGCATTTGAAGGAAAGAGTCAACTAAGTGTGCTCACGGGAATTCTGGAAAAGGACCCCGACCCTGTGAGCCGGGTTCAGAAAACATCGCCCCCAGCGCTTGATCACGTGGTGAAGACGTGCCTGGAGAAGAATCCCGAGGAACGTTTCCAGACCGCGCACGATGTGAAGGTGCAATTGAAGTGGATCGCTGGAGGCGGCTCACAGGCGGGGATCACACCGTCTCCCCAGAGTAGCTCGCGGCTGGGTTGGGTGGTGGCAGGAGCCGCGGTTCTTGTGCTCGTATTGGTCGCGGCGTACTTCACGATCGCGACCCATTCCAGTCCGGTGGTGCGGTCGTTCATCGAGTCCCCACCGGGCACGTCGTACGTCACCCTTTCGCCGTCATCGGGCCCGCCCGTCATATCCCCCGACGGGACCCGTCTGGCCTTCACCGCTCGCGATGACAAAGGCAAGACCCTGCTGTACCTCCGCCCTCTAAGTTCCCTGACGGCGCAGCCCCTTGTGGGGACAGAGGACTCCAGTTACCCCTTCTGGTCGCCTGACGGCCGCGAGATCGGTTTCTTCGGCGGAGGCAAGCTCAAGAAGATCGAGGCCAGCGGCGGGCCCCCACAATCTTTGTGTGATGTCGCTATCGGGCGTGGAGGCACATGGAGCAAAGAGGGTGTGATTGTATTCGCGCCAGGAACGTCAGATTCGCTCCTGCGGGTAGCGGCAGCGGGGGGCGCCGCCGAGCCAGCCACGAAACTGGATGTCTCGCGCGGAGAAAATAGCCACCGTTGGCCCTACTTCCTGCCCGATGGCCAGCACTTCTTGTTCTGGGCACGCAGTTCCCACGGAGCGCAGGAACATACGGTTTATGTCGGCTCGCTGGGGTCGCTCCAGGCGAAGCCGCTGATGAAGAGCGAGTTGATGGCGCTCTACGTCCCGGATTATCTGCTTTTCCTGCGTGACCAGACGCTGATGGCGCAGCCCTTTAATACGTGGAGTCTCGAAGCCGCCGGAGTGGCTAAGCCCCTCGCCGAACATGTGGCCATCAATCCCACGACGAACCGTCCGGTCTTCTCGGCGTCCGACAACGGCACGCTGGTTTACCAGGCCGGCAACGCTGAGGGGGGGTGGCACCTGTTTTGGTTTACCCGCGATGGCAAGCAGACGGGTTCGGTCGCTGACCTCAGTCCTTATTTCGACCCGTCGATTTCTCCCGATGGGACGCGACTCGCGACGGCGTTGATCACTGGCCAGGGAACCGGCGATATCTGGATCTTCGACCTCTTACGCGGCACCAAAACACGCCTCACCTTCGGCCCGGGGATTCAGAGGTATCCGGTTTGGTCACCCGACGGCAAGACGATCTTTTTCGGCTCCAATCGAAAGGGGGGCATGCACATCTACGCTAGAGCCTCCGATGGCACCGGCCCCGAACAGGCCCTGATCGAGGACGAGGATGCCTTCAAATACCCGGAGTCTGTTTCGCCGGACCAGCGATTCCTTGCCTATATGCGTGTAGCGACCGATAAAAGAACGGCTACTGACATTTATGCGCTGCCTCTGTTGGGCGAGCGCAAACCCTTCCCTATCGTGCAGAATGCATTCAACAACATGCAGCCCAGGATTTCGCCGGACGGAAGGTGGATGGCCTACTCCAGCAATGAATCCGGCCGGTTTGAGGTTTACGTGACCGGGTTCCCCGGCGGAGGCGCCAAGTGGCAGGTCTCCACTAGCGGGGGCTCATTCCCAAACTGGCGCCGGGACAGCAGGGAGTTGTTCTTGCTCGATGCAGCGGACAACATAATCGCAGTCGACGTGAACACCGCCGCCAACGGGGTCCGGATGGGCACGCCCCAGACGCTCTTCCACGCTGGTGGAATTCAAACCCAGCAGGGCCCCTACACCTTGACCTCCGATGGCAAAAAGTTTCTCATCAACACGGGCGACGTGAAAGAAGAGAACCAGCCCTTCACCCTGGTACAAAACTGGCCCGCCGAAATCAAGAAGTGACCTTGGAAACACAAAATCACTTTCCCCTGATTCCGCTGCCCCACGTGACAGTAGTAGCCGCCTAGGTGGGCGATGTCGAAGTAGCCACGCACCCCGCAGAGCTTGTCGCGTGGTCCAGAAACGCTAGTGCTGTAGGGGACGCGCCCCGCCCGACTCCCGAAATCTAGCTGCTACTTACTACGGGGCGCGTCCGATACAGCTGTTTGAAGGAAGCTGCCGGCGAGGAAGCGTTTATGCAAA
>JBAUAN010000154.1:0-6179 GCA_049675725.1 Candidatus Sulfotelmatobacter sp. | reverse complement strand
CTTCGAGCATCATTTTGCGAAGGTGGGTCATAGGTGATCTCCTTATGACCCCACCTTATCTCCTCACCGGCACACTGCCGACACCGAGCACGCGAAAGCGTCTGCCGCTAAGGCTTCGTTCAAACGGACTCGGAGGAGGTCAATGGCGATGTCCTCGAAGCCAACTTCTGGCCAGCATCGTCGCGGGTTCGTTCCAGCCGGCTTCCGTGTTGCCCATGATTCCACACCGAGTTCAGTTTTGCCGCCTGATCTGCACTCGAACCGGCCGTCTTGCAACAACTTACCAGCGTGAGAGTCTGGATTACCGAGTTTCTGAGAAGGAGCGATTTGCATAGAATGCTGTCGGCCGGCAGGCTCGCGCGTCTAACGAACACGGGGTTCTGACGCATGCCTTCGCCAGACGAGGTTCGTTCTCTCTATCGCTTTGGGGTCTTTGAGCTGGAAGCGTACACCGGCGAATTACGCCGAAATGGCGTCAAGCTGAAATTGCAGGATCAGCCGTATCAGGTTCTGCTCAAACTGCTTGAGCACGCTGGCCGGACGGTGACTCGAGAGCAACTCCGGTCTACCTTGTGGTCAGCCGACACGTTTGTGGACTTCAAGACCGGCCTGAATACAACCATCAAGCGCCTACGCGAGACTTTAGGCGATTCCGCCGAGAATCCGGCCTTCATCGAAACGGTCCCTAAGCGCGGATACCGGTTCATTGCACCTGTAACCCCACCGAATTCCGGGCCTGAGTCAGTCACAGATAAAACAGGTCCAGAGGATAGGGTCCGGCGGAGCACCGTCCTTCGGTTCGGTGCAGTCCTGATTCTGTGCTTATTGGCAAGGCTGGGCGGAGTTGCCGCGCCACGACTCCGGCGGCGCCAACTTCGCCAGAGCATGCCGAAAAGATGAATCGACACCGGCGGTGCTCGCCTTGGTAGGACCTGCCAGCTCTCGTGTCAGTGCCGCTTCGGTGTCCCTTCGCCGAGGATGGCAAAGTACTTCTCAGTGGGAAGTTCGTGTTATGGAATCGAACGTTGCGGCCCGCAATTTTTGGGCGCATGCCATATCGATATTTGCGGGGGAAGCGATCAAACCTGTTCGCGTCCAGAAAGAAGGCAAGTGCTGGACGCTTTTCTCCTTTGAGTCGAAGCACGCCGCTTAACAGATCCTGGGGAGTGCGACATTCGATCTTTTGCGCTCACAAGTCGGATTCTGAGTTCCCTGCACGCCTCAGACTGTTGAAACATCCCCCATTACACGCATTCACTCCAAGGCGGGTCGGGCAGCGCTAAGGGTGGGGCAGTCCGCCGTCGCCCTCAACTGGGGAATCGGCCTGGAGCTGGGGCGTGAGTGGAAAGAGTACCAGCACCTCCGTGATCTCCTAAGTACTCGGGAACTCAGAGCATACTGGATGCGAGTGACTCAGATCGTCCAAGCCAAGCCAGGAAGGCGTCCGCAGCGGCTGCAACTGGCGGATTCTATCCCCATTGTCCTTCGCCGCCAGGACAACCACCGGATTCCCGGGAAGTTGCAGTGCGTTTCCATAACCGGGGGCCTGATGGTACCCGCCTCGCTGCTTCCGCCAGGTTCAATCGTCAGGTTGATATTTGTTACGCCCAAGGGGCCAGTGACCGGGACAGCAGAGATGCTGCAGCCTGTGTCGAAGGCGGAACAACCGTTCCGCTTTGCAGCAATCGCGGACACGGATCAGCACCGGCTGCGCGCTGTGATCGAAATGGTGTACGGAGAAACAGAATAACGAAGCTGTTGAAACGTCGCCATTGCACTCAGTGACGTGCGATAAAATCTATAGGCATGCGGCGCTTGCTTAGAGCCTTCTCACCCTTGATGCCTGCGGTCGAACTGCTCGTACTTTGCTTCGCGCTGTCGTGCGTGACGTTGGCGTCGGGCTCGCCGGAGCAAACCGGGCGGCCACGGATCACCGGAATCGATCATGTGACGATCTATGTCAGTGACCTCGAGAAATCGCGACGGTTTTATTCCCATGTTCTCGGATTGACCGTCGGGTGTCCGCAGTACTCCGGGCTGGAGACCTGTTTTCTGGTCCGTCCGTCAGGGCAGCGGCTTCTATTGAAACAGGTGCCGACGGAAATAAAAATCGATGCCCATAAGAGCTGGCTTGCGGAAATCGCGTTCGCAACCGACGACGTTTCGAATGCGCGGCAATACCTGCTGGCTCATGGGTTCCGGCCGGGGCCATTTCAAAAGGATTCCGATGGTGAGGAATTCTTTCGCATGCGCGATCCGGAGGGAAACTCCATTGCCTTCATTCATCGCTCAGCTTCTAAAAGCGGATACGCGCCCGTATCCAAGCAGATCAGTTCGCGACTGATCCATGCGGGTTTTGTGGTCAAAGATTTGGCTGTCGAGAATCGTTTTTACGTGGACCTTCTAGGGTTTCGCCTTTACTGGCAAGGCGGTTTCAAAGACGACGGCAGGGACTGGTATGAACTGCAGGTACCTGACGGACCCGACTGGATCGAATACATGCTCAACATTCCTGTCAATGCCGACCACAAAGAACTTGGCGTGCAGAATCATTTTTCCTTCGGCGTGAAAGATGTGCACGCTGTTGCCGCAGAGCTTCGAATAAGAGGGTACTCAACATTCGATGGGCCGGAGGTCGGGCGCGACGGCAAAGACAGCCTGGATGCCTACGATCCGGACGGCACACGCGTCGAAATCATGGAGTTCACGCCCGTGCGGAAGGCATGCTGCCATCCTTATACCGCCGACCATCCCAAGCCGTGATGGACTGAGGCGCATTGTCAAACCTCGATTCATACGAGCCTTTGGAGCTATCGACCACACCGCCTCCGATCTGTTCAGCCAGCCTCTGTCATCTGTCCGTTAGCCACGCTCGACATTTGTTCAGAAGTCGACTTCGAGGAGATGTGTCCCCCGCTCCGCTAACCGACATCTCCTCGAAGGCCGTTTCTGGATCGTTTTCGGGGCTGCCGACGGTAGTGAGCCAAAGGTTTTTGCTCTCGTCCATTGCGAAGCCGTTGACCTGGCCGCAAGGAAGTCCGTTTTCTTTGCCCAGGCGCTTCCTGAGCGGATTGCGTTCGAGCCGTCGGCTCCTTTAGCGGAAACTTTCGAGGGTCACCTAACCAGCCGCATTCGGAACGCGCGGGCCGCCGGTTGCGATGAACATCGCGCGTTTTTTCCGAGACCCTGGCAAGCGGTCTGGAATCCCCGTCATCATCTCCGACAAGCCCATTTCGGGCCCAGTTGCGAGTAGCCGACCATTCGCCCACGCAGCCTCCTCCGCGCACCGATGGGGAACCAGGGCGGACCGATTGACTGCACATGTAAGCCGGCCTAAGATTGCCCTCCAACGGTCAGCGAAACCATCTGCCGAATTGTCCAGAAACTTGGTGGTGACGGAATGGGAGTCGTCTACAAAACCGAGGATGTGACGCTGCAATTTCCGTCGTCTGGTGTCCAGTCGGATGGAATCGCGAGGATGGCTTGGCGTGCACGCCTGTTGGCCAGTACTTCCACCCCTTGATGTCGCTGTTGATCGTAGTTAAAGAAGATGAAAGTGGATCAGGCAGCTTTCATGGAAAAGACTGCAGGACCGCAGTAGCCGAAACTCAGGAGAGCACCGATGAAAGAAAGACCTGCCCGATGGGCTGTCGCGTTCATACTGCTGTTCTGCAGCGCACCAGCCTACGCCCAGGACGCGTGCGAACGCCTGACTGCGGCAAAGATTCCCAACACTACGATTACGCTTGCGCAGACGGTTGCGGCAGGCACGTTCAAAGGCCCTCCCGCGCCGTTTAGCGGCACCGATCTCTCGCCTTTATATAAGAGTCTTCCGGCATTCTGCCGCGTCGTTGCCGAGGCGAAGCCGACCTCAGACTCCGACATCAAACTCGAAGTCTGGCTTCCGGTCTCGGGATGGAATGGCAAGCTACAAGGGATCGGCAATGGCGGATTCGCCGGACTGATTGACGATATGCAACTCGCAGTGTCGGTGAAGGCGGGGTACACCGCGACGGCGACTGACACGGGCCATACGGGATCTCCGATCGATGCGGGCTGGGCGATGGGGCATCCGGAAAAGATTATCGATTTCGGTCATCGCGGAATTCATGAGATGACGCGCGTCGCCAAGACAGTAATCGCGGCTTATTACTCGAAGCCTCCGCAGCGCTCATACTTCGCCGGATGTTCCGACGGCGGGCGTGAGGCGTTGATGGAAGCCCAACGTTATCCCGAGGACTATGACGGAATCTTAGCGGGCGCTCCGGCGAACTACTGGACTGCTCTGCTGGCGACTGCAGCGTATGACACCCAGGTCCTGACGATGGATTCGGCCAGCTTCATTCCTCCGGCAAAGATTCCCACGATTGCGGCGGCGGTGAACGCCGCGTGCGACGAGGTGGACGGAGTGCGCGATGGGATTCTGAACGATCCGCGGCAGTGTCACTTCGATCCCGCGACGATCCAGTGCAAGGGAGAGGATTCCGACAAATGCCTGACGGCTGCGCAGGTCACTGCGCTGAAGAAACTCTACGCGGGAATGCTTGATTCCAAAGGCCACGTGGTTTACCCCGGCTATCTGCCCGGCGCCGAAGAGGGCCCAGACGGGTGGGGACTGTGGATCACCGGCCCGGCGCCCGTGAAGAGCCTCATGGCGTTTTTCGGCAACGGATTCTTTTCCGACTTTGTATTCGGGAAGTCCGATTGGGACTACAAGACGTTCAAGGTTGATGCGGACCTGAAGGCAGCCAATGAGCGAACCGCGCAGGCCCTGAACGCTACCGATCCCTACCTCAAGCCATTCAAAGCCCGCGGAGGAAAGTTGGTTCTCTATCACGGCTGGAATGATCCGGCGATCACGGCGTTGAACACGATCGACTATTACGAGAGCGTCATCAAGAAGATGGGGCAAAAAGATGTCGACTCTTTCGTCCGCCTCTACATGGCGCCGGGCGTGCAACACTGCGGCGGAGGCCCGGGGCCGGATTCGTTCGGAGAGGTCGGTGATCTGAAGTTCGACGACCCGCAGCACAGCGTGGACGCTTCTTTGGAGCAGTGGGTGGAAAAGGCCACGGCGCCGTCAATAATCATTGCGTCGAAATTCGAGGACCAGGACCCAACGCACGCGAAGATGACGCGGCCTCTGTGCCCGTATCCGCAGGCCGTGAAGTACAAAGGCAGCGGCGATCCGAATGACGCCGCGAACTTTGAGTGCGAGCGGCCGAAGAAATAAACTGGATTTTCTGACGCCTGAATGTCGCAACCGGTGAGTTGAAGTAGCTTACGTTTATGACTTGCCGTGGTCGGTAAGTGGCCGGATGATGCTGTTGCGGGTATCGAATGCGCGGGGCAAAGCGCAAGAAGCAGCGCTCCGAAATATAGCTGGCTGACTGTCAACTAGTGGGAAACCGCAGTTTTGCTAGACCCTTAGGCACTCCGGTGTTCCAGCGGTGTGCCAGATTCTGGAGAGGGTGAATTCCGGTTGCGGAAATGACGTTAGATCAACCATAAGTTATCCCTTCGCTCACTGCATTCAGCCCCAGACCTGTCGGGCAGTTTCCACGACCAGTTGCAACTTGTCCCACTGTTGTTCTTCGGTCAAAAGGTTGCCTTCCATGGTGGAAGCGAAGCCGCATTGAGGGCTGAGTGCGAATTGTTCGAGTGGAAGAAAGCGGGATGCCTCGTCGATTCGCCGAAGAAGAACGTCCTTGGTCTCGAGTTCTGGCCGCTTGGTGCTAACGAGGCCGAGAACAACTACTTTGCCTTTCGGAACGAGGCGCAACGGCTCAAAGGTGCCGGAGCGTTCGTCGTCGTATTCGAGCAGGAAACGGTCAACGGCAAGTTCGTGGAAGAGGCGCTCAGCGATGGCATCGTATCCGCCTACCGCATACCAGTGGCTGCGGTTGTTGCCACGACAAAGGTGGATGGCGAGAGTGATGTCTGATCGGCGGGCGGCTGCGAAACAGGCGTTGTCGGCATTGAGAGAGGCGGAGAGCATCTGAGCCGGATCGACGCGTAGTTCCGTCTCCATCCACGTGGTCCATTTAGGATCGAGGTAGTAGCTGTATCGCGGAGCATCGATCTGCAAATAGGAGATGCCGCCGGCGGTGAGGGTGCGAATCTCCTCGCTCATGATAGCGGTGATGGCATCGAGCATTGCGAATGGGTCACGATAAACC
>JBAUAN010000153.1:0-44880 GCA_049675725.1 Candidatus Sulfotelmatobacter sp. | reverse complement strand
AAGAGCCGGTCAAACGACGACGACGCGGATTGACGAATGCTTGCCGCGAATTGCTGAGAGAGACTTCAGCGCCCCAAACTCTGAAACAAATCTCGGAGCGGATCGAAGAACGCTATCCGGACCTAGTGACGCATCACCGGTACCCACGGACCATCATACAAATGATGTTGAGGCGTCTTGTTATGTACGGCGAAGCGGAAGAAATGGACGCCGGAACAGGCTTGCGCTCCTGGAGAGCCTCATCCGTGCACCCGAGATAACTGGTCACGCAAACCCTCCCACACAGATAGATATACATAACACGAAGGTCGTGATTAGCCCAATTCGCAAATCGCATCTCTTAGACGTCGAGGGACCGTGACACTTCTCAGCGGGATAAGACAAGGTCCACTTGGGACTGCGAGCCATCTCCGCGGGATAAATTGACAATTTTAAGACAACTGTCTTCAACAACCATTCTCATGCTGTCACGTCTATTCAACAGTTGGAACGATGTGAGCGATCAATGATCCCGGATTCAGTTGTTTTGTCGCCGCAACACCAGCCGTTAGATACAGTTGTTCGAACCGTCATCGCCGACGACGAGCGGCTGGCGCGCCAGAAACTTCTCATCCTCCTCGAGTCGGAGCCGCAGGTGAAGGTGGTTGCAGAGTGTCAAGATGGCAGACAAGCTGTGTCCGCGATTCGCAGTCTCCGCCCCGATATGTTGCTGCTCGATATCCAGATGCCAGACCTGGATGGCTTCCAGGTGTTGAGCGAGATTTCTCAGGAAGAAATGCCGGTAGTCATCTTTACATCGGCCTACGATCAGTACGCAATTCGTGCGTTTGAGGCCAATGCTCTCGACTATTTACTGAAGCCGTTCGATCAGGAACGGCTGCACCAGGCCGTAGAGAGAGCGCGTTCCGAATTGCGAAAGCAGCGCGACCATGAGATCACGCACCGGATTTTGAATCTATTATCGCAGGTCCGCTCGATCACGCCGCCCGCGCCGGAGGTGGAGAGCCGGCTAGTGATCAAGGCCAATGGCAGAGTCGTGTTCCTGGATCTGGATAACATCGAGTGGGTGGAAGCCGCAGCCAACTATGTGCGCTTGAACGTGGGCAAGGAATCATATCTTTTCCGCGAGACGATCAGCCGGATTTCCGAACGTCTTGACGCGAATCACTTCGTCCGCATCCATCGTTCGACGATCGTGAACATTCGCAAGATCAAGGAACTGATTCCCGTTAACAGTGGGGAGTATGTGGTGGTTTTGAAAAGCGGCAGAGAACTCTCGTGCAGCCGTGGTTACCGGGGAGCACTGCAAGGGATTGTCGAAAAAAGTTCCTGAACGTGCCGTGAAGATCGCGCCGTTCCCCAGTCCTCACCCCAGTAGCTTTGCCGCGCACGTTGCTAGCTAATCGGCAGCAACATTCCTTTTTCCAGATGCCTGGTGGTGTGGGCGTAGGAGGCGGCATGCGGATCGTGGGTCACCATCACGATCGTCTTATGGAAATCTTCGTTCAAGCGCTTTAAGATCTCGAGCACTTCGGTCGCGGAGTGGCTGTCCAGGTCGCCGGTGGGCTCGTCAGCGAGTAATAGAGTAGGGTCGCTGACGATGGCGCGCGCAATGGCGACGCGCTGCTCCTGTCCGCCCGAGAGCTGCTTGGGCAGGTGGTTCACGCGGTCCTCGAGTCCCACCAGCTTCAGAGACGTCATCACATGTTCGCGGCGCTGCTGGGGATTGAGCTTGGTAAGCAGGAGTGGCAACTCCACATTTTCGAAGGCGGTGAGAACCGGAATCAGATTGAAAGTCTGAAACACATAGCCGATGTGTTCGTTGCGCCAGTGAGCAATTTGCGAGTCGTTGAACCGGAAAATGTCCTGGCCGCGTATCAGCAATTCGCCGGAAGTGGGGTGGTCGATGGCGGCGATCATATTCAGCAGAGTGGTCTTGCCGGAACCCGAGGGGCCCATGAGCGCAAGAAACTCGCCAGTCGCAATGTCAATCGAAACGTCGTCAAGAGCCCTTACCTCGAAAGTCTCGCGCTTGAAAATCTTGCTGACATGGCGAGCCTGAACAACTTTCGTTCCGGTGGCAACGGTGGGTGCGACAACTGTGCTCATGCTTGCCCCTTGATTTTAATTTTGTCTCCGTCTTTCAAATTCGACGGCGCGTTGGTAATCACGTTCTCTCCGCCAACCAGCCCGTCCACCAGGGCGCCGTCGCTGCGCTGACCCAGAATGTGCACGGGCCTTGCCAGTGCTTTGCCGTCGAACGCTATCAGCACAATCTTCTTGCCGTCTACCTCGCGAATTCCAGCGGAGGGCACGAACACGCCTGTGGGCTGAGTTGCACCTTTGGCAGGTTCGTTCGCGATGAACCTCACCGTCGCGTTCATTTCGGGCCGCAGTTGAATGTTGGGATACTTGCCCGGGTTCAAGACCTGAACCTTGACCTGCACCGTGGCTTTCTGCCGGTTGGCTTCCGGGGAAATCTGCGCGATGACGCCGTCATACTGCTTGTCGGGATAAGCGTCCGTGGTGACAATCCCCTTCTGGTTCGGACTAAGCCGCGCGAAGTCCGCCTGCGCGATGTCGAGTTCTACTTGAAGATCGTTCAAGTCCGCGAGGGAAACTACTGATCCCTGCGGACCGCCCGCCGCGGCGCTGGCGAATTGCGCGGTGATCAATTCTCCTTTTTCGGCGGTGCGGTCGAGAATTGTGCCCGTAACCGGGGCGCGGATCACGGTAGCGTCCAGCTGCGATTTGGCGTAATCAAGCTGACCCTGGGCCTGCGTCAGTGCGCCTTGGGCGCGCGCGATCTCTTCTTGCCGCGGCCCGATTCTCATGAGCTGAAATGCTTTTCCCAGAGAATTCGCTCGTTGCTGATCGGCTTCAAACTTGGCCGTGGCATCGTCCAGCGCCTGGCGGGAAACTACACCGGCGCCGGCAAGTTCCTTGGTGCGGTCGAGGGTCAGCTTGTCATTGACCAGCGTGGCGCGGGCTTCATCCAGATTATGTTGCGCCTCCTGAATTTCCTCAGGACGCGATCCGTGTTGCAGTTCGTCGAAATAGGCGCGAGCATTGTCCAGCGCGCCTTTGGCCTGTTCGTAAGACGCGCGAAACTCCTGGTCTTCGAGACGCACCAGAACCTGGCCTTCCTTCACCTTGTCGCCCTTTTCCACGCCAATCCAGGCCAGGCGGCCGGTCACCTTCGAATTCACGTTGATGGTGTGATGAGCCACGATGTAGCCGGTGGCGGAGAGGACAGTTGAACCAACCTCAGTGTTTTCAGCCGATGCGCGGACCACCTCAACTTCCGGCACGTTCGCCGAAAGCGCGCGGTAGGCCAAGGCAGACAAGCTGAGGAGCACGACCACGGTGATCCCGCCGAGGATGTAGCGGCGCGCCCATGCAGGCGGCTCACCGCCGGAGTCGCCGCGCTGCGTGCGGTCGATGCGCAGGCTCTGCAGGTCTTCGTGTTTGGCGTCGATCGGCATAGCAGTAAGTACGAACGTCGACTCAGTCTAGTTCACGCAGTTCAGTTCGCCCCAGATCGGTTGATCACTACGATTCGTTCGCTGCACATCAACTGCGCAGCGCGTTAAGAATATTCTGCCGTGCCGCGTGCCACGCGGGAGCAAACCCGCCCACCAGTCCCATGATCAGGGCGAACACAATCGCAGCGCCCGCGACCTCTGGCGTGATGCGCAGCGCGAACACCACTTCGCTGAACGTCACCGCGTTGGACGTACCAGTTTCCATTCCGTTGAAAGGCAGCATCAGCAGAATTCCCGCTGCCGCCCCCAGCAGCGCCAGCAGCAGAGATTCGAGCACGAACGACGTCAGAATCGCCGGCCGCGAAAAGCCAATCACCCGCAGGGTTGCGATCTCGCGCCCGCGATAGGCCACGGCTGCATACATCGTATTCATGGCCGCGAAACTCGATCCTATTGCCATGATGATGGCCACCACGATACCGATGTATTTTATTGGCGCCCCGGAACTTGTCTGCTTGGCGTAATACGCGGTCTCGATCATGCCTTCGAGCTTGAGCCGCTGATCGTCGCTGACTCGGTTCTTGAGCGCGTCGGCCGCCACGGGATCGGTCGCCCGCAGGTATGCCGAGGAGTAGCCTCCTTGGCGATCGAAGTCCGAGGCCATCTGATTCACGTCGCCCCAAATTTCAGATTCGTAGGCCGAGCCGCCCGCGTCAAAAACGCCTACCACTTTCCACGAACCTTTGCCGAACTCCATGGTGTCGCCGATGTTGGCATGAGAAAAACGGTCTCGAATCGATTTGCTCACCACCACTTCACGCTGGCCCGTCTGGAACCAGCGTCCTTCCACGAGCTTCGCGCTGGGCCGCATTTCCAGGCCATCAGGCATCATTCCTCTCACCGTGACGTTGACTTCGCCCGTGCCGTCTTTGCGGGGGAGGACGATCACCACCACTAGTTCGCCGGAGGCCATAGGCTGGCCGTGGCTGTCTTTCGCGATTCCTGGAAGGGTTGTAAGAGTCGGAAACAGCGAAGCGTCGAAACCGCCAGAGAGTTCCGCTTCCGATCCCTTGCGCAGCACTAGCACGTTATTGGGATTTCCGCTGCTCACAAACGCGCGCTGCAGACCAGCCAGCAGAGCCATCAGAAAGATCGCCGTCGTGACCGTGAGCGCAATCCCCAACGCGGTCATGATGGTGAGCCCTTTGCGCAGCTTCAGGTTGCGGATGTTGTAACTGATCGGTATCGCCATAAATGATCTCTAAAGAATGATGTCTAAATCGAACTCTGCACGACTCACCCGATGTGCCGCAGACCGTCCACAATGTTCATGCGCGATGCATTGAATGCCGGCAGGTAGCCGCTTACCAACCCCAGAGCGAGGGCCACCGCTAATGACAATCCCGCCGTCGGCAAATTCACTTTCATGGCGAGCGGAACTCCCAGGGCAATAAAACTGCGCGTCAGCCACCAGATCACGGGGATCGCCACGAGTATTCCGAGCACTCCGCCTGCGACGGCTAAAGCTACGGATTCGCTCACAAAAATCGACAGCACACGCTGGCGGGTGAAACCGAGCGTTTTCAGCAAGGCCACTTCGCGAGTGCGGCTACGCACCGACATGGCCATGGTGTTGGCCGAAACCAGCATGATGGTAAACACCACCGCGCCGCAGATGCCCAGGATGAACGCTTTCACGTTTCCCAGAGAAGCCACAAAGCCGAGTTGAAACGCTTTTTCGCTTTCGGTTTCCGTCTGCAGCGGCGAGTTGCGGAACATATCGTCAATTTCCTGGGACGCTCGGGAAACGTCGTCGGCAGAATCGATCTGAGCAGCGTACCAGCCTGCCTGCCCCTTAAACCAGTTTACCGACTCCTCCAGATACTTAGTGTTGAAGTACAGCGAGTTCTGCGGCGGATCGCGATGGTAAATGGCGCGAATCGTAAGATCGAGATTCGCCGGAAAAATCGTTCCCTGCAGAGTGATGCGGTCGCCAATCTTCCAGCCGTATTTTTTCGCCAGCGTTACATCGACCAAGGCTCCGGCCCGGTCTTGCTGCCAGGCCTTCAACTGATCCGGCGGGACGATTTTGTCCGACGCAACCTTGAGATATTCGTCCGGATCGGTGGCAAACTGCGCGAAGAAGTGCTCCGGCCGGTCGTCGATGTAGCGACCTCCGAACCAGGTGATCGGCACCACGGCCGTCACTCCGGGGACCGCGCGAATCTTGTCCCGGTAATACCCGGGAAGGAAAAACGCCAGCGAGACGCGGTCGCGGATGATTAAGCGCCGCGCCGCTTCCGGCGCGACTTGATCTACATAGAAGGAGCGCCAGATGGAAATCATGAGCGTGAGCAGCAACAGAGAGACGCTGATGCTGATCACGGTCAGCACGCTGCGTCGCTTGTTGCGGAACGTGTTGCGCACGATGAAACCGCTCAGAGTCATGAAAACTTCATCCGATGTGGCGTAATCCGTCCACGATGTTCACTTGCGAAGCATGATAAGAAGGCAGTGCGGCGCTGATCAGCCCCACCAGGCCCGCCACCAACACGGAAATCACTCCGATACCCGGTGTTACCTGCAAGGGGAAGAAGCTAACGAACTGCGGCGAATGGGTTATGCCATAAACCAGCAGCCACCCCAGGCCAACCCCAATCAGTCCTCCGCCCAGCGACAGCGCCACCGCTTCGCTCACAAACAAGCCCAGGACGCCGCGCTTGGTGAAGCCGAGCGTTTTCAGCACGGCCACTTCCCGCGTTCGCTCGCGGATCGACATCGCCATGGTGTTCGCCGAAACCAGCAACGTGGCAAACAGCACCGCCGAACAGATGCTCAAAATAAACGCCTTGACGTTGCCCATCATGGCTACGAATTCGAGGCCGAAAGCTTGCTCGCTTTCCGCTTTCGTGGGTTGAGGAGAATTCCGGAACATGTCGTCCACTTCGGTGGCAACTTTACTTACGTCCGCTGGGGTTGCTGCGAGAATCGTGAATGTGCCGGCCTGTCCTTTGAAGGTTGGAACCGCTTCTTCGACATATTTGGAATTGAAATAGACCGTCTTGTTGTCGGGGTTGGAGTGAAAAATGCCGCGAACGTACAGCTCCAAATCAACAGGATAGATCGTTCCCTGAAGAACGAAGCGGTCGCCCAGTTTCCAGCCGTATTTCTTGGCCAGCGTGTCGTCGACGATCACTCCCTGGCGATCCCGTTGCCAGGCCGTAACTTGCTCCGGCGGCAGCTGTATATCCCGGTAAACCTTGAAGAATTCGTCCGGATCGGTGCCGAACTGGGCGAAGAAATTCTCCGGCTTCTGGTCTTTGTAAATCCCGCCGAACCAGGAGACGGGCACAACGGCCAGGACTCCGGGCAGCGCGCGAATCTTTTCCCGGTAGAAGCTGGGCAAACTGAAAGTCAGAGAAACACGATGCCTCACAACGATCCTTTGCGCCGACTCCGCGCTGCCCTGGCTGAGATAGAACCCGCGCCAGATCGTCATCATCAGAGTAAGCAGAAGCAGAGAGAACGCGAGGCTCAGCACGGTCAGAATGCTGCGGCGCTTATTGCGGAAGGCATTCTTGGTGACAAACCGGGTCAGGGTCATAGGCGAACTCCAGAGCTAACCGGAACCAGGCTCAGGTGGCGATCAACTTCCAACTTATCCAGAATAGACGAATTAGATCGACATCGACAACCAGCCAAGTCGTGATTTTCACTATACATAACAATTTAAAACTGTCGCCGTGGCGATAAAGTTACGGTCCTGTTGCGGCTCAGCTTGCCGCCGCGCGCCCGAAATGCGTAACATGGCCAGCGTTCCTCAAAGACTCTGCCTGTCGAGGTGAAAGTCTGAGCGACAACTCTAACGAGCACTCGGATGCGCGGCCTTTGTATGCGCTGTCTAAGATGCTGGCGGCAGTGGCCACGGATGCGCATTTCTGGGTTCCCACTCTCGTGCTGACCGCTGGCCTGATTCTCCTGAGGTGGATCCGCTGACGACGGCAGATGTCCCCACCATGATGGCCGAAGGGCCCGTCGCTGCGGAACGCCTGCGTGTGCTGCAGCATCTGGGCGTGTTCTGCGGCGTGGCTGCCGGTGCGTGGCTGGGAGCCGCCGAAGTCCCGGCCAAGCTTGTTTCCTCCGGACTCTCACCCGTTCTGGTTTCTCTGGTCATGGTGCTGGGCGTGTTTCTCGGAAGATGGACGCTTCCGGCAATGGCCCGCGGCACTTCGCAAACGCGATCCGACTTTCTGCAGGCCCCGCACCTGGTAATTTGGGCGATTCTCGCCGGTTGTTTGTGGGCGGTCGCCAACACGCTTACCATCTTCGCCATCCGGGATCTCGGGCTGAGCATTGCTTTTCCCCTGTGGAATACCAACGCAATCATCGGCATCGCGTGGGGCGTGCTTTTTTTTGGCGAGCTCAAGAATGCGGGCCGGGTGCGCTGGACGGCAGTAAGTGGCGGCGCGGTTCTGATGTTTTGCGGCGGACTCATCCTGGCGCGAGTCTCCGCTAGCCATGTCTCATCCCAGGCGGCGACTCAGGGCATTGCCGCCGCCCTGGGAGCCGGTGTTCTGTGGGGAACAATGTACATCCCCTATCGCAAGGCATACCTATCGGGCATGAACCCGCTTTCGTTCGTATCGTTTTTCACGATCGGCGAACTGGGCATGATGGCGGTGCTGTGCGCGCGCTACGTCGGCGGGGTCATGACGCTCTGGCAGCAGCTAAAGGAGGCCCGTCAAATTCTGTTCTGGCAGCTCGCCGCAGGTTTCGTCTGGGTGATCGGCGACATTTTTCAACAGTATGCCGTGAAATATGTCGGCGTGAGCCGGGGGATACCGCTCTCGAATTCGAACCAGCTGTGGGGATTACTGTGGGGTGCGCTTGCGTTCGGCGAACTCAGGGGCTGGGGGCACTCGGCTATAGCGAGTGCGATTTACGGGTCAGTCCTGATGGCGGGCGGACTGGCCGCGATTTCCTGCTCCGTTGCTGGTCCATCCGAGCATCAGCAGTGGCGGCAGGCGGCGGCGCGCGAACGCGAGCGCTATGGCCTCGATGCCCAGTTTGTCAATTCCGGACTGGACGGAACATCGGCCGCACCCTCCCGGTCTAGAAGCTGGTTCGACTGGATACTGGTTGCAGCGGCGACCGGAGCGTTTGTCTGGACCGGACTTGCGGCCCGATGGCCTTCTAAAGATCTGAATTGGGAGGTCGCCGCCGCGCTGGCGGGAATCGGGCTGGCGTTGTTTGCCACCGCGGCGCTTTCGTTATGGCGGGCCACCCGATTCAACTAAGTTTGCGCGGGCGCCTTGGGTAGGAGTAAAATCACGCGCAATCCAGCCCCAGCACGGGATTACAGCGTCCAGAGGTTTCGTGCGGAGTCTTGCGTATCTAATCCGAAAAAGAGGTATGATTGGTTCGCGAAAATCCCGCACTGAAGCTGAGCTGAATTACCCGGAGTAGTTGTTCTTAGCTAGCATGAGCACAAGTCCTGCGTCGCTTGCGACCTTTGGAGTCTGAAAATGAACGGAAATGCGGCAGGTTTCGTCCGGCTCAGTGTAGGCTTCGTTGGGTTGGTAGCTTTGGGGTGGGTGCTGAATGGAGAGGCGGCCAAGCCTGCTCGGCATGGAATCGCTCTTCCCACCGACTGGACTCACAGCCATCTGATCTTCTCGCAGCCAGGAACGGACGAGCAGGCGATGCGATTGCAACAGGATCCGCGCTTCGAGCAACAACTGTACCGCCGCGGCCAGCCCCTGAGGCTTCCTGCGGTCCCGGCGGAAAACGCTGGTACGAGTTCACCCCAGCTGCGGTTCCCAGTCCGCCTCTCGAAATCGAGCGGCCTTTGGGACGAAAGTCTGGGCGCCAATGCAACGGTTGGAGCGGGTAACTTCCCAGCGAAATTTTCCTTCAACAGTGCGGTCGCGAACTGCGCCAGTGCGACGACGCCGGACTTTGTGGTCTACAGCACGGGCCTGACGGGGTCCAATACGCAGGCCAGCCTTATTGCCTATGACAATCTCTATACCGGGTGCACCGCACCTGTGCCAACAGTCTATTGGGCCTATGATACGGGCGGCCAGATCCTGACTTCGCCGGTGCTTTCGCGTGACGGTACGCAGTTGGCGTTCACGCAGTCCGCCGGCGGCATCGGGAGTCTCGTGTTGCTGAAATGGGCTTCAGCTGCGGTAACGGTAAGCACTCCCGTTGTTCTAGCGAACACACCTGCGGCCTCGTATGCGACGTGCGTTGCGCCCTGCATGACGTCGCTCATTCTTCAGGACACCAGCCACGTTCCCACCAACGACATCACCTCGTCCGTGTTCTACAACTACAGTGGCGATACGATTTGGGTAGGCGACAGCCGTAGCTGGCTTCATCGGTTTAATCCTGTTTTCGCCGCCGGCTCGACCCCGGCGGAGGTCGGAGCGCCCTGGCCGGTGCAACTCTTCCCGACCGACGCGACGGCACTCGCCAGCCCAGTTTACGATCACGGCTCCGGAAATGTGTTCGTAGGCGATGCGGGCGGATTCTTCTATAGCGTCAGCGCCGCAACCGGCGCGGTTACAACGTCGAGCCAGATCGACCATGGCACCGGCATCGTGGCCGGCCCAATCGTGGATTCCACCGCAGAAGTGGCCTATGTATTTTCCTCGAACGATGGCAGCGCCGCTTGCGCGGGTGGACCGTGCGCTGCAGTCTATCGCTTCGCTTCAGGTTTCACCGGGGGAACCGCGGGTACGAAGGTTACCGTTGGAGCCAGCTCTGCCACGGCCAAGCCGCTTTACGAAGGCGCGCTGGACAGCGCCTACGAGAACTCCACCAACGCCACCGGAAATCTCTATGTTTGCGGAAACACGGGAGGCGACCCCACTTTGTATCAAGTCCCGATTGCCGCTGGAGTACCAGGTACGGTCGTCACAGGGCCGGTTCTCACGACCGCTGCTACCGCCTGTTCTCCGGTTACCCACATCCTGAACCCGAATGCAATCGGAGGCTCAACGGAATACATCTTCGCCAGCGTCCAAACCAAAGGCACGTCGACGCCGTGCACGACCGCCCCGGCCACCGGGGGCTGCATCATGAACTTTAAAGACACACCCTGGATGCCTTCGACCGCCTATACGTTGGGTCAAGAAGTTGTGGATAGCCACTTTCAAGTGCAAATGGTATTCACGGCAGGAACTTCGGGAACCTCCGCGCCAACCTGGAGTACGTTGTTAGTCGCCCCAGCCAGCGAGACCGCTGATGGGACTGGCACACTCAAGTGGTTGAACCTGGGGGTTACAACCGCGGCCACGCCTGCTGCCTGGCAGCCCAGCCACACATACGCCGTGGGCAAATATATCGAAGACACCAACTCTAATATCCAGGTTGTGACGGCCATAGTTGGGAACGGCCACTCCAGGGCCGCGAATCACCCGGCCTGGAAAACCGTGGTGGGACAGACCACTACTGATCACAATGTAACCTGGACGGAAGCCGGCCCTGCTCCGGGTGCCTTGGCGGCCACCGGCGGGACGAGCGGCGTAATTATCGACAATACCGTCGAGACTGGTGTGTCTGGCTCCCAGATTTATTTTTCGACGCAGGGCAATCAGCCGACGTGCGGGGCAGCGACCAACGTTGGCTGTGCAGTGCAAGCATCGCAATCGGCGTTAAAATAAGGGGTTCGCCTAATGCCTATGGATCATTCATCTTCCGAACAACCGCGCGCAGCAGCCAAAGACAAAAAGCCGTACGAGAAGCCAGCCTTCCGCCACGAAGAGGTTTTTGTCACCACAGCCTTGTCCTGCGGCAAGATGGTCGGCAGTACGCAGGGCTCATGCGGCTTGAACGCCAGTTCGTCATGAAGCAATGGACGTTGGCTGAATTGCACGGTCTGAAATGCGAACTGGCGAGCGAGGTTCTACGCTCATCGGGACGGTTGCGTCTCCGGGTAAGAGGATGGAGCATGCTGCCCACAATTTTACCGGGCGACACCCTCATGATTGAGCACGTGAGTAGTGATCGCGTGAGTAAGGGTGATATCGTGCTGTTCCACCGTGATCGCCGGTTGTTCGTTCATCGGGTTTCAGGGAAGACGGGCAGCGCTGAGGATTTGCAGATCATTACCCAAGGTGACGGAATGCCCCGGCCCGATCCTCCCGTGTCCGGTTCGCAGTTGCTGGGCAGAGTCTCTCTCGTGGTGCGAAACGGGCGGAGCCTGGAGCCGGCAAAGAGTCTGGGGCTTTCCGGGCGCGCGGTCGCGGCCCTGGTGCGGCGTTCCTCGTCGGCGGCACGCGTGATTGTCGCAGTTCACCAGATGGGTTGGAATCCGCAGGAGCTTACTTGCCAGAGCTGATGAATCCCGTCGATTGCCTCCATCTGACCATTGAAATCGGAGGTATGCCCGTTCGCGTCAACACCACCGACGCGAGTTTTCTTGGCATGCTGCAGGATCGCTACGCGGGGTTTGTGGGTTCGTCGGAGAGTGCGGTGGTTGAGTTCGACGTTGAATTGGCCACGCCGCGCCTTGCTGACCCGAACGCGGGTGTTCGCGTGACCCAGCGCGCGGGCCGGTGGTCTCTGGAGCGCGGGGACTTTCGTGCCGAGTGGCAGCCCGCCTCGCGCACTGGCAGGATTCGGCAGACGGCAAACCCGTATTCGATCGACGCAGTTCTCCGTATCGTGCATACTCTCGTGCTCGCCCAAGAGCGAGCCGGTTTCCTTTTGCACGCCGCCAGCGCCATCCGCAACGGGAAGGCGTTTCTGTTTGCTGGAGTTTCCGGGGCGGGGAAGACTACCATCTCAAGGCTTGCGCCTCCTGACGCCACGCTTCTTACCGATGAAATTTCCTACGTGCGAAGGCAAGATTCTGGCTACGTAGCCTTTGGGACTCCGTTTACCGGGGAGCTCGCCAAGCTCGGCGAAAATGTTTCTGCTCCCATTGCGAGGCTCTATCTCCTGGCCAAGGGCCCCGAGAATCGAATTGACGCAGTCGCGTCCGGCGAGGCTGCGCGGGAGTTGCTGGCCAATGTGCTTTTCTTTGCCGAAGACCAGGAGTTAGTGCAGCAGGCGTTTCATTCGGCCTGCGAGTTTGTGAGCCGCGTGCCGGTTTCCCGGCTTACCTTCGTTCCAGATGCCAGAGTGTGGGAGATGATCCGATGAGCAGACTTTATATTGCCCGCAATAAGCGCGTGGCGGCGCGCAGCCTCGACGGCGAAATGATGATCATGTCGGGCAAGGATTCCACGCTTTTCACGCTCAACAAGACGGCTACCATCATCTGGCAGGCGGCGGACGGAGCTACGCCTCTCGATGAAATTGTCGAACGTCGGATCTGTCCCGAGTATGAAATTGAACCTTCCGCCGCCTTGCAGGATGCAGAAACCCTGGCGCGAGAGCTCGCCACGCACGGCATCCTGGATGTCTCCGAGGAGCCGATTGTATCCTCGAATCAAGCGGTGAATACGCCAGCCGGAGAGTCGCGATGAGCGGGTTGATGCAAGAAGTCACGGTCAAAGCACTCGCCCTCGGCGTTCCGATGAGTGTCCAGCTGGATGTCACCTACCGCTGCAACGAGCGCTGCGTTCACTGCTACCTCGATCACGACGACCATGGCGAGATGACGACCGCCGAAATCAAGCACCTGCTCGATGAAATGGCCGAGGCCGGCGTTTTCATCCTGACTCTCAGCGGCGGCGAGATTTTTCTGCGCAAGGATTTTTTTGAGATCCTGGAACACGCGCGCCAGCTCACTTTCTGCGTCAGGCTCAAGACCAACGCGGTGATGATCCGCGAGCGCGAGGCGGCGCGCATCCGTGATCTGGGTGTGGAGTCGATACAAATCAGCATTTACTCGCACCGGCCGGAGGTCCACGATGCCATTACCCTGGTGCCCGGCTCGCTGAAGCGCTCTCTCACCGCCATTCGTTTTCTCAAATCTCAAGGGCTAAGGGTCAAGATTGCGAATGTCCTGATGGTCCAGAACATGCAGGACTATGAAGGAGTGCGCGCCCTGGCGGACGAACTGGGCGTGGAATCCACGCTGGATCCGACCGTTACGCCTATGATGGACGGCGACCGGTCCACACTGAATCTCGGAGTTGACAACACGGCGCTGCAACGCCTGTTTCGCAACGAGAAGCTGGTGGGCGACGTGGAGGAATTCTGCGCGGTGTCGCCGCACCCGGGCGAAGATGCGCTGCAGTCCTTGCCGTGCAGCGCTGGACATACTTCCTGCTACGTCTCGCCCTATGGTGATGTTTATCCTTGCGTTCAGTTCCCGCTCACCTGCGGCAACGTGCGGCAGCAGCGCTTCGTCGACATTTGGCGGCATTCCGAACAATTGAAAGAAGTGCGCTCTATCCGCGTGAAGGATCTCTCCGGCTGTTCCCAGTGCACGCACGTCACGAACTGCTCACGCTGCCCGGGCCTGGCCTACATGGAAGGCAATATGCGCGGGCCCTCTACACAAGACTGCGAAAAATCTTACGCGAGAACTGGAATCCCCTCGGTCAACCTGCAGTCGAAGAAGCCTTCTACTAAGAACTTGATACAAATTCGAATGCAGCCGGCCGTAGCAGTGTCGGCTTGAATTGCCTCAGGCTCTAACAAACCCAGCCGAATCGTTCCCCCATCCATTCAGGTAGACTGCATCCCGAGGATCTGACATTGGGTTTGCGCGAGAGCAAGACTGCGCCGAGCATTTCAGTCGAGTCTGAGTGGTCGCTGTTGCGGGCTGCATGTTGCCTAAACTTGGGTCCCTCAGATTCTAGCCAGGAAATTGTTCGCCAGTCGCTGCGAAGGCCGCTGAACTGGGAATCTCTTTTGCCCCTCGCCGAACAGCACGGTGTTGTTCCCATCCTCTATCAGTCCCTGTCTTCGCTTGGGAGTGAGGTGCCATTCGCCGGTCTGGCTCAACTGAAGCAGCGCTACGAAACTAACCTGCACCGGACTCTGTTTCTCACGCGCGAACTGATCCGCATCCTCGATCACCTCGACGCGTTGGCAATCGACATTATGCCTTACAAAGGCGTAGCCCTAGCCGAGACGCTGTATGGCGACATCGCGCTGCGGCAAGCAGGCGATATTGATCTCCTGATACGACCGGGAGACTTGTCGCTTATCAAGCACGCGTTGCACGCTCTGGGATATGCGCCGCATATGCTGCTCAATGAGGCCGAGGAGCGCGCCTATCTCGCGTCCGGCTACGAGTGCGCGTTCGACAGCGCTCTGGGGCGCAATCTGCTGGAAGTGCAGTGGGCTCTGCAGCCGCGTTTCTATGCGGTTGATTTCGAAATGGAAGGCCTGTTTCGCCGCGCCATCAAAGTAAACGTCGCGGGACGAAATATGAAAACGCCCTCGCCGGAGGATCTGTTCCTGATTCTGTCGCTGCACGCAGCCAAGCACGTCTGGGGGAGATTGATCTGGCTCTGCGATATCGCGCACCTTCTGAAATTGCCCACTCTCAACTGGAACTCGATTGTAGAGAACGCGCAGTCGCTCGGCATCGTGCGTATCCTGCGGGTCACACTGCTCCTGACGAATCGAATGCTGGAAACCGCGATTCCCGCCGCTGCCGACAAAAGTTTGTCCGCCGATCCCGCTGCCCTTGCGCTGGCGGATGAGATTGCCCCTCAGACCCTCGGCAAGGCGTTGCCCAATGTAGAGTCCCTGTCCTACTTCCGTCTCATGATGCGCCTGCGCGAGCGAAGGGCAGATCGCGTTCGCTTCCTGCAACGGCTGGCTTTCACACCCGGGCCCGGAGAATGGAAATCGGTTCGTCTGCCCGAGCCGCTGTTTCCGTTTTACCAGTTGGTACGTTTGTGGCGTCTGGCAGCGAGGCTGGCTAAGTCGTAACCTGCACTGGCTTGGCGCTCCAGTTCATCAGATACAAGCCGCACATCGCAGCTCCTGCAATCAAAGGAACCACCATCCCAGCTCGCACGCTGCTGAATCGACTCGAGAAGTAGCCCACCAGCCATGGCAAAAACGCGCCTCCAAGATTTGCCATGGTAAACATGACGGAACCCATCTGCGAAGCGCCGTCCCCGAATTCTCGAGACAACAGCGAAATCGTAATAGGATAAACCGCCGCCAGGCCAAGGCCCGTGACGCTCGTGCCCACCAACACGCCGAGGGAAGTGTGAGACAAGAGTAAACACGCCATTCCCGCGCAGGCCGTCAAGAGTCCGCCGCGGGCCAGCGTGACCTCATCGACTCTCTTCAGCACCAGCGAGGCCAGCCATCTCCCCACCATCAGCGCCGAATAAAAAAAAGAGGAACTCATCAAAGCCAATCCCAGTGACAACGTGCCCAGACTCTTCGCGTAGGAGGCAATCCAGCCTCCGACGGAGTTTTCCACGCCCACATAGAGGAAGAAAAGTGAAGCGAGCAACACGACAGAGTTGCTTCTCCAAGCGCTGCTTCTCCAGGACTTACTTAAATCAACGGACGCAACCCGCGGAGCTTCATTCCCGCGGCCAGCGCGCGGTTCCACGATGCGCGAAGGCATGGCCGCAATGCCGAGCGTCACAAAAAACAAGAGCGCGGCAAAGGCCGCCAGCAGAAGCGGTACGTGGTGCGCACGCACGGCCGCGGCCACCAGAAATGGACACGCCACCGCCCCCACGCTCCAGGAGAAATTCAGCAGGTTCAGAGCCGCGCTGCGCTGGAGCTGATGCACCTCGGCCACCAGCAAGTTCGCTGCTGGGACTGCGATTCCAAAACCCAAGCCGTAAAGCCCAATGCAAGCCGATCCCCAAACGCGCGAACTATAGGGCAACCCTGCCACTCCCACCGCCATCGCCAGCAGCCCCGCCTTGATCGCGAAGCGAAATCCCCAGCGCGATACCCAAAATCCAGAGAGCGTCACGCCCACGGTCGACGCCAGAAATTGCACCGTGAACAGCGAACCTGCCTGCGCGTAGTCGAGCGACCATTTCGCCGAAAGTGTCGGCAGCAGGGGTCCCAGCAGCACCGTCACGATTCCGATGGGAACGAATGCCGCATGCGCCGCCACGGTGAGGGGTCGCGAAGAATCCGCGGCCTGCGGTATCGGAGAGACACTCATGACGGGCCCTCGGCGCTGCATTCAAAAACAGTGGAATAGTCGCCCCAACGTTCTCCTAGGCGCACGGAGCCTTTACAGTAGATTCGCGTACTACCAGTTCCGGCTCAATCGCGATCTCCGGAGGGTAGTCGACTCTTCCTGCGATTCTTTCCAGCAACGTCTGCGCCGCCACTTGCCCCATGCGGGCCAGAGGTTGCCGGATCGTGGTGAGAGTCGGAGTGTTGAAGGCTGCGCCGGGAATATCGTCGAAGCCCATCACTGAAACGTCCTGTGGCACCCGCAGGCCTTGCTCCTGCAACGCACGAATCGCTCCCATCGCGGAGATGTCATTGTAAGCAAACAGCGCCGTAAATGGCTTGTTGCGCCCCAATAACTGTTTCGCGAAAGGATAGCCAAGCTGTGGTGTTGGATCGTCCATGTCAATCTGCACCGTCAATTCCGGATCTATCGTCACGCCGATTTTCCTCGCGACCTCACAAATCGCTTTCCACCGGTCCGTGGAGTCCGAACTCAACGGATTACCCTTCATAAAAGCGATTCGCCGATGCCCGAGGCTGGTCAGATGATTAAGCGCCAGCGTAGCCGCTCGCACATGATCCAGCACCACGTTCGTGACTCCTTTCAGTTTCTGGTGCCCTGCAACCGCTACCATCGGCAGAGAAGGCGCCTCAAGAACAGTTGTGTCCACCGTGATGAACCCTTCGACTCCCCTCTGCAACAAGAGCTCGGAATACTGGACCAACAAATTCTGGTCATGCCGGGCTGCCACTGTAAGAAAAAAATAGTCCATCTTTCTCAGGTGCGCCTCAATCCCGCTAATCACCATGGAGCCGTAAGAATCGCCGATCTCCTCGGCGATCACTCCAATCGTGTAGGTCCGTTTGTTGCGCAAGGTCCGGGCAAAGAAATTGGGCCGGTAGTTCAGCGCTTTCGCCGCAGCATGAATCCTATTTTTGGTCTCTCGCGGAATAGAGCGGGCCGAGGGCGAGTCGTTGAGCACGGCGGAAACCGTGCCGGGAGTCAGACCCACATGCTCAGCCACGGCCTTGAGCGTCACCACCGTCGATCCGGCGCCGATTCTCTTGGTTTTAGCCATGAGTCAATTTCAGATTTCGGCGGTCGCGCCTCATGGAAGCCGCAACCACCGGTCTAAGTGAACTCCCGAGACGTTGGCATCACCGCCGTAACTTTCTTGCGGTCGGCGATCCATCATCCCTTCGCGTACCGCTCGCTGTTAGGTTTCGATCCGCTCAGCGCGAAGAACAGAATGTAGAGGTAGCAGATCACCGGGAGAAAAAAGGCGTGATGAATCCCGATGCGATCTGCAATCGTGCCCTGGGCGACTGGAATCAGCGCTCCGCCCACGATCGCCATAATCATCACTCCGGAACCATCCCCGGTAAGGGGCCCGAGTTCCGCCACACCCAGCGTGAAAATGCTCGGGAACATGATGGAATTGAAGAATCCGACCAGGATGATGCTGTACATCGCAGTGTGTCCCGTCGTCAGCATGGAGATCGCGACAAGTGCGGCCGCACAGACGGCACAAATGCCAAGCAGCAGCCCTGTTGTGGGAGCTAGACGACCGCCGCGAGCAACCGTTCCGATTCCAAGGACAGCTGCCACCACAGCGACCAGAGCAAACAGCGGGCGGGCATGTACGAGGATCGAGACGATCACCCACAAGAAAGCCACGAGGCCGAAATGCCCAACCGGGGCAACGAGTTTGTCAGCCCAAGTACTGGCGACCCACGACGAGACGAGAAAGAGCAGAACGCCTCCAACCGACGCAAGACCCATATACGCCGCTTTTGCACCGCTCAGCAGCGCCGAGCCGAAAAACCGACCGACCATCGCGCCACCCCAGTACAGGGCGACGAACCCGGCGGCGATCTGTTCCGTCAGGCCACCAATTTCAGGTTGAGTGAAGTAGTTCACTAAGAAGCTTCCGATGGAAACCTCGGCGCCGACATAGACGAAGATGCCGATTGCTCCCAGGATCAAGTTTGGATGCTTCCAGATCGAGTCGCTTACTTTTTCACCGATCTGGTGCTGAGCCTGAGGGATCTTCGGCAACTTGAAGCTTCCGATGGCCACCGCGAGCACCACAAGCGCGATTCCCAAGCCCACATAGGGCGTTTTCACCGTTGCGGCTTCATGCAAGCGATAGGCCTGCAAGGCACCAGGTGCCAGGGCGCGTATCTCTTCAATGGCCTTGGGGGCTACACTCAAGATAAATAAGCCACCGAAGAAGGGCGCCAGAAAGGTTCCCAGTGAGTTGAATGCCTGCGTCAAATTGAGGCGGCTTGATGCGGTCTCAGGTTTGCCCAGTACTGTGACGTATGGATTCGCAGCCACTTGCAGACATGTGATGCCAGCTGCCAGAACGATGAGTGCGCCCAGAAATAGTGGGTACGACGGCACACTAGCTGCTGGCACAAACAGGAATGCCCCAAGGCCCGCGGTAAGCAGGCCCACCACCATCGACCGCTGATAGCCAATCCAGTCAACGATTTTGGACGCGGGAAATGAGAAAACGAAATACGCTCCAAAGAATGCAAGCTGAATAAACTGGGACTGCTTGTAATTCAGGTCAAAAATAGATTTCAGGTGCGGCACCAAAATGTCATTCAGACAAGTAAGGAAGCCCCACATGAAAAACAATGTGGTCACGACCGCCAGCGGTCCCGTATAGGAGGATCCGTTCTGAGAAATCGACGTGGAGCCAGACGCAGAACTATTGGGGGCTGCAAGCGCCATAGTTTGAAATCCACCCTTCGAAGAGTGTGCCAACTCTGTCGCTGGGCATCATAGCATCGCCAGCATTCAGATTTTTGGGTTTTCTTTGGAGATGGGTTGGCGATTCTGCCCTAGAAAATCGTTCTCCTAACTACTGCGGGACCGAACTGCCGTACCACGAAAACGAGAGCTCCTACACCTGCACCTTTGCCTTCAACTCCGCCATTTTATATTGCACTCTCCAGCACCACTCCTTGCAAAGTCCCGCGTCCCTGCATATAAGAAGTAGAAGTAACAGAACAAGTCTCACACATCCGAGTGGACCGGGTAGCCCCTCTTGTTCCCTTCACGCCGCGCGTTCCTGAAATCCCTGAGCCGCTCAGCCCTGGTGCTGCAGCTGGAGAGCGTCCTCGCGCTGGCCCGTCCCCGCTGGTTGTGGCCGAGTTCTCACGTGGATCAAAAAGCTGCTGCGGAGAATCCCGCCCCGCAGCTCGACGACCCGGGCGTCAGCTTTCTCAACGTGGCTCGCGAATCTGGCCTGAACGTGAAAACCATCTTCGGAGGCGAGCACAAAAACAAGTATTTGCTCGAAACTACCGGCTGCGGCGTCGCCTTTTACGATTACGATAACGACGGCTGGCTCGACATTTTTCTGGTGAACGGTTCGCGCCTCGAAGGTTTTCCCGCGGGCGCCGAGCCGACTTCACATCTCTTCCGCAACAATCGCGACGGCACTTTCACTGACGTCACTGCAAAAGCCGGAGTCGCACACTCCGGTTGGGGACAGGGAGTCTGCATCGGCGACTACGACAACGATGGTTGGGAAGATCTTTTCGTGACGTACTACGGAAAAAATGTTCTCTACCACAACAACGGCGACGGCACTTTCACCGATGTAAGCCAAAAGGCAGGCGTGGCGGGCAAAGGCACGCGCTGGAACACCGGCTGCGCCTTCGTCGACTACGACCGCGACGGTCACCTCGATCTTTTCGTCGCCAACTACATCGACATGGATCTCGCGACCGCTCCCGTGCCGGAGTCAGGTCCATGTCTATACAAGGGAGTGCTCGTGGCCTGCGGACCGCCCGGCCTGCGAGGCGGCAAAAATATTCTCTACCACAATAACCGCGATGGCACTTTCGCCGATGTTTCCGCAGCCGCGGGGATTTTCCGCGCGAACGGCACTTACGGGTTGGGCGTGCTCACCGCAGATTTCGACAACGACGGCTGGCCCGACATTTATGTTGCCAACGATTCGACCGCCAGCGCCCTTTACCAGAATAAGAAAAACGGCAAGTTTGAAGACGTCGCCATCGAAGCAGGTTGCGCGCTCAGTCCCGACGGCAAACCGCAGGCCGGCATGGGACTCGCCGCCGCCGACTACGATCTCGACGGCAACCTCGATATCCTCAAAACGAATTTCGCCGGCGATACGCCGTCGCTCTACCACAATCTCGGCGGCGGCAACTTCGAAGACGCTACCTTCACCGCGGGTCTGGGAGCGCACACTCAGTTTCTGGGCTGGGGCTGCGGTTTCTTTGATTTCGATAACGACGGCTGGCCTGACATTCTGATCTGTAACGGCCACGTATACCCCGAAGTCGAGCAGCTGAAAACCGAAGCCCGATACGCCCAACGCAAGCTCCTCTATCGCAACCTGCGCAACGGCCGCTTCGCAGACATTTCTCTACAGGTTGGTCCAGGAATTTCCGATCCCGCCGCGTGCCGCGGCTGCGCCTTCGGCGACTTCGACAATGATGGCGACATCGACGTCGTCGTCAACACGATGAATGATTATCCGCAGCTTCTTCGCTGCGATTCCAAACTCGCCAACAACTGGATTAAAGTGCGCACCATCGGCACTAAGTCCAACCGCAGCGGCATCGGCGCTCGCATCGCTTGCGTCACCCACGTCCCCGGCGAATCCAAGCCCCACCGGCAGATTGACGAAGTCCGCAGCGGCGGCAGCTACATCTCACAAAACGACCTGCGCGTTCACTTCGGCCTGGGGAATGCCGAGTTAGTCGATCTGCTCGAAATCCGCTGGCCCAGCGGCCAGGTAGATACCATCAAGGATGTGAAAGCAAATCAACTGATCTTTGTCAAAGAAGGCGAAGGAGTGATTCGCACCATGCAGTTCCCAAAAAGAAAGTAAGCCTGATCGCGACAACCGCACAGCGCTCCACGGCTTCTTGCCTTCAACCGGCACGTGGCCAAACTGGAACGTTCGGGTTCAGTCGGCGGCGGGTCAAGCGAGGCGCGGTGTACGCGCCAACAAAAACGGCAGGGCCGACCCCCTGCCGTCTTCTTCAATCGACAATTCCGAATCCACGGTTACTTCTTGTTAACCGCTTTCTTCAGTTCGGCCCCTGGAGTGAACTTCGCCACCTTCCGGGCAGCGATCTTGATCGTAGCGCCCGTTTGCGGGTTGCGTCCATTCCGGGCCTTTCTCTGCGATACCGAGAATGTTCCGAAACCAATTAGTGCTACCCGATCGCCTTTCCGCAGCGCAGCCGTGATGCTGTCCACAGCGGTGTCAATCGCAGTTGTAGCCGACGCTTTGCTCATTTCACAAGCGCCTGCGATTCTGTCAACCAGATCGGCTTTGTTCATAGTTTCTCCTCGCAGGTCTCTTTCGTGCCCAGCGCACACCGGGAGGAATAAGCTGTGCCTGAGTTGGGAAACCTGACGGTTTGTATTTTCCTCCCTCCCGGCAGATTGTCAACTGTGAAAATCCGCGCCGGAAGCCTGTTTTGCACCGTCACCGCCCGAATTGGGGCTTTGGGAGCCCACTTTCGCCCCGCCGCCCTGCCGATTCCGCCGGGAAGCCTCGGTCAGTCCCCGTTTTCCTCCGCCATCCACAGCCCCCGCCGGCGCTACACAGGATGTACACAGGCGCCACAGGTTTAAGACTTGCGCGACACCGGGTCGACAGTGCAGAGTCTAGAGAAGCCACTGTTGTCGATCTTGAGTAAGATTTGAGTGAGCAAAGTATCCGTGGACAGAGTTTCCCCGATTAGAGCTTCGCTGACCCAGGCTAACCTAGACGCCTGTCCATTGTGCGGCGGTAGCGGCTGGAAGACGGTTTCCGCCGGGCCCACCGCGCCCCTTGAAATAACCAAAGACCGTCGCGTCACCCGCTGCGACTGCCAGCTGGAAGCGCGAAAACAGACCCTACTCTCCGCCGCGCGTATCCCCAAACGCTACGAACATTGCGAACTCGCCAACTACGACACCGACTTTCCTGGAGCAAGTCCTTCTCTCGCCGAAGCGCATTTTATGGCTTCCGCGTTCGCCGAGAAATATGACCCGCACGGCGATCGGGGCCTGCTCGTCATCGGAAAAATCGGCACCGGCAAAACTCACCTTGGCGTCGGCATCATCAAGAACTTGATTCTCAACAAAGGCGTCCCTTGCCTCTTCTACGACTATCGCGAACTCCTGAAGCAAATCCAGAACTCCTACAACGCCGCGGTTCAAACCACGGAATTGGATGTGCTTCGCCCTGTCTTCGATACGGAAGTGTTGGTCCTCGATGAACTCGGCGCGGTGAAGCCCACGGAATGGGTCTGGGATACGGTGAGCCTCATCCTCAACACCCGCTATAACGACAACCGCACGACTATCATCACAACCAACTTCGAAGATCAGCCAGCGGCGAGTGCGACAGGTTCCTACTCCGCCGCCAGGGCCGCCGCGCGCGCCGAGACCCTCGGCGACCGCATCGGCGAGCGCATGCGCTCGCGTCTCCACGAAATGTGCCGCGTCATCACACTCGACGGCACCGACTTCCGCCTCAAATACCGCAGCGCCAGCTTCCGGTAGGAATTCTCCGTGTCTCTGTGACTCCGTGGTGAAGAGGTCATTACAATGATTTCGTGCTGACCGAGCGCCTGGAATTCGCTCCCGAGCGAGACTCCCAAATCTTCGCGTCCGTCCCCGCCGCTCCCGCCGTTTTCCTCCTGCGCGGAGCCGATCCGCGATCCGAGCCCTACGTCAGCAAGACCGCCAATCTGCGCCGTCGCCTGCAGCGTCTGCTCGGCCCCGTGGAAGAGCGCACGAAGAAACTCAACCTGCGCGACCGTGTCTGCGTCATTGAATACACACCCACAGGGTCCGACTTCGAATCCGGCTTCGTTCTCTACACTACCCTCCGCGAGGCATTTCCGAAAACGTATGCCAATCGCCTTCGTTTCCGCTTCGCGCCGCTGGTAAAGCTGCATCTCGAAAACGAATTCCCGCGCGCCTCCATCACATCCCGCCTCGGCCGGCTCAGCGGACGCAATCTCTACTACGGCCCCTTCGCCTCGCGCACCGCTGCGGAAAAGTTCATGAACGATTCCCTCGACTTCTTCAAAATGCGCCGCTGCGTCGACGACTTGCATCCCGATCCCAAGTTCCCCGGCTGCATCTATTCTGAAATGAAAATGTGCCTGGCCCCGTGCTTCAAAGGCTGCACCAACGACGACTACGCCGCCGAAGTGCATCGCGTTCAATCCTACTTCGACTCGAATGGCGAGTCTCTCTTCCGCGAATTCTCCGCCCAGCGCGACGCCGCCTCAACCAGTTTGGCCTTTGAAGACGCCGCAGCCATTCACGCGCGCCTGGAAAAACTGAAGCCGATCCTCAGCCAGCTTCCCGACGTAATCCACCGCCTCGACCGCCTTTCCGCGCTGATGATTCAGCCGGCCCGCATCCCCGACTCAGTCACTTTCTTTCGCGTAGAACGGTGCGCCATTTCTGGACCGATCCCGTTCAGCATCCAACCCGCGGATCACGCAAAGTCACAATCCATGGAGTCGCGAATAAAAGAAGTCCTGGAATCGTTTCCGCTAGTCAGGCCGAAGCCCGCGCTCGAAACCATGGAGCATCTCGCCCTGCTCAAACGCTGGTATTACCGTGGCAGCCGTGCGGGAGAAATTCTCTTCGCCGACGAAAAAGGCAATCTCCCCATGCGCCGCATGGTGCGCGGCATTTCGCGGGTCTATCGCGGTGAGGAACCAGAGGTCGACCCGAACTCCGGACAGTCGAACCACCTACAGCCGAACCCGCGCCGGGAACCAGAAAAGCTCTGACTGCGGGCGTGGCCGGTAGTGGACAGGATTCCGTCGTGTACCTTGGTGTCCTTGGTGGTAGAAATCTGCGAACCAGGCCGCTACCGCCCAGCCGTACCCCGTGCCCAAAGCGGAGTCGAAGGGTGGTTTAGGATGTTCCTCGTGTATAAGTCAGAATTCCAGGAAATTCACAATGACGGCAGCAAAGAAAAGAAATGCGAAAGCCCCGAAAAAAGTTGCAAAGAAAACAAGCGACGAATCCCTCCGCGAGCACGTCATTTACCTCGTCGGCCAGGCGATCAAAGTTGGGGTCGTATTTCTTGTTTTAGCGAGCGGGGGCCAACTGCAATCGCGAGCTAGCAATGACCAAGGGGAAAGGCCCCTGGTGGGCGCAGTAGTCGTTCACCGAGCCATGAGACACGATGTTTCGCCGCCGCTTGCGTCGCAGAGAGGGTCGACCGAGGGAACGGTGGTGGCTGATTGCAAAGGAGCGGGGTGCGGCGCCTCACCCGGTGGCTCACTCGATGGTCAAGATAGTGAGCAAGAAAAAACGCCCGCCGAAGTCATCCCACCACCGCCGCCGCCATCTTTGAGTCCTGCCGGCATCGCCGTTGAGCAACGTTCCCAGGGCACTCGGCCAGCGGCGCCTCTGCTCGACAGCTTCGACGGGCTGGGCGCCGGATTCGAGGGGCCGCAAGGCACAACCACCTTCCGGAATCCGTCGGACAACAGCCTGGCTGTCGGCCCGGATCACATCGTGCAGACTGTCAATTCCAGAATCGCAGTTTATTCGAAGAGGCGCAAGAAGTACGACAGGAGCGGAACCGTGTTGTATGGAGCGGTGGCCACGAAGTCCGTGTGGGCCGGTTTCGGCGGCGTGTGTGAGGCGCGCAACAATGGTGACGCGGTGGTTCGCTACGACCAGCTTGCCGGTCGATGGCTGATCGTGATGCCGATGTTTTCTCGAATTGCGCCCGGCGACTTTCCAGAAAAGCCCGACCCGGCTCGCGGCGAAGCCCCGCCTGGGCAGCTTGCGAAGGCCGGTGAGGCATCGTCACCCGGCGCCGCTGCAGCGCTTCCCCCAAATCCGCCGCAGCCGCCCCCTCCACCGCAGCGCGGGCAAAGACCGCCGGAAGCGAAGGAGGGAGTTTGGGGAATGTGTTATGCGGTCAGCACAGGTCCGGACCCGCTCGGTACGTACTACCGTTACGCGTTCGAGCGGAACTTATTTCCGGACTACCCGCGTCCGGCCGTGTGGACGGATGGCTACTACGTCCCAACCAGCACTGGGGACGACGTAATTCAGAAGCACGTATGCATTGCGGATCGCGCCAAGATGCTGGCAGGACAAGCCGCTACCGAACAGTGCATCGTGATCGACGGCGTGAACTTCCTGAATAACGCCGACATCGATGGCCGGTCAGCACCGCCAGCGGGAGCGCCGAACATCATGATGGCGGCTGGTGGCACGCAGCTCAAAAAGATCTTCGACGACGACGGCATCTACTACTGGAAAGTTCACGTCGACTGGAATCATCCAGCCAACACGAAGGCGGACGGTCCCGTGAAGCTCAAGGTTGCGCCGTATCACTACCTGTGCGATGGGCAGTTGTCGAGCTGCGTGCCCCAACCTAATACGGAACGCCGGCTCGACGTCCAGGGCGACAAGCTCATGCAGCGACTCGTCTACCGCAAATTTGGGGGACACGAGTCAATCGTTGCAGCGCACTCGGTCGCCACCGAAAGCGGCGGAGGCGTGCGCTGGTACGAGTTCCGCCTCGACAAAAAGGGTGATCCAGAGCTATATCAGCAGGGCACCTATGCCCCGGAAGGGTTCTACCGCTGGATGCCCAGCATCGCGATGGACCGGAAAGGTGACATCGGCGTCGGATACTCGTTTGGCGGGTTACCAAACTTTGCCGGGCAACGCTTCGCGGCGCGCCGTGCTGGCGATCCAAAGGGCCTGTTCACCTTGCACGAGTCCGTACTTGCGACAGGTGAAGCGTCGCAGACGAACACTCTACGCTGGGAAGATTACACGACGACGGCGTTGGATCCGAGCGATGACTGTACGTTCTGGTATGTCGGCGATTATCTTAAGGCAGGCGACACCGGCTACCGGACCAGGATCGGTTCGTTCCGCTTGCCCAATTGCAAAGGCGGACGCTAATCGCTTTGCGCGCAGAGACAGATTCACTCAGCAGCCGGACCCGCGCCTTCCCGAAACCCGATCAGCGACCACATGTGTGTCATGGATGCCGGCACTTGTTTTCCCTGCGGTAACGCGTGGCTGTCTACAAACTGCAGCCGGACTGCGAAACGTCGCGGATAATCTTTCTGGTTTGCTCGAGTTCGTCCCCCGCACTCGAGCCGCGGCGGCGGGACGCGGGGATTTCCGAGGCCCATTCTCGGAGTACGTGCGTCGGTCAAAGTTCCGTCGGCCGGTGGTAGGATATTTCCATGATCAGACGTGATTTTCTGCGCCGCATACTGTACGGCGGCACCGCCCTTGCCGCGACAGGAGCGGCCGCCAGAGCGCTTACGCCACGTATAGGTCATGATGCGGTTCTCGCGCATAATCCATCGACGCTTGATTCATCGAAGCTTGATCCATTGAATCTGCCCGGCGTGAATCTGCCCGGCACCGACCCGCAGAGTACGCAGTCACTTCCCACCCTCGCCGCCATCCCATTTCGACTTGAAGATGTCAGCATCCTCGATCCCGATCTGCTCCGGATGCGCGAACAAACTCTCAACTATCTCCTCGCTCTTGATTCGGACCGCCTGCTGCATAACTTCCGCGTCAACGCGAAACTTCCGTCGTCGGCCGAGCCGCTCTATAACCGCGAGTCTCCCACCAACGGATGGCGTGGCCATTATGTCGGCCACTTTCTTTCCGCTTGCAGCCAGATGTACGCCTCCACCGGCGACGTCCGCCTCAAGACGAAGGCCGGCGTCATGGTGTCGGAGTTGGCGAAATGTCAGGCGCAGCTTGGCGACAAGGGCTATCTCTCCGCGTTCCTTGAATCGGGCTTTGACGATCTTGAACAGGGCCGTCCGGCCGCGGTCCTCTGGTATGCGCTGCATAAAATCATGGCTGGTTTGTTCGATGTCAACCAGCACATGCAGAATCCGCAGGCGCTTCAGGTGCTCGAAGGCATGGCTGCCTGGACGGACTGGCGCACCGGCCGGCTCCCGGAAGAACAAATGCAGCGCACCTTGCAAATCGAATTCGGCGGCATGAACGAGGTTCTCGCTAACCTCTCTGCCATCACCGGAAATCCCCGTTATCTGGTGGTTGCGAAACGCTTCGATCATCACGCGGTCATGGATCCCGCCGCGCAGGGGCGCGATACCCTCACCACCCTCCACGCCAATACCCAGATCCCCAAGTTCATCGGCGCCGCCCGCGAATTCGAACTCACCGACGACCCGCAGTACCGCGACGCGGCGCAATTCTTCTGGCGGCAGGTCGCGCTGCATCGCAGCTACGTCACCGGCGGCAACAGCGCCAGCGAACATTTCCGCACGCCTCCCGACGTGCTCGCCTCCGAGCTTACCGATCGCTCGCAGGAAACCTGCAACACGTATAACATGCTCAAGCTCACCCGCCAGCTCTTCACTTGGGGGGCCGAGCCGCTATACGCTGATTATTACGAGCGCGCTTTTCTGAACCACATCCTCGCCACTCCCAATCCAGCGAATGGCTCGCCGCTTTACTACCTCGGAATGCTACCCGGCCAGTGGAAAGTTCACTTCGTTCCGCACGAAGGCTTCTTCTGTTGCTGCGGTACCGGCCTGGAAAATTTCTCGAAGCTCGGCGAGGGATTCTATTTTCACAATGAGCAGTCGCTGTGGGTGAATTTATTTTTCGCTTCTGAAGTCAATTGGCGGGAAAGAGGCGTTGTCATCCGGCAGGAAACTCGCTTTCCCGAGGAAGCCGGGACTCGACTGATCATTCAGACGAAATCGCCCGCTCGCTTCGCATTGAACGTGCGCATTCCTTACTGGGCCGACGAAGCCAGCGTGACGGTCAACGGTAAGCGTTTCGAGCCAAAACAAAAGTTGGAACCCTCCAGCTACGCGAAAATTGACCGCACCTGGAAAAATGGCGACCGCGTGGATGTGAAGCTCCCTATGCGCCTGCATTTGCAGGCCATTCCCGATGAACCCACGCTAGCCGCCATTATGTACGGCCCGCTGGTGCTCGCCGGCGAACTCGGCACCGAGAACCTCGACTCGAAGCGCATCTATTCTGACGACAAATTTCTGCACGGAGGTTTTCCCGCCATCCCCGTGCCAGAACTCGCTGGCGATCGCAACACCCTCGACAAATGGATTCAACCGGTCAGTGCCCCAGTCGGCAGGCCAGTCAACCAGAAAACAGTCGGCCAGAAAGATGCAGCGCTCACTTTTCGCACCGTGGGCGCGGGCCGTCCCGAGGATGTCACTCTCAGTCCTTTTTACCGCCTGTTCAACCAGCGCTACTGCGTTTACTGGCGCTTCCGCCCCGCCGTTGAGGCGTGAACCGGAGTGCGTAAATTCCCGTGTCCCCGGCTCATTGCTGTTCAGGTCCCACTACGGCGACCTTGTTCACTCCGCTGCATGCCAGATACAGCCGCCGATCCGGAGTTGCCACCATATTGCGGACCACGCCACCCCCGGATGGGATCGGCTTCGTACTGAAGCTCTCCGACTTGGGATCGAACCTGACCAGAGTATTGGGCTTCACCCCAGATTCGCTATACCAGACCTCGCCGTCGCTGGTGATCGCGATTCCATAGGGCTCCGACTCCGAGCCGCCCGGTGACGGCCATTCTTTCAGCAGTCTTCCTGCAGAAGGATCGAAATGCGCTAAATAGCCGCGCGCGAAGTCCGTGTAATAGATGGAGCCGTCCGGTGCCAGCGCAATCCGCCGCGGGCGCGCGCCTGCCGCCGGCAAGCTGTATTCGCGGATTCTCATCGTGCTCGGGTCAATCGTGCCCAGCTTGTTGGCGCCAAACTCGCAAAAGATTGGCGTGTGATTCGGCAGGATCACGATGCCGTAGGGCACAGCGTGCGCGGTAGGCACTTTGGCCAGGATCATCTTCCCGCTTTTTGGATCGAGACGCCCGATGTAGTTGGTCTCTTCGTTGGTGAACCACAGAATGCCATCGTGGTCGAATACCGGCGTGTGCGGGTCGATTTTGGTGCCATCGGCCGGGCGATATTCGACGATCTCGCCGCTCTTCGGATCGAGCTTGCCGACGTAACCCGCGGAGATCGCGGTGAACCAGATGTTGCCCTCTTTATCGGCAACCAGCCCGTGCGGACCGGAGTTGGGTGTCTTCAAGGAATATTCCTTGAAGCCTCCGGTCTTCGGATCGAGTCGACCCAGCTTGTTCGCCCCCTGTCCGGTGTACCAAAGCGAGCCGTCGGGCGCGAGTGCCGGATCGTGCGGCCGCGACTTCGGCGTCGGCACCTCGTATTCCTGGATCCGTACGTTCAACATTCCCACCGTCATGGAGCCAGCCAGCGTGACGGCTAGCGTAAAAATGCACAGCTTGAGTAAATACATGGCCGCTCTCCTTCGCCGGAATTGTAGTCCTTCGTTGCAGTTCTTTCCCGCTTCGCATCGTGTTCGCACGGTCCCGAAGAGCTGTAGTCGATGAACGGGGGCACAGCCTCGCGTGCCGAAGATGGAAACCTCCGGCCATCCGTAACGT
This sequence comes from Candidatus Sulfotelmatobacter sp., assembly GCA_049675725.1. Lineage (GTDB taxonomy): Bacteria > Acidobacteriota > Terriglobia > Terriglobales > Acidobacteriaceae > Sulfotelmatobacter. The sequence goes on along the minus strand of JBAUAN010000153.1, from coordinate 14,837 downwards.
GCAAAGGCATTTTCAAGGAAAGGTCGATCCTCATCCGAAGAGTTCTCAGTCTCGCTCTCATGGATGGTTTTAGCTCGCGGGCACTTCGATCTGCTGCAGCCTACTGACGACCTTGATCGGTCCTAAGATCAATGAGAAATATGTCGGAATCTTCGGTTAACCGGTCGAATACAATTCGGCTGCCATCGCGAGTGATATCAAAGGCCCTCATTACCGCTGAACTGCTCAATCGAGTCAAACGCCGCGAGCGCATCGTGCTAAGGTCGAGGAGCCAGAAGTCCTGCTCCGCCAGCGTATTCCCCTGCATGTAAACCAGTCCTGTGCCGTCGGGTAGAAAGCGGGCCCGCTCACCTTCGCGCTGGACTTTGATCTCCGGCAGCTTCGCCGGCGTACCGTCCGCGTGCACTGCCATCAGAGGTGCCAGCGTGAACAACTGCGGCCCGCTATACACAATCAGGTCCCCACGTGGAGACCAAACAGGATCAAGGTACGGCCCTATTGCAATCCGAATCGGTGAGCCGCCGTCAACAGGAAATTTGAATAGGCCCAATCCCTCGCGGTCACTGCCGGCCACGGCAATCCATTTGCCGTCGGGAGACCAGGAAGCCGCACCGCGAACATCAACATCGCTCGAAAGCGGGTGGACCCTTGTTCCATCCGCTGACATTAAATGCATTTGTTGCTTGCCGTCTCGCCTCAGCGCAAATGCAACGCCGCTCCCGTCCGCAGACACAGCGGCGGGCGTCCGCAGTGCTCCTTCAGAGCCCTTCCAGATCTCCAGCGCGTTTCCATCGCGGTAGCTCCACACTCCGTCCGCCCCGTCTCGCGAAGACAAATAAAATAGAGTTTCGCCCCCGAACCGCGGCGCTTGGGAGCGCGTCGTGGGTAATTGGAAAGGTTTGACATCCCGTTCTTCGACAAGGTGATTGGTGATCGGAACGCTCCACAAGTTGACCTGAGGATTCACGACGCTTGCCGCAAGACGCCGGCCATCCGTTGTAGCCGCGAGTGCGCGGTATTGTTCCAAGCCCGAACTCACGCGGTCCGTGGTTCGTGTTCTTACATCGAACGCCCACAACCATGGGCCGGCCCCGTCCTTGTTGTGGGCTACGAACAGAACCGTCCTCTCGTTGATCGGTGTCGGGAACGCAATGTCTGTATTGAGATGCGTGATTTGTTCTGCTTCTCCCCCATCCGGCGAAACACGCCACAGGTCCATCTCACGCGTGGCGGGCCGGCCTCGCACAAAGTATATCCAGCGCCCATCCTTCGACCAGACCGGATAGTGGTTGTGTAACCCGGGATCGTTTTGCAGGATCAGGCGTTGATTGGCGCCGTTGTGGTCCGCCACAAATGTCGGATCGCCGGCTTGCCATGTGTGATAGACCAGCCGGGTGCCGTCAGGAGACCAGGCAACTTCAGCGGCGCTTTCCTCCAGAAAATTGTGGGGCGTCCCGCCAATCAGCGGCCACAGCATCAGCCTCTTGCCTTCTGTTCCCGCGCTGCCTTCCGTTCCCGCTGTCCACACTTCTGACCCGTCCCCGGAGAATCCGAGCGCATGGAGCGGCGCACGCGCGTCCCCGATCCGTCCTTGGGTAAGGTTTGTCAGGCTGTTCCCGTTCGTTTGAATTAGCCAGACGTCGAACGTGCCACTTCGGTTGGAAATGAACGCAGCGAAGTTCCCATCTGGCGAAATCGCTGGGTCGCTCTTGGCTCCATTGACATTGGCCAGCCTTGTGAACTGGGCACTGGAAAGTGGATTTTGGACTGCTGCGCGGTCGCGATTGGCGACAAACCACGCCCCCAATCCCGCCACCACCAGCAACCCCACCAGACTCCACAGCAACCAGGTGTAACGCTTCGGCGCGGACACTATGGAGGGAGTCGCTCGCGCACCGCTGGAATCACTGTCCCGTTTCAGCCGCTGCAGGTCGGTGCGAACATCCGAAGCGTGCTGATAACGCAGGTTCCGGTCTTTCTCCAGACACTTGTTGATAATTTCTTCGAGCTTTAACGGCACATCGGGGTTCAGCCGCACGGCCGGCGTGGGCGTTCCGTCCAAAATGGCTTTGAAGATCACGCCGGAACTCTCCCCGCGAAATGCCAGCGTGCCCGTCGCCATCTCGTATAGCACCGCGCCAAAGGAGAACAGATCGGTGCGGGCATCGAGTTCCTTGGCGCGGACTTGTTCCGGCGACATGTAAGCAATGGTGCCAACTGCTTGACCGGGACTGGTCAGGTGTTCTTCGAGTGCCACTGTCGATGCCGCGGTCGCACCTGCCGCTTCACTGGGGACGGCAATGACCTTCGCCAATCCAAAATCCAGCACCTTGACGTGTCCTCGCTTGGTCACAAAGATATTTGCGGGTTTGATGTCGCGATGTACGATGCCAGCGACATGAGCGGCATCGAGGGCATCGGCGATCTCGAGGCCGATCGACAGCACGGTCTCGATTTCCATCGGCCTCTCACCAATGTGGTGCTTGAGCGTCAGCCCTTCCAAGAACTCCATGACGATGAATGGCTGACCCTCGTGCTTACCGATTTCATGGATGGTGCAGATGTTCGGGTGGTTGAGGGCGGACGCTGCGCGTGCTTCGCGGCGAAAACGTTCCAATGCTTGCGGGTCTTGAGCCACATCTTCGGGAAGAAACTTCAAGGCGACAAAGCGACCAAGCTCAGTGTCCTCCGCCTTGTAGACCACCCCCATCCCGCCACCGCCAAGCTTCTCGACGATGCGATAGTGCGAGATGGTCTGGCCGATCATTGGGCTGAAATCTTAGGACTGAAAGTGATGCAAGTCAATGAAGCTGAGGAAGTTGGCTGCGTCCGGAAGCGTCACTAGGCGAAAAATCGTGATATCAGGCATTGACCCTGTCGGCAAATTCTCATGTTGCGGGACGCGGCGGAAAAATTCTAAGGGTGCGCCATTGCCGTCGGGTTTGGCGCCTAGGCCCCGCGGTCTACCCGGTAGCTGGTGCGCGCGGTCACCACAAGATTTGAGTGAGTTTTCTTCCGCAGCTCAATCAGCTGAGGCACGGAAACTGGAATTGGACAACGAAAAGAAAGAAGAGGAGATTGAAGAACGTAAATTATCGAATGAACTCAAGAGAATCGACGTGTTCGATAGCAAGATCGAAATCGCAAAAAAGCTGGTTGCGACAGAAAAGGATTTTGAACCCTTGCTACGCAAACCTGTTCTACAAACCACTAAAGCGGCCTGAAAAATTTCACGACATCATTGAAAGCGTGGATGTGATGAATGATGACGACGTGCCAGATTTGCCGCCTTCGAACTCAGAAAATAGGCCTGGTTGAACGTTGTGTTCGCCTGCTGTGCGCCCGGCATCGTTTCTTACCACTTAATTAATACTTAATAACGGTGGCGGTAAAACTTAATGCTAGCGAGAACGGCATCCATTGGCGCGAACCGTTCGAATGTCCATTGGTTTCCGACAACACCGGTCATGCAGACAATGCAAGCCCTACGAATAGATCCCCGGCGCCTCATGCCCAAGCTTCTGCACGTACTCAACGTACGACCCAGGATAAACAGTGGGATGGCGGTCTGTGCCGCTCTCACCGCCCAGTTCCAGCACACGCGAGCCGAGACCGCGAAGGAACATGCGGTCATGCGATACGAAGATCATGGTGCCTTCAAAATCCTTGAGCGCGTCCACCAGCATTTCCTTGGTCGCAAGATCCAGGTGATTGGTCGGTTCGTCGAGCACCAGAAAGTTCGGCGGGTTGAAGAGCATGCGTGCGATGGCCAGCCGCGATTTTTCTCCGCCGGAGAGTGAGCGGATCTTTTTGTCCGTGTCATCGCCGGAGAACTGGAATGCTCCCGCCAGGTTGCGCAGCGCGCCAATACTGTCCTGGGGAAAATCCTGTTGCAGCTGTTCGGCGACGGTGAGATCGGGATTGAGCACGTCCAGCGACTGCTGCGCGAAGTAGCCCATATACAGGCTGGCGCCGAGCCGCACGCTTCCGGCATCTGGAGCACTGGCCCCGGCAATCATTTTAAGAAGCGTAGTCTTACCGGCGCCGTTTCTTCCCATGACGGCCCAGCGTTCTCCGCGGCGGATGGTGAGATTGAACCCTTCGTAAATCACACGCGGGCCGTAACTCTTGTGCAGATTCTCAAGCACGGCCACCTGTTCGCCGGATCGCGGAGGAACACGAAAGTCGAATTTCACGACCTGTCGTTTTTTGGGTAGTTCGATCTTTTCGATCTTGTCCAGCGCCTTAATCCGGCTCTGCACCTGGGCCGCTTTGGCGGCGTGCGTCCTGAAACGATCAATGAAGCGCTGTTCTTTGGCAAGCATGGACTGCTGCCGGGCAAACGCTGCCTGCTGGTTACTCTCTCGGATCGCGCGCTCGCGCTCGTAGAAGTCGTAGTCCCCCGAATAGGTGATGATTTCGCCGCCATCAATCTCTGCAATCTTTGAGACCAGACGGTTCATGAACTCGCGGTCGTGCGAAGTCATGAGCAGCGCGCCGGGATATGACTTTAGAAACTGTTCCAGCCAGATGATGGATTCGATGTCGAGGTGGTTCGTCGGTTCGTCCATCAGCAATACATCCGGCATGCCGAGCAGGACGCGCGCCAGCGCAACCCGCATTTTCCATCCGCCGGAGAGAGCGCCCACGTCGCCGTCAATCTGATCGTCTTTAAATCCCAGACCGTGGAGCACTTCACGGGCTTGCGATTCGAGCGCGTAGCCGCCTAAATGCTCGTACTCTTCTTGCACGTGGCCGAAGCGATCAAGGATGCGGTCCATGTCATCCGCCTTGTCAGGGTCGGACATTTCCCGCTGCAAGGCTTCGAGTTCGTGGTGCAGATCGCCGACGCGTCCGCTGCCTGCGATCGCTTCATCCAGGACCGAACGGCCCTGCATCTCCTCGACGTCCTGGCGAAAGTAGCCGATCGTCAACTTTTTGGGGACTGAGACTGTGCCCTCGTCGGGAGTTTCCTCGCCGACCACCATACGGAATAGCGTTGTCTTGCCCGCCCCATTGGGACCGACCAGCCCGACTTTTTCGCCGGGATTCAACTGAAACGAAGCATCCACGAACAGCAACTGCTTGCCATACTGCTTATTGATGTTTGAGAAAGAGATCATTTTGAAGGAGCAACTCGGAGTACGGTGCCTCTTCCAGTGTAGCGTGGGCGGAAATTGCCGGGCAACGCTGGCAGATTGGAGTTTTGAATGTTTTGCCCGTGACACGTCCAGTTAGCCATGAGACTATTAGCGAATCTCGTGCACCACTCGGAGCGGGTCATGCACACTTTGCTTCAGGACCTCCGCTATTCCGCACGGCAGCTCATCAAAAATCTAGGATTCACGCTGACGGCAGTCATCTCGTTGGCGCTCGGCATTGGAGCGGCCACCGCTGTATTTAGCGTGATTTATGCAGTCTTGCTGCATCCCTATCCCTACCCTGCCGCGGATCGAATCGTACGACTCACGGTCGACAGCGTAGCGGGTTCCGGGGACCCCGTCTATCTCAATGGCGCCGAAATTCAGACCTTGCGGCAATCACCAGTGGTCGAAAGCGTTCTGGCTTCGGACAACAGCGCTCTGATGCTGACCGGGCAAGATCTTCCGGAGACGGTGCACGCCGTGAGCCTCATCTCGAACAATTTCCAGGATCTCGGCGTGCCCGCTTTGCTGGGTCGCGGACTTTGGCCTTCCGACGCGGTGGACGGCCAGGATCCACGACCGGTTGCAGTTCTCTCCTACAGGTTTTGGCGAAAACATTACTTGTCCAACCCGGACGTAGTGGGCCGCACGCTGCAACTCGATCACAGGAACTTTGAGATTGTGGGCGTCGCGTCGCCGCGCTTCACCTGGGGTGAAGGTGAGGTCTATCTCCCCTTAAAGCTGATGCGAGATCCGGGGCGCACCTCTGTGGTTGATTTGCTCCTTCGTCCGGGCGTCAGCCATGCCGCGGTCGATGCCGCGCTGCAGCCCCTCGTGGAACAGTTCGCCAAGTACATGCCGAATGATTTTCCCGACGTCTTCAAGATCCATGTGCAGGGCCTGAACGATTGGGTCGCTGGCTCCATGGGCGGAACCCTGTACCTGCTCTTTGGCGCGGTGATGTTACTGCTCGTAATCGGATGCGGAAATGTTTCAATTCTACTGCTGGCGCGGGGCACCGCGCGGCAGCACGAATTAGCTGTGAGAACAGCAGTCGGCGCGGGCCGCATCCGGATCATTCGCCAATTGCTCACCGAGTCGCTTCTTCTCGCGGTGATTGGCGCTCTGCTCGGCGTTCTAGCTTCTTTCGGCGCTCTGGTACTGATTCAGAGTCTGCTGCCCCAATCTACGTTCGCATCCGAGACTATGATCCGTATCAACCTGCCGGCCCTCCTTTTCAGCGTGACGGTGGCGCTGGGAACGGGTGTGCTGTTCGGGCTTTGGCCAGCGCTGCAACTTTCGCGCACGCACATCGGGGAGATCATGCAGTCTGGCGCGCGCCGCCTAGCCGGCAGTGTCCGCGGACGCAAGGCCCATAGCATGCTGATCACCGCGCAGGTAGCGCTGACGTTATTGTTGCTCGCAGCTGCGGGCTCCACAATGAAGGGGTTCGCCCAGCTGATCCACCAGCCCCTCGGTTATGACCCGCACAACGTGATGGCGATAGGAATTCCTTTACGCGCAGGCTCCTACGGCACTTGGCCAGCGCGTGCATCCTATTTTGAGCAACTGCGAGAGAAAGTGGCCGAGACACCGGGCGTGATCACAGCCGCGATTTCCACCGATGCGACGCCGCCGCGGAATGGATGGACCATGGGATTTGAAGTGCTGGGCAAACCCATGGCGCCTGGTGCAGGGGCGGTTTTTGATTCGAGCGGGTCTGAGATCGGATCGGTCAACCTGATCAGCCCGGAGTACTTTGCGGCTTTGCGCATTCCCGTGCTGCAAGGGCGGATTTGGAACGATGCCGAGAATAACAAAGGCGCACATGTAGCCGTGATCAACCGTACGCTGGCGCAGCGCTACTTTCCGAATGGCGATGCCATTGGGCACTCGCTGAGATCGGGAGGTCTCGAAGGCAATCCCGCCACAGTGCTGTCGCCGCCAAATATCGGAGCTACCTGGTTCCAGATTGTGGGCATCGTCGGGGACGCCCGCGATGATGGACTCCGAAATGCCCCCAGACCATCAGTCTACGTGCCCTATACATTCAGCATGGGAGAGGGCACGGAGATTCTGGTTCGCTCTGAGGTTCCGCCCTTCACGCTGCAACATGCCGTGCTCGGGCAGTTGAGGGCCATTAACCCGGATCAGATCAGTGACGTTTATGATCTCGAAACTCGCCTCACGTATGAACCCGAATGGCAGCAGGAGCATGTCGAGGCCTGGATTTGTGGCATTTTTGCCTGGCTCGCCCTGGCTCTCGCCGCCGTAGGACTACATAGCGTCGTCTCCTACACAGTGGCACAACGGACCAACGAATTCGGGATTCGTATGGCGCTGGGCGCGCAGCGTGCGGACGTGCTGCGAATGGTCTTCAGGGCGGCATCGGTAAGCCTGGGCGCCGGAATCTTGGCGGGTATAGCTCTTTCGTTCGCCCTAAACCACATCATTGCGAAATGGGCACAAGTGAACCCGCGCGACCCTGGCATTCTCCTCGCTGGAACCATTCTTCTCGGCTTGGTGTCTGGGTTAGCCTGCGCAATACCGGCGCGTCGCGCCTCCAGAGTCGATCCGATGATTGCACTACGCGCGGAATAGCATCGCCCCTCCACTTCAGGGATCGCGGAATTCAGACTTGACATTGAGAGATAATCCACTACCATATGGTTGTGGATAAATTAGGTACAACGTTTGCGGCTTTGTCTGATCCAACCCGGCGGGCAATGATCGAACGACTCTCCCACGGGCCTGCCTCTGTGCATGGATTGACGGAACCGTTTGCCCTCTCGCAGCAGATGATTTCAAAACATATCGCCTACCTGGTGCGGGCGCGGATTGTGATCAAGACGAAGCGGGGACGAGAGAGTGTATGCAAGCTTAGGCCAGCGGCGATCAAGACGGTCAGCGACTGGGCGATCAGCTACCGCCGATTCTGGGAAGAGAGTTTCGACAAGCTGGATGTAGTTCTTCATCAAATGAAGAAAGAGGAGGTCAGAAATGATAAAAAACACGGTTAGCGAAATTGAGCGGATGGTCGTTACAAGAGTTTTTGATGCCCCACGCGAATTGGTTTGGAAGGCGTGGACAGACCCGAAGTACGTGATGCAGTGGTGGGGGCCGAAGGGTTTTACTTCGCCTGTTTGCAAAATGGATTTTCGCGTTGGAGGAAAATCTCTCCTCTGCATGAGAACGCCGGATGGGCAGGAGGGCTGGAATGCGGTTGAATACCACGAGATTGTTCCCCAAGAAAAGATCGTTTCCTCCATGTACTTTTCGGACTCGCAGGGAAACAAGATTGAGCCTGCGGAATTAGGGATAGAAGATGAGGCTATCGACGGTGCGTACGACGTGACCATCTTTGAGGATCTCGGGAACGGCCAGACGAAACTCACCTACATTGGAAATGAACCCATGGAGAGCGCAAAAAATAGCGGTCAAATGGAGGGCTGGATCGAGACACTCGAGAAAGTTGCCGCAGTGGTTACGAAGCTAGCGCAGGCGAAATAAGAAGCTGGAGCTTTGATTCGCAAAACTCAATCGTGGAGAAAGAAATGAAAAGAATACCGTTTCTCGCTATCGTCCTGCTGGCATTCGCATTTCCCGCCCATGCCCAGGACGCGATGAAGAAAGATGCAGCCGTCAAACCTGCCGATCCGGAATTGAAAGTCGTGCTCGATTCCTGGAATGAGATTGGCCGCAAGCTGACGGCCATGGCCGAAGATTTTCCCGAGGACAAGTATGACTTCAAGCCGACACCCGCGGAACGGAGCTTCGCCGAGCAGTTGCTGCACGCGGCAGGTTCAACCTACTACTTCACTAATCCTGCGATGGGGAAGAAGCCTCCCGCGGCAGAAGATCCGAAGCGCGACCAATACAAGTCCAAGGCCGAGATCGTTGCGTTCGTCAAGAAATCCTTCGCCGATGGCGCAGCCGCCATCCAGTCGAAAGGCGAAAAAGGCCTGGCGACGGAGGTTGTTTATTTCCCTGACCAGAAAGCGCGCGTTCTCGATATAGCCTACGGCCTCATCGAACACAGCGGCGAACACTACGGCCAGCTCGTTGTGTACTACCGCCTCGCAGGCCTTGTGCCGCCGGAGTCGCGGCCCAAGAAGTAAGGCTCAAGAGACCGGGTAAAAGTGTCGCTTGTATTGGTTCTTGTCTGGACTCAAGACGATTCCTTCACGGAACTGGGCGGGCCAGTTGGATTCCCGATGCACGCGCTGCGCCCTTGGCGAGCGCGTGCATCGGGTGTTTTGCTTCACGGAACCGGAACTGAAACGGCGGATGAGCTGACCTTCGTCAATAACCATCGCCCGTCGATTTTCTTGGCTTCACCGCTAAGGTCTACGTGGCTCTTGGCGGTCCAAGACGGCAGGCCGGTGGCTGGATCTAATGACACATCGAAGTAATGGCATTCGAAATACACCGATGATTTCCACTGGCCGTCATCATCCTTTACAGGGACATACTTCGTTTTGTACGCCGGGGACAGCGAGACAAACTTATTGGCTGCCTGCAACCCGCCGGCAACATACTTGAAGAACGTGCACAGAGTGCCCTGTTGACCGGTGGCGGACGTGTCGCCCGAGGGGGTAGGGCAACTTGCGGGATCATCCGGATCGCCGCTGCCGACATAATTTCCTGCCGTGGCAGCAGTGCTGACAACTGTGAGGTCGGCGTCTTTGGTCCAGATCGAGAGTGCTTCACGAATTCGCTTAGTTATCACTTCTGGCGAATCCCCATTCACTGGATCGTGCACGCTGACTGCCGCGTGAAAGGTAACGTGAACTTGCTGTTCCAATTCAGCCATTTGGGCCAGTCGACCGTCACTGTCTCGCCCTCCACTTGCATGGGCGGCTCCTATCGCCACGATGATTCCCACAGCGAGCAGGGCCACAAAACGTGGGTACCCCTTCTTGAATGTCGATTTCATATCCGTTTCTCCTTTGATTTTGGGGCGCGGTTTTCGTTCTCACCGCGCCTGATGTTTGCCTTCACTTCATATAGCGAGAACTGCGGCGCAAACCTGTAAGCGCGAGGGAGTTTTCTTGGGCGGCTGATCTGGGCTGAAACAGCCGGTAGTGTGGTAATGTTTACGGCAATTGGCCACTCCTCCGGCCCAAGGATTCTGGATGGCCGACGCTTTCGGACACGAGATCACCCAGCTGCTTCAGGCATGGCGCCGGGGCGACGAAGGTGCTCTGGACAAGCTGACTCCTCAGATTTATCGCGAACTACATCTGGCCGCCAGACGTTGCATGGGACGGGAACGCGACGGCCATACGCTACAGACGACGGCGCTGATCAATGAGCTTTATCTGCGTCTCTCCGATCTGAAGCTGATTGACTGGCAGAACCGGGCGCATTTCTTCGCGCTGTGTGCGCGACAAATGCGGCGCATTCTCACCGACCAGGCCCGTGCCCGGCGAACGCACAAACGCGGCGATGGAGGAATAGCGATTTCATTGGACGATGCTCTGGCAATCTCTCCGGAACCCTCCACTGATTTGGTCGCTGTAGACGATGCTCTCAATCAGCTGGCGAAAGTGGACGACCGTAAAAGCCAGGTTGTAGTGATGCGCTTCTTTGGCGGTCTTAGCGTTGAAGAAACGGCGGAAGTATTGAAGGTTTCACCCGACACGGTGGCGCGGGATTGGCGGTTGGCCAAGGCGTGGCTCATGCGCGAACTGAGCGAAAAGAAATCCGATGAAGCCTGAGCGATGGAGCAAAATCGAAAGCATTTTTCACAAGGCTCTCGAGGCGGACGAAAGCCGGCGCAGTTCCGTGATTGAAGAATCGTGCGCTGGGGATGCGGAACTGCGCCGCGAGGTGGAGTCGCTGCTAGCTCATCACAGCGACTCTGCCAGCTTCATCGAGCAACCAGCATTTGCGGGCCAGGAGACCACCGGCAGCGCTGGACGCGTCACGGCGGCAGATGCGCCGAGGCCTGATCTGAAGGGCGTTGCGTTTGGACATTACCACATTCTTGAAGAAATCGGCTTCGGCGGCATGGGAGTGGTGTTCCGCGCCCTCGACACGCGGCTTCACCGGACGGTGGCGATTAAGGTGCTGCCCGCGACGCATGTCGCCGATCCGGATCGAAAGAGACGCTTCCTTCAGGAGGCGCGGGCGGCCTCGAAGCTGAATCACCCGAATATTGTCACGCTGCACGACATGGTGAGCGATGGCGGAGTGGATTACCTGGTGATGGAGTATGTGGCGGGTAAGACGCTCAAGGAGTTGATCCGTCCTGAGGGCATGCCGATTTCGGAGGCCGGCGGTTATGCGATCCAACTCGCCGGCGCGCTGGCGGTTGCGCATACTGCGGGATTGATTCACAGGGACATCAAGCCCGCGAACATTATGGTCACGAACGACGGCCAAGTAAAGGTTCTCGATTTCGGGCTGGCCAAACAGCTGACTCCGGGAGCCGATTCGCTCGATGCGGGACAGTCGGTAACGGGAATGTTGGTGGGGACGGTTTCCTATATGTCTCCCGAGCAGACACGCGGTGAGCCGCTCGATGGGCGGTCAGATATATTTGCTTTCGGCTCGGTCCTTTATGAGGCTGTCACGGGTCAGCTGCCTTTCAGGGCCTCCAGCCTGCTATCGACGATGCACGAAATCGCGCTGCACGATCCACCGCCACCGTCGCGGGTCCAGCCGCGCGTTCCCGTGTGGTTGGAACAAATCATCCTGCGGTGCCTGCGGAAACAGGTCGGGGAGCGTTACCAGTCGATGACGGAGCTGCTCGATGCACTTCGCAGTGGCGGCGTCCGAGCCGCCCCCGAGACGGTGAGGGCCAGCACGAGTCCGGCTTCTTCGATCGCGGTGTTGCCCTTTGCAAGCGCGAGTGGGGATGGCGAACAATTCGGCGACGGACTGGCCGAGGAACTGATCCACGCTCTGAGTCTGTATGACGACCTGCAGGTGATCGCACGAGCGTCGGCCGCCGCCGTACGCGGGCACGGGTTGGATGTTCGCGAAATTGGGCGGCGGTTGAATGTAGGTGTGATCCTCGACGGAAGTGTTCGGCGTGCCGGTAACCGGCTCCGGATCACGGTTCAGTTGATCGACGTCAACGACGGTCATCACCTGTGGTCCGAGCGGTACGACCGGGAAATGACGGACGTGTTCGAAGTGCAGGATGAGATCACGGCTGCGATCGTAGAGAAGCTGCGCCCACAATTGCTGGGCCCCCGCTCCCCCTCGGCGGCGCGCCATTCGGAAGATCCGGAAGCGTACGCGCTGTATTTGAAGGGCCGCCATCATTGGGGAAGACGCCCGATGGGCACCATGGAAGCAATTGCTTACTTCGAACAGGCGGCCAAGCGCGACCCGACGTATGCCCTTGCGTACACGGGCTTGGCGGATGCTTACAACACGCTAGCGGGCTGGGAGGGCGGTGTGCTTCCGCCACATGAGGGTTTTCCAAAGGGGATGTCATATGCAGAGCAGGCGCTTCGCCTGAAGCCCGAGCTGGCTGAGGGGCATACGGCGCTGGCTTACGCACTGCTCCACTACCGCTGGGAGATTCCGGAGGCCGAGCGGTCGTTTTCGGAGGCAATCCGGCTCAATCCGCGTTACGGGCCGGCGCATCATTGGTATTCGCATCTGCTGGTGGCAGCGGGACGCATGGAGGAATCGCTGGCCGAGTGCAAAATCTACCTGAACGTCGATCCCGCGGATCCAATGTCACAGCTTCACCTCATGTGGCACCACGTGATGGCGCACAACTTCGATCACGCTCTCAGCGAATCAGGGCCTGCATTGGCCAACGACCCAGGCTTCTCGTGGCATCGCATTTTTCAGGGTTGGGCTTATCTAGGCAAAGGCGCGAACGGCGAAGCGGAAGCAGCCATCCGAAAAGGGGCGGAACTCTCGGGCGTGAGTGTGCACCTCAGCTCTCTTGGTCACGCGCAGGCAGTCAACGGCAAGCGGGCGGATGCGCTTCGGACGCTGGAGCGGCTCACCGCGCAACGGTACGTTTCGCCCTATGAGTTGGGATTGATTTACGAAGCGCTCGGCGACCACGATCAAGCCTTTGCGCTACTGGAGCAGGCGTTTGCGGAACGCTCGCCGTGGTTGGTTCATTTGGCGCGGGAGCCGCGACTGAGTCATTTGCACGGCGACCCGCGCTTTGATGCCTTGCTTGCGCGAATGCCGCGCGACTTCGGCGGAGCGCCAGCGGGTACGACTCGGTAGGGCAATCTTTCTTTTTGGGGGCGCTTCCCGCTTGCCCGTGGTCCAGGAGCTTTTTGAATCAATTCACACAAGCGGGCTTCAGTACTGATTCTCCCAAGCATACGGATACCGAAACAAACAGTCAGAAAGTCTTTGCTTAACTCGGCAAACTTAGCAACTTGATTAGGGTTCCTCCCATAATCCGGTTCCGTGTGGGCTCCGGAATCTCACACGCATCAAACAGGGCGTGATACTGCTTTACAACGTTCTCGATGCCTTCCAAACCGGTGTCCGATCCGAACACAAGCTTCACGAACGCGTTCGGATCGTTGTCCGGAGTTTTCACTTCAGAATCGCCATCGCCGGTCCACCAGAAAATCTCCCGGAAGGTAGACAACCGCCGCTGCATCTTCGTCAAACTTGAGCCGCTAAGATCAAAGAACACGTTCGAATTCCACCGCGCGATCTCGGCAGCCCATTGATACTCCGGGTTGCCGAGATGGGCTCCGAGCACTGTGATCTTCGGGAATCGACGTGCGATCTCCTCCAGATGAATCGGCCGCATCCGCCCGGACGCCACATCTTCGGGTTCGTTAAATTTTTTTCTCAGTACTATCCCGGTATGAAACAGCACCACCCACCCGTACTCGTTGGCTCGTTCGTAAACAGGGAAATAACTCGGATCGATGTATGGTTTCTTAACGAACTCGAGTTCGCCAAGCCCACGGAATCCCATGCTGTGCAATTCATCAACCTGCTGGACCACATCTGGAGCGTCCAAATTCACATACCCAAACGGGATGATCCTGGTCGGATGCTGTTTTGCCGCTTCAGCGACAACCGCTCGATTCTCAAACGGAGTTAACATCAGGGCGGTTAGGTTCAGTCGCTCCGACACCTTCAGGAAATCTGCAATGTAATTTGGATTTTTCGCATCGAAGTGCACATGCATGTCGACGATGCGCCCTTTGCCACTGGAAACTGGTACCCCGTCTGATGAACTGCTGTTCTGGGAGGACGCGTATGCTCCAAAGCCCGGCGCACTGGATAGCAGAGTTGTTGCGCTTGTTGTGCAAACCGCGCCCAGGAATTTTCGACGGGAGAATTGGTTGAATGTTTTGTTTATCATAGTGTTGCTCCGTTACTGCGCAATCGGCACCGGCCCGCGCTTTCGCGCGATCCCGAGCCCGAAAGAAATTTAACAGATCGGCTTAAGGGCGCCGGTCGGGCGGGGACACGGCTTTTGATTGCCGGGAGACAGAGGACCGAGTGTGCCCCGTCCTTTGCGCAGTTTGCAAACGGCGGGTGCCACGAACGCATACGCAATCGAGTTTGTGCGGAAGAACAAGAGCTGCGTCGGCAGCATCGCCACCCACCCCTCCGGCAAGCTCAGGGCAGGCTCTTGCAAAGAACGCGACTAGGATTGATTGGATAAGAGCGAAGGCTCGATTGAACCCGGTAGTCTTGGTTTGAGGACAAAGACGCTGGGAAGAAAGGAGCCTTCGC
>JBAUAN010000152.1:0-2009 GCA_049675725.1 Candidatus Sulfotelmatobacter sp. | reverse complement strand
TGCACCTCCCGCATGCTGGCGCGTCTATTTTGTGGATTGTTGCGACTCAAGTTTGGCTAGGAACCGCTTTGCTGCATCTTCTTGTTGTCGATCAATGGGGTGTTTCAGGAATTGCTGGAGCTGGGCTATGGCATTTGCGCTGTCACCCTCGCGCTCATAGATTTGGGCCAGGAGCAAATAAAAAGACGGCTCATCGTAATTTACTTCAATCTCCACGGCCTGCAATGCACTTTTCTTTGCCTCCACGAGATTGTTCATGTGAAGGTAAGCCTTCGCGCGGTAGTAATAGGCGTACGGATCGCCTTCCGATTTGAGACCCAGGGCCAGGTCCGCCGTGTTTAGCACTTGTTCCCATTCCCGGTTCCGGGCCGAAACCTCCGCGGCGCAAAGATACGCCGGCAAGTAGGTCGCTTCGATTGCTGCAGCATGAGAACAGGCATCGCGAGCCTCTTGCGCCTTATGTTGCTCTTCCAGAATCACCCCTAACATCACCCACGCCGCCGAATAGTTTTGAAATTTGTCAATCGCGCTGCGCGCGTGCTGCTCGGCTTCTTCGAACTTATTTTTATTGGAGGCGTCACATGCCTTTTCATATTCGATCCTTGCGTTCGACGGAACTTTCAACCTCGTAACACTCACGGTTGTGGATCGCACTGCCGCTAATTTCCATGGAAAACAACTCTCTTCATCACCCGTCGTGTCGGTATCAAATGTCGAGTTATGGACGACATTCACGGATGGCCTGGCGCCCGCTCCGAAGCTTGGAGAATATCTAGAAGCTATTGCACAACCCTCCGTAAGACGATCATGAAGCAAGCGATATGAAAGAATGCGCCGTAGATGGTGAGCGAGCGGTCGTAGCGCACGACCAAGCGTCGGAAGTTTCCGAGCCAGGCGTTGGTTCGTTCGACAATCCATCGCCTCCTGTAGCGCCGCAGGGCTCGGCCATCCTGGGTTGCCGCCCGAACTCGATTCCTCTTGTGCGGACAGATCAGTTCGATCCCGCGTTGCTGCAAGCGCTTCCGCAACGGATCGCTGTCGTAAGCTTTGTCGGCAATCACGCGCACCGGTTTCTGCCGCGGTCGGCCGGCATGGTGACTCCGTCCTACCCGGATCGCCGCGAGTGTCGTTTCCGCGAGCTTGACTTCCGCCGGGGATGCAGAGTGAAGGTAGTTTCCCAGAGGAACACCGCGGCCGTCGACCACCACCATCCACTTCGTCCCCTTGCCCCGCTTGGTTTTTCCGACTCCTGCGCCCCTTTTTTTGCCGGAGCGAAACTGCCGTCCAGAAACGATTCGCTCCACTTCAACTGCTGGCGCTCGTTCAACTCGCTCAGAAACGTCCGCCAGATGTTCAACCAAACGCCCCGCTCCTCCCAATCTCGCAGTCGCCGCCAGCACGTTGAAGGATGCGGGAATTTCTCCGGCAGGTCCTGCCAGCGAGCCCCGCTCCGGAGAATCCACAAAATCCCTTCCAGCACACGGCGGTTCTGAATCCACGGACGACCACCCTTGCGTTGTTTGGGCGGTTTGGGGAGCAAGGGCGCGATTTTCTCCCACTGCGCTTCGGTCAGCAACGGACCGGACCGCGCCATCGTGCCTCCTTCGGCGCTGCTGACTTTGCTTATCTCCCATTTCTGAAAACTCAACCATAGTCATTTCAGGTGCTTGTCTCAGGTTGTGCAACAGCTTCTAGAAACAAATAGGATAGCACGTCCAGAAATAGGGAAAGAAACTACCCAAATGGCGCGTCCAAGGAAGTCATCGGAAGGATTGAAACGTGACCGAGCAAAACCCGGAGGTGTCGCCAAGAGGGCTGCTGAGGAGGATGCGGAGCTGTCCGCTAAGGCCGACACGTACGCCCCACCACCCGGCTTGGGCCTGGGAGTCTTCATCGCATAAGTGAAGCGGGAGAGGGAGACATTCTTCGAACGGTTGGTTTCTGGCCAGACAATCTGTAAGGAGTACGGAGCGGAATTCAATTGGCGAGAAGAGCACGCGCTTACGATC
>JBAUAN010000151.1:0-3675 GCA_049675725.1 Candidatus Sulfotelmatobacter sp. | reverse complement strand
GGAATGGGCGGTTCGCATTTCCGAAGGGCACATAACGTGTTAGCTGAGACCAGACCTTTCATACGCCGCTGTGAGAACCCGTCGAGGCTGTCAGACTCGGCTAAACCTCAATTTCTGGTTTGCCCGTCAGAACGAAGCCGCTGGCGCGGCGGACGCTGCCGCGTGGGTGAGATCGACAGCCGTGGTTTTTAGGCCCAGATAAATTGAGGGTCACAAGGAGGTTGTCCCTGTGACCCATCTACGAAAAATCATGCTGGAGGAACTCCAGCGACGTCATTACTCAGAGGCTACCACACAACGCTATATCCGCTTGGTGGAAAGATTCGCGCAACACTTCCACCGCTCTCCCGATCGCCTCGGCACGCGACATATTCGGGAATACCAAGCCCAACTCTTCACCATGCAGAAGCTGTCGCCCGGCTCGGTGACCAACCATCTGTGTGCCCTGCGGTTTTTCTACATTCAGACGTTGAAAAGGCCGTGGAGCATTGCCGACACGCCCTATCCGAAGAAACGCCACCCCCTGCCCACGATTCTCAGTCAGGAAGAGATCGCCCAACTCATCGACGCCGCTCCGACTGCCTTTTATCGCACCGTGCTCATGACTCTCTACGCCACCGGCGTCCGCAACGCGGAGTTGACTCGGCTCAAGGTTAGCGACGTGGACAGCCAACGCATGGTCCTTCACGTCCAAGGCGGCAAGGGTCGCCAAGACCGCGACGTGATGCTCAGCCCGGTCCTGCTCGACGAACTGCGCGCCCACTGGCGGCGGTTGCGCAAAAGATCCAGCATCTGGCTGTTTCCAGGGAATCGCTGGCACAGCGGCGATCAGCCCATGGATACCAAAACCCCGCGCCACGCCTGCGCCGCAGCCGCTCGCTGCGCCGGAATCAAGAAACGTGTCTATCCCCACGTGCTCCGCCACTGCTTCGCCACTCACTTGCTCGAATCTGGCGCCGACCTCCACACCATCCAGATCCTGTTAGGCCATCACGATCTGAAAGAAACCGCTCGCTATCTCCACCTCTCGCAACGGCACTTGCATGCCACGCCCAGTCCGCTGGATGCGCTGGTGCTGAAGAAAGGCAGGTCGTCCGAGGAGGAGTAGATGAGTCGACCACAGTTCGAGGTGGCCGACATCATTCGCAGCGCAGGAGCAGACTTCATCGAGAGGAACCGTTCGTGGCTCCGCTGGACCCACCTTAAGGCCCTGCGGGCCATCGCCCGCTGTCGCACCGCTGCCCTCGGCGGTCATATCGATGAGTGCACCGGCTGCGGACATCGTGCCACCATCTCCTACAACAGCTGTCGCAACCGGCATTGCCCCAAGTGTCAGACCGGTGCGCGGGAACGCTGGATCGCGGCGCGTCGTCGCGAACTGCTGCCCACGCCCTACGTCCACGTCGTCTTCACCCTGCCGCCGCAACTGGCTGCGCTGGCTTTGCAGAACAAGAAAATCATCTACGGTTTGCTACTCCGGGCCAGCGCCGAAACTCTGCTGGAAGTCGCACGCAACCCCGCCCATCTCGGCGCCGAAATCGGTTTCTTCAGCGTGCTCCACACCTGGAACCAGAAACTCCAGCTCCATCCGCATGTCCACTGTGTCGTTCCCGCCGGCGGACTCTCCCGCGATCACGCCCGCTGGATTCGATCCCACCCACGCTTCTTCCTTCCCATCGCCGTACTGCGGCGCGTGTTCCGCGGCAAGTTCGTCGCCGGCCTGAAGTCTGCCTTCGAACACCGTCAACTGCATCTGGCCGGAGAACTGGCACCGCTCACCCATCCCAAGTTCTTCGCTGCCTGCTTGCGTCCGCTCTTCCGCAAAGATTGGATCGTTTACTCCAAACCACCCTTCGGCGGACCCGAGTACGTCCTGCAGTATCTCGGCCGCTATACCCACCGTGTTGCCATCTCCAACCATCGCTTGCTCGCATTGGTGGACGGACAGGTTACCTTTCGCTGGCGCGACTCTGCCGACCACAATCGGCAGAAAGTGATGACCGTCTCGCGCGGTGAGTTTCTGCGTCGCTTCCTACTTCACCTGCTCCCCAAGGGCTTCGTCCGCATCCGCCACTTCGGCTTCCTCGCCAACCGAAGCCGCGCCACCCTGCTGCCACGGTGTTTCGCCGCTCTTCACGCCACTCCACCGAAAAACGAATCGGAAACTTCCACCGCACCTATAGCGCACCCGCTGTGGCGCTGTCCCAAGTGCGGCGGATCGATGGCCGTCGTCGAACGATTCACCGCGGCACAACTCCAACTTCGTTCTCCACCGCTCCTGGTCACAGCTGCATGAAATCACTCGCCCACACACCGCTCTGTCGGCGCCCTTCAGATCGTCTCGCCGAAGTGTGCCTCCGTTACACCCAGACCTCTTCTTCCTGTCTCCGGCTAGGCTCACTTCGGCCATCGACTCGTTTTCGCACAGGTGCGTCGGCTGCTACTCCACCCGCCTTGATGACTCCCGCCAACTTCTACAAACCTCTCTTGCTCCATTCAATTTGCATAGGTACCGCGCCCGCCGCGCCAGCGGCTTCCTTCTGACGGCTTTTTCGAACACGACGCCTCTCACCTTCTTTCAGCCTTGAGCACTCATCCCGGCGTCGCGTCCGAAAAAGCACTAGCGTTAACCTTCCATAATCCAACAAAGGAAAGGGTTGCCGACCAACTGGGAACTACTCCATTCGTGACGCAAGGGCTTGGCGGGGAGCTGTGCTGAACCCTTTCGGTCGGAACTCTTGTTGATCGTGCCTAAGGGAGGAGGGTGAATCGTTAGCGAGTCAGGTTACACGTAGCCTACACATCCCCGGACCGCACCGGCGTTCGTGTCACCACGGCAGCCGCCTGGGAAAGGCCAGTCCCAATCGCTGTGACCTGCAGTTCAAAGCGAGATAAGACGCCACCGGCGCCTTATCTCGTCTCTCGTTTAAACCGGATCGCGTTCTAGCGGTGCCCACCGCCATGCGCTCCACCCCGATATCCCGGAAGGGCGTGTTCAGCCTTCGCTTCATGGCCAGCATTGCCTACGTTGCCTCGCCCATCTCGCGCCTCATTTCCCTGGAAGTGGTTGAAGCGTTCCGCCCCGCGCCCCGGCAAAGGTCCAACGTAACCGTGATGAGGATCATAGCGGTTGTCGACGTGGCCGAAAAAGCCGTGAGGGCCGTGAAACCAGGGGCCAGCTCCAAGAAATACTCCGCGAACAAACCAATCGGGCCCATAGTAGCCGTAGGGAGCACAGTCATATGGGGCATAGTCGAAGTATCCGTAAGGACAGACGGGAGCCACGCCGATATTTACGCCGACAGCGACCTGGGCTCGTGCCGGAGGTCCAGAGCATAAAAGGGCAGTTGCGAGAACCACAAAAGCAAGCGCATTGACTTTAAACATGACTTCTCCTTGATTCGTTCAAACTTTCAACCTGGACAACAGAGGGCCAGCATAATACCAAGGATCAGTCCCGGCAAGTCGGCTAAGGCCCTTTGGCATCGATTCTGGGTGGATTACTGGCGATCCGGAAGTTATTGGTTCGTCTGTCGGATTAGTAACGTTAAACGTTAGGGCCCTATCGGGACTGCCCCGAAAGAAGAAGTGTGGGGGTGCGCGGTCGTGTGGTCGGGGCAGTTTCGATAGGGTCGTTTGAACTGAGCCGCTGGCGTTTGCGGCGGACGCGGTGGA
>JBAUAN010000150.1:0-35672 GCA_049675725.1 Candidatus Sulfotelmatobacter sp. | reverse complement strand
AATCCAAATGTCTTCTTGCTTTTCCCGCTTCTTGCGTGTCCCCATCGCCATACGCGCATTCTACGAATCCTACCTGTGGATCCTTCAAACTCTTTTGCTTACGCATCCGGACTTACACCACGGGCTGTTAGGAGCAGCCGTCTTAACGAAGGTCACCGCTTTCTTGGCTGCCTCATAGGCTCCAACGATTTGCAGTCCCTTCTCAACAACGTACTCGATCCCCTTCTTAAAACGTGTGGCGATCTTGCGAATCCAGTTCATGACTCCTCCACAGTAGCCGAAGAATTGAGCGAATGTTGGATGCCTTCTGCATGACCTGGGTGGTGAGGCTTTCCGAAATATTTTCGTGTTACATTATGACGGCGGATCGGCGAGATTCGACGCATTCGCAGGCAGCAGAGAGAGACTTGCTACTGTTGACGCGCGTCGAAGCGTCGCGAACTCCGCTCCTGGCGCGGGTTTCCGCCGACAAATGTCTTTGACTCTAATCAGACCTGTGGTAATCTGAAAGTAGAGAACCCCACGGGCACGGTTTGCGGCACCCATGTATGGGGTATCTCGGAAAGGGCGTGAATGATATGCGAACGCCCCGCAATCCCGCAGCAATCCCAAACCAGTAGAGATGATCTTTCAGGCAGAATCTTCAACCATCTGACCGTCTTGGCACGGGCTGGAACTGACATACATGGTCTAGCCGTGTGGACAACTCTATGCAGTTGCGGACGCCTGAAAAACGTTCGGGGCTGTCATCTCCGCACGGGCGACATCAAATCATGTGGGCACCTACGTCGAACGATAGCGAGGACTCACGGGCATAGGAGTGGCGGAAGGTCGTCAACCTACGTCTCATGGGTTGCAATGATTCAACGCTGTACGAATTTGAAGGATATCAATTATCCGCAGTATGGCGGCTCGGGCGTCACGGTCGCACCTGAGTGGATGACGTTTGCTGGTTTCCTCACTGGGCTCGGACCACGCCCCGAAGGTATGACGTTAGGTCGGATTCTCGACATGGGGGACTACACATCAGGCAATGCCTTCTGGATGACGATGAAAGAGCAGATGCTCAATCGCCGCAACAAGCGGGCGTTGAAAGCGTGGGCGGTGTCTCATGCCTAACATTGGCCCAGTCCAGCCCCCTGCAATCCAGACTGACCCAGCCGACGAACTACTCACCGTCGCTGATCTAGCAGCAATCCTGAAGTGCAAAGAATCGAGCGTCTACAATTTGACGCGCCGTCGCGGTCGTGCGCGTTACGACAATCCCGTCCCCGTCCTGCGGCTCCCGATGGGTCTGCGCTTCCGCCGCGAATCCGTGATGACGTGGTTGCGGTCGCAGGAGACGACGGACGCAGCGTGACCGCAGTTCGATGATCGAGCCGATGCGAAATCGCTAGGCGTCAAAAGCGTGAGTGTATTTATAACGTGAGCGCGGAGCGTGGCAAAAATCGGCCACTCCCCAAGCAGGCAAACACAGGTTCCGAGATAGGAGAAATCGCTTGACGCCATTGCATAAGCACAGAACACGACTGTCTCTCCGTGACCAGGAGAAAGACGCAGGACGGCGCTACGTCTACATCGTCCAGGGCGTCAAGACGGGGCTGGTGAAAATCGGCCACACGGCGAACATCAAACATAGGTTCGGGCAACTCCAAGCAGGCAGTCCTGACACCCTGCGATTGTTGAAGGTGCTCGGCCCCATTCGAGACGCACATCGGATCGAGCAGGCACTACATCAGGCGTTCGCAGAGCAGCGCAAGCATGGTGAATGGTTCGTGCCCAGTCCGACCCTCCGATTTACGGTGAAGTGGGCGAAGTCGATTCCAGAGTCGCCCGTTCGAAGAATTGGCCCGTGGTTCGTGCAAGGTGATCACTCAGAATATAGACAGCAGGAGCAAGAACTGGCGGTCGGATGACGAGGCGTTTGCTACGCCCAGCGATCATCGCCTCATTTTGCTACGAAGGGCTTCGTAGAAACAGAAGCCACCATTCGCCAACGTCTCCCAGTTCAAGCAACCGTGCGACGGATTTCACCCTGCCTAAAACGTTGAAGCAAAAGGAGATGACGTTGCCACTTTTTGTCACTGTGTGGTTTACTGCATGGTCCGCGCGGCGATAGAGGGCGCAAATCGGCATTCTAACGGGCCGCATCTGGCCCGCTTAGAGCCCGTGTTCGGCACGATGCTGGGATGGTCGCTCTCCCGCGGACAACTTCGCTCCACAGGTTGGTTTTGCCTGGGACGCGACCGGCAATGGTAAGACCGTGATTCGCGGCGGCGGCGGCCTGTTTTTTGAGAACTCCATCTGGAATAACGTGCTGTTCGACAGCCCGGCAAGAATTCCCGAAGGCATCTTCTCGGACACTCCATTGGTGTGTGCCGGCGGGGGAGCCGCTCCATTTAACTGGCCGGCGGCTCCCGGCGCGATCGGCAGTTCCGTGGCGGGCGGAGCTGGGACCGTGATCAGCGCAACTCAGGTTACGCCCAATTTCTGTGCCGGGACCATCTCGACGGTTGCACCCCAAATTTTGGCCTTGAGCAAAGCCTTCGAGGCCGCCGCGGCTTCTAATATCGGTCTGCAACCCAATACAAATTTTGTTGGCTCGGCGCTCAACGCCTCCAACGTTAACGGGTTTGACGTGTTCGACCCCAACTACCGGACACCCCGCTCGTGGGAGTTGAACCTGGGCTTCCAGCATGAATTCCGCCCGGGGACAGTGCTCAGCGCCGACTACATCCGCAACATCGGCGAGCACTTCCTGCTTGTGGTTGACGCGAATCACAGCGGGGCGGCACGCTCCTTCAACCTTGCCAATGCCATCGCAGCGCGCGACGGCGCACAGGTCGCGAACGGATGTGCCAAGGGCCCAGGTGAAGCGACCTGCATGATCAACCATCTCGGTCAGGCGGGCGCGCAGAGCGCGTATTCCCAAGCCGGCCTCGACTCCAACAACGCAGTTGCCGGCGGCGGCCACTGCCCCACCTGCGCATTTCCCGGCACTGACGGTTATACCGGCGTGAACGACGGCGCGCTGGGCACGCTCGACTTGCTTCAACCAGTTGGCCGTTCCGTCTACAGCGGTCTGCAGGTCAAACTGATTCAGCAGGTAAAGGATCCCATGCGCGGCGTGAAGTCTGCCAACTTCCAGGTCTCCTACTCGCTCTCCCGGTACGTGAGCCCGGTGCAGGATGGAGACTTTGTCAACCTCGCGCTCAACAATGACAATCCTGACCAGTTCACCGGACCGAACGCGCTGGACCGCACCCAACAGATTTCGTTCGGTGGCACCTTCGCTCTGCCGTTCTTTACGAAATTGAGTTTGATCGGGCACTTCTACAGCCCATTGGCGCAGAACTTGTCACTGCCCCAGCTGACGAGCGGTGGAGAGATTTTCGCCACTGATTGGTTGGGAGCTGGCATCGGCTCTGGAGAAGCTGGCCTGCCCGTCCCCGGCACGATCAACGGTTCGTTCGAGCGCGGCATTAACATCAGTAATTTGCAGAGTTTTATAACTCACTACAACAACACATCTGCGGGTACCCTGACGCCAGCTGGGGCAGCCGTGGTGAACGGGGGTGTGATGACTAACGCCGACATGTCAGCCATGGGCTGGGTGATGCCGGCTTTGGGATTGGTTCCACCCGGCGCGGTTGGATTTCCGTGGCTGAAGTCGATGGACCTGAAGGGAGCGTGGCCAATCAGAATCGGCGAGCGCGTGACCATCGAACCGAGCGCCAGCATCTTCAACTTGTTCAACTTCGCTAATTCATTCCTTCCGGGCAACCTGCCGGGAACCTTTGTCGGAACAATGGGACCATCGAACCCAGGCTGCGTCGCGCTCGGAAACTGTGCTGTGACTCCGCTGGCGGCAAGCTCGGTGGGCGGCGTGACGCAACAAACGCTTTTGCCGTACCGGGCCAGCTTCCAGTCGGGAACCTACGCACTGGGTGCTCCACGCCAGTTTGAATTCGGCCTGAGCATCAGGTTCTAGCGGACGCATTGCACGACCACGCCGCGGCGCTCCGGCGCCGCGGCTTTTTTATGCGAGCGAAACGGGTTCACCAGCTTCACTGCACGGGATTGCCGTCGGCGTTTATCTTGTGCACTTCGCCCAAATTCAGTTCGCGGATGCCAGCTTCCACTTTGCTCATATCTCCTACCACCACCCACACCAGATGGTCCGGCAAAATGTATTTCTTGGCGATCTCGTTGGCTTCGTCGGTCGTAATGGCCAGCGCTCTCTGCGTAAAAGTGTTGTAGTAATCCTCCGGCAAACCGTACTCCAGGATGGTGCCGTACGCGCCGCCGAGCTGCTGCACCGTCTCAAAGTTGCCCGGCAGTCCAAGCGTGGAATTGGTTTGCTCGTCCTTGAGTTCTTCTTCAGTAATGGGTTTCGCGCCCACGATGCCGTTGTATTCCTTCACCAACTCCTCCATGGACTCTTTAGTCTTGTCGGTTTGCACGGCCGAGATACTTATATAAGGACGCTGGCCCCGAGCCGCCGGCAACACCGAGCGCACGCCGTAGGACCAATGCTTGTCCTCGCGCAGATTCATATTGATGCGCGAGCTGAATTTTCCGCCGAAGATGCCATTTACAAGTTGAAGCGCGAGCGCATCCGGATCGTTCTGCGGAGGCGCCAGTTGCGCGCCAAAAATTACGCTCTGCCCTGATCCTGGCCGGTCGATGAGATAGACCACGTCCTTCTCCGGCTCCGCCACATGCGGCACGGTCCTCTCCGGAACCTCGCCGGGTTTCCAGGACGCCAACAAGCTTTCCAGCTTGGGTTTGATTTCCGCCAGCCTCGTGTCACCCACCACCAGCAGCGTCGCATTGTTGGGCTTGAACCAGGTCTCGTGGAATTTCGCCAGGTCGTCGCGGGTCATCTTGCCCACGCTGGCCTCGGTGCCGGTTCCGGTGAAAGGCACCGCATAGGGATGTCCCTTGCCATAGAGCAGCGTCGGAACCACGCGCAATGCCATCGCCTGGGGCGTTACCTTCTCACGCTGGATGCCGGCGAGCGTCTCCTTTTGTAGGCGCACGAACTCTTTCTGCGGAAATGCCGGACGCAGAATGAGGTCCGCATAAATATCCAGCGACTTATCCATCGTGCTCTTCAAGGTATTGAGGTTCACCAGGGACCAGTCAAGATTGGCACTGGCGTTGAAGTTGGCGCTCAGGGACTCCAGTTCTTCGCTGATCTTCAGGGAATCACGCGTCGGCGTGCCTTCCTCCAGCATGCGCTGCTCAAAGTTTGCCGTGCCGGTCGCATCGGCCGGGTCGGCAGAATATCCGCTGTTTACCATCAACGTGAAATTCACCACCGGCGCGGTGTGGCGCTCCGCCAACACAATCTTCAGCCCATTGCTGAGCGTGGATTTCTGCAACGCAGGAAGGTTGAGCGACATGGGGGCGCCCGGCGCGGGCTCCTTCGACCGGTCGAGCTTCGCCTCGGTCTTGAAGCTGGTGGGATAAGGATGCACTTCGAGCACATAGTCGCCGTCGCTAAGCCAATAATCGGCGGCCTTCTTCACGGCAGCTGGAGTGGCAGCCTTCACGCCTTTCAGATAATCCTTGTAACAATCGGGATTGCCAGTATAAGTCTGGCACCGTGCCAGCAGGTCACTCTTACCACCGAAGCCGCCGATGCGCTCCACGATCCGGGCGTAGTTTCCCAGGATCTGTGTCTTCGCCAATTGCAATTCCGCCGCAGTGGGACCGTTCTTGAGAAAATTCTGCAATTCCTCGTCTCCGGCCTTTTCCACCTTACTCAGGTCTCCGCCCGGAGTGGCAGTCAGCGTGATATCGAACTGCCCGCCGATCTCACTCGTCGAATTCGACGCGGTCGCGCTGGTCGCAATCTGATCTTTATAGACCAGCCGCTTGTAGAGCCGCGATGTTTTGCCCCGCCCCAAAACCCCTGCCGCTAAATCCAGCAACGATTCTTCGGGCGATCCAAACTCCGGCACGTTCCAGATTCGATACAGGCGAGCCTGCGGGACGCGGTCCTGCACCCAGCCACGGTGCGTCCCGGTGCGTTTCGCCACCCACACTTCCTGCTTCGCGATCGGCGGCCCGGGAGGAATCTCGCCATAATATTTTTCAGCTTTCTCCCGCGCGATTTCCGGAGTGATGTCGCCGGCAATCACCACCGTCACGTTGTTCGGACCATAATAAGTTTTGAACCATTCCTGCACGTCACTCAACGAGGCCGCGTCAAGATCCTTCATGGAACCGATCACCGTCCACGAATAAGGATGGCCGACCGGGTACGTGTTCTCCACGATGAGTTGCTCCGTAACCCCGTAGGGCTGGTTCTCTCCCTGGCGTTTTTCGTTTTGCACCACGCCGCGTTGCAGATCGAGCTTCTTCTGGTCGAGCACGCCGAGCAGATGGCCCATGCGGTCGCTCTCGGCGAACAGCGCGTAGTCCAGCATGGAGGTGGGCACGTTCTCAAAATAATTGGTGCGGTCGTTGTTGGTGGTGCCGTTCAGGTTCGTGGCCCCAATTTTTTCCATCGCGTTGATGTAGGTGTGGTTGAAGTCGTCACTGCCGCTGAACATGAGGTGTTCAAAAAGGTGAGCAAACCCGGTCTTGCCCGGCTTTTCATTTTTCGAGCCCACGTGGTACCAGGTGTTCACGGCCACGATCGGAGCCTTGTGGTCCTCATGCACCAGCACGGTCAGCCCGTTGTTGAGCACGAACTTGGTGTATCGAATATCTGGAATCGGAATATCAACGCCTGCGGTCGCAGCCGGCGCCTTGCGAGGTTCGCCCGGCTGCGTCTGCGCCGTGGCGGAGATCGTGCCGCCGATTACTGAAGTTAGGATTGCCAACATCGAGATCACCGACAGGGAAAACGTTAGTTCGCTTCTCAAGATTGCCTCCACGTGGCGCAGATTAGAGCTTGTGCCGTACCGCACAACACTCTACACAATGAACACACCCGTCGTCACGCGCCCGCGAATGGGCTTGGAAAATGATTTCGGGAAGTGAGTTCGGCAATGAGTTCGGGAAGGGCACGACTTCAGTCGTGCCGTTATGCGCCCGCGATGATGGGGGCTTTAGGCCCTGAGGTGCCGGTTCGTTTCCCGCGCCGCCGTACGACCACTATTTACTCACTCGTGTAATTGATTTCCAACCGCCGAACTTGAAATCCGGAGACGTACAAGACCAGCAACGACAGAATCACAATGCCCAGGATCGCGACGGGCGCCGAAACCGGATCAGGATTCGAGACCAGCAGTGACAGCAGTGGCGGCATGCCCGGAGGGCTCGGAATGTCCACGGGGCAAAGTGATTTCAGATAGTAGATGACGCTGAACTTCTTGAGCAACGCCGGCAGAAACGGATTCGCCGTCTCCCACACCAGAATCGCGGCAGCCGGCAGAATCGGATTCTTGAACAACATTCCAGCCGCCAGAAAGAAAGCCCCATAACCAAGGCACGCCAGCGCTGTAACCCCGAGATACGCCGCGGCGTGTGCCAGCCCGTGGTTCTGGTAAAGATAGAGGTCCCGCACATTCGGGCTAAACTGCCCCGTGAAAACGACGAGCTGAAGCAACTCGCTGGTCATGAAGATGATGCAGGTCGCCAGCAATCCGGCCATGAACTTTCCCACCATCAGCACGTCGCGGCGGACGGGCGCGAGAAAATAAAAATGCAGGCTCTTGTCGAGGATTTCGCCGCGAAACAAATTCATGAAGATTCCCAGGCAGCCGAAGAAGATCGCAAGCCGCACATAGAAAAACTGAAACACGCCTGCAAACACTACAGAATCTTCAGGCAGGTTGTATCCCTGATGTAGATTGACACTGACAACTTTTTCATCCGCGAATCCCACATTCAGAGTATTGGTTCCGTCGGAATACGTATAGTTCTCGTGCGGAATATTCACGAACGAAGGCCCCACGGCGCTCACTCGCGCGCCCTGGCTCTGCGTCGTCAACGTGGCGGCCAGAACAATCAGGTTCTGATTATCGGGCAAGGTAAGGCTCTGCACGTGCTTATCCGGATTGAGACCGAACGTGTAACCGTATAGGTAGGATTCTTGCTTGTCCGGCGTGCCACTGCGCGAATCGCGATAGGGCATCGTCACCGCTAGCGATTCGCCAGGTTGCTCCGTGGGATTCGCACAACTGCACCAATCGCTGAAGTTTTGCGTAAACGTGCTGGCCGAGCCGTCGGTATAGGTCACCGTGATGGCCTGACCCAATAGAGGTCCGTAGATCCCAGCAGCAAGCAACTGCAATGTCGCGAACTGGCCTGCGGGCAGGCGAATCGGTTTGCCGTCGCCAGAGACGGAATCGGGCTGATTCGCCGGGCCAAAGTTGAACTGGATGCCACTCATGATCCGGTTCGCGGTCAGCAGGTTCGACGAATACACGTAACCCTCGCCGTCCAGACCGTCGGTCGTGAAACTTGTGCCGTCGGCGTAGATGCTGTTCCGGTTGTACGCCGCGGTCAGATCTACCGGCGTCCCGGACCCGCCCGTGCCGCTAACGGCGCGCGTAACCCGAATAAGCTTTCGCTGGTTCCAATGAATCCGCTGTGGCGGCTTTCCCAGCAGAGCGACCACCTCCGGGTTCGTCATACCCGGCTTCACCGCGAGCAGATCCTGGTACGTCAACGTTTTTTCGCTCCGGCGCGCGATTTCGAGGCTGTGCCCTCGCTCGTGCGAAACGACGACGGCATGTCCGATAAAAAGAACTATGGGTAGCAGCGCCAGAACGTAAATCCACAGCCCGCGCCGCGCAAAGAATGTCTTCCTCATTTCCAGGCGGATGATGGCCTTGATCTGCGCCCACCACAACCTCGTCATCGCGACGTCGCTCATCGCGCCACCTCGTCGTTGCCGATCAAGTACTCGTAAACCGAATTCACATCGTCGTCGGCAGGCGCAACAGATTCGATTTCAATCCCGTTCAGCGCGATGTGATTCAGCATGAGATAAAACCGGTCCGCATCCTTGGTCTTGATCAACAAGCCGTGTTCGTCGTTGTGGATGCGCACCTCGATGGTGTGTTCCGACTCCATCATTTTCGACGCCAGATCGCGCGGGTGATTGCAGCGAATCAGAATCTGCGCCGGATGTTCGCGAATTTCGTTGCGCACGCCCTGGATCTGGCCCTCCGCCACGACATACCCATTGCTTAACAGAATTACCTGATCCGAGATCGCATCCACTTCATGAAGAATGTGGCTCGAAATAATTACGTAACACCCATCCGCCGCCGCCGCGCGAAACAGCGCGATCATCTCCGCCCGCGCCAGCGGATCAAGCCCGTTCAGCGGTTCGTCCAACACCAGCACTCGCGGGTTGTGGCACAACGCTTGTGCCAGCCGGATGCGCTGCCGCATCCCCTTGCTGTACCCTCCCACGTTGCGGCCCGCCGCATCCCTCAGATTCACTCGATCGATGGCGCTCCACGCCAGTTGCGTTGCAGTCTGGGAGTCGTTGCCTGCCAGCCGAAGATAGGAATAAACGAATTGAAATCCGGTCAGCCCCTTGGGAAACGCATCGAACTGCGTGCTGTAACCAAGAATTTTGAAAAGTTTCTCGGGCTCGTCTGGCTCGATCCCCAACACCTGAATTCGCCCGCGGGTGGCGCGCACCAGCCCGGTCATCAAATTCATCAGCGTAGTTTTTCCCGAACCATTCGGACCCACCAGGCTGGTCACGCCCGGAGGAATCGTCAGATTGACGCGGTTTACGCCGAGAATTTCCCCGTAAAATTTGGAAACGTCTTCGAATAAGATGCGGTCATTCATGGCCAAAACTCAATCGACCACCTCATAGGCTCGTACTTTTCGGACCAGCAGGAAGAGACAAGCTGCACAGTAGGTGAGCAAGGCGATCCACGCCTCCCCGGCAGAAATCGCGCGCTCGCTTTCAACGCGAAACAGCGAAGTCCAAACTGTAGAAATCAGATAGAACAAATTGAGGAGGTGACCCGACTGCGTGCGCATCACGGCATTAATGGCTTGCGCAAAGCCCGCGCCAAAAAATAAAACCGCAAGCAGCAGAGCTCCCGCCACAATTCTCCACCTCACCCATGCCGACAGCGCCATGGCCAGCAGCGACAACATTGCAATCCAGATCCAGGAAGAAAGCAGCAAGCTTCCCGCGATCCAAAGATGGCTCCAGGTCCATGCCGGACCGGCCAGGCTGGCCTGCACTGCGAACAGAACCAGGCCGGGAATCCAGGTAATCTGCGAAAGCAAAATCGTCAGGACGGACGCTTTCCCCACCACATATTCCGCGCGCGAGAACGGGCGGCAGAAATACAGCGGCAAAGCGCCGTTGGCCAAGTCGGGCGAGATCAGGCCCGGTCCGGTGAACGCTGTCAATATGAATGCCAGCACTCCCTGCACAGTCATGAAATAGAAAAAGAATTCGCCGTCGATATTGACGAACGGGCCGCCCAGGATCCCTGAGCTGAAGGTCTCAATAAAAATCAGACTGTGAGTGAGGTAAATAATCAGCAGGCACGCCAGCGGATAGAAAAAACACAGCACAAAAAGCGCAGTCTGCAGCTTCGAGCGGAACAGGCTCTTCCTCGAATAGCGAAACAGAACCAGAAAACGCGACCACGTTGGGGTGAGCGCGCCCGAATACGAAGTGTAGGTGCGTCTATAGACGGCCAAGGCGGCTCTCCAAAAGGCTCGGCGTCAGAGCCTGCATGCCCACTGCATAATCAAGTTGCGTTCCCACCTTCGCGTTTGTTTTATACGCCTTCGCAAACCGCACGCGCAGCATCCAGAAGACCAGCAATATCAGCGGCAGAAAGCTCAGGAATACAAGCGCGCCCGTCTTCTGCAATATAGCGGGGAATATTTGTTGCCTTGCCAGGAATATCGACGCCGCGGCAATGAACAGCGCAAAGCACATGCGCCAAAGATGCCGAGCCAGACGCTGCGTCCCGGCAATGCCGCCGCGCCCGAGCATGCGGACGTCTCCCACGAACGCCAGCGCAGCCACGGAACCGAAAATAAAGTACGGCCACGGGGGATAGTCATACTTCATCCCCGTCGGACTCATCGCCGCTTCGAATCCAAGTGTCAGCTCGGCAGCCGCGACCCCCAGGACAACCAGCAGCGCACCCCAATCGAAAATGCCGGGAGCGCCTTCCCGGCGCCGCGCGGTCATCCACGCCGTCGCCACCAGATAGAACGTCAGAGCGCCTCCCAGAATGTTGCCGGGCTGATGCTTCACGGTCGCCAGATACGTCCCGCTCGAGGACAGGCAGAGCATCGACACCACAAACACGCTTCCCGCGAGGGCATGCCTGCGCGAACCTTTGAGCAGAAACACGGCAACAAATCCCGACAGCATTCCCGCAGTGCCGGACACAATGTGAAGAAGCAGCAGGGGCGAGTGCGACATATCAACTTTCCATCTCAGCTTTCCATCTTCAACTTTTCATCTCAGCTTCCATCTCAACTTTCCATCTCAACTTTCCATCGCTTTCAGAAAAATGTCTTCCAGCGTGTCGCGGCGGAAATTGAGCCGGCGAATCCGCACTTCGCGTTCCGCGGCGAGACGATAAATGTCGCGCACTTCAACTCCGTCGGCAAGAATCATTTTCAGTCGATTCGCATTCACGGCGCACTCGCACCCAAGCTTCTCGATGGCTTCCGTGAAATCCCCGTTGGCGCCGTAAGTTTCGAGCTCCAGAAATCTTTTATTCGCCTTGCGCTCCTCTTCCAGATTCGAGTAATGCGCAATCCGGCCCTGGTTCAGAATCAGCACTTCTTCGCACGTATCTTCCACGTCGCGCAACAAGTGCGAACAGAGCACGATCTGCAGCTGCTTGCTGTCGCGAATGTCGCGAATCATACGGATCATGCGTTGCCGCGCCGAAGGATCGAGACCGTTGGTCGGTTCGTCGAGAATCAGCAACTTGGGTCCGTGGGCGATCGCCTGCGCCAGCTTCGCCAATTGCTTCATGCCCTGCGAATAAGTTCCCAACTCGCGATAGCGCGCCTCCGCCAGTCCAACGCAGAACAGTGCTTCGTGCGCGCGCTCGAGCGCCGCCGCCGCTGGCAAGCCGGAAAGTTCCGCCATCATCTGCACAAACGAAACCGCGCTCATCTTCGAGATCAGCGCGTCATTCTCCGGCATGTAGCCAACCAGGCTGCGCACCTGCCTCGTGTCGGTGCGGATGTCGTAGCCGAGCACGCGAGCCGAACCGGAGCAAGGTTTGTAGAACCCCAGAAGCGTATTGATCAGAGTCGACTTGCCAGCGCCGTTCGGGCCGAGCAACCCAATCGCGCGCCCGCGCAGGGAGCAAACCAGATTCTTCAGGATCTCGCGGCTGCCGAACCGCACGGAGAGTCCTTGCAGTTCAATGACCGGAGTTTGCGGAGCAGCAGCGGCTTGCGCAGTCGTGCCGTCTACTGCTCCGGGTTGGATTGCCGTGCTCATCAAGTCACAGGGTATAACGATCAGACCGGAACTATTGCGTTGAATTATGCATCGCGCCGGGCTCGCTTAAGGCGCCATGGCTCAATGCGCCGCCCAGAAACATCTGCCGCGGAAACGCCCCGCCCTGGCCCAGCGTCATCAGCGTACCCAGGTCGAAGCCCATGAATCCAGTGTCGCTTGCCACCACAATCCGCTGCGGCTCGCCATACACATAGATCAGGCCCGGCGCGGTATTTTCCTGAAGCGTGGCAATGGACTTCTGTTGCTGCGCCGTGAGCGTTCCGACGGTTTTGATCTGATCCACCAGCGGGCCAATCACGGGACCAATGTTGTGATAGAAAATCGCCGAGAAATTCGTGTATCCGTCGCTGGGCAGCAGAGCCTGGAACGTTGGCGAATGCGTCAGCGTGTTTCCCGACTCGCGGCCTTGAAGCGCTTGCGAAACCGTGGCAATGTCTGGCCCGGCGATCAGATAACTGTCCTCATAGGTGTAGTCAATTTCAAAATTCGGCTGCTTCGAATTGCGAATGGTGTAATAAGTCTGCGAACCGGTCTGCTGCTGCGAAAGTTGCAGCGAACCGGCTGACGAAGCCGAGGCCAGGGCCGTCTCGCGATTGAAACTATCCACCAGTTTGCCGATGGTCGATTGCAAAGTCACCGGATCGTAAACCTCAACAACGGCCTTCCATCGCGGCGTCGGCAGCACCGGACCATCAAACGCCACGGTGATCTCGCCGCCCAGTGGCGCCGTGATGTCATTCAGCACGCTCACTCCCGTCTTGGCTTCAAACTGCGCGAGGTCCGTGGAAAAGTTCGCGTCACTGCTGCCGATGATCTGGAAGATTTCCTCCATGATGCTGCGCGGATTCTTCATCACCACCGAATTCACCATGCTCGCGTTCGGAGAAATAAACTCCAGCCCGCCCATGGTAGCCGGTGCGGCCAGCCACGACGCTACTCCGGTCCGATCGGACGCAAACGTCAGCGCGGCACGACTTTGCGTCTTCCCTCCGACTTCGCGGCGTTCCATCATCAGGTATCGCACGTCCCCAATCCCCGCCGGCAACTTCTCGCTGCTACTATCCTGTACGTGCTGCGCCACAATTTGTTCCATATCCGCGCAGAAAAGCCAGCCTGCGCCCTGCTGGTAAGAACGCGCCACCTGCTGGTAGAGCGCGGATTGCGTGAAAGGATTGGAGCCGGGCTGCTGCATCCGCGTAGCCACCCGCTGCAGTTCCACGGCATCCGGACTCGCGATCAGCACATCGTTGTTCAAGTAAACCAGGAAAGCCCGGTTCGGCGACGACACAAGAGCCGAAGGATCATGCACAATCTGCATCGCAGATTGCGCACCGCCTGTATTGAACCGCTTGATCTCCCCTTGCAGAAAACTCTCGAGCCCAGGCTGCCGCACTCGCGCCAGCACCACCGGCGCGGAGTAAGTCGAGCCCTCTTTCTCCACCGTGAACACGATCTCGTCGCCCAGGTAGCTGGTGAAGGTTTTCAACTCTTCCACCACGTCGGCGAGCTTCGGACCGTTGCCGCGCTGCTGTTGCTTCCACCAGTCGCGCAGTGCCGGGCTTTGCTGCATACGATCCTGAAACAACTGGCTGGCTTCGCCCAAAGTGGCCGACAGATTCGGAATCGCGGCGTAGACAACCGTGTGCTCGGGAACGTAGGGCAAAAGATCAGAGCTGTAGCGCAATCCCGGCCCCGGAATCGCCTCAATCTGTTTTTGCAGAGCTGAGAAATCTCCCAGCAGCGCGAGGTACTTTGCGGAATTGCGGCTCCACGCAATCTCGTTTTGAATAGGAACCTTGGAAACACTGGAGTTGGAAGTCTGTTCTTCGCCGGGATGCAGCTCCGCAGTCTGGTCACCGGAGACCACTCGAACCACGCCTTCGACCACTGCCACGCGCGAACCCTTCGTTCCGTGATTCACGGAAAAGATCGTGCCCTTCACCGAAACCAGGCAATCGTCGGTCGCAACATAGAGGCGTCCAGTGCGTTGCTTCGCAGCCTGCACCATGATGCGGCCACCATCCAGGTGAATCGTGGTTCCCTTCCACTCGCGCGACACGGAAAGGTCGGAACGCTCGCCCATCTCCACCAATGATCCATCAAGCAGCCGCACCACCGCATCCGAACCCTTGGCCGTGCGAATTTCATCTCCGTTGCGAATTTGGTAGCCCGCGGGAATCAGGCGCACCTGCTCATCAGAAACCGCATAGAGCGAGCCTTCCACATTTTGCACCGCGCCGCGCACGGAGTGCTGCCCGGGGAAGATGCCGTTGACCAGCGCGAACCCTGCAGCCACCACCACAACCGCCGCCGCCGCACCCATGGCCCATCGCCACGCCGGGAAACCTCTGGACTCCGCCCGCGCTTGCAACGCCATGCCCCAAGCCGGCTGCTTTGCCGGTCGCTTCTCCGATTGCGCCTCGCCGCTGCGCGCCTGCTCCACGGCGTGCCGGCATGCGACACACTGATGCATGTGATCTTCAAACAGCAACCTGCGCGCCTCCGGCAGATTCTTGTCCACATAGGCCGGCACGAGCGCCTGGAAATCTTCGCAGCTTCGCAACTTGTGCGTGCTGAGTTCGGCAGCGGAAGCGCCAGTAATCGAACTCCAAACGCGGTCGCCAGCCTGGGTGACCGCCTGGTCGTCCACTTTTTCGTTGCGAATTTCAGAAAGTAACCGGTCAAATTTATGATTGCTCATGACTTGTCTCCCATGATCTGTTTTGACTGATCTTTAAAACACGACCTTCAAACCACGATCTTCAAAACGACGATCTCTTCAAACCACGATCTTTCCGCGACCAGATCTTTCTCCCGCGACCTATCTGCCCTGTTTACTTAAGATACGGACGAAGCTGCTTGCGCAGCTGCTGGCGGGTGCGATGAACGATCACCGCCACCAGCACCTGCGAGATGCCAAGCGCTTTCGCAATTTCCCGATTACTGAGACCTTCGAGGAAGCGCAGCGTAAAAATCTCAGCCGGCCGTGGCTTCAGCTGGGCAATCGCATGGCTCAAGGCTTGCCGCAGTCCAGGGGCGTCGCCCTGCGCGGGAGCCGTCTCCATCAGGCCTGAAGATTCTTCCGGCAGCGGCACGGTATGATCGGCCTGCCTGGAGCGGATCACATCCAGCGACGCGTTGATCGCCGCCCGGCGCAGATAACTTTCCGGGTTTTCGAGCGGATCGGCGTTGCGGCCCCGCCGGAGCAGGCGCAGAAAGACGGTTTGCAGCACATCTTCCGCGTCCCCGGCATTGCCGGTAATCCGATAAGCCGTCGCGAACACCAGACCGTGGTGCGCCCGAAAATCCCGCTCGAGTTCGTCCGGAATCTCGATTGCCGATTCCTCCAGTATGCTCAGCAGGTTACGCCTCCCATAGTGCTCTTTCATATGTAAAGACGGGAGGGAAGAGGGTTTATTACAGTGCGGCGAAAAAAAAGTTTTGGGGGCAACTTCCAACCCAGGAGCGATTTCCGCTCTTCTCCGCGGAACGGGGACCGTGGTGATGACAGGACGCCAGCCGGGGGCTTCGCCACGCCCGCAACAACGCCTAGGTGGGAACCCCGGTCAACGGGAGCCAGACTTGAAAACGCGTGTCACCGGGTTTCGAGCTAAGCTGAATATTTCCCCGGTGCTTCTTCACAATTCGCTGCACCGTGTCCAGGCCGAGGCCCGTTCCTTCCCCAACTCCTTTGGTTGTGAAAAAAGGCTCAAAGATGTGGGGCTGCACCTCGTCGGGGATTCCTGGACCGTTATCGCCAATCTCAACCACCGCGCAAGCGTCGTCGCGGTAGGTTCGGATGCGGAGATCGCCCTTTCCGCGCATCGCGTCAATCGCGTTATCGATGATGTTGGTCCAGACCTGGTTGAGCTCGCTGCCAAACGAATTCACCAGCAGGGGATCGCGCTGGTAATCGCGATGCACTACCACTCCCTGTTTCAGCTTGTGATTCAAGATGGTAAGCGTAGTTTCAAGGCTCTTTGCAATATCCACGTTTTGCACTGGAGCCTGGTCCATGTGGGTGTATTCCTTGATGGCGCCGACTAGGTCCGTGATCCGCGAAGTGCTGCTCTCAATCTCAAGGACCAGGCTCGCGATCTCCACTGAAGCGGCGATCCTGACCAGAGCGGCTCGAGCGGTGTCCGCGTCAAGGATCGCGAACAACGATTCCACCACTTCCGGCTTGATGTTCCGGCGCGCCAATCCCGCTGCCAGCAGCCACAAGTCGTTCTGGCCATGACTTCGCAACAAAGAATCGATCTGATCTTCCAGATCGCTCATGGTCAGCGCATCCGGTGGAATCACATCCGATTGCGTGAATGAAGCTTCCAGTTTTTCGATCTCTGATTTCTGGGCGGGCGAGAGATCGCGCTTTCCCAACTCGACACTCGCGTCCTTAATTTTCTTCAGCATGTGGCGCAATTGACTGGCGGCGCGTTTCGCCGCCGAAGCCGGATTGTTGAGTTCGTGCGCCAGTCCCGCCGAAAGCTTTCCCAGAGAAGCCAACCGGTCCTGCTGTTGTTCGAGGCGGGTAGTTTCGCGGATCCGGTCCGACATCAGGCCCACAAGACGCTTGGTGAGTTCCGGCATCTTCTGGACAAGATCTGGAAACAGTGAGGCAGGAAACCGCAGGGCGCGGCTATCTGTCAGTGCCCGCCCGCTCACGGTAAAATTTTTCATCCGCGAAAACGGGAGCACTCCGGTAACGGCGCCCGGTTCCAACTCAAAGATGAAGATTTCGCCGGCGAGTTCGCCACGCCCCTGCAGTTGCCCCTCAAGAGTGACAAACATCGCATCGGCTGGATCGCCTTGCCGGGCATAAGTATCGCCCGCCTTGAGATTCAGCTCCTGCGATTGGCTGAGGAACCAGGCGATCTGATCATCGGGCAGATCGGCGAACACGGGAACGCGACGCAATTCTGATTTTTCGACCATTTACACCTTGCTCAAATATTGATGAATAAACTGTACCGCTACCGACCCTTCACCGACTCCGGAAGCCACCCGCTTGATCGAACCGTGCCGCACATCGCCTACGGCAAAGATGCCGGGAACATTGGTCTCGAGCAGGAATGGATCGCGGTCGAGCGCCCATCCCTTGGGGCGTTGTCCGTCACGTAACAAGTCCGGACCCGTCAACAGAAAGCCGCGCTCGTCCCGGTCGACCACACCCGCCAGCCAATCCGTCCGCGGCAAAGCGCCGATGAAGATAAACATCGCACTCGCAGGCACGCGCTCAAGCTTATTGGAATCGGAACAAAGCACCGAAATCTCCTCCAGATGAGTTTCGCCATGTGCCTCAGCCACGCCGGCATGGGTCCAAAGCTGAATGTTAGGCGTCGCTTGAATCTGGTCAATCAAGTATTGCGACATGGTGCTGGAAAGCGATTCGCCGCGGACAAGGATAATTACGCGCTCGGCGAATTTCGCGAAGTTCATGGCCGCCTGACCCGCCGAGTTCGCGCCGCCTACGACATAGACGATTTCGCCTTTACAGGACAGCGCCTCCGTGGCGCCGCCGCCATAATAAATCCCGGCACCCTGCAACCTGTCGATTCCGGGAGCATTCAGGCGCCGCCACTGCACACCCGTCGCGACCATTAACGCGTGACAAGAAATCTCGTTTCCATCCACCAGCTTGATGATTCGGTAAGGCCCCTCCGTGCGTACGGCGACCACTTCCTGCGGCGCAAGGATTTCCACTCCGAAACGCTGGGCTTGCACCACCGCGCGCCGGGCCAGATCGGCGCCACTGAGCCCGGAGGGAAATCCCAGATAGTTCTCGATGCGTGAGCTCATACCAGCCTGACCGCCCGGTGCTTCCCGCTCAATCATCACCGTATGCAAACCTTCGGAAGCTCCATAGACAGCGGCGGCCAGCCCGGCCGGTCCACCGCCCACAATCGCAAGATCATAGAAGCTGGTTTGGGCGCGAGTGCGCAGCCCCACTTTTTGCGCAACGTCCGCGGGCACGCCCTCAAGCAACTTTGTTCCGTCGGGAAAAAGCACCACGGGGAGTTCGGCCGCCTCCGGACCCAGAGCCTCCAGAAGGCGCTTGGTTTCCGGATCGTTGGCGGAAAGCTCGACGTCGATCCACTGATAGGGAACATGGTTGCGCGCCAGGAAATCCCGCAACTCGTACGATCGGGGCGACCACCGTGTGCCCAGCAACCGGATCCCCTGAAATGTTGGACGGTAGGAAGCCTGCCAATCATCGAGCAAGTCGTCTAATT
This sequence comes from Candidatus Sulfotelmatobacter sp., assembly GCA_049675725.1. GTDB lineage: Bacteria > Acidobacteriota > Terriglobia > Terriglobales > Acidobacteriaceae > Sulfotelmatobacter. Next base: position 16,991 of record JBAUAN010000150.1, on the reverse strand, counting down.
GCGGATAGAGGTGCTCCGCGGGAGGGTCCCACGGCTTCAGGAAAAAATAGTGGATGCTGGCGTGGTTGATGGCGCTGATCGCGGCGGTGGTGTCAGCATAGGCGGTGAGCAATGCCCGCTTCGCGCTGGGGAAGATTCCTGTTGCCTGTTGCAGGAATTCCACTCCGTCCATGCGCGGCATGCGCTGGTCGGCCAGCAGCAATGCGACGCTGTCATTGCGAAGCTTCAGCTGCTTTAAGAGGTCGAGCGCGCGTTCCGGAGAATCGCTGCCGATCACACGGTATTCGGCGCCGTACTGCGAGCGCAGGTCGCGCTCGATCGCGCGCAAGACATCGGAGTCGTCATCCACGCTCAGCAGAATTGGTTTGGCCATAACCGGTCTCGTTCCAGGCAGAAAGATGATTACACATTTCTGTGTTGCCTGGACGAGTGGTTAGATACCAGAGAATTGCATTTGGTCGCGCAAATTCCTGTCAGCGGGATCTGCGCGGGCTTCTGCGGGCGCCGAGCGCCTTACCAGCTCAGCTTCAGTCCTAATTGAGCCTGCCGCGGATCATAGGCTGCGGTGGGCTGACCGGCTTCGGTGAAGAAATTGTTGACGGCCTGCACGTTGAACTTGTTGACGACGTTGAACATGTCGACGCTGCCGGTCAAATGCAGGCGCTCACCTACCTCAATGGTCCGGCTCACGCGCAGATCGTTGAACACGGTCATAGGCATGCGCCCGGTATTTCGGGAGAGAGTGCCGTAGACCGGAACGGTAACGACGCCGTCGTAGTTGCCATCGTTGGTGCAGACGGGAATCAGATATCCCGAGTGGGAATAATTTGACGGAGTCGCCTGGTTGCCGCACAGGTCGGTCGTTCCAGCGGATGCTGCGATGTCGGGGCGCTGCTCCCCGGAGCCGTCAAGCAGGTTGAACGGGCGTCCTGAGCCAATCGAAATCAATGGCGCGACGGTCCAGTTGCTCGCGAGATTGCCCCATGCGCCATGAGCGGCGACTCGTCCGCTGTGATAAATGCCGTTGACTATGAAAAGCTGGCGCTGGTCGAGCAAGGAGCTGGCTCTTTCGCCGCCCGGTTGCAGGTCATTCTGCGGCCCGAGGTTGAAGTCGGTGGAGTCGTCAATGGCGTGCGAGTAGGTGTAGCGCATCTGATATTCCAGATGCTTGCCGCTGGTGTGGTGCAACTCGGCGGTGAAACCGTTGTAGTCCGAGGTTCCGTTCGAACGAGTCACGTTGGCGTCGGAAAACGGCACGGGGACGCGCCAACCGGGATAGGCGGCCGCAGCCGCGTTCACGCAAGCAGAAGGAAACAACTCGGTGAGCGAAGGATTGATGCCCGAAGGCCGGAAGAAATTCAGCAGGGCCGCGGGAAAGAACGCTCCCGCGGGTCCGGTGCCGCAGGACGGCACCTGCAGCGGAGAAGAATCGCTGGTGACAACTCCGCCGGCGACCGCGCGCTCCCAGTTCGCCACCAGGCTGTACTGATTGATGGCGTTGATGTTCTGCTCGCGGTAAAGGTGACGGCCGCCGTTGTAGTCGTAGGCGAGCCGGAGATCGTATCCGCTGGGAAATTGATGCTCGATCTGCAAATCTCCCTGCTCGGAATATGGAGATACAAAGTTTGCCGCGGTGGGCATGGCGATCGGCTGGGCCAGCAGAGGCACGAAGTAGGTTGGCGTGAGATAGCCCTGGTTCGTCAGAGTTGAAATCAGGAACGCATTCGTGGGATCGAATCTCTGCTGCTGCGGAAGATAGCCGGGAATGCTGCCGAAGCACTGCGCCACGATTCCCTGGAAAACGTTGGGAGCATTGAACAGCGTGGGGTCACCGTCTGGCGTGGAATTCTGTGCGCACGGAGATCCGCCCAGCATGGTGACGAAGGGAGTCTGCGAACCGTCGAACACGGCGGACTGGTAAGCGATTTCGAGTGGAGTGCGATCGTAAAACACGCCCGCAGACGCCCGCAGCACGGTTTTGCCGTTGTTGGATGGATCCCATGCCAGCCCCAGCCGCGGAGCAATGTTGTTTTTGTCTACCGGGAGGCCGCGCACAGTTCCCATGGCCTGCTGCGCGGCAGCTGCCATTGGAGTGGAAGCTGGGAATGTGGGAGTCAGCTCGACGTCGTAACGGACGCCGTAGTTGACAACAAGATTCGAGCGCAGCTTCCATGAATCCTGAATGTAGGCGCCCAGCATTTTGTCGATGAAGCTTGTGTTCGGCGTGCCCAGGCCTTGTGTAAAGGTTTGGGGCAATCCGAGTCCGTAGGCCTGAATTCCGGAAAGCGCCGGCATGCCGGGAACTACCGTGGTGTCGCTGAAGACGTAGTCTCCGCCGAACTCGGTGGTGGCTTGCACGTTGAGCGGGAGATAGCTGGCGTCGGCTCCGAACTTGAGGCTGTGATTGTGGACGGTCCAGCTAAAGCCGTCACTCAACTGAGCGCGCTGCTCGCTGCGGTGAACCGCGGCCTGCGGATCGCGGCCGAAGAAAGCCTGGCTATCGCCGAGAATGTCGATGCCGACCGCTTCAGCTTCCGGGGTTGAGGCCGGATCGAGGCCCAGTCCACGCCGCGAGAACTGGAAACGCAGCTCGTTGAATTTCGAAGCGCCGATCAGCATCATGTGCGTGGCAAGAATTGTGACGTCGCGATACTGCTGCTGATCCGTGCGGCTGAATCCGGCTTGCCCCGCAACCTGGCCCTGAATCTGGCTGGTGAGGCCGGTGACGGTGCTGGGGCTCACGTTGGCGCGCAGGAAAAGCTGCTGCATGTCGGTGAGCTTGTAGTCGAGCCGCGCGCCCCAGAGACTGGTTCCTTCTTTCACGGGGTAATTGCCGACGGTGCTGGTCAACGGTAAATAACTGAGGGGGAGGGTTGCGCCGGAACTGGCGAAAGTGGAAACGCCCGGCGTGCCTGACAATGCGGTGGAAGATGCCGCGGCCAGGAGCGACGCGTATTGCGTAGTAGCTGCGTTCACCGGAGTTTGAGAGTTCTCGAGAAATGCCTGCTGGTCGGGCGTTCCCTGGATGGTGGCGCCGGCGCCGAGAAAGCGCGAGGCGTCAATATTCACCAGCCCGAAGCCATCGCTGCCGATGGTGGAGAATCCCGTTTCTTCGCGGCGGGTGGTTTCGTAGGAGAAGAAGTAGTACATCCGGTCTTTCTGGATCGGGCCGCCGAAGGCGACGCCGGACTGAACCCGCGTGTACGCCGGGTCCGGGACGGTGCTGAAAGGATTGACGCCCTGTAAAGAACGGTCACGAAAATATCCAAAGGCTGTGCCGTGGAAATCGTTGCTGCCGGCGCGGGTGACGATGTTCACCACACCGCCCGCAGAGCGGCCATACTCGGGCGCGAAGCTGTTGGTGAGAACCTGGAACTCCTGCACCGCTTCCTGGGAAACTGTGGAACGGATGCCGTTGATGATGCTGTCTTCGGCGTCGCCGCCGTCGACATTGATCAAATTTGAGCGCGCTCTTGCTCCCTGAAAACTCAGCCCCGATGTGGGCGCGACCGTGGTGAAGGGAGCAGAGTCCGTCTTGATCTGCGAGTCGGTGAGCGCGAACTGCACGTAGTTGCGGCCGTTGATGGGCAGGTTGTCGATGTTATCGCGAGTGATGGTCGTGGCAGTGGAGGAACGCGCCGTTTCCAGTTGCTGTTGCTGTTCTGTCTTCACCACCACGGTCACGACAGCTTCCGGCGCGCCCAGCGTCAACGGGATCACCGCGTCCTCGCCGACCGTGAGCACGACGTTGGCGACGGAGATCTTGCTGTAGCCGCTGGCGTCCGCGGTCACGGTGTAGGTTCCGGGGGGAAGCAGAGGCAGCACGTAGGAACCGGCGGCGTCGGTTTGGGTGGTGCGCTGCAAACTATGCGCATCATCACGGACGGTCACGGTGGCCGCTTCCACTCCGGTTCCGGAGCTGTTCTTTACCGTTCCACGCAGGTTCGCGGTGGATACGTTCTGCGCAAACCCAGGCTGGGCACAGAGCCAACTCGACAACAACAACGCAATCACGGCGACTCGACGCATATCTACTCTCTCTTTCTCTTTCTTTTTTCTTTTTTCGCGGGCCGGACTTTCTTAGCCGGGCCGGCACTTCATCGTTAGAATTTGAAGTCCAATAGAATGGTGGTTTCCGAGGCCGCGGGCGCGTACTTCCATTTCTTCAGAGCTTTTTGCACCGCGTCGGCGAGCACGGGATGTCCCCCGAGCACTTTGGCGCTCTTAATGGACCCGTCGGCGGCAATCACTAGCTCCACTTTGACCGTGCCGCTGATATTCATTCGCCGCGCAATCTCGGGATATTCCGGAACGGGATTCACCACGGGCTTGCGAGAATCGGCGGCCGCATGAACCGCGAACAGCACGATTGCCAGCCCCAGCCCGAGGCCCCAGCCTGCGAATCGCCTGATCCAACTATGATTTCTGCCGCTATGATTTCTGCAAATAGGATTCCTGTGCATGCCTGCCTTTCGAATCATTGCGAAGTTAACCGTCGTGCGCGGGCAGAACCGCCCAAAGAACGACGGAGCCGATTACGTTTACAGTGTTACTATTACAATGTTCACATAATGAAGAGCTCGACCTCCAGCAGAAGCGACATGTTCCTCATTACCGAGGTAACAAGAAAATGTTTCCCAGCGGGAAGCGGTCGATATATGGCGATCAAGAGCAAGGCTTTAGCTTCGTGATACGGGCCAATGCCAGAGAGAGTGGTGGCCCGCGTACACTAATGTGGAAACGAGGCGAACGGGCGGCGCGCCGAAGCCTCTTTTGATGCTCAACGGGGCCGAAAACATAATGCCGGTGCACGACGAACTTCTGCAGGAATTTCAGGGATTCGCCAAGACTGCTCCATCAGCCCAGGCCGTCATGGAGCGTATCGCGAAGCGTCTACATGAAAAAATGACTCGATATAACTGGGTGGGGTTTTATCTGGTCGACCCGACGGACTCCGGCGTTCTGCTGGTGGGGCCTTTCGCGGGCAGCTTCACGCCGAACGCTCGCATTCCCCTCAACACCGGACTCTGCGGGGCCGCGGCTACAACCGGGCAGACCGTTGTAGTGCATGATGTGGCGAAGGATCCACGTTATCTTGCGGGGTCGCCGCTGGTGAAGTGCGAAATCGTTGTGCCCATCGTCGTGAAGAAGAAGCTGATCGGTGAGCTCGATATCGAAAGCTACTTTACCGGCACGTTCACGAAACCAGAGCAGGACTTTGTGGAAGCTTGTGCCGCGCTCGTCGGATACGTAGTTGCGGAAAAGACGGCCGGCTGATTGCGCAGCTACGCATCAGACGAGAATCGTTGTAACCTGACGTTCATCCCAAAAGAGTAGAATTTTTGCAGCGTTCTACAGATGCGGCAGCGGTTCGCGATTCAGCCGGCTAGCCTTCTGTGACGATCGCGCTGTTGACGATTCGCGAGGAACGTCAGGCCCCGTCCGCCACTCAGCCGCCTCGAGGCATTAATCTGATCGCAGGAGCCCCTTATGAGCACTCTCACTACGAATGCGCTCTCCGAAGTTTCTTCTTTGAGTCCGTACGGCGAAACGCGATCGACCATCACCGGAAAGCCGCTCGGCGGCGATGAGTTGCGCGATACGGACGTTTACTGGCGCGCCTGCAACTACCTCAGCCTGGGCATGATTTATCTGTTCGAAAATGCATTGCTCGAGGAACCGCTGCGGCCGGAGCACATCAAGAACCGGTTGCTCGGGCATTGGGGATCGAGCCCCGGACTGTCGTTCATCTATGTTCACCTGAACCGGCTCATCAAGAAATACGACCTCGACATGATTTTTCTAACCGGCCCGGGACACGGCGCTCCGGGCGTTCTCGGCCCCGCCTATCTCGAAGGAACTTATTCTGAGGTCTATCCGGAAAAAAGCCAGGATCCGGAGGGGCTGCGGGAATTTTTCCGGCAGTTTTCTTTTCCGGGCGGCATCGGGAGTCATTGCACTCCGGAGACGCCAGGGTCGATCCATGAGGGCGGAGAACTTGGCTACGTGCTGTCTCATGCGTGCGGCGCGGCATTCGATAATCCGGAGCTGATCGTGGCCGCGGTCGTGGGTGACGGAGAATCCGAGACTGGGCCGCTGGCGACTTCTTGGCACATCAACAAATTTCTAAACCCGGCGCGGGATGGCGCGGTGCTTCCGATTCTGCATCTCAACGGATACAAAATTAATAATCCAACGCTGCTGGCGCGAATCACGCATGAGGAACTGGAGAACCTGCTTCGCGGCAATGGCTGGACGCCGTATTTCGTGGAAGGCTCCGAACCGGAGAGCATGCATCAGGCGATGGCGGCGACCGTGGAGCATTGCGTTCTGGAAATTCGCGAGCATCAGGCCGCGGCGCTCACGCAGGGCGCGGAGGGACGGCCGCGCTGGCCGATGATCGTGTTGCGCTCGCCGAAGGGTTGGACTGCACCGCGAGAAGTCGAGGGTCATTGGCTGGAGGGCTTCTGGCGGGCTCACCAAGTGCCGTTGCCCAACGTAAAGAAAGATCCCGAGCAACTTCGAACGCTTGAAGCCTGGATGCGTTCGCTGAAGCCGGCGGAATTTTTCGACGGCAGCGGCAAGTTGGCCGCTCAACTCAGGGACTTGCCGCCTCAGGGAACGCGGCGCATGAGCGCGAATCCTCATGCGAATGGTGGACGAGTCAAGAAGGCTTTGCGATTGCCCGATTTTCGCGACTACGGGTGCAAAGTGGAGAAGCCCGGGAAAATTCAGGCTGAGAACACGCCTCCGCTCGGCGCCTTGCTGCGAGACGTGATGAAGCTGAACATGAGCAACTTCCGGGTCTTCGGTCCCGACGAAACCACGTCAAACAAGCTGGATGCGATTTACGCAGCGAGCAAGAAATTCTGGATTGAGCAGTACTTCCCCGAAGACAAAGACGGCGGCGAGCTCGCCACCGACGGCCGCGTGATGGAAATGCTCAGCGAACACACCATGGAGGGAATGCTCGAGGGTTACCTGCTCACCGGGAGGCACGGGTTTTTGTCATCCTACGAGTCGTTCGTGCACGTCATTGATTCCATGTTCAACCAGCATGCCAAGTGGCTTGAGATTTGCAGGCACCTGTCCTGGCGCGAGGCCATCGCCTCCCTGAATCTGCTGATCACCTCGACCGTGTGGCGGCAGGATCATAACGGATTCACGCATCAGGATCCGGGATTTCTCGACGTGGTGGTCAACAAGAGCGCGAACATTACACGCATTTATTTGCCGCCGGATGTGAACTGCCTGCTATCGGTCTCCGATCATTGCCTGCGCAGCCAGAACTACGTGAATGTGATCGTCTGCGACAAGCAATTGCACCTGCAGTTTATGGACATGAAGTCGGCTATCACGCATTGCACGAAGGGCATCGGCATCTGGGACTGGGCGAGCACCGACGAATCCGGCGAGCCCGACGTGGTGATGGCATCGGCGGGCGACGTTCCTACACAGGAAGCCCTGGCGGCTACCGCGCTTTTGCGGAAGGAGTTTCCTGACATCAAGATCAGGTTCATTAATGTGGTCGATCTCTTCAAGCTCCAGCCCAGCACGGAGCATCCGCACGGATTGTCCGATCGGGATTTCGATTCGTTGTTCACTGTCGACAAGCCGGTCATCTTTAATTTTCACGGGTATCCGTATTTGATCCATCGCCTGGCCTATCGCCGCACCAATCACAGCAATTTCCATGTGCGCGGCTACAAAGAAAAGGGCAATATCAACACTCCGCTGGAACTGGCTATCGAAAATAACATTGACCGCTTTAGCCTGGCGATGGATGTGATTGATCGCGTGCCGCGGCTGCAGAGAATCGGCGGCCATGCCAAGGAGAGATTCCTGAACCAGCAGATCGAGTGCCGGACCTACGCGGATGCGCACGGAATCGATCTTCCGGAAGCGGCGGGGTGGACGTGGCCGTTCTAAGCTTGGACAGTCCCAACCTTGGCTGGGCTTAGCGTGGCCGCAATTGTTAGGTGGGTTACGACGGGTGGGGTTCGCCCAATATGACTCGCACTGTATCGCGCGCGATCAGTAATTCTTCGTCAGTGGGGATCGCGTAGGCGAGCAGCTTGGAGTCGTCGGTACAGATTTTTCCTTCGCGGGCCACGGTCTCCTGATTTCTGGAAGTGTCCAGCTTGAGGCCGGCCCATTCCATCCCTACGCAAATCAGCGCGCGAATTTCAGGTGAGTTTTCTCCAATCCCGCCGGTAAAAACGACTGCGTCGGCTCCTCCCATGCCTGTCAGGTATGAGCCAATGTATTTCCGTGCGCGGTAGCAGAACATTTCGATGGCGAGCCGCGCGCGTTGATGGTCGCGCTGTTTCGATTGCAATTCCCGCATGTCGTTGGTGAGCCCAGAAATGCCGAGCAGGCCGGACTGCGAGTTGAGCAGCGTGTCAACCTCCGCGGCAGACAGCTTTTCTTTTCGCGCGATGACGTTGACAATCGCAGGATCAAGATCACCGCAACGTGTGCCCATCACCAGACCTTCCAGCGGCGTCATGCCCATGGAAGTGTCCACCGAAGCTCCTGCGCGGATCGCGGCGGCCGAACAGCCGTTTCCCAGATGCAGCGTGATGATGTTGGTTTGTTCCCGCGTGAGTCCTCGCAACGTGCGGTAACGAAACGCGACGTAGCGGTACGACGTTCCGTGGAATCCGTAGCGGCGAATACGATGATCGCTGTAAAGGCGATACGGAATGGCGTACAGAAACGCGTGCTCGGGAATCGAATGATGGAAAGACGTATCGAACACGGCCACCTGCGGAACAGCATTACCGAAGAGTTCGCGGGCAGCCAGAATGCCTTTCATGTTGTTGGGATTGTGCAAGGGAGCAAGATCGACGCAGTCTTCGATGTCCTGCAATACCTTGTCGTCAATCAGCACCGATTCTGTGAACAACTCACCACCGTGCACCACGCGGTGCCCCACGGCCTGCACGTCTGCTGTAGTCTTGATCTCAGGTACGCCTGACTTTTCCAATGCGATATAGCGGACGACATAGTCCAGCGCCGCCGAACCATCGCTGAGCTCAGCGGTGAACCTCTGGCTCGGCGCTTGGCGGCTCTGAAAATGAATGGTGGCCTCACCGCCAATGCCCTCGACTTCTCCTTTGCAAAGACGATCGTCGTTGTGTTGCTTGATGCGCTCGAGGTCGGTCGAAATTACCTGAAACTTCAAGCTCGAGCTTCCGAAGTTCACCACCAGGACATTCATGCGCGGGATTTTCTCACTGAGCGGGACTTACCAAGATAAACTTTTGTTGGCGCTCTGAATAGGTAGAGGACGGCAAGGATTTTACGGATCGTCGCGGAAATCGGTCCCGGCCCTAAGGCCGCATGTTAACCTGATCGGCTTCCAGCAAGCTGAAACAGGGCGCTGGTAGTCTTAGCGTTGGTGGGCAAGCCAATTGAGTATGAAAATGAGTATGAGTAGCGAGGACAACACAGATTGATTTTGTGGATTCTATATTTCGCTCTGGGAGTGGCCGTGGCTGGCACCTTGTCATCGGCCGTATTCCTGGGTCTCGCGCTGCTGGGAGTGATTCGATTTCACCGGGATGCGGGCAGGCAACTCAAATCCGTTCCGGACGATGCAAACCTTCCTCCGGTTTCCGTGCTTAAGCCGATACACGGTCTGGAAGCGCAGTTGAAAGAGAATATCGAAAGCTTTTTCCGGCAGGATTATCCCAACTACGAAATTCTTTTTGCCGCCGACGAGGCCGATGATCCAGCGCTCGAAGTGCTGCGGGAAGTGTGCGCACGCTATCCGCACATCCGGAGCCGGGTTCTGATCACCGGCGCGCCGTGGCCCAACCCGGCCGTCTACTCGTTTCATTGCATGGCCGAGGTGGCCGCGCACGAAATTCTGGTTACCACCGACAGCGACGTAGAAGTTTCGCCGCGTTATCTGCGTGAAATCGTGCCGCCGTTGTTGGATCCGAAAGTTGGCATGGTGACCTGCGTGTATCGCGGCAAGAATGTCGCTGGATTCTTTTCGGGGCTCACAGCCATCGGCATGTCGGTGGAAATGACGGCGGGAGTGCTGGTGGCGAATCTGCTCGAAGGAATGAAGTTTGGACTGGGGCCGACGACCGTGGTGCGCAAGGATGCGCTGGCGAAGATCGGCGGCTACGCCGCGCTGCAAGATTATATTGCGTACGATTTTGCCATCGGCAACCTGATTGCAGAGGCGGGCTACGGAGTTGTGCTTTCGGGCCATATCATCGATCACGTGGTGAACCAGAAATCGTTTCGACGCATGTGGCAAAATCAGTTGCGCTGGGCGCAATCGACGCGCTATTCGCGCCCCAAAGGCCACTTTGGCAGTGGACTGATTTTCGCGTTGCCTTACGGACTGTTGGGGTTCCTCGCGGCTGCGGCGCTGGGACACTGGCGAGTGGCTACCGTTTTGCTGGGCGTAGCCGTGGTGAACCGGCTGGTCGAGGCGTGGCTTGTGGGCTGGACGGTGGTTCGTGATCCGCTGGTGTGGCGCGCGCCCTGGCGTTATCCGTTGCGCGATTTGCTGGGTTTTTTTGTGTGGTTCGCCAGCTATTTGAACCTGCGCTATGTTTGGCGCGACAGCCGATTTGAGTTGAAGGGAACACGAATCGCGTTGCGGCAAACATCTTCGGATAGGCGATGGCGGTAGGGCGAGAGCCGTTGGGGGAATATGTAACCAGTCGGTTCCGCAAGATTACGGACTGAAAGCAATCGCGATAGAGCGCAGGAAGATCCGATGCGGAGGCTTGATTGCGGGTTCTAGTTACGGGTGCGGCTGGCTTTATTGGCAGCAACATGGTGGACCGCCTTCTCTCTGCGGATCACAGCGTCGCCGGGTTCGATAATTTTTCGACGGGACAGCGACGGTTTCTTAAGACTGCCGTGGCCCATCCTCAGTTCACTCTCCACGAAGGAGACCTGCTCGACCGGAAAAGCCTGACGCAGGCGATGGAAGGCGCGGAGTTGGTGATTCATTTCGCCGCCAATGCCGACGTTCGCTTCGGCACCGAACATCCACGCAAAGACCTGGATCAGAACACCATCGCAACCTGGAATGTGCTGGAGGCCATGCGCGAGCAAGGCTGTAAGCGCATCGTGTTTTCTTCGACGGGATCAGTTTACGGGGAACCGGAAATCTTCCCAACGCCGGAGACCTGCCCTTTTCCCGTGCAGACTTCGCTTTACGGCGCTTCCAAACTGGCCGCGGAAGGCCTGATTCAAGCCTACTGCGAAGGTTTCGGGCTGCAGGGCTATATATTTCGCTTCGTGTCGATTTTGGGAGAGCGCTACTCGCACGGGCATGTGTTCGATTTTTACCGCCAGCTTTCCGAGCACCCTGAACATCTCCATGTGCTGGGCAACGGGCATCAGAGGAAATCGTATTTGTACGTGCAGGATTGCATTGACGCCATTCTTACCGCGATTGATCGCGCGGACGGCAAGGTGAACATTTTCAATCTTGGCACGGACGAGTATTGCGAAGTGAACGACTCCATCGGCTGGATTTGCGAACACCTCGGATTGCATCCGAAGCTTACTTATTCGGGAGGCGAACGAGGCTGGGTGGGGGACAGTCCGTTTATCCTGCTGGATTGCTCGCGGATTCGCGCCCTAGGTTGGCGGCCGCGGCTGACCATCAAGCAGGCCGTGTTGGCCACGATTAAGTTTGTGAGCGCGGACGCAGTGGAGGCGAAGTCTTAGATTCGCGATCTTGTTCGCAGTCTTAGTTTTGCGATTCGTTATTCCAGATTCGCTATACTTACGCGGCGTCCGGGGAACCTCTGGTTTGATCATTACACGAAGCCCGTTACGAATTTCGTTGGGTGGCGGGGGCACCGATCTTCCGTCCTATTACCGAAAGCACAGCGGGTTCGTGCTGTCTGCCGCCATCAATCGCTACGTTTACATCACCATCAACGAAGCGTTTCGCCCGCGCATCATCCTGAAATATTCCAAGCTGGAAGACGTGGAGCGATGGGAAGACATTCAGCATCCCATCATCCGTGAAGCACTGCGATTGACAGGGATTACTGGACCTTATCTCGAGATTGTGAGCCTCTCGGACATTCCGGCGGGCACAGGGCTGGGCTCGTCGGGGAGTTTTACGACTGCGCTGCTGCGCGCGCTGCACACCATGAACCGGAACTTTGTGCCGCCCCGGGAACTGGCCGAACAAGCTTGCCACATCGAAATTGATTTACTGAAAGAGCCGATTGGCAAGCAGGATCAGTACATCGCAGCGTTTGGCGGCATCACCTGTTTCGAATTTCTGCCGGACGACCGGGTCATTGCGGAACCTCTGAAAATTGCCTCTGAGACTTTGGCCAATCTCGAAGACAATCTGCTGTTGTTCTTCACGGGCGCTTCGCGCTCCGCGGCCGAGGTCCTGCGCGATCAGGACACGCGCACTCGCGACAACGCCCGCGAGATGCTGGAGAACCTGCACTACACCAAACAACTGGGCCACGAAAGCCGGGATGCGCTGCTGGCGGGGGATTTGCGCAAGTTTGCCGAACTCATGCACGTTCACTGGGAGCACAAGAAGAAACGCTCACCTGGAATCAGCAGCAGCCTGATTGACGAAATGTATGAACTGGCGCGCGCGAATGGAGCGCTCGGCGGCAAATTGATTGGCGCGGGCGGCGGAGGTTTTCTGATGCTCTACACAGAAGACAAAACGCGCCTCCGCGCTGCCATGAGAAACGCCGGGCTGCGCGAAGTGCGATTGCAGTTTGATTTCAGCGGGACGTCCGTTCTGGCGCATTCCTAGAGAATCCATGCTACCAGTGGCCATACTTGCGGGAGGCCTGGCAACTCGCCTGGGACCGCTGACAAAGACCATTCCTAAATCGTTGATTTCGATCCATGGCGAACCGTTTGCGGCGCACCAGCTGCGCCTGCTGCAAAGAAGCGGCGTCCAACATGTCATACTGTGCGTCGGCCATCTGGGCGCAATGATCGAGCATGCGATCGGGGACGGCAGCGCTTTCGGGGTGAAGGTTGAATATTCTTACGACGGCGACGCATTGCTGGGCACGGCGGGAGCCGTTAAGGGCGCGTTGCCTAAGCTGGGTGAGAATTTTTTTGTGATGTATGGCGATTCCTACCTGGCTTGCGATTATGCCGCCATCGAGCAGGCGTTTTGGCGGCGGGGCGGGTTAGGCTTAATGACGGTGTTCCGCAACGACGGCCAATGGGACGCAAGCAACGTGGAATTGGAAGAAGGGCGCATTCTGGCGTACAGCAAGAAAAATCGGACCGCGCGTATGCACCATATCGATTACGGGTTAGGTGTGTTCCGCGCGGAAGCTTTTGCCAGAACGCGCGCTACGGATCTCGCAGACGTATACGCCCAATTGCTGGGGAACGGCGAACTGGCGGCCGTGGAAGTGCATGAACGCTTCTACGAAATAGGTTCGCCCGCAGGATTGAAGGAGATGGCAAGTTTCCTGAGCCGGCGAGGAGACGCGCGCAAATGAGCAGCGGCGGACTTGATCGGGAGAAGTTTGCCGAGGCTTTTCTCGCCGAGGCCGCTGAAATCATTGCGAAGCTCGACGTCGCGAGCATCGAGAAGGCCGCCAGCCTTCTCGCGAACACTCGCACCGCTGGCGGGCGCCTGTTTATTCTTGGAGTGGGTGGGAGCGCTGCCAATGCCTCGCACGCCGTCAACGACTTCCGCAAGATTGCGGGCATCGAGGCTTATGCTCCGACCGACAACGTGGCGGAGTTGACGGCACGCGCCAATGATGAAGGCTGGGCTTCGATTTTCGATGGCTGGCTGCGCACCAGCCGGCTGCGATCCGACGACTTGCTGCTGATTCTTTCGGTCGGTGGCGGGAATGTTGAACAGAACGTCAGCCCGAACCTGGTGGCGGCGCTGAAATATGCGAAGTCGGTCGGCGCAAAGATGATTGGCATCGTTGGACGCGACGGCGGTTACACTGCCACGGTTGCCGACGCTTGTGTGCTGATTCCCACGGTGAACGCTGCGCACATCACTCCGCACACGGAAGCCTTCCAGGCAGTGATTTGGCATTTGCTGGTTTCGCATCCAGCGGTGAAGACGCGGGCCACAAAATGGGAATCAATGGCATCGGGCGGCAAGCACCGCGCCGTGTTCCTGGATCGCGACGGAGTGCTTAACCGGGCATTCGTGCGGGATGGAAAACCGTTCCCTCCATCGACGCTGCAAGAGTTGGAGATTCTTCCCGGCGTTCCTGAGGCTTTGCAGGAACTGAAACAGCACGGCTACAAATTACTGGTGGTGACGAACCAGCCGGACGTCGCGCGTGGAAAACAATCGCAGCAGACGATTGACGCCATGCATCAGGCATTGTCCGCGCGCCTTCCGCTCGACGACATTCTGGTGTGCTACCACACTGATCAGGACAAGTGTGACTGCCGCAAGCCGATGCCGGGCATGCTTCTCGAAGCGGCGAGAAAGCACAATATCGATTTGGCAGCAAGTTTCATGGTCGGGGACCGATGGCGGGACATTGAGGCAGGTTACAATGCAGGATGTAAGACGATTCTGATCGATTACGGGTATTCGGAGAAACCTCCAGACCATGGTCCAGACTTGCGCGTAGGATCTCTGCGCGAAGCGGCCGACTGGATCATCGGTTCCGCGCCTAAAGGAGCGCATCCATAAATGAAGTCCTTGTCCGGAATGAAGTCTGTGTCCGACCTGCGCGTACAAATCTTCGCGGACGGGGCCGACAAAACCAGCATGCTGGAGCTGTCCCGTCATCCGCATATCAAAGGCTTCACCACGAATCCCACGCTGATGCGAGCCACGGGAGTTACGGACTACGCGGGATTCGCGCAGGAGGTGCTGGCAAACATTACGGACCGCCCAATTTCGTTTGAAGTATTCGCCGATGAAGAACCCGAGATGGAAGAGCAGGCGCGGCACATCGCGGCGTGGGGCAAGAATGTGTTCGTCAAGGTTCCGGTCATGCGCACCAACGGAGCGCCAACCTATGATCTTATCCGGGACCTTTCCAGAGACGGAATTCAGTTGAACGTAACTGCGCTGCTCACGCTCGAGCAGGTGCGGAGCGTGTGTAACGTGTTGCAGGGCCCCGCGACCGCCTACGTGTCCGTATTTGCCGGCCGCATCGCCGATACCGGCCGCGATCCCGTACCACTGATGCGCGAAGCCGTCGCCATGGTCAATGAAGTGAACGCGCAGCTGATGTGGGCGAGTCCGCGGGAACTGCTCAACGTTTTTCAGGCGGATGAGATCGGATGCCACGTGATTACCGCGACCACTGACATCCTGAAGAAGCTACCGCTTGTTGGCAAAGATCTGCACGAATTCTCCCAGGAAACTGTGCAGATGTTCCGGAGGGACGCAGTGAAGTCCGGCTACTCTCTGGCGACTGCGAAGCAGGAAGTTGCCGTGGTCTCGCGCCGGTAATCACCAGCGAGCAACCATTTTCGCACCTGCTTTCCTGGCGTTCGCTGTCTCCCGCCGCTGATTCCGCTGTTTTTTCTGTTAGCAGCCCGTGGTGCAAGTCTGGGTACCTGAAACAAAAGATGGTGTGATCCACAAGCAGAGTTCGTAGAATGCGCGCATGGCGATGAGCAAGAGGAGCGGCGGGGAGAAGCAAGAAGACATCTGGATCTTGCATACGGAGTTGGCGGTAGCGCCCGGGCATCCTTTCTATAAGGGGTTGAATGAGTTACTGGAGGGTGCAGGGTTCGATGAGTTGGTGGAAGGATTATGTGCCCGTTTCTATCACGCGCGACTGGGGCGGCCATCACTGCGACCTGGGATTTACTTTCGGGCGCTGCTGATCGGATATTTCGAGGGCAT
The DNA here is from genome assembly GCA_049675725.1 of Candidatus Sulfotelmatobacter sp. GTDB lineage: Bacteria > Acidobacteriota > Terriglobia > Terriglobales > Acidobacteriaceae > Sulfotelmatobacter. The sequence continues at coordinate 1,162 of JBAUAN010000150.1, read as the reverse complement.
CGATAGCGAGCGTGGGATCGCATGGCGGCTGGCGGATTCGCTGGCGCTACGACGGTTTCTGGGGATTGGACTGGACGAGCAAACCCCGGATCACTCGACGATCTCGCGGACCCGGCGCCTGATCGACATCGATAGGCATCGAGAGGTGTTCGCGTGGGTGCTGGGATTGTTGGCCGAACGGGGATTGCTGAAGGGACAGCGGATGGGCATCGACGCGACCACGTTGGAAGCGAATGCGGCGATGCGGTCGATTGTGCGGCGCGATACTGGGGAGACCTACGACGAGTTCTTGCGGGGATTGGCGAAGGCGTCCGGGATCGACACGCCGACCCGCGAGGACCTGGTGCGGTTGGACCGGAAGCGCAAGAAGCGAACCTCGAACAAGGAATGGAAGAGTCCGGCGGACGGGGACGCTCGGATAGCGAAGATGAAGGATGGGCGGACCCACTTGGCGCACAAGGCGGAGCACGCCGTGGACATGGACACGGGTGCCATTGTAGCGGTGACGCTGCAGGCCGCCGACCAAGGGGATACGACCACGCTGGATGAAACCTTGTGCGAGGCCGGTGAGCAGGTAGCAGAACAGATCCGACGCGAGGCTGAGTCCCGACCCCAGGACAAACCGAAGGTCCATTTGCAGGGGATCGAAGAACTGGTGACGGATAAGGGCTACCACAGTAGTGCGGTGGTCCAGCGGATGAAGAGTTACGATGTGCGCAGTTACATACCGGAGAAGAAGCCGAAAGGACGGCGCGACTGGCAAGGCCAGCGTACAGAGCAGCAGGCGGTGTACCAGAACCGGCGACGGGTGCGAGGCGAGTACGGCAAGAGCTTACTGCGACGGCGCGGCGAGTTGATCGAACGCAGCTTCGCGCACTGCTACGAGACCGGTGGCATGCGGCGCTGCCATCTGCGAGGGCGGGAGAACATTCTGAAGCGGCAACTGGTCCATGTCGGAGCGTTCAACTTGAGTCTGATTCTGCGCCAGCTGATAGGAGCAGGCACCCCGCGAGAACTAAAGAATCGTGCAGGGCAGGTAGTTTCGCGACTTTTACGTTTCGTGATGTGCCTGATGACGACCCTTTCACCGGTCCGTCGACTTACTGCCGACGTTGGTCAGCCCCTCGGATCATCTTTCCGTTGCCGCATGCCTCGGCACAGG
>JBAUAN010000149.1:0-15793 GCA_049675725.1 Candidatus Sulfotelmatobacter sp. | reverse complement strand
AACTCCAGATTCTTCCGCAACGCACGATCGCTGGCGGTACGGTAGCGTAGAACGTTTGCCATGCACCCTTGCGGGGTGAACTGACTGGCCACGTACTGGATGCAAGCTTGTTCGATCTCCAGTGCCTGACCGTTCCGCCAGTACTCGATGACAATGCCTTCTAGCAGCAGTTCGGTGCGGACGTCGCCCCGTCCATACTTATCCCGCAGGCTCTCTAGCAATTCCAGCAAGCCCTCGTCCTGCAACTTTCCGTCGGGCGTAAACATGATTTTCTTGCTGAGAAGACCGTGCTTCAACGCGTTGAAGCGGCTGGAGGCCTTGCCGCGAGAAGTTTTGGGGCCTGTCGACTTTTTGGCGTTTTCACGATTCGCCCGCAGACGGGCTTCGGAGAGTGTCGGCTCGGGCTGGCCGCTGGGTGCGGCCTTGCGTTTTTCCTGAACCTGGCCGCTGGCAAGGCCGCGGCTGGTCTCAGGGTTCGGGTTCATGCTGGAATTGCGATCGGTGTCGGGCTGGGAGCTAACTTCACCTTTGTGAGTCAAATCGTTGTTACTCATGTAATCCTCGTCAGAAGCAGACTGAATTTGCCGCGGGTGATGTCCCCCGTTGCGGGGACGTTCGCGGCTGGGTGCTTCTATGCAAGGGTTCTGGTAGTCATCGAACCTCCTTAGTTGTAGATTCCGACGGGCTGCGCCGGCACGCGTCAGCCTTGGGCGGCGTGCATCCTGCGCGCTGGGGTTGGCTCCATCTCCGGGGTGGTTTGGTAAATGTCCCGGAAGGATAGCGCCGAGCCGGACTCATCTCGGCTGGTTCTGCTGGCGAAGCAGGTTGTCCGGGTTCGACGGCATCGGCGGTGGCCCTGACTCCGACCGGATTTCGATCACTCGCCCATTCGCCGGCAAATGGGGCCCGAACCCGGCCGGACTCTTAACACGGTTCCAACGCCGGTCCGCTCGGGGGAAGTCGTCTCTCCCGAGGAGCGCCACTCCTCCGGGAGCTCTTGCTCCCAGAAATCACGATCCAGCTCAGGCGAGACCAGCGCGCCCGGAACAGATTTCTTATCAGGCTTTTTCCAATCGTTGGGTATTAGAGACTGAGGACGTGGTTACGTTGTTCTGTGGTTACGTTCTTTTTGTCGACATTCAGCCTCCGAAATGAGAATTACGATGAGCAATATCACAAGCAAAACAGATGTATACACAGTCACGATCGTCAACGGTGAACATGCTTACTTTTACGCATGTTTCTGTTCCAACCATCAGCAAGCTCTGGGAACCGCGTCCACTTGGCATTTGGATGCAGGAGCCCCTCTGCCACTTGGCACACGCTGCCTTGTGTACGGCACGTGCCGCGACACTACTTGCAACTGTAACGGCAAGGCCCTTGGAATTGACGGCGTCACCTGCTCTGACGGCTTCCGCGTCACGCATTACCAACACGTCTAAAATGGCAAGCAAGAAAAGGCGGCGGTGACCTCGCCGCCTTTTTTCATTGCCCCATGAGTTCCGCTCCCTTTGCAGCCGGCCGCGGACGGACGACGCGTTGGCACAATCTCCGTCTGCGGACCTTCTGTCGCGTCCCACCTTCAAACGGCGTGGCGCCTGCCGGACCACGGCGCCCCGCAGCCTCCATCCGCGATGTTGGCCTTGCCTTTGCCAAGCAACCGGCGAACCGATGGTGCCGGGGATCTCGATACCGAAAGTGGCTCCCAGGGCGCGTCCGGACGCTCGACCGGAAACAACAATTTAGCCGCCCTGAGGTATTCTTCCCTCCCAAAGAGGCGCCCCGGCACGGATGGCGGGACCGGGACCCACATCATCCCTGGGCCTCGACACACGCAAGTGGACTCGTTTCCAGCGCATGTTCTGTCCGTTCTACCGAGTGCTCCGGCGCGCGATTGTTAATGCGCATTTCTTCCACACCACCGCATGGATCAAGTCACGGCTGACGTGCTCGATCACCGCCGTCCGCCGTACGACAACCCTCACGCGGTCACCCGTCAGCGGAGGGTCCGGTTCCGGGCGCTTTGCCATCAAAGCCGGGGAAACCAGATCTGGCGGCTCGGACGAATGCTTCTGCGGAAAATGCCGGGGGGGAAAGCCAAAATCCCCGGTATTAAGCAATGAAGGGATGCCCCGCGGGGCCGCCCTTCGACAGCTAATTCCCTATTGAGGTGTAGTGCAATGTCTGAATCTCCGAGTAACCCAGTTTCATCCGAGAAGCGTTCCTATTCGGTTTCGCTTTGGATCGATCTTAATGCCTACGGACTTGACCTTTACGAGTTCGTCTGCTTCGACCACTGGCAGGCTTTGGCGTTGGCAATTTCCGAACATAAAACCGCAGGTCGCCCGCTTTCAGCGGACACCCGCTTCTTGGTAGAAGGCCCGTGTCGTGACCGCAACTGCGACTGCGGCGGGAAAATACGCTGCCATACGGGTTTCGTGTGTGCCGAAACCGCTGATCGAGGATGGGCGAACTAGTCCATCTCCGAATCGGACGTTCGGATGCGTGGAAGGACGGTGGTCACGCGCCACCTCCTGTTTGCCACACCCTGGTGCGTTGGGGCCATGCGATGATGCGCATCCGACTCTCGGGGCACTAGCTCCCCTTAGGTCATCCACGCACAGTCCTGGAACCAGCAAAACCGATCAGCATTGAGCCTACCCTCGTGGTTCAGCGTCGGCTATCCATTTCCGTGACTGGCAAAGGCCGAAGTCCGTCACCGATAGCGGTACAATGTAGCAACGTTACTACATTAAAGGTTGAATAATATGGCTATTACGAAACTATCTAGTCGAGAGTTTAACCAGGATACGAGCAAGGCGAAGAGAGCTGCCAAGAGAGGGCCGGTCTTTATCACGGATCGGGGACGTCCATCTCATGTGCTGCTCACGGCCGAGGAATACAAAAGAATTACCGGTAGCCAGAAAAGCATTGTAGATCTATTAGCCATGCCGGAAGCTGCTGAAATTGAGTTTGAGCCGCGCTTGATTGGGGATCTCCACGAGCAGACGGATCTATCCTGATGTACATTCTCGATACAAACGTAATTTCTGAATTGAGAAAAGGCAAGAAAGCTGAGCAAAGAGTCAGGAAGTGGGCTCAGGCGCTGCCCGCTGCGGACCTTTATCTTTCCGTAGTCTCAGTACTGGAACTAGAGATCGGAGCCCTTCTCGTCGAACGACGCGACCGGAAGCAAGGCGCGATCCTTCGGGCCTGGATCGATGGTCACGTCTTGCCTTCATTCTCCGGACGAATTCTGCCGATCGATACCGCTGTGGCCCAGCGATGCGCATCGCTCCATGTGCCAAATCCTCGCTCCGATCGGGATGCTCTCATCGCAGCCACTGCGCTCGTTCATGGCATGGCGGTTGTGACCAGGAATGGGAGCCATTTCCAGGCAACCGGTGTAAGCGTTGTCAACCCTTGGCAGGTTTGAGGGCATATTCAACAGGCGTCTGATCTGAAATAAAACTCCGAGGTTCGTTACGGCAGTTTTGTCCCATCAGCTCACCGCCGCAGTTCAATGAGAGCAGGCAGACGCATCCAGCACGATCATCGCGTCTCGCGCGCTTCTCGCACCAGGTGAGCGGTATCGATCTGCGCTGAAACCGGCTTACGTTTGTGCAGCCGCTCCCGCAACTCTGCGAGCCTTGGCTTCTCCGCGATTTCCTTGATCTCCGCTAAGAGATACTCCGAAAACGACATACCTGCCATGGCAGCCCGAGCTTTCAAGCTACGATGCAGGGCATCAGGTACATTACGAAGCTGAATCATCTTGGACACGTTCAAAGCTTGCCTTCAGGTCATTCACAGGTCACTACGGTTGTCTTCACCAAGAACTCAGCGGCTTTATCTGGCGGCTCGTCGTTTACCATCTCCAGGCTCGATATGTGACCCAGACGTTCTCTTAGACCGCAACGAGGCTCTAAGCAAAAGCCAAAACGCATTTCTCAAATCATTGATACTAAGACAGATGTTGTCTTCATTTTGCAAGTTCATGGTTTCAGTGACAACCGCTTTCACCGAGTCAACCGAACGCTCACCGGCGGAGGAACCACTTCCCCCAGGAAGCCGGGCCCGTTGGCAGTCACGACAGGCGCACAATACCAGGGAACCCATCGAAGCCCGAGTCGAAACTCAAGATTCGCTCAATTCCGTTTTGCTCCATGACGGATAGATGCACAGCGTCACGGGCAGACAACTGTCGATACCCCAGGACAATCTGCTTCGCACGCTGGACAACGGTGCCGTCAACCGCGAGCACCTGATCGACTACACCGAGCAGAGCGTCGAAAGCTGGCTGAATTGCGTCGCGGCGATCGATTGCGACGTATCGGTGCAGGATTTCCTGCAAGACCTCGGCATCGGTGACAAGACGCTGACGGTCGGTGATCAGTTTCTCGAGCAAGCGCTGTGCATTGGCTTTGTGAGGATGAGGTGCGCCGACCAAATACATCGGGATGTTTGAGTCAACAAAAATCACGAACGTGCACCGGGTCCGTATCCTGTCTCGATCTCGGCCAGCATGCCGTCGATGTCGCTGACAGGATAGTCGTGCCGGGTCGCCGTTTGGATCGTTTCCAGTTTCTTCCCGATGCTCCCCAGAGGCTCTTGCCGGCGTGCTAAATCCAGCGCTTGCCGGACCCACTCCGCGATAGACATGCGTCGCGAACGGGCCACGCGCTGAATCTCTTTATATTCCGGATCCTTCAGAATCACTTGCAGCCTCTTAGCCATGAAGGAAGTCTAACTGACTCATGTACATGAGTCAAATGAATGCAGATACAGGTTATGACGCATGATTACAAGCGCAACGGCACGGCCACTCTGTTTGCCGCGCTGAATGCGGCCAACGGCGAGGTCTTTGGCCTTTGTCAGGAGCGGCATCGCCATCAGGAATGGCTCAAGTTTCTCCGCCTGATTGACCAGACCATTCCGCCCGACCGACAGCTGCACTTGATCTGCGATAACTACGCCACCCATAAGCACCCCAAAGTGCAACGCTGGCTGGCCCGGCACCCGCGCTTTCATCTGCACTTCACTCCCACAGCGCGTCGTGGGCTCAACATGGTGGAACGCTTCTTCCGCGATCTCACTCAGAATCGGCTCCGCCGCGGCGTATTCCGCGACTTGGAAGAACTCATCATGGCCATCGGCACTTACATCGACCGTCATAACGAAAGCCCCAAACCATTCATCTGGACCGCGCGAGCCGCCGACATCCTGGAAAAAGTGAAACGCGCTCCACCCACCCTGAATAAACGTCTATCTGCTTGACGCACTACACTAGGAGGTTAGACGCAGGCTGGGAACTGCCACGTTACCGGGTAGTATGTACTTCGTGTTCGTTACGATTTTGGGAAAAGGTGAAGACTCCGACGGGGCTGCCGGAGTTTTTCTGAATTCGGAGCATCGGCTAGGGCGCAATGTTGACACACACCCGAACGAACTGTAGAGTTTACGAAAGTGAAATGGAGAGTTTATGAACGACGAAATTGTTGTGACCGCACTAGATGCGCGAACGAATTTCGGCAAACTTCTTCGCCGGGTGGAGGATGAAGGTCGGTCTGTTGTCATAGAGAAGCGAGGCCGCCCGCGAGCCGTTCTGCTCAGCGTTCGGGATTACGTGCGTCTGTCGGTACCCGAGCCGGCGGTTCTTCGGATCATTGGAATGGAATCGAAAAACAAGGGCACGAATCGACTGAGCACCACGCAAATCGACCAGATCGTCAAAACTGCTCGCAAATCCAAGCGCCGATGATTCCACTTCGGCTGGTCATCGATACGAACGTGGTGGTGTCGGCAGCGCTCACGCCGGACGGAATGCAGCGCACGGTGGTGTTGCTCGCGATGACCAAACCTGCACGGTGGTATGTCTCGGATGCAATCGTGGCGGAATATGCCGCGGTCTTAGCGCGTCCGGAACTTAAGATTCGCAAGGGCCTACGCCTACAACTACGACAATTAATCGAAAATCATACGCGCGTGGTTACGCCGTCGCGACTAAGGCAAGTCACCTCAGATCCAACTGATAACATGTTCGTGGAGTGCGCCGACGCTGCCCGTGCAGACTACTTGATTACGGGAAACCAGCGCCATTTCTCCGCCTTCTGGAAGAACACCAAGATCATCAGCTCGAGTCAGTTCCTTAGTGTTATAGCTCCGCATCTTCTTGGGTGAGGCACTTTCCACGCCTGCCAGAAAACGGTCCGGCGATTTGGTTCCCGACCTCGCGAACGAAGGCGATTCGAGATGTCTACTTGGCGATGAGATGCGATCCCGGAATATTCTCGTCTAGGGTTGCAAGAACTGCGCCATTCGCGCTCGCAAGCTTGCTCAGGTGGCCATCGGTAATTTGCTTCGCGGTTCGGACCCAAGTTGGAAGATGAGAAACATCGTGCTGGTCCGGCATGAATGTGACGCGGGCGCCGCTCGCGTCCTTCAGACGCATCAACAGCGCGCGAGCTTGGGGGATGGTGAATCCGTACGATGAGGCTTGCGGCAGCACGCGCACAAATCCCAACTCTGTAATCGAGCAGGCTGCCAAGGTCAGTGAGTTTTGCGCACGGATCCAAGAAACCACGCGATCGTGAAACTCGTGATTGACAAATCCGAGCGCAACCAGCGCATTCACATCGAGCAAATAAATCATGGAAAGTTTGACAATATTTCCTCGACTTCTTTGCTGGTCAAAGTCGGAGCGTCGGGGCCGGCACTGAAAGCAGGCAGTCCAGTCGCAGGATCGGTTACGATCTTGACCCGGTGGCGACGCTTGTTCCCGGGGGTTAACACGATTCGGCCAGCCTCGATGTTGGCGTCAAGGGCATCACCCGCGCGGATCCCAAGCCGACGACGAAGAGGGCCGGGAAGGACCACCTGACCCTTGGTGGACACTTTGGTCTGCATGGTAAGACAATCTTACCTCACTTCGCGTCTGCCTCTCAAGCCGTTAGGCTTGCGGAAAAAAACAGCAGAACGATAACAGGAACTGCCACAACTAAGAAGATCGCCACTTTTCTTATCTGCAATTGCCTCCGAGTCTCGCGGGCAACGCTTTGGCCGGAAGCGTGCCGCCCGGCTTGGACGCAGGCACATGGGTGGTCGCAGCGTCGGCCGTTCTCTGCTATGCAATCGGATGGCGCGTTTCGTTCGATCAATGGAAAGCGCGGCTGCTTTGGATCGTCCCTTGCGGGCTAGTGGCACTACACCAAAGTTTTCTGTTTCGTGAACTGACGTAGAGTGACAACTATTTAGTTGACATTGTAAACTATACGCTTTACACTCCAACAGTGATCGACGGCTTCCGACATAAAGGGCTCGAAGAGATTTACCGCACCGGCAAGACACGCCGGATCGGTGCGGATCACATCAGGAAGTGCGTACGCATCCTGCAATTGCTGGAAGTGGCGGAGAAGCCGACGGACATGAACATCGCGGGCTTTCGGTTCCACCATCTGCAAGGTGACCCGAAACGCTCGTCGGTGCGCGTGACCGGGAATTACCGGATCACTTTCGGCTGGTCAGGCGAAAACGCTTTGGAGGTCGATTTTGAAGACTACCATTAAGGAGAAAGTTATGGCGCGAAAGAACGGACTGCCGCTCGTTCATCCGGGCGAAATTATCAAGGAAGATATCCTGCCGTCTGTCGGCCTGTCCGTGACGGCCGCGGCCAAAGCTCTTGGCGTTTCCCGCCAAATGCTTCACGACGTTCTGGCTGGGCGAAAACCCCTGTCTGCGGTCATGTGCCTGAAGGTGGCCCGCCTGTTTGGCAGCTCGCCAGAAGTATGGATGCGGTTGCAGGCCGCGCACGACCTGAAAAAGTCTGAGCAAAACAAGAAGGTCATGCAACGCGTCGCGCGGATCGTGCCCGTCAAGCCGATCGAAGAAGCTCGGGCCTGAAAAATGGGGCAGCTCTGATCTTGGGAGGCGACCGATCCCGAGGCGCTCCAGTGTCCGTGCGCACTTCTGGTGGTGGGCTTGGGTTTGGTAAGAGATGGGAATCATAAACACATCCGGGGAAAGGCATTCTGATCAAGAATAGCTTGCGCGGAGAATGTTAAGGCTATGTGAAGATGGCCGGGATCGGCCAAGTCGAGTTTAGGGCTCTCGACGATGGACCTTGGGCGGTTCGAGAACCGAGGCTCAAGCAACACGATTGCCCGGAAGCCTCCAGGGTGGACAACCAGTGGTTCGCGGTCCCTGCGCATGCTGTGCTTCTGCGGATTGATCCGCGCTCCCTGCCGGCACTAAACTCGCCCTCATGAAACATCTTCTGTGGTTACTGCTTCTTTTTCTGCTGTTCGTTTTCCCGGCTTTCGCTGACGACGATCTGCTAACCACCCGCCCAGGCAATTGGTGGTATGGGGACTTACACGCCACAAGATTCACAGCATTGTCGTCTGCTCCAGTGTGATCGCGAGATTTACCGACAATCATCGGATTCCAGGCAATCTCTAGTATCTTTGGATCCGACGCCAGCGCGGCGACGCTCGCATTTCCGAGCATGTGACGGCATCCGCTCGACTACGGTGCAGGGGCGTCTTATACATATCAGCTTTCAAAGTGTCCATTTCTCGATAGCCGAGTACTCCAGCTATGACGGCAAAGCCGTCGGCATCCATGCGCTGTTTGGTCCCAGCAGAGAGAGTCCACATTTTCTGTTAAGTTACGCGTCCTCGCTTATTGAGACATGATGGCACAATCTTTAGTAGCACAAGGGCTTATTAAAGGAACCCTTCAGAACACCATCGGCCACCTGAAAGCAGTTCGAGGCTAGGCGGCTTCTTGAGGAGGACGGAAGTGATACCAACGAGGTGGAGCCGGTAGCGCTCGCGCCGGAGGGGATGGAGTGCACGGTCGTGTTGCTCGTGATGACCAAACCTGCACGCTGGTATGTCTCGGATGCAATTGTGGCGGAATATGCCGCCGTCTTAGTGCGTCCGGAACTCAAGATTCGCAAGGGCCTACGCCTACAACTTCATCAATTGATCGAAAATCATACTCGCGTAGTTAGGCCGTCGCGACTAAGGCAAGTCATCTCAGATCCAGCTGATAACATGTTCGTGGAATGCGCCGACGCTGCTCGTGCAGACTACTTGATCACGGGAAAACAGCGCCACTTCCCCACCTTCCACCTTCTGGAAGAACACCAAGATCATCATTTCAAGTGAATTCCTGAGCATTATCGCTCCGCACCTTCTTCGGTAAGACATCATCTGTCCAACGCGGACGATCTCAGCAGCGGGCCGGGGGAGAATTGCGGCGGCACAGAGAGCGCGGTGGGTGAACCTGAAACGGGAGAAAAACGCGTAATTCCTTACTCTGTCACTCTGCTACCACCCCAAGCGTGAGTCGTCACTGCTCGATCTTGTGATGATCGTTTCGCCGGCAGAAGAGTGTTTCGCACCTTCGCAACACCACTACTGCCGCGGTGTTAGAAAACCCGCCCAGAATCGCTCGCGTGGGACCCCTGTAAAGATTGGCCTTCTTGACTTCCACTCATGGCGTTAGGAACCGGTAGTTTTCTAATAAGTCGGCCAGTGAGCGTAATGGGGATTTATCGCCGCCGAATGCGTTCGAATCGCTTTGTAAAGTTCGAAAGCGGATTCTTTCGTGAGCCGCCCCTTAAACCGTATCAGCAGGATCTCATTCCCGCTTAGAAAATAATCTTCAAGCCGAACTCTCCGATGCGTCCGTTATGCGCCCCACTGGGGTGCAGGAAACCACTGGCGATCAAGGGATTATTGGGGTCGCTGCTGCCATTCACGCAATCAGGAGCACCCGAGTTCACCTCATATCCGCAAGAAGTGTTATTTACGCCGTTCCACTGCGGGTGGTTAAAGACGTTGAACGCCTCGGCACGGAATTCGATTGCCTTCGACTCATCGATTTTGAAGCGCTTGAACAATCCCATGTCGAAATTCAGCCGGCCTGGTCCGATCAGTGAATCACGGCCCGAATCGCCAAAAGTAAGACCGGTGGGCTGCGAATAAGCTCCGGGATTGTAGAGCAGCGGACCGTACACAATGTTCGATACCGGAATGAATTTAGGTTTAGGGCCATATGGATCTCCGACCAGGTCGGCGAAAGAGCCCGAGCCTACGCTGTTCCCAACCCCGGCGTTGTCGTAGGTGCCGCCATTAATAATTGTGACCGGTTCTCCCGTCTGAGCGGTCGTGATGCCCGACAGTTGCCAGCCTCCGAGCATCGATCTCTCCCAGCCTTTGGAATGCTGGAAAATTGGCAAATCGTAAATGTAGCTGACCGTAAAGATCTGCCGCTGATCGTAGGTGGAACTGGCGCGATAGGAATTCAGATTGTAGGAATCGACGAAGGTAGCGTCATACCGGTCGGAAGAATTGTCGATCGAATGGCTGTAAGTGTAAGCGAGTGTGAGCTGAAGCCCGCTGGCATTCCGCCGGTCTGACACTTGCAGCGCGTTATAACTTGAGTTCGCTCCGCCGATGATGCCGTAGATGGAGTCGTAACCCAGGTAGGGACGATACATATCCGTATCCAGGTTGCCGCAAGCGTTGTTGAGATTGAGAAGGGCTCGGCCGGTGACGGCAGTTCCGTTATCGAGGACGTTGTAGCCGTTTCCGAGATTATTACATTCATTGCTGGTAATGATTTGCCCAGGCAGAAACGGATTCTGGTTCGCGGGGGTGGATGGCAGCTGATTGCGGTCCAGTTGCCGCGAAAGATGAGTTCCTATGCTGCCCACGTAAGCAACGGTCACTAAAGTATTGCGAGCTAACTCACGCTGGATGTCGAGATGGTACTGCTGCACATAAGGCCACTGCGTAATGTTGGTAACGGAGGTCAGTTGGCTCACGCCGCCGCCCAACGGGAAAAGCTCGGGCCCGCCGCCGGACGATGCACCGCCAAGATTGGTGTAACCCGATATGAAAAACTGCACGGGCGCGATGATCGCAGGAGGGTTTCCTTCGAGCGACTCGGTATTGGCGTCGTTGCCGTTCGCGTGTTCGAAGAAGACACCGTAACCCGCACGAATCGCCATTTTCCCGTTTCCCTTGGGATCAAAGGCGAAACCGATGCGGGGCGCCGGGTTGAATAAATGGTCGGACATGCAACTGCGATGCACTCCATTGACACCACAGTGCACCATTCCAGTCATGGTCTCAACACTCTGTCCCGCGGGGAAAATCAACGACCCGTCTGGATTGAAGGATGGGGCATCCGCCGGATTGTAGGCAGACGGCACAAAATTGTAAGAATTCCCATAGCGCTCGTAATAGCTGCCGTACAGGCTCACTCTTACACCCAGGTTCAGCGTGAGACGCTTGCTCACACGCCAATCATCCTGCACAAACGGCTCCAAGAGCTTGTAGCGCTCGTAATATTTCAGGTTCTGGTTGGGTTGAGCGAAGGAGTTAACATAGCCGAGCAGCAAATCGGCGAAGCCATTGCCGGTGCTGGAATACGGCCCTCCGGAATTGTTGGTCTGATTGTAGGCAGTGTTTGGATCCGAATAAAAACCCAGGCTGCCATTCGGTTCCTCGCCCGCCATCTCGTTCTTTTGGACAGCCGCGAAGTAGGCGCCGAACTGCACATTGTGCTTGCCTTTGGTCCAGGTCACGGTGTCGTGGTAAGCAAAAGTAGGGTTTGAGTTATTCCACGGCAAGTAGCCGGGATCGACAGCGAACTGGAAGTTGCCTTGGCCGCCAATACCGAACGCTGGAATGGTTCCGTTAAAGCCGTTTTCAAAAATCCCCGTCATGGTCATGCTGGCGGGGCGCTTCCAGCCGCTGCCCGTGTTGAAAAGATGCAGGTGATTGGCCCCGTAGCTGATGACGAACTCATTCAGCAGCCTGGGAGACATCGTCGCCGTCAGGTTTGCCACCAAGCTCACGCCGGGACCTTGCAGCGTTCCACCGATCGCAGGCACGCTTGAACCTGACCAGGGTGAAATGGGAAAGTCCTGCGTCCACGAATCATGAATAAAACGAATGTTCGCCCGCACCTTGGAATTGATGTTGTCATCGACCTTAATCAGTTCTTCATGCCAATTGATGGGCGCAGCAAACGTTCCGACAAAATTGTGCCCGTCGTTTGGCAGAGGGATATTGGCGACGATCGGATTGGTGTTGACGGGATCCAGCAGATTGGAAGGCAGCGTGTTGTTGGGAAAGCCAACGTACAAATTATTGCCATTCGCATCCTGACCCTGCAACGCGTATGCGGGGCAGTTGTAGTTCACAATTTCGTTGGCAATGGGCGGATTCGAGCCTATCCTCGCAAAGGGGGTGCCGGGAGTCGGACATACGTCGTTGAAGTTTCCCGCGCGCTCGTCGGCGGTGGGGAGATACGTGGTGGGGTTGTTGTAGACGAACGGAACATTTTCCTTGCGGAATTCTTCTGACCAGAAGAAAAAGAGTTTGTCCTTCTTGATGGGGCCGCTCACGATGTAGCCAAAATCATTCTTGTTGTAGTAGGCCTTCGCCTGTCCGGGCAAGTCGAAGTAATTGTGGGCGTTGAAGGCTGCATTTCGAATAAATTCGAAGGCCTCGCCGTGAAACCTGTTGGTCCCGGACTTGGTCACGGCCTCAATGGTCCCCGATCCGTTGCGCCCGTACTGGGCGCCGTAGGTCGAAGTGAGCACTCGAACTTCGGCGAGTGCATCGACGTTTGGATAGACATTGATGTTGGCGTTGCTGCCGCTGTCGAGGATTTCTCCGCCATCAATCTCCCAATTATTGAACTCGGTGCGGCCACCGTTCACAGCGTACGACACGCTGCCGTTCGGTCCTACAGTTCCATCGTCCTGCCCGGTCTGATCGCTCACTCCTGGGATAAGTTTGATGAGCGTTGTGAAATCGCGGCCATTCAACACGAGTTGGCTAATCTGCTCTCCGGTGATCGTGCCCGCCAATTCAGAGGACTGGGTCTCAACCTTGCCGGCCGCGTTTCCTTCTACAACAATCTCGCTGGTCACCTTGCCGATGACCAGCTTCGTGTCCACTCTGAGTTTTTCTCCTACGCGGAGAATCACCTTCCTAGCCTCATACTTCTGAAAGCCCGGCGCCGAGATGGTGATGTTGTACGTTCCGGCTCCGAGACCGCCGACGAAATAGTTGCCGTCCGCGTTGGTCACCGCGCTCCGGCGGAAGCCCGTTGTGGGTTCCCTCACCGAAACCTCCGCCCCAACGACCGCCGCAGCGGTATCGTCGAGAACCGTGCCGGTGAACGATCCTGAGGATTGCGCGAAGAGGCCCGCGGAAGGAAAACAAGCGCACAACAAACCACATGCTACCCAGTGCTGACAACGCATGACCGTTTCCCTTCTTGATGGCCTCTGAAAGAGCTGGCTATCGTGGGCCAAAGCGAACGCCGGTGTCAAGCCAAGAAAGCGAGGCCAAGAAAGCGAGGCCCGGAGCATCGAGTTCACTTCCTATTTTCGTCGATTTTCGCGGGTTATCCGGAATCGTACTCAATCCCACAAACCATTTACAACAGCTAGCACAAGCTTGCGCCGTCTGTTCGCCCCCGAGTGCGTCGGCATTATGCCGTGCTGTCATGAAATTGTAATGGTTGCACGATCAGAACGGATCATTTGCGGGCAGAAGGGATCAAATCGACCGATTTGTAACCCGTTGAAAAGAGGAATAGAGTAGAAGATTTTCATAACGGTTCAGAACCCACTTGTGTATTGCTAAACCGTTGTACAGCCTAAGAGCTTCTGACAGGACCCCTGCCGAATTGAAAGGCCGCCCTGCGAAAGGCGGCTTCGCGTATTGCGTCACAGGTTCAGCCGAGCTTACAGCGTCTGGAGATCGGCTCACCCAGAGACGCAACTATCGATTGAGCGTTCCTGTTGGGAGAATTGCTGAAACCGAACCATGGCAAAATCACCACTTGCGGATCTGGCCTGTACTTCGTTGAGCCTGAGAGGATGGATAATTGGGGGGGAAACGTCCAAGTTCCAGGCGAGCCACTGTTGGATCCTCCGCCACCGCGACGACTCTTTTTGCTGCCACGGATTGGGTCCAAACTCAATGCTTTGTTGGACTGGCGGGAAAGAAGATGAGGCCAGAGATTGCCGGCGGCGGCCCGGTCAACTTCTGAGCGTTCGACTCTCAACGTACGGTCCTCAGGCCGGTCCTGGAAGCTTCTAAGAGTCGACTCCAGTCAACAGCCACTCGATTGTTTTTCCGGACTTGCGCGCTAGCCGGAGGAGGACCGCGGCCCCAATTTCGCTGACCCCCTGCTCATATCTTGAGAGCTGCCCCTGACTGACCCCTAGTTCCCGCGCAAAAAACGCCTGGTTAGTGTCGAAGCCTCGAATTCCACGTACGCGACGACCGACGCTCTTCCAGTCAATCTCGGGTTTTCTTGAAACTGGCATACGGAAATTGACAGAAGCATCAATATGCATATAAAATGCATATGTACATGAACATTACTGAGTTTCGATCGATGCTCTTTTATACCCGATCTTCGATTCCAAAGTAATCGCCCAGCTAGGTGCCGGGCAACAAGGATGACCAGATGAAGACAAGCTCAACTGACACGAGGAAACCACATGTCAACGCTGACAAACCAACGACCGCTGCGGCTCCACTCGCAAAGCGTTACCGGCTTTCTGTCGAATCCGGCGATTTGCTCTGGCTTGATGGACATTGGTACGTCACTCGTTCCGGTCTCATTCGTGTTGCCCGACGAAGCCACTGCGCTGGCATAAATGTCGAACCAGTTGTGCAGTTCTCGGATCTAGCAACTTCACGATGGGCATTTAAAGCTACTGTTTACAAGTCGCCAACCTGTAGAGGCTTTGTCGGCTATGGCGATGCCGATCCCTCCAATGTCTCTCTCCACTCGTTCACGGGGCCGAAATGCGCGTGGCCGAGACACGCGCAGTCAACAGAGCCCTGCGCAAGGCCTACGGCATCGGCATCTGCTCGGTCGAAGAGATTGGGGCCTTCGCGGAACCACCGCAAACCTCCCGAGAGTCGAAAAAGCTCCCGCCACAACCCGCCAATGGAACCGACGCTGCTGGCCCCAAGGTTCGGGACCGTCTTTGCCAGGTCATTCGCCAGCATCAGCTCGATCCCAACTTGGTCAAGGCCTACGCCACTGATTTCTGCGGGGTAAAGACCCTTCGAGAAGCAACTCGCGAACAGGTCGAAAACTTCGTGTCCCGCCTGGCCGACTGGGCGGAAAAAGACCGTAACGCGCTGCTCTGCCAGCTCAACAGCTATCCAAGAGAGAAGGAGGGTGCCGCATGAAACGCCAGATCACCGGCTTGCACGCCGCCGATCGCTGCGCCGCCGACCAAATCCCCGACGGCGTCTTCCTGGTTCGCGTGCAAAAGGTCTACTTTCGTCGGCAGGCACAAAAACCCTACTACACGCTCACTCTGGTCATTCTTGAACCCAACCGTTTTGCCGGGCAAGTCATTTCGAGCCGCGTCTATTGCAACCCCAAAGCCTTGTGGAAACTGAACTGGTTCTTGCGCGACTTCGGCTACGACACCGAGCTGCTCGGTCGCGATGAGGTCGATGAAACTCAGCTCGTTGGCCTGAAGGGCGTGGTCAAGATCAGCCACATCGTCTTCAACGGCCCTTCACTGCTCCGATTCGATGGGTTTGCATCCGCCGGCCGCTGGGAAGAGCTTTAGCCGGCAAATCTGGACAGCCCTCAGGTGGGCTGAATGACCTACAGCTACACTCAGATCAGCCAGTACCTGACCTGCCCGCGGCGTTACCGGCATCGCTATCTTGATGGCTGGAAGGAGAAGGATACCCGGGCGGCGATGTTGTTCGGCCGTGCCTTC
>JBAUAN010000148.1:0-14377 GCA_049675725.1 Candidatus Sulfotelmatobacter sp. | reverse complement strand
GTGCCGGTGATGAAGCT
Source organism: Candidatus Sulfotelmatobacter sp. (assembly GCA_049675725.1). Classification (GTDB taxonomy): domain Bacteria; phylum Acidobacteriota; class Terriglobia; order Terriglobales; family Acidobacteriaceae; genus Sulfotelmatobacter. The sequence continues at coordinate 14,360 of JBAUAN010000148.1, read as the reverse complement.
GGTGGAGGTGATTCGGGGGCTGGCGACTTCGCAGGAAACGTTTTCGGAAACTCGTAATCTGGCACAGAAGCTCGACAAAACACCCGTCGAAGTCAATGACGCGCCGGGATTTGTTTCGAACCGCGTGCTGATGCCGCTGCTCAACGAAGCCATGTTTGCGGTGATGGAAGGCGTGGCCACGGCGGAGGCGGTGGATGATGTGTTCAAGCTGGGGATGGCGCATCCCATGGGGCCGCTGACGCTGGCGGATTTTATCGGGCTCGACGTATGCCTCGACATTATGCGCGTGCTGCAGGAGGGGCTGGGCGATCCCAAATACCGGCCGTGTCCGCTGCTGGTGAAGATGGTGGATGCGGGGTGGCTGGGGCGGAAGAGCGGGCGGGGGTTTTATCGGTATTGACGGAAGAGCGGAGGTCAGGGGTCAGTGGGCAGGGGTCAGAATGCAGATTGCGGAAGCTAGATTGCGAATTTGGGTGCCAAGCGCCGAGTGCTTCGGATGACGACTGGGGAAAGCCGCGATGCGTGGTTCTATCTGCTGGCGGCGATGTGCGGGATCGGCACGGGATGGGCTGACGTCGCCGTCGATTACTTGCTGTTTACGGCATTGCTGGTGGTGGCTTCGTGCATGCTGCTGGGAACGCTGCGTCCGCGGTGGCCGTGGCGGTGGGTGGTGGTGGTGGGAGGGCTGGTTCCGGTCACCGAGTTCGTGGCTTACGTGATCCTCACGGTGAAACCGACGCGGGCGCAGGTGTATGGATCGTTTCTGGCGTTTCTGCCGGGGATTGCGGGGGCTTACGGAGGGTCGCTGATGCGGGGGGTGATTGATAATTTGTGGCAGGGGAAGTAGAGCAGACCTCGGACATTGGACCTTGGACCTCAGACCTTGGACCTTAGACTTTGGACCTTAGACTTCGGACCTTAGACAGACTTTGGACATTAGACTTCAGGCTTCAGACTGCAAAGCCGCAGTGGTTGACCCCAGATGTCCGAGAGTCCGACGCCCGAGGTCCGACGTCCGACGTCTGCTCGTAGGTATCGGCTGGCTTAAAAGTTACTTCTGAATTCACAGGGTGCGCGAGTATGCTGCGGGTATGGGTGTGAGTGTTTCCATGCTGGCCAGCGGGAGCCGGGGGAATTCGGCAGTGGTGGCCAGCGCCTCGACGAAGATTCTGGTGGATGCGGGGATTTCCTGCCGTGAGACTTGCAAGCGGTTGAAGACGCTGGGCGAAGATCCGCATGAGTTGTCCGCGATCCTGATCACGCATGAACATTCCGATCATGTTTACGGTTTAGCAACTCTGGCCAAGCGGCTGCGCATCCCAGTATTTATGACGGGGGCAACGCACCAGGCGTGGGCGCGCGCGGTGCGCGACGCGAGCGGGGAGAAACCGCAACTGGAAAAGCTGGAGCGGTTTGAATCGGGACACGGGTTCCAGGTGGGCGACATTGCGGTGAAGCCGTTTACGATTCCGCACGATGCGGCCGATCCGGTGGGATTCACGTTTCGCGCCGAGGGCATCAAGATTGGGATTGCCACCGACCTGGGGTATTTGCCGGTGAGCGTGCGCGATCATCTGCGCGGGTGTGACGTGCTGGTGATGGAATCGAATCACGATCTGGAGATGCTGCGGGTGGGGCCTTATCCCTGGTCGGTAAAGCAGCGGGTGATGAGCCGGGTGGGGCATCTTTCGAACGGAGCGCTCGCGGATTTTCTGACGAACGACTATGATAATAGTGCAGCGTTTGTGGTGCTGGCGCATCTCTCTGAGCAGAACAATCATCCGGAAATAGCGCGGAGGGAAGCGGAAAAAGCGCTGGCCAGCCGGGGCGGTCTTTTTCAGAACCAGCTGTTGTTGGCATCGCAGACCGAGGCGCTGGCGCCGGTGGTGCTATAGCGGCGCCCTGTAGTCGGGCTTTGGCTTGTATCCCCCATGAGTCAGCAGTGCATTGATCCGATCGTTGGGAAAATTCTGGCGGGCTGGAGATATGACATCTCCGGGCTGGCGCCGGAGATGCGAGGCGACTACGAAGGCCACTTCGCAGCCTGCGAACACTGCCGCGGACGGCAGCAAATTCACAGAATCATCGATGTCGGACTGATTGCGCTGGCTTCGGTTTCCGCCTTCGTTTTTCTGCTGGCGTTTGGAGTGATCCGGCATTTTAAGCCGAGCCATGCGCTGTGGCTGGAACTGGCGGCGCTGGCGGGTTTCGCTCTGTCTGCGCTGATCTGGCTGGGCGTGGCGGTGGCTACACCGGCTCCCGTGACGGTGCTCGATGCGGCCAAGGAAGGCGCGCGGCGGGTGCACGACCGTTTGCCGGAAGAGATTCGGCAGCGGCTGCCGGAAGAGATTCGCATCAAAATTACCGGGACGTAGTTTCATGAAGCAGAAGTTTTTTCGCAGGATCGCGTTCCGTGGAGTCGCATTCCGCACCGTAGCAGTCTTGTTGCTGGGAATGACGGGTGCGAACGCGATGGGAACGGCGGATATGGCGCTGCCAACCGGACCTCGATCCGAACGGCCCTCCGCAGATCTCGCTTCGCAACCTGCTTCAAGTCCTACTTCACACCCGGCGCGTTCAGCGGGATGCCACAGTCAGGAACTCCCGGCTTCTCTGCCCCGGCCCGTTGTTCCCGCGACAGTCCCGCAGGCGCCGCGCAGCTACCAATGCTGTGTCACCGGACATCACATCGCGATTCCATTTGCTTCGTTCTCGCTGCGGCTCGTGCTGGCATGCGTGGGGGACGCAAGTGGTGCGGGGCGATTTTCTTTTTTGACGACGGCGCATTTTCCCTCTCTGGTTCTCATTTCTCCGTTCGGCAGCCCGCCTGGCAGCGTCTCTCTGCGGATCTAGCTTTCTCTTCTCGCTTTCTCTTCGCTTTCGGGCTGAACGACATTCACCACGAAGGGCACCAAGGTACACGAAGGAAATCCCGCGGCTTGTTCGCTTTTGTGTGACGTCGCAGGAAAAGGAGTTCGCTTGCGCAGAACTGTCTTTTGCATCGTTTATTGCTCCGTGTTGTCAGCGCTGGCGGCTGCGCAGGATTCTTCCGGTGGCATGCAGATGAGCGACATGAAGATGAAACAGCAGGAAGTTTCCACACTGCCTTCGGCGCACGCGGGATCGGGCACGGCGTGGGAGCCGGCGTCGGGGCCGGCGCATGAGTGGATGGTGATGCGCGGCGGCTGGGAACTGATGGCGCACGGCGTGATTTTCACCGACTACAACCAGCAAGGCGGGCCGCGCGGAGAAGGCAAAGCGGAGTCGGTGAACTGGGAGATGGGGATGGAGCAGCATGCGCTGGGTTCGGGGACGATTCTGTTCCGGCAGATGTTCTCGGCGGAGTCGCTGACTTCTCCGCATCCCGGCTTTCCGGAACTTTTTCAGACGGGAGAGACTTATCACGGCGAGCCGCTGGTCGACCACCAGCATCCACACAATGTGTTTGCAGAGTTGTCGGCGCTCTACACGCTGCCGCTCGGCAAGAAATTCTCGTGGGAACTTTATGGCGGTCCCTCGGCGGAGCCGGCGCTGGGGCCTGTGACCTACATCCATCGCACCTCGGCTTCAGAGTTGCCCCTGGCGCCGCTCAGTCATCATTTGCAGGACTCGACGCACACCAGCTTTGGAGTAGTGACCACCGGATTTACGATCAACCGCATCAAGCTGGAAGGCTCGGCCTTTAACGGACACGAACCGAACGAAGAACGCTGGAGTATCCAGCCGGCAGCGCTCGATTCCTGGTCTGTACGCGGCAGTATTGCCCCCGGTCGAAACTGGGCGGCGCAATACAGTATCGGACACCTCGACCACCCCGAGGCGCTAGAACCCTGGAACCAGTGGCGGGAAACGGCTTCTGCGGAATATAACCATCCGCTGGTACGGGGCAATTGGGCGACGTCGCTGGTGTGGGGACGGGTGCACGAGATCGCAACCACCACTCATCTCAACGGCTATCTGCTGGAATCGACGCTGAATTTTCTGCGGCGTGATTCTGTGTTTACGCGGATGGAACTGGTGGACAAGAACGAACTGTTTCCAGAGGCCGCGGAGCATCCTGTCTATCGCATCGGGGCTTATACGTTCGGGGGCGTGCGCGATCTGGTGCAGACGCGGGCGTGGCAGCTTGGGTTGGGTGGGGATGTCACGTTTTATTCCAAGCCCGCGGTGCTGGATGCGGCTTATGGAGTGCATCCCGTGTCGTTTCAGATCTTTCTGCGGGTGCGGCCGGGGGTGGAAGCGAAGCACATGCACTAGCAAGTTGTCTGAGAAATTGGCCGGGCGCGAAATGCGACCACTCGGGCTAAAGCCCCAACTCTGAGATTCGCTAACGCGGCGCTGAAGCGCCGCTCTTCCACGTCACCGCCCGCTTGTTATCAGCGCGCTCTCGCCACGGGAGCGCGCGGGTCTCTCGCGCACCCTTGCCGTGTGAGCGCGGGCGTCCATGACGCACGCTGGTCATGTGAGCGCGGCGTTATGCCTTGATGTGGCAACTGGCCTGGCCGCGTTTTTCCAGATATTGCTGGTGATAGTCCTCGGCGGGATGGAACGTGACTGCGGGAACGATCTGGGTGACGATGGGCTTCGAGTAGCGGTGAGATTTCTCCAGTGATTCTTTTGAGGCCAGTGCTGCCGTTTGCTGCTGGGGCGATTCGAAGAATATGGCGGAACGATACTGGGTGCCCCAGTCCGGGCCCTGGCGGTTGAGTTGGGTGGGGTCGTGATTTTCCCAGAAAACTTTCAGCAGGTCTTCGTAACGGACCTTCGCGGGATCGAATTCCACCTCCACGGCCTCGGCGTGGCCGGTTCCGTCCGTGCACACGTCTTTATAAGTTGGACTGTCGGTGTGGCCGCCGGTGTAGCCGACGCGCGTTGAGATTACGCCGGGAATCTGCCGGAAGGTTGCTTCCACTCCCCAGAAACAGCCTGCTGCAAAGATTGCTTTCGCCATTGAAATCGCTCCCCTGTGATCGACGTTCGCTTCCCGTGCTTTCATTAGATGACGAAACGGCGGGAAAGTCACGCAAAGAGCGGTGGTCAGGGGTCGGGGGCCAGTTTCCTTCGTCTATTGTTGCTTTTTCGAGAACTCGCGGAGGTGGTTGCCCAAACAGGCAATTGACGCTGGCTTGGGAGTCACGATAGAGTCGCAGCAGGTTCGGATTGTCTCCCCGGGAGTAGTTCTGTGGTTTCGCCAAGCAATTGTGCCAGGACTGCGCGGAATACTGCTGTTTTCTGCCTGCTGATTCTGGCCGCCGTGCAGACCGTGCTGGCCGCGGGTGTATTCACGCCGCAGCGGCGCGTCGGCTACACCACTGGCGATCAGTGGGAGCCGGCGATGGCCGCCGATGGCCGCGGACACATCTACATCCTCTACCCACAATATGGCGCGGTGCCTAACTGCGAGAACTGCACGGTGCCGACGATTGCCCTGCTGATCAGCGACGACAACGGAATCACGTGGCAGGCTTCGAAGCCGCTGCTTCCATTGGCGACGGGGGAATTCGATCCGCAGATTGTGGTGGATCCCGTCGACCGGCAGACTGTCTACGCATCGTGGCTGCAAAACAGGAAGCGCGACATTGTGGTGGCGCGGTCAATCGACTTCGGACGCACGTGGTCGATGTCGGTGGCGGAGCGTGGCGAAGAGGATGCCGACAAGCCGGTGCTCACGGTACGCGGTCGCGATGTGTACGTGGGATTCAATCACGAAGAAGAATTCTTTGTTGCGGCCTCGCATGATTATGGAGAACTCTTTAACCGGGTCGAGGTGAATTCGGGCGCCGAAGAGGGAGCATCTCTGGCAGGCGGCGCCACCGTGGACCCCAACGGCACGGTCTATTTCGGCTGGACCGCCTATGTCCGGCACGACATGTCGAACCATTCCGTCAATATCTATATCAGCCGCTCGGTAGACGGGGGCAAGACGTGGGGCACCAGCCTGCTCGACGTTTCCGGCGCGCCTCCGGATTGTGAGGCACAGGCTTGCGAGACCGGCTATCTGGGCGCGCAAGTGGCGCTGGCTTCGGACGCGGGCGGAACGGTTTACGCGCTGTGGAATGCGGGGCGGACGAACGGCGGGCCGGAACATATTTACTTTTCTTCCTCCACTGCCGACGGAACGGGATGGTCGCCGAAGGCGAATGTCTCGACCGCGGCTGATGGCGTGGAAAGCGGCTTCCCGGCGATTGTGGCGGGCGCGGCCGGCGACATCCGAATCGCGTGGATGGATACGCGGATATCGGAGGCGAACGTCGATCCTAGGACTCAAGAGATCCGCGAGCAACCGGTGTGGAATACCTTCTACCGCGGTTCTACCAACGGCGGCGCGACCTGGTCCGTGGAGGCGCAACTCTCCGGACAGGGGTCGCACACGGCGCACGATGACGACTACGTTCTTCCCGACGGTTTCCGCTTCCCGTTCGGCGATTATTTCACGATCGCTATCGACAACCAGGGAACTACCCACGCGGTATGGGGCGAGGGACGAAATTACAAATCGCCCGGGTCGATCTGGTACACTCACGGCCGATAGCGGAAGCGTTCGCGAGACCTCCCCTCGATTCCGCATCCTGAAAATCGAAATCGCAAGAGCAGCTCAATCCATGGGCTGAGGGAGGATTTCCATGCACGTGATGGGATTGAATGTGTGGGCGGTGTTGGTGTGCGCGCTGGCGACTATGGTCGTCGGCTTCGTGTGGTATTCGCCGTTGCTGTTTGCCAATCCTTGGATGAAGTTGATGGGTTACGATCCGAACGACAAGGCAAAGATCGCGGAGATGCAGAAGAGCGCGGGGCCGACTTATGCCTTCGCTCTGATCGCGAGCGTGCTGAGCGCGGCGGTTCTGGCGAAGATTATTTTAATTTCGTCGGTGCACTCGCCGATTTATGGAATAAAGGTCGCGCTGGCGGTGTGGCTGGGATTTGTCACTACGGTGCAACTGACGAACGCGCTGTTCAGCCGGCAGCCGGCGAAGCTGTATGCGATCAACACTGGCTATCAGCTGGTTTGTTACGTGGTGATGGGAGCGATTTTGGCGGTGTGGAGGTAGGCGCCGAGGAGTTCCGAAGGCCGAGCGGAAACCGGTGGCGGACGGTGCCTTCGAGGCCGGTGGTTACGGTTGGGATCCCTCGCTTCGCTCGGGATGACAGAATCTTAAGCGTCTGATTCACTCCAGCAGCAGGCCGCCGGTGAGGTCGGCGATGCGGGCGACTTCATGCTCGGAGCACCACTCCTGTAATTCGTCGACGATTTTTTCAGTGGCGCAGGGGTCCCAGTAACTGGCGGTGCCGATCTGCACCGCGGTTGCGCCTGCGAGCATGAACTCGATGATGTCGGCGGCGGTGGAAATCCCGCCCATGCCGATGACAGGAATCTTCACGGCGTGGGCCGCGTCGTAGACCATGCGTAGCGCGATGGGCTTGATGGCTGGACCGGAAAGTCCAGCGGTGACGTTGGCGATGCGCGGCTTGCGAGTCTCCGCGTCGATGGCCATGGCGACGAATGTATTCACCAGCGAGAGCGCATCGGCGCCGGCTTCCTGCGCCACATAAGCCATTTGGGCGATGCTGGTCACGTTCGGGGAAAGCTTGACGATCAGCGGCCGCTTGGCGACGCGCTTTGCTGTCGTAACAACTTCATCAAGCGAGCGCGGATCGCTGCCAAACTGCAAACCTCCGTGGGCCGTGTTGGGGCAGGAAACGTTCAGTTCGTAGGCGGCGATGCCATCGCCGTCGTTGAGAATTTCGATGGCGGTTTCGTAGTCTTCGCGGGTATAGCCAAACACGTTGGCCAGGACCACAATGTTTCTCATCTGGCGCAGGTGCGGAAGTTTTTCCTGCAGAAATGCCGGCGCTCCGATGTTCTGCAGGCCGATGGCGTTGAGCATGCCTGCCGCCGTCTCCCAGAGGCGCGGCGGCGGATTGCCGATCATGGGCTCTCGCGATAATCCCTTCACAACGAACCCGCCCAGCTTGCTGAGATGGACAACGTCCTCGAATTCCACACCGTATCCGAAAGTTCCACTGGCGGCGATCACGGGATTCTTGAGCGGAATGCCCGCCACGCTGACGCTGAGATCGGGCGTGGAATGCCCGTGGCTTGAGGAGTTTGATGCGGCCGTCATGGTTGGCTTCCTCCCGGCGGACTTTCCCTCGGCGAGCTTTCCCTCGGCGAGCTTTCGACGTGGTCGGAATTTACAGCATGGTGCTGTGCCAAAGCTTCGGTCAACACGCGGCCGACCGCGTGCGTGGGCGCATTGATGCCGAGCAAAGAAGCCAACGTGACTGCCAGGTCTACGGGCTCTGCGTGCGTGCGGTAAACTCCCGCCTGAAATGGCAATCCGTAAAACGCCAGCGGCACGTGCGTATCGTAGGTGTAGGGCGAAGCATGGTCGGTGCCTTTGAGCGAGCCTACAGTGTAAGGCGCGGGCACTCCCATCACATACCAACTTCCCTCAGGAGAATAACTGTTCAGAAACTTGTGACCGAGCGCTGTGTCGGGGACTTCGCCCTCCGCCAACTGCGACTTGGTGTAGAAGTCGCGCAGGCCAGCCTGCTTCATGGCTTCGCCCACGGCTGCTTCCGCATCATGCTCTTTCACGTGCGCTGAGGTGAAGGCTTCCGGATCGAGCCACGCCATCGGGTAATCGAGCTTGACGTAGGCGGCGGGACGGCCCGGAGAAAATCTGGCGGTGATTGCTCTGTTGATTTGCGCCTCGAGTTCGTGCGAGTCGAGATTTGCCGCCGGAATGCGCAGCTTCTTCGCGGCATCGGGCAAGGTGGAGACTCCGTGGTCGGCGGAAAGTGCGATCCACACATTAGCCAGCCCGATTTGATGCCCGAGGAAATTGAAAAACTCGGCCAGCTCCTGATCCAGATCGAGAGCCATGGTTTGCATTTCCGGCGAGTCTGGCCCCACTTCGTGGCCGAGAATGTCGTTCGCCGAAAGGCTCACAATCAGCAAGTCCGTGGCCGGGCCACGGCCTACATTTTCGTAGACCATTAATTCCTTGGCAAAATCAAATTCATATTCGTTGGCGAAGGCGGTGTGGCCGACGACGTCGTAGAAGCTCGCATCTGAGCCGTCTTTCGCTTTGCGGTGCGCCGTGGAGCGCAGCACGGTTCCCTGCGCATTTCTCCAGTCGCGATCCCAATATTTCGCGGCGCGGTTGCTGGAATTGAAATCCTGCACCCACTTGGGTAAATCGCTGCGGTAGTAAGTGGAAGTGATCCAGGCGCCACTCTTGGCGTCGATCCAGTAAGCCGCGTCGCCGCCGAAGCCCGCCGGCAGAACGGCCGCGCGGTCTTTCAGCGAGATACCGAACACGCGGGATTTTCCTTGCGTGGCCAGCTTCAGTTCATCGCCGAGCGTGTCGGCCATCAGGTTGTGGGGAGATGCTCCGGGCTTTTTTTCAGCAGTCTTCTCTCCGCCTGACGAGTCTAGCGGAAGACCCAGAATTGTCGTTGCGTCATCTTCCACCGACGTGACCATGTGCTTCTTCTTCGAGTCCCACCACTCGTTGGCGACGATGCCGTGTCCGTTCGAATAGGCGCCGGTGAACAGGGTTGCGTGTCCCGGGGCGGTGCGCGTGTTGGCGTAGTTGTAGTTGCAGTCAGTGAAATAGGCGCCGCGGTCGAGGAAGAGCCGGAAACCGGAATCGCCGAATTGATCGTGGTAGCGTTCGAGATAGTCGCCACGAAACTGGTCGATCACAATGACCACGACCAGCTTGGGACGTCCGTTGTAGGCCGAAGCAAAGGCCGCAGTGGGGAAGGTCAGGATTGCGACGAGGGCAGCCGTGATCCCGGCAACCGCCAGAAGAAGACGCACACTGACAGATCTGGGGGAGGATCGCATTGCGAAGGTAGTTTACACAGGCGCGGTGAATACGCCAAAGGTGAATGAAGCGCAAGCGTATCTCAGGTTTGCCGGCGCGAGGAAAAGGCTGTCGAGCTTCGCTCGACCGGACAGCCGGGGGCGGCTGTCCCCACATGAGCATCTCTTCATTTGTATTTGGCGGGTTTCAGGACGAGTTGGATCTGGAAGATGCTGGGCCACAATTTGCCGGTGACGAACAGGCGCTTGCGGTCTGCATCGTAGGCGATTCCGTTCAGCACGGCGCCGGATTCGAGGTGATAGACCGGAGGCAGCAGACCGGTGAGGTCGATCCAGCCGATCACCTTGCCGCTTTGCGGAGAGATGCGGGCGATGCGGTTGGTTTGCCAAACGTTGGCGAAAATCTCTCCCTCGACGAATTCCAGTTCGTTCAACTGGTCGATGGGCTTGTCTCCGTCGTGGACTTTGATGCGACGCTTTTCTGCGAGCGTGTCGCCGTCCAGAACGCGGATCTCAGCGGTTCCGTCGCTCATAAAAAAATCGCGGCCGTTGGTGGCGAGCCCCCAGCCTTCGCCGGAATAGGTGAAGCGGCGCAGCAGGCGGAAGTCGCTCAGGTTGTAGACAAATCCGGTTTGCGACTGCCAGGTGAGTTGCACCACTTCATTTCTGAGGAGAGCGATTCCCTCGCCAAAAAATTCGGACGACAGGTCGACGCGCTGAACCAGTTCTCCAGTTTCGAGGCGCACCTTGCGCAGCGAGGATCGTCCGTTGAGGCCGGTGCCTTCGTAGAGAAATCCGTCACGGTAAGCCAGACCCTGGGTGAAGGCGGCCGGGTCGTGCGGAAACACTTGCACCAGTTTGAATGTGTATTCGGGCGGCCGTGCGGTGTGAGGCTGCTGGGAAGACTGTTGGGAAGACTGTCCGAGTAATGGTGTGAGAGCGGCGAGTAGAAATACAATGGCAAGGCGCCGACCGAGTACTTTTGTTTCCATATGCGAACGGTCATTGTCGCATTCGCCGCAGGGAAGCGCCACGTGCCAGGAGCAAAACGATTCTGAAAACTTTTACCACTAAGGACACAAAGCCGCACGAAGGAGTATCCCACCGCCAATCTTCATCTTGATGTGGGGGATTGACGGCTTCATTCGCCAGCGATTTTCCGATAGAGTTAGGTGTTCCTGCTGATTTGAACCGTTTGATCTTAAATTATGCTCGATCTGAATTTTGTTCGCGATAACCTGCCGGTAGTGGAAGAGAAGCTGCGCCAGCGCAGCATGGATCCCGCTGCGGTGCTCAAGGATTTCAGCGAGGTGGACACGCAGCGCCGCCACGCGATCTCCGCCGCCGAAACCATGAAGGCGCAGCGCAACAAAGCCTCGGAAGAAATTGCCAAGGCCAAGAAGGCGGGCCAGGACGCCAGCGCGGCCATGGCGCAAACCAAGGAATTGCGCGAGCAGATCCAGACGCTCGAAAAAACGGCTACGGATCTGGATGCGCGCCTGCGGGATATTCTCAGCGGCATTCCTAATCTTCCGCACGCGAGTGTGCCCGTTGGCCACAGCGCGGAAGAAAACGTGGAAGCGCGGCGCTGGGGTACGCCGCCGAAACTTGATTTCGCTCCCAAGCCGCATTGGGAACTGGGCGAGCAGTTGGGCGTGCTTGACATGGAACGCGCGGTGAAGCTTACGGGCGCGCGTTTCGCGGTTTACTGGGACCTGGGCGCGAAACTGGAGCGCGCGCTGGCCAACTTCATGCTCGATCTGCACACGCGCGAGCACGGCTACACAGAGGTTCTGCCGCCGTATCTGGTGAATTCGGATTCGATGTATGGGACGGGACAGTTGCCGAAATTCGCGGCGGATTCATTTCGCGTGCCGCATGGGGAAAAAGATCTCTGGCTGATTCCTACGGCGGAAGTGCCGGTCACGAATCTTTACCGCGACGAAGTTCTGGACGCCGCGCGGCTGCCGGTTTCGCTCACCGCGTATACTCCGTGTTTTCGCAGCGAAGCTGGGTCGTATGGGAAGGATGTGCGCGGGATTATCCGCCAGCATCAGTTTCAGAAAGTGGAGCTGGTGAAATTTTCGCGGCCGGAGAATTCTTATGAAGAGCATGAGAAGCTGACCCGCGACGCGGAAGAAGTTCTGCAGAAACTCGGTTTGCACTACCGGGTAATGGCGCTGTGCACGGGCGACATGGGGGCGGCTTCGGCGAAGACTTACGATATTGAAGTATGGCTGCCGGGGCAGCAGTTGTTCCGCGAGATTTCTTCATGCTCGAATTTTGAGTCGTATCAGGCGCGGCGTGCCAACATTCGCTACCGGCCTGTGGGTAAGAACAAAACGGAGTTCGTGCACACGTTGAACGGCAGCGGATTGGCGGTGGGACGTACGTGGCTGGCGATTGTGGAGAATTACCAGCAGGCGGACGGCAGTGTCGTGATTCCGGAAGTGCTGCGGCCGTATATTGGAGCGGAGCGGATTGTGAAGAAGAGCTTTTAGCTTTTAGCTTTTAGCTCTTGGCTCTTGGCTTTTGGCTTTTGACGTGGAAACTCCCTGCGAGGCCGCGTGTCGTACACGCGTGCATGGGGTTCCTCGCTTCGCTCGGAATGACAAGCTTTTGGCTGAGCGACAGACTCTTGCGGCAGCGAGCTCGGAGCTGAAAGTCGAACGGTTGAAAGCTAAAGGCTAAGAGCCAATGGCTAAGAGCAGCTTCTTGCACATTGCCAAGAGAAGGAACGGTCACTAGACTTGCAGAGAGCTGAAACCAGCGCGACTGTTGTTCGTACGCCGTCGCCGTCGACGTCCCTGCCGATGAACGCCATCTGGCGCACAATTCGCGGATATGTTCTCTGGCAGTATGAGCGGGGAACGCTGCATTACGACATCATGGTCACGCTCATCCTGATTTTCATTTTCTTTTCGCCGCGCGTGATCAACTTCAACGATAAACCCATCGCGCGCAACCCGCATCCTACCGACGTGGTGGTCACGCCCGACGCGCAGGGCCGCCTGCTGTATCAGATCGAAGCCAGCGCGGTTTCTCCCGGCGACGACCATTCGGTGCGCGACCAGTTGCTGAAGATTATTGAGCCGATCTCCGGCGGAGTCTCGATCGTGCAGTACGAGGCGGTGAAGGATGGCAAGGGGCGCATCCAGAGCTACAAAGTTCTGGTCTTACGCCAATAACTGCCGCGCCAATAACTGCCGCGGCATTCATTGCAGCGGCAGTCCAGCGGCAAACAGCGGGGACGGCTTCATCCGCCCTGCGAATGTGAGGGCAAACGACTTCCCGATGAGATACCTCTGCCTCGCCTTTCCGATGTTGTTCCTCATGCACGTGCTCTCCGGCTACCGGGCGGCACCGCAGCAGGCGCCTTCAGGCCCGGTCACTCTCGAGACGGTCTACAAATCCCTGGACGCGGCCGCCGCCAAGTTCACCACCACGCAGGCCAACTTTGAGTGGGACCGTTACGAAAAAGTGATCGATGAAGTCGATGACGTGGAGACGGGGGTAATCTACTACCGCCGAGTGGGAAAAGATGTCGAGATGAAAGCCGACATCAAAATGGACGGCCCCAGTCGCGACACGCTGAAGCCTGAAGCGAAATTTGTGCTGTTCAGTCAGGGAAAAGTTCAGATGTACCTCCCCAAACCGGACCAGGTCACGGTTTACGATTCAGGCAAGAACCGCTCCGAGCTTGAGGCTTACCTGGTGGTTTTGGGCTTCGGAGGCAGCGGCCAGGACCTGGCCAAGTCCTTCGACGTGATTTACCAGGGACAGGAGACGGTTGAAGGCATCTCGGCGGCCAAGCTCCAGCTGATTCCCAAATCGGAACGCGTGCGCAACACTTTCGCCCGAATCTTGCTCTGGATTGACTTGGATCGCGGCATCTCGGTACAGCAGCAATTCTTTGAGCCGGACGGGAACTACAAGCTGACCAAGTACTCCTCGATTCGGGAGCATGAGAAGATTCCTGACGAAGTTTTTCACCTGAAGACCACCGCCAAGACCCAGATTATCTCGCCGCGCGGCTAAGTGATTGAATACAAAGAGCAAGAAGGTGTGCTGAAAACCGCAAGCGGGGCGCTATACTGACGCCACAGACCTACTGGTCCGACTCACGGGTTCCTTCATGGCTAGAGTTCTTACGATTACAGTTCCTCCCCGGCTGGGCAACAAGCGCAGAGAACGCACCTCGGACCCCCGCTACGTCGACGGCCAGCGCCTATTGGTGGAGGCCATGAAGTACCTGGCCCATGCGGATCCCGTGAAGAACCGCCCCGCCATCGAGCTAATTTCCGAGCACGTCCGCACCCGCTTCCGCATGAGCGACTCGCCAATGAGCGACTCGCCACAGGCCTAGGCCTGCCTGCTTCCAGCCAAAAACAGACTTCTGACGAAATTGCCGATCTTTGATTGTTGATTGAAAACCCTGTGGGTTGCGGGCTTTAATCAGCAATCAACAATCATCAATTGTGGACCAGCGTCGACAAAAAAGGGACGGCGTGCGCCGTCCCTGTTT
>JBAUAN010000147.1:0-7724 GCA_049675725.1 Candidatus Sulfotelmatobacter sp. | reverse complement strand
TCTCTGTCACTGCTGGCCTAGAAATGTCCATCTCCGCTCCAAGTGGACACTTTCAATCGCGCCCACAAAGCCAGAGTGTCCTCTCCTCACGCCTCTGTCTAGACGGTCTCTGCCGGACGCTTACGATCCTGCAACATCGAGGGTGGTTTTCGGAAACGCAAGGGACTCCAGAAATTGATTCAAGATGTGATCCAGGGGCAGGCATCTTACCGTGCAATTCTGGTGTATGACGTTAGCCGTTGGGGACGCTTTCAGGACACCGATGAAACGGCGTATTACGAGTTTTTGTGCAAGTCGGCTGGCGTGCCTGCGCATTTATTGCGCTGAGCCGTTCTTGAATGATGATTCCTTCCCAAGTCTCATCATGAAAGCTGTGAAACGGGCAATGGCCGCCGAATAGTCGCGAACTGGGGTCAAACTCTTGGCGGGCCACAGACGAGGCGCGGCACTTGGATTTCGACAAGGAGGGAAACCGGGCTACGCTCTGAGACGATTCCTGCTGGCGGCCGATGGAAGTCCAAAGCAACTCTCAACCGACGGCGAGAGAAAGAGTATCACGACTGACCGGATCATTCTTGTTCGCGGTCCAGCCAAGGAAGTACGGTGCGTGCAAGACATATATCGACTGTTCATCAAGAAACGCATAAATTTTACCGACATCGCCCGCGAACTAAACCGTCGGGGCACCAAGTATCTCGACGGGGCAGAATGAAACCTTCGCGGGATTCGGGCAACTCTTACACAGGAGAAGTATTGTGGTTCCAATGTTTTCGGTCGTTACAGTGAAAGGCTATATACGAATCCCATTCTGAAACCGAGGTCTGAGTGGACGGTCGCTCTAGGCGCTTTTGACGTTCGACACTGTTCAGGAAGTCTCACTACGTTGTGACTGCTGAAGCACTAGCGATGTTCCCAGCCGGAAAGGGCAGAATAAAAGTCCGAATCGGGAGTGGCGCTTTAGCCGTGCCCCGCACTCTTCTGGCGAGTTTTGGTGGAAAGGGATTCGACGCGGTTCCTGCCCTTCTTCTTGGCAGCATACATGCATACATCAGCTTCGTGCAGAAGATCTGACACCGAGCATTCGCGGTTGAATGCTGCGGTAACTCCCAGACTGACGGTGGCGGTAGTTGTACCAAAGGGAGTGAAAATCGGATCTTTCGCGACTAAGTTGCGAAGCTCGTCAGCGCGGCGAGTACCTGTGGCCAAATCGCAACCAGGTAAAATGATGAGGAACTCCTCGCCACCGTATCGTCCCACAACATCGTAGGGGCGCAAGTCTGACTGCAACCTGCGGCCCACTTCTTTCAAAACATCGTCGCCTGCCGCGTGACCAAGGGAATCGTTGATGCGCTTGAAGTGATCGATGTCAGCCATAATGATCGTGGTCGGTTTTCCCTCGCGTCCACCGCGCGAACGCTCTTTGTCAATCGCTGCCAGTATTTCTGACCGGTTCAACAGGTTGGTCAGGAAGTCGTGAGTGGCAGCGAAACGCAACGACTGCTGCAGATCCAGAATTCTCCTGCCCGCCATAATTCGGGCTCGCAATTCCGAAGGATCTATCGGCTTGGCCAGGTAGTCGTCGGCACCGGCTGCCATCGCAATTAACAGATCCTGCTTGAGGCTCTTCGCCGTCAGCATTACGATGTAGATGTAAGGTCCACTCGCTCCAATTGTTCTGATGCGGCGGCAGACCTCGATGCCGTCGAGATCAGGTAGCATCCAATCGAGCAAAACCATGTTGGGAGGTTCGGAACCTTCCAACATGGTGATGGCTTCTGTCCCGTTTTCGACAGCGACAAAATCGAGTCGCCAATCGGTTAGGTAACGGCTGGTCTTGTGTCGTTCAAGGCGGGAATCTTCAACCAGTAGGATCTTCATAACATCCCTAGATGTTGGCAGCGCATCGTCGGCCACGCAAGATAACGACTTGAGAACGAAGAACCGTACACTCCCGGCGGTGGGGTCTCTATCAATCGACCGAAGAACCCCGTATTATTTCCGCCACGCTCCGGTACTTTCCTTAACCAAAACTGCCCTGAGTCTGTGCGACCTACACTCTCCACCTGCGAGGTCATCGTACGCCCTTGTCCTGGGTTACTCGGCTTATCCTTCGATCAGTTCCGGATTTCGTAACAGAATCTGAGTAGTACAGGTCGCAGCCGGTAACCTGGGCGCAGCGAGCGAAGGGCTGTTCCTTCTGCAATTGGTCAGGTGCCATGTGTGTCTGCGCCAGCACTATCGTCCGCCATGCTTCCATGCACCAGAATGCCCAATTCCGTCCCCGAAGAAATCTGCCCAGCTCCGCGCCAACCATGGAGAAACGGAAGCGCTCGGCCTAGGCGCGCCGTGGGAAGCGTGGTTTGGCCGGACGTTCCATCTCTCTCCCCCAACCAACGGACCGAGCAGGCAGCGTCAACATTCGGCCAAACCCAGAAATGTTAAGCCTTCATAGTGCCTAGAACAACCGCGCCAGCCGGATCATTCCTGACGAAGCTGGATGAGCTGCAATTCTGACAAGAGCATCTTAATCTCGTCCAAGGCAATGCCGAAAAAAGATGCCACCACCTACGTTGCCTTCCTCGATGCGCAGAAAGAAGTGAACAAGGCAAAGAGGATCGGAACCCAGAGGTTATTGCATGGGCGGCGCGCTGGTTGTGAGGACCGCCGCGTCCTTGCCCGAGCGCATTGGAGCGGGCGCATCATTTCACGGCGGAGGCCTGGTGACCGACAAAGCCGACAGCCCACATCTGCTCGCGCCGAAGATCAAGGCACGAATGTATTTCGGGATCGCATCGAACGACGACGAGCGTCAGCCCGGATGCCAAGGATAAGTTGAAGAGGGTCTTTGCCGCCGCCAAGGTTTCCGCCGAAATCGAAGTGTATTCAGCCTTGCATGGCTGGTGCGTGTCGGATATGCCCATCCGCGACGGGGTGCCCATCTATAACAAGGCCGAAGCCGAGCGTGCTGGGCGAAACTCGTCGCCTTATATAAAGTGGCTCTGGCATAGCCGATACCCGATCCAGCTACGGCGCCCGATCAATCCTACAACTGGCTGCACTGCTCATAGCCCTCCGTCGCAAAGCACAGAACGCGATCAAGAAACCGGTCCAGCAGACGCAGCAATTTCCATCTCGAGGTAAATTTCAACCGGGCCGCGTTTTGAAGCTCTAGCAGGCTGCTGAAAAACTACTCCTAATCCACAGCCGACTGTGATACCAGAAGGCATGCGCGGAGACGATCAGCAGCAGAATCACGTCTTCAGTTATCTGTCGCCGGAAGCGCGGGTGCCGAAGAATCATCCGTTGCGTGCTATCCGGGCCATGGTGGACGAAGTGCTCAGCCAGTTGTCGCGGCGGTTCGACGGCATGTACGCCACCGTGGGGCGTCCGTCGATTGCGCCGGAGAAGCTGTTGCGGGCCCAGTTGCTGCAGATGCTGTACTCGATCCGCAGCGAACGCTTGCTGATGGAAGAGATGGATTACAACCTTCTGTTCCGCTGGTTTGTGGGGCTGAACGCGGACGATGCCGTGTGGGACGCGACCGTGTTCACCAAGAATCGCGACCGCTTGCTGGAGGCGGATGTGGCCCAGGAGTTTCTGGCGCGCGTGGTAGCGCAGGCGCGGGGAAAGGGTCTGACCTCGGACGAACATTTCACCGTGGACGGCACGCTGCTGGAAGCCTGGGCGGGCGCGAAGAGTTTTCAACCGAAAGACAAGCAGCCTACGCCACCGCCGGACGATCCCGGTAATCCCACCGTGAACTTTCGCGGGGAGCAGAGGTCGAATGAGACGCATGCATCGAAAACCGATCCTGACGCGCGGCTGGCGCGCAAAGGCGAGGGCAAAGCGTCGAAGTTGAGTTACTGCGGGAACCTGCTGGTGGAGAACTGCAACGGACTGATCGTGGACGCAGAAGTGTTTCAGGCCAATGGTACGGCGGAGCGCGACGCGGCGCTGGTGATGTTGGAGAAGCTTCCCGGCATACAACCGGTGACCGTGGGCGGCGACAAAGGGTTCGACACGCGGGATTTCGTGAAAGAGTGCCGAAATCTGCGGGTGACGCCGCATGTGGCGCAGAACCTGGGACGGCGCGGCGGCAGCGCGATCGATGCCCGCACCACGCGGCACTCGGGCTACGCCATCAGCCAGAAGAAGAGGAAGCGGATCGAAGAATGCTTCGGCTGGCTGAAGACGATCGCGCTCATGCGGAAGGTTCGGCATCGTGGGGTTGGTAAAGTGCACCGGATCTTTACTCTCGCCTGCGCCCAGCGCCGAACTTGCGAGCGCATGCGGATCGATTTCCACGAACGTGCATTTCGTGCCCTTGAGCTGTTTTGCGATCTGGTTGGCGAGGCCGCGTGCGATCGTCGTTTTGCCGGTGCCGGGCGCTCCGCTCAGTAAAATGAGACCGTGCAGCGGAGCCACTTCGAAAGGCAGCTGCTGGCGTATTGTGAAGGAGAGCAATGACTGTGCCAGCAAACGCTCACGCACGCCATCAGGCAGCTTTATCGACGACCAGGCAACAGCCAAGTCGTCATGTGGTATATGTATGCGGCGTGCGACGCCGTCAGGATTGCTCATGTTCACATCATCTTTTGTACCAAATTGGGAACCCGTGCAGCACTTTGTTGTTGAACGAGTACGACAGCCAGTTTACAATACATACATAAGTTTGTCAATTGTAAACCGAAGGGGGATGCCATGATTGCGGATCGCATACGACTCGCTCGGAACAAAGCCGGCCTCTCTCTGCGCGAGCTGGCCGCCGAGATGGACAACCTAGTGACGGCCCAGGCCATTGGCAAATACGAACGCGGCGAGGACATCCCCAGCTCCAAAGTGCTCAGCGGTCTGGCAAAGGCCCTAAAGGTTTCAATCAGTTACCTGCTCGACACGCAGGGTCTCGTCTTATCCGGAGTCGAGTTCCGGACGAAGGCGAATACGACCGGCAAGGACCGGGCTCATGTCGAAACCGAGGTCCTCGAATGGATCGAGCGCTACCTGCAGGTCGAGCTCGTGCTCGATCTGGACAGTTCCAAGTGGCAGTGCCCTGTACCGTGCCCGGTCAAGCTCAAGGACATAGGCGAAGCCGAGCAGCTCGCCAAGAACGTTCGTGAAGCCTGGAAACTCGGCATCGACCCGATTCCCAATATGACGGAGCTTTTGGAAGAGAAGGGACTTAAGGTTCTCACTGTCCCCTTGCCTGATCGTGTCTCCGGATTTACCTGCATGGTGGGCCGGGGCGAGGGGCAACCAAGCCTCCCAGTGATTGTGGTCAACGATCAGTTCTCTTTGGAAAGGCGGCGCCTGACTCTAGCCCATGAGCTTGCGCATCGCCTGATTAACACCCACTGCCTCAGCGAGAAAGACGAGGAGAAGGCCGCCAATCTTTTCGCGGGCGCATTCCTCATGCCCCGCGAACATCTCCTTAACGAAGTCGGCAAACACAGGAACGCCCTTGGCTACAACGAAATCGTCGATCTCAAACATGTGTATCGCATCAGTGGCATGGCTCTGTTGATGCGCCTGCGGCAGCTCGACGTTATCAGCCAATCCACCTTGATATACGCATTCCAGACGATTGCGCGCGGATGGCGCACGCAGGAACCCGAGGAACTGGAAAAGCCCGCAAAGCGCGGGCAGCGCGAACGCGCCCGCCGCTTTGAGCGGCTGAGTTACCGGGCACTCGCCGAAGGTCTGATTTCACTGGGTAAGGCTGCAGAACTCTTACGGCTTCCCGTGACTGAAGTCGAAGCTGGTCTGAAAGGTCCGCAAATTGCGCATGCATGAGGATCGTTGTTAGTGACAGCAGTTGCCTTATAGATCTACGCAAGGTGTCGTTACTCGACGCTCTCCTCAGACTTCCGTTTGAATTCCTGATTCCTGACACACTGTTCGAAGACGAGTTGGTGAAATTCACGGTGGCGCAGAAAAAAGCACTTCTCCGGGGCGGCCTAAAGGTAATCGAATTGCCCGGCGAGTGTGTCCTTCGTGCACAGACGGTGATTCGGCAAGCTCCGCGGCTCTCGGTCAATGACGGCTTCGCCTTTGCGCTTGCAGAGAGTCATCCTGGCTGTATCCTCCTTAGCGGTGACGGTGAACTACGCGAACTTGCAACACGTCACCAGATGGAGGTCCACGGCGTGCTGTGGGTGATTCATGAAATCCATCGGAACCAGATCGAGACGGCCCAAACGCTGCTTGCGGCACTCAAGTTGTTTTCCGCGGACTCTACAGTCCGGTTGCCGAAACGCAACATCGCCGCATTTATCAAACGCTTTTCCGGGCTGAAATGATTCACGAGGGTGAACCCTAACGATGCCGAAAGACAACAAAAACCCGAAACCGGATCCGGCTTCGTTGCTCTCCCCTCAAGCAATGGGGGGGGATCAACGCGGGCGAAGGCTTCGACTTTCAAACGCGCTACGCGGCGTGCGGGATCCCCCTATGGCTGGGTTCCAGCAGCTTTTCTTTGAGTGTACTGGCGACATAGATATTCGCTACGTGGAGGGTGGGAAATCCTCGCGGACTCACATTCAAGTCAAGGATCATGACGTTCAACCAGGCGAACTGAAAGAGGTCATCGAACAATTCAGGCGCCTCGATACAGCGATGCCTGGCACGTACAAATGCTTCACCGTTGTGTGTCCCTCGCTATCGCCGACGCTCAGGCCAATCGAGAGCGGTCTTGCGCGCTTCCGCGGAGCAAGGGCATTCTACGACGACAACCCGAGCGCTCTCGCTCCGACAAAACATGCACTTGACGAGAGGTTGCAGAGTGTCGGTCTAGGAGACCACATAGATTTCATTCACGAGAAGCTGCTTCTCGACGTGGGACATGGCGATATGCATCATGACGACCGGGCGCTGGCTCATTTCGTCAATCGCCTGCTCAGCCACCCCGACTACGCGGAGAAAGTCCGCACAATGGTGCTGCCGGCTTTTGCCGAGACGATGCGTCTGATTGGCGCCCGCAAAGGCAATGTCATCGACCGTGCTGACATGGAGAAGGTTCTCCATGATGCAGTTAAAGCGAGCATTGCCTCTGAGAAGAAAATCACTCTTTGGCTTCAAAACTGGACCAGCGAGACATTCGATGTACCCCTCGACTATTCGCTGGATTGGTCTTCATATTTTGACCGTCCCACACGGCGCGTACCTTCGCCAGACCAATGGAACAACGAGCTTATTCCGCAACTGGAGGCGGTCAAGAAAGAGATTTTGAAAGCGCGGAAGGAGCGTCTCATCCAATTTCGCGGCAAGTGCGCCTTGTCTTCTGGCATCGCCCTCGGTGCGATCTTTCCCACGGTGGGGGGCTGGGCCTTTGAGATACCGCAGCCGCCAGCAAAGGAAGACTGGCGATCTGACGCGCCCCCAGTCAGTCCCTACGATTTGCGCGAGGAAATCCTGGAGGGCAGTCCAGAAGGCTCGGATATCGTCCTTGGGCTCAACATCAGGGGCGACGGCCGTCAGGACATACTGAAGTACATCGAGAGTACCGGCAATCCGCCAAGGATATTTGCGTTTATGTCACCTCAGTCGCAGGGCGCGCAATCCATAGGCGGAGCAGGGGAGGCTGTCGCTTTCGGCCAGGCCGTCCGCGAGCATCTCGGCCAGCTCCTAAAGAAATACGGTCTGCGCAAGACCCGAATCTTCTTTTACGGCCCGTTTGCCCTCGCCGTGTTCCTCGGGCGGCACCTCACGTCAGTAGGCGAGATTCAACT
>JBAUAN010000146.1:0-6768 GCA_049675725.1 Candidatus Sulfotelmatobacter sp. | reverse complement strand
GCGGGAAGTTTCCGTGGCGACAATATCCGGAAAAGTTTTACATGTTCAACCGGCCGGAGATCGCTTATCACGGAATCGTGTATGTCGATCATTACGGCGATGCGGCATTCGTGGCGCGCTGCCGGACAGTGTGTCAACGCAACACCGGGGCCACGTTATCGCCGTTCAACGGATTCTTATTTCTGCAGGGAATCCAGACGCTGGCGCTGCGCATGGAACGCCACGTAGAGAATGCGCGCAAGGTCGCGGAGTTTCTGCGGGCGCATCCTATGGTCGAGTGGGTGAATTATGCCGGGTTCCCGGACAATCCCCTGTATCCGATGGCGCATCGTTATCTCGGATCCAACTTCTGCTCGTTGCTTACTTTCGGCGTGAAAGGCGGCTACGAGGGCGGCCGTAAGACGTTCAACGCCTTTCAATTATTCAAGCGGATGGTGAACATGGGGGATGCGAAGTCTCTGTCGTGTCACCCCGCGTCGACAACGCATAGGCAGCTTACTCCTGAAGAGCAAGCCAAGGTCGGCGTGACCCCGGAGATGATCCGGCTGAGCGTAGGAATCGAGCACATCGACGACATTCTCGACGATCTTGGTCAAGCGCTGGAGCAGGCATCGAAATCAAGTGCGGTGACCGAGAAGCACGCGTTGGGGCGCGAGGTATGACATGCCGCTGATCATCGACGGGGGGCGAGTTCCGACTCGTTGGGCGGAACAAGGAGCGGCACGCCGAGTAGTTGCGCGGGGCAGTCACCCGAGGCCTGCAGAGTGCGTCCGTCTTGCGCTCATCAACAACATGCCGGATGCCGCTCTGGAAGACACGGAATTGCAGTTCTTCGAGTTGCTGGACATTGCATCTGGCGACGTGCCGGTCATTCTCAAGCTCTATTCTCTGGCCGGTGTACCTCGAACCGATCGCGGACAACGTCACCTCAATAGCTTCTACTTCAGCATCGACGACCTCTGGAACAGTCGGTTTGATGGGATGATCATGACCGGCACCGAGCCCCGCAGTGCTAACTTGCGGGATGAACCCTATTGGCCTGTATTGACCGAAGTTCTCGAGTGGGCTGAGCGAAATACGGAGTCAACCGTCCTCTCGTGTCTGGCTGCTCACGCTGGCATTCTGCATAGCGACGGCATCGACCGGCATCTACTCGGCGACAAACAGTTCGGCGTTTTTGACTTCACGAAGTCTGCCCATCATCCGCTGACCGACGATGCCGAGGAAAGGGTACGTTTTCCGCATTCTCGCTGGAACGAAGTGCAGGCGAATGCGCTGACCGCCAGTGGGTACCTTGTGCTCACGCAATCGGCCGAGGGCGGTGTCGACTCGTTCGTGAAGATGAAACGGCAGAGCCTGTTCGTCCATTTCCAGGGTCATCCGGAGTATGGCGCCTGCACTCTGCTGAAGGAATACAGGAGAGACATCAAGAGATTTCTCCGCATGGAACGAGAAACGTATCCCTCCATGCCAAAGGGTTATTTCGATGCAGCGGCCGCGAGAGTTCTCACCGATTTCCGAGATAAGGCTATGTCCGACCGGCGGGATGACCTCATCGAAGACTTTCCTGAGGCTTCCCTCGGGACGCTACAGAAGACATGGCACTCATCCGCGACCGCCATTTATCGCAATTGGCTCCGCTACGTTTTGTTGAATAAGGCGGACAGGACGCAGTTTTCAGCAGGGGCGGCTGCCCATGAAGATGTTGAGGGAAAGCGATCTGCACTGCGTTACGAAGAAAGTGAACGTTCCGGCGTTTCGGATACTGAAATGAGAGGTGGGAGCCGTTGAGGTTGCCACTTTTGCTCAGTAGGCTTGCGGGCAGGATAGCTTTTGTGGCCCCCGGGGGATTCAGCTTGCGACCGTGGCTGCAGCGGCGGCGCGGAGTCGCGATCGGGAGCAACGTCTGGATTAGCCAGCTGGTGTACATTGATGAAATACATCCCGAGAACGTATTAATCGGAGACAACTGCTCCATCGGCCTCAGAACCTCGATAATCTCCCACTTTTATTCTGGACCCAGAAGACCAACAAGCAACGGCAAAGTTGTTATCGAAAACGACGTCTTCATTGGGCCGCACTGTGTCATTCTGCCGAACGTGCGGATTGGTGAAGGGGCGGTGATCCGAGCTGGTACCGTAGTGAGCCGGAATGTGCCGGCGCACGCTTTTTGGGGACCTCCCGCTGCCGAAGCCTTGGGAGTGGCAACGGTTCCACTAACGCCGGAACATTCCTACGAAGAGTTCGTGGAAGGCCTGAAGTTGCGCATAAAACGTCAAACGAACTGTCATGATTCGAAGTCTACGCGACTCTGAAAGTGCTTTTTGATCGGGTTGTTTAATGCGGGACCAGATTGATGGCGAGCGGCTGACCGACCGCCATAAATCTGCGGCAAACAATAACTTCTTAGACGCGGCCCTCCCCTCCCCCAACGTTTCAGACTTCTGCTCTGATTCTGCTGTCGTGCAACTAAGGCAATGCGGTTGCGATTGTCGCGATCCGCAGCAATACGGTTCGTTCACGCTCCTCGAGGGCGGGTGTAGAGTACGCGTGACTCGAAATGGATATCGCAGTTGATTCGTCGAACGCAGGCCCAGTGCAGAAGAGTCGACATATGGAAGTCAAACACGGACGCATCCCCCCCGGCCCTGAAGAGAAATATAGAGCCAGTGACGACCTCCTGGACTGGATGGGCCGTCAGTTCGCAATCTTCGGCGACATTTACCAGGCCCCCCTTTATGGGACCAGCGTGTATGCGATCAGAAACGTCGAGTTTGCACACCGTGTGCTGGTTGAGAACTGGGAGAACTACGCAAAGGGTCAGAACATCAAACGCGTCGCCTTACTTCTTGGAAATGGCCTCATGGTTAGCAAGGGGGATTTCTGGAAGCGGCAGCGGCGAATGATTCAACCGGCGTTCAATCATGAGTCCATCGAGCCCCTGATCAAAATGATCACGACCGTCAATTCGGAACTCCTGGGGAAATGGCAACTGGCGGCCCGGAGAAACGAAAGTGTGAACGTTACGCGCGATGTGAGCGGCATGGCCCTTGAGGTTGTGCTGCGCTTTATTTTGGGCGACGACTACGAGCGGGTAGGCTCCCATTTCGATCTCCTCTCCGATGAAAAGGCGCGCAACATGGAATTTGTATCCTCGTTCCGAGCCCTGGGGAAGATCATTCTTCAAGTCATCGATCGAAGACGAAAGGATCCCGCGGCCTCCACTGACGCTTTGGGCATGATGATGCGGGCGCGCGACCCGCAGAGCGGCCAATCAATGGAGGATCGTCAACTGATTGATGAGATTCTCACGTTGATCGTTGCGGGTCACGAGACCACGGCTAGCACTCTGAATTGGGCCTGGTATCTGATTTCCCAGCACCCAGGAGTCGAACAAAGACTCTCGAACGAGCTCAATACTCTGACGCCCCTTTCTGAGATCGGTGATCTGCCCAAGTTTCTCTACACACGGCAAATCATCGACGAAGTGATGCGCTTATATCCTGCTGGTTGGCTGCTGACCCGTAAGGCCTTGCAGGACGATATGCTCGGCGAGTACTTCGTTCCCGCCGGAACTGAAATCTACGTGCCACTGTACTTCATTCAGCGGCATCCCGATTTATGGGAGGAGCCAGACCGCTTCGATCCAGATCGCTTTCGCCCTGAAAATTCAGGACGTCGACCTCGATTGGCGACGATGCCTTTTTCTGCAGGCCCGAGGAACTGCATCGGGGCGCTCTTTGCACGTATCGAAATGCAGATTCATCTCATGACCGTCGCCAGGTCCTTGCGATTGCGATACGTATCATCAAGACCGATTGAGCTCGACGCTGACGTGAATCTGCGCAGCAAATATGACTTCATCATGTACCCGGAGGCCAAGACGGTCGGAACCTCGGAAGCGACTGCATCCAACTTGCATCAGTAAATGCTCCGGTAACCGGCAAGTGGGGCAGCGTTGTTCTGAGTCTGGCAGGGAGAAAGAGTAAGGGCAGCACGACTGTTGTTGCAGTTTGTTTTCACTCACGCTACTGCGTTCACAATTTATCAACGAAAACCAGGGGAATATATGCAAATGCTAGCGACAGAGATCGAACAGGAAATTCGTAGCTTTCTTACAGAGAAGTTTCTTTTTGGCCGCAGCGAAGCGCTCAATGACGATACGCCGTTGCTCGGCAATGTGATCGACTCCCAGGGCGTGATCGAACTGATCGTGTTCGTTCAAGAGCGCTTCGCCGTCACAGTGGAAGATGAGGAAGTGACGACTGACAACTTTGCTTCTGTGAAGAGTACCGTCGCCTTCATTGAAGACAAGCTTCGCAGCAAAGGATAGCCTCAACCGTGACGCAACATCAGCTACCGATTTCGATGAACGGTGCAACGCCCGGCCGCATCTCCGATGTTGTGAAACCGTGGGCCGACCGTCTGCCCGATCATAAAGCTGTTGTTGATCCCAACGGCAGCTGGACGTATCGGGATCTGGAGAGAATCATCTCGCAGACTGCCGATTGGCTCCGCGGCTCCGGAGTGCGAGGCGGCGATCGGGTGATGATTGTCGGTGAAAACTGTCGTGAATTTGCGGCGGTTTTGCTGGCAGTCGGCAGTCTGGACGCTTGGCCCGTGCCCGTGAACGCACATTTGTCAGGCCGCGAGATCGATGCGGTCCGTGATCACTGCGGAGCTCGGCGCGTAATCTACACGACGAGTGTGTCCGTCCATGCCACCGAACATGCGACTCGGCATGGAGCGTTGGTAGGAGATGTGGGCGATCTACGTCAGATAGGCCTGGGGCCTCTCAACGAGAACGTCCAACCCGAGCCCATCGACGCTAACATTGGGAGTCGCGTTGCTGCCTTGATTTATACGTCGGGTTCAACCGGCCTTCCCAAAGGAGTCATGCTAACCAACAACAACCTGATTTTTTCGGCCGGGGGAGCCGCGAAGATCCGGTCTTTGAATCCGGAAGACCGCCTTTATGGCATTCTGCCGCTGTCTCATATCGTTGGTCTCTCGATCGTTTTCCTGGGAACCCTGCTCAGTGGAGCAACGATCTATCTTGAGCCTCGATTCGATCCTATGACGGCACGCGTGACGATCGAGAAAGAGCGAATTACGATCATGCTGGGCGTGCCCTCCATGTTTTCCCAATTCCTGCAATACGCAAAAATAAGAAAATTGCGGTCGTTGAAGATTCCAGCACTTCGAATCGTTTCTTGTTCGGGAGCCCCACTGCCCCCTGCCATAAAGTCGTCGGTCGAGGACCTATTTGGCCTGCCCCTGCATCATGGTTATGGCATCACTGAGTGTTCTCCTAACGTAGCGCAGGTGAGGCTCGACGTGCCGCCCCGCACGGATAACTCAGTCGGTCCGATGTTCCCGGGAGTGGAAGCCAGATTGGTTGGAGCCGATCGTCAACCGGTACCTGCCGGAGAAGTGGGTGAATTATGGGTGCGTGGTCCCAACATCATGAAAGGCTACTATCGCGCGCCCGACGAAACAGCCGCCGCAATCGATGCGGAAGGATGGTTTAACACCCGTGACCTCGCCCGCTTTGAGGATGGGAATCTCTTCATTGTCGGACGCACCAAGGATCTCATCATCCGATCTGGCTTCAACGTCTACCCCGCCGAAGTGGAGGCCGTTCTGAACGCTCATCCTGCTGTAGCCCAGTCTGCTGTGATCGGGAGAACGACGCAGGGAGATGAGGAGCTTCTGGCTTTTATTCAACTTTCGCCGAGTTCTCATCTGACGGAAGCTGACTTGGCAGAGTACACCGCAAAACACCTTGCCCCGTACAAAAGACCGTCACACATGCTGTTGGTCTCAACGATGCCCATGACGCCAAGCGGGAAAATTGCGAAAGCCGACTTGGCAAAGATCGCCGACGGCATGAGGCAGGGCGAAAGCCCGGTCCTACAGCAGGTGGCAGATACTGTTAATTAGCTTGGAGAATTTGACCCCGCCAGGAAGCCGCCATCGAGAACCAGGGACTGGCCCGTCATGAACGATGCGCGGTCCGAGCACATCCATATTACGGCCTCGGCAATTTCGGTTGGCCTTCCCAAACGGCCGATCGGCTGACAACTAACAACGTATTTGTGAACTCCAGGAACACGAAAAATCCGATCCGCCATCGGCGTTTCGGTAAATCCGGGACACACCGCATTGATCCGAATTCCGCGCTTTGCATTTTCCAGTGCGGCAGTTTGCGTCAGCCCCATTACTCCATGCTTGCTCGCACTATAGGCTGCTGCGCCGACAGCACCGACCAAGCCTGTAATTGACGACATGTTTACGATCGCTCCGCCACCGCCCTGCTTGAGCATCTGCTGAATCTCATACTTAAGGCTGAGCCAGACGCCCTTGAGATTGATGGCGATGGTCCGGTCCCAGTCTTCTTCGGATTGTCTGATAATAGGCGCCCAGACACCCTCGATCCCGGCGTTATTGAAGGCGACATCCAAGCGGCCAAATCTCTCGACCGCCTTCTGGATGAGCGCTTCAACTTCAAGCGCTTGCGAAACATCGGTCTTCACAAACAGGCCCTCGCCGCCGGCCGCTTGCACCAGTTCGATGGTTTCCTTGCCTTCCGGCTCGCGCCGGCCCGCGACCACCACTTTGGCTCCCGCCTTTGCGAAAAGTACGGCGGTTTCCCGGCCAATACCCGACGTCCCGCCAGTCACCAGCCCAACTTTCCCTTCCAATTCCCTGGTCATAGCTTCCTTCACGAATAAGACATCTCAAAGATCGAACCGCAGAGTGTAGGCC
>JBAUAN010000145.1:0-3043 GCA_049675725.1 Candidatus Sulfotelmatobacter sp. | reverse complement strand
AAATTTGATGTAGCGAGAAAACTTATGACCGAAAACACTTACAACGTAATCAAGCCCGACAACGGCGTACTAATCAAGGCCTGGACCAAGGGTGTTCCGCTTGAGGACGCCGCACGCCAGCAGCTTTTGAACGTCGCGCAGCTGCCGTTCATCTACAAGTGGGTGGCGGCGATGCCGGATGTGCATTGGGGTATCGGTGCGACGGTGGGTAGCGTGATTCCGACGCGTGGCGCGATCATTCCGGCGGCGGTCGGCGTGGACATTGGCTGCGGCATGATGGCCGTCAAGACGTCTCTGCACGCCAATCGTCTGCCGGACAATCTGCACGGCATCCGCACGGCGATTGAGAAGGCGGTACCGCACGGGCGTACCGACAACGGGGGCAAGAACGATCGCGGTGCCTGGACCGATGCTCCAGCGCATCACTCAGACGTGTGGGCAAAGATGGAGCCGGTGTACAACGCGATCGTCGAGAAGTATCCCAAGCTGAACCATGTGCAGCGCATCAATCACCTGGGGACGCTGGGCACTGGGAACCATTTCATCGAGGTCTGCCTCGATGAAAACGAAAACGTCTGGTTCCTGCTGCACTCGGGATCGCGTGGCGTGGGCAATCGCTTCGGCACGTTTTTCATCGAACTGGCGAAGAACGACATGCGCCAGTGGATGATCAATCTGCCGGACAAAGACCTCGCCTATCTGCCGCAGGGCACGGAGCACTTCGAGGACTACGTCCGCGCGGTGCACTGGGCGCAGGACTACGCGCTGGCCAACCGCGATCTGATGATGCAGAACATGATCGCGGCGGTGCAGGCGTCGGGAGATGTCCCGGCATTCGAAGCCAATGTGGAAGTCGTAAGCTGCCATCATAACTACGTGACCTGGGAGCACCACTACGGCGAGAACGTGCTCATCACGCGTAAGGGAGCGGTGCGAGCGCGTGAGGGCGACATGGGAATTATTCCCGGCAGCATGGGAGCCCGTTCGTACATCGTGCGCGGCAAGGGTAATCCGGAGAGTTTCATGAGTTGTAGTCATGGAGCCGGACGCGCCATGTCGCGTACGGAAGCCAAGCGCCGCTTCAGCTTGGACGACCATGCCAAGGCGACTGCCGGTGTGGAGTGCCGTAAGGACGCGGAAGTTATCGACGAAACGCCGATGGCGTACAAATCCATTGACGCGGTGATGGAAGCACAGCGCGATCTTGTGGACGTAGTGCACACGTTGCGCCAGGTGGTGTGTGTGAAGGGGTAGACAGGAGAGGGCTGAAAGGCCCTCTCCCATAATCCGGGTGTAGGGTAGCGGCCACCCACATGTCTTGGGCACATGTCCACGCAGGTTCAACTCCTGCCACCCGGACCATTTTTTGTGTTTGCGAGGCGGGACATTCGCGCCAAAGCTAAAGATTACGGACTCGTATAATTCGACCATGCTGCTGACGCTCACAACTACGCATAACCCGGCGACGGACTTGGGCTTTCTGCTTCACAAGAACCCGGCAAACTTGCATTCGTTCGATCTGTCGTTTGGGAAAGCACATGTTTTCTACCCCGAAGCGACCGCGGAAAGGTGCACTGCTGCCTTGCTGCTCGATGTCGATCCGATTGGACTCGTTCGTGGCAAGCGGGGTCAGCATGAGGGCGGAACTCTTGATCAGTATGTGAACGACCGGCCTTACGTTCTCTCTTCTTTCCTCAGCGTTGCTATGGGCAGAGCTTTTGGGACAGCCATGTCTGGTCGCAGCAAAGGGAAGCAAGAACTGGCAGACCATGCGATTCCGTTGACTGCAAAACTGACGGTTGTGGCCTGCCGCTCCGGTGAGGGGCTGATCCGCGAGCTATTCGAGCCTCTCGGGTATAGCGTAACTACCGAGCATCATCCGCTTGACGAGAAATTTCCAGAGTGGGGTGAGGGACCGTACTACTCAGTGACCTTGGCAGGAACGTTCCGCCTGCAGGATCTGCTCAATCATCTCTACGTGCTTGTGCCGGTGCTGGATGCTGAGAAGCACTATTGGATTGGCAAGGACGAGGTTGAGAAACTCTTGCGCAAAGGGGAAGGCTGGCTGGCGTCGCATCCACACAAAGAGGCGATCGTAAGGCGGTATCTTCCACGCCAGAGGCAGTTGGCAAGAGAAGCGCTCGCCAGACTAGCGGAGGAGGACAACCCCGATCCTGACGCAACAGAGGAAGCTCACTCTGAAGAAGAAACGAAAATGGAGGAACCGATTCGGCTCTGGCAGCAGCGCATGGGAGCAGTGGTCGCTGTGCTTCGATCCGTCGAGGCGAAGCGCGTCCTGGACCTAGGTTGCGGAGAAGGAAAACTCCTGCGGGCCCTTCTGGACGAGAAGTCGCTAACAGAGATCGTGGGTATGGATGTTTCGTACCGGAGTCTTGAGATTGCGAGCCAGCGCTTGAAAGTCGACCGGATGCCCACAAAACAGAGGGAGCGGCTGAAATTGATGCATGGTTCGCTGATGTATCGCGACAAGCGCCTGGCCGGGTACGACGCGGCCACAGTGGTTGAAGTCATCGAGCATCTGGATGCACCCCGGCTGGCGGCATTCGAGCGTGTTCTTTTCGAAGCGGCACGCCCGAAAACGATCATTGTGACCACGCCCAACTGCGAGTACAACGTAAAGTTTGAAACC
Organism: Candidatus Sulfotelmatobacter sp.; assembly: GCA_049675725.1. Lineage (GTDB taxonomy): Bacteria > Acidobacteriota > Terriglobia > Terriglobales > Acidobacteriaceae > Sulfotelmatobacter. Next base: position 393 of record JBAUAN010000145.1, on the reverse strand, counting down.
CTGCCAGCGGGAAAGTTTCGTCATAAAGATCACCGCTTCGAATGGACTCGGGAACAATTCCAGCACTGGTCACGCCAAATTTCTGAACGGTTTGGGTACGCAGTAAGGTTTCTGCCTGTGGGAGAAGAAGATCCCCAAGTCGGTGCGCCCACGCAAATGGGGGTCTTTGGCTTGTGACCATAACTATTCCTGAACTTTCGCTGGTCGTTCTCATTGGTCCGTCCGGTTGCGGCAAGTCGAGTTTCGCTCGGGAGCACTTCAAATCAACAGAGGTTCTCTCTTCAGACTTCTGTCGCGGCCTTGTGTCAGACGACGAGAATTCCCAGGAGGCGACGAATGATGCATTCGATGTCTTGCACTACGTTGCTCGCAAGAGGCTCGCTGCTGGCCGCC
>JBAUAN010000144.1:0-85108 GCA_049675725.1 Candidatus Sulfotelmatobacter sp. | reverse complement strand
AAAGCGCCCCTCAAGAAATTCCGCATATTGCGATGCGTCGTGTGAGCACGCTGCTTGTCGCTCGTGGCAGAGGTCATCAGGTCTTCAATATCGCTGGTGCGGACTTCGCGGAGTTCCAAGCCATTGACATGATCTTTCAGTAGCCGCCACATCCCAAAATAGGAGGTGTATGTGCTGGGCCGCTTCTTCTCTTTCACGTGGGGCAAATAGACGTGCTCAAGAAAGCTAGCCAGCCCCTGGCGCGATTCGGGATCAGCTTTGCCCGCATTGATTGGCGCGAGTATCAAGTCAGCAGCAGCGCGTGCCGCCTTCTCTTGTTCTTTTTGGGAAATCGCTTTGGTAAGATCCACCTTGAGCTTGGTGGTTTTCTGGCGCATGACCGAGCGCCCATTTTCAAAGACTGGCTCGTAGTAGCGCAGCAGCCAACAGTTGCCGACTTGTTTGATCTGGCCCTTTTGCATAGGAATCTCCGCTCCCAAAGTGTCTTATGCACAACGTATGCACAAGAGCACCTTCGTAACCGCATAAACAGCGGTGATTCCTAGTTTGTCACTGAGTTTCCTAAACCGGAGGTCGGCAGTTCGAATCTGCCCGGGGCCACCATCCGTTCAGTGCGTGGCGCGCGTCGGGATGGACCCGATGGCGCGCCTTGCTGCTACATTCCCGCTCCGCTTCCATGCTTCGGGGCAAAACGCCAGCAATAGAAGCCACCCAGCACCGCCAGCAACGCTCCCCACCACACGCTGGCATGGTATTGAAAGAGCACCACCCGTTGGTCAAGCGGAGGCGGATGCACCGCTTCGTACAGGCCCGCGCCCAAAATGAGCAGCCCATTCACCAGCAATGACAGGCCGATGAAAAACCAGATCGAAACCGAACTCCCTGCTTTCGCGTCTGTAGTCATAGTAAGGTCGCCTACCAGAAAATAATATTGAGGATCACAAACACGACTGCCACCACACCGGCCCAAAAAAGAGGCTTCTGGTACAAAGGAACGTTCCCGATCGGGGGAATCTCCGTCTGCCCGTACACTAAACCGGCCAATGCGCTATCAGGCACGGGCTTCGTTGCCAGACTCACCACCACAGTCACGATCACACAGACCAGGAATGACCATAGTGCCTGGTACATGTCCTGCGCCAGCTTCTTGGCATCCGGTGAGAGCGCGACATAACGCAGCGCGGTCGGATCGACCTTTACCCAGGCCCACATGCTGACAGAAGAGATCGTTCCGCACAACAGTCCCCAGAACCCGCCAGCGCCCGTTGCCCGTTTCCACAGCATTCCGAGTATGACAGTGCCGAACAAAGGTGCAATAAAGAAGCTGAACAACCCCTGTACATAATCCATGATGCTGGCGGACCGCATCACCAGATACGCCGTCCCCACACTGACCAGCACGCCGATAATTGTGGTCCAGCGACCCATGTTCACGTAGTGATGGTCGCTGCCTTTGCTGTTGATCAGCGGGCGGTAAATGTCATAGGTCCAGACGGTCGTGAAGGCGCTCACGTTCCCCGCCATTCCTGACATGAAGCCTGCAATGAGCGCGGTGATTCCGAGGCCGAGCAGTCCGGGGCCGCAATAGCGCGCCAGCATCAGCGGAAGAACGTCGTTAAAACTGTAGGCGTGCCTGGCCAAGGCCTCCGATTCCGGATACAGCTTCATCGGCAGCAGACCCAACCCCAGCAAGCCAGGCAGAATGACAATGATCGGCACCAGCATCTTGAATCCGGCCCCGATAATCGGCGCCATTTCTGCGCTGCGAATATCCTTCGCGGCCAGAATGCGCTGCACCACCAGGAAATCCGTGGTCCAATAGCCCATCGAAATAACCGCGCCCAGTCCAAACACAATGCCGGTCCAGTGAATCCCCATGGGATTGGTGCTGAACGAACCCAAACCAGCCCACAGATGAACGTACTGGTCCGAGGCTCTCTGCGCAATCAGCACCTTCAGATTGCCCCACCCTCCGGCTTCCGTTAGCCCCATGATCGGAATCAGCAGAGCGCCCGCCCAGATGAGAAAGAACTGCAAGACCTCATTAAAGATCGCCGAGCGCAATCCGCCGAGCGTCACGTAAACCGCCACCGTGAGAGACGAAACCCAGATGCTGAAATTGATGTCCCATCCCAGCACGATCTGCATGACCTTGGCCATGGCGAACATATTGACGCCGCTCATCAGCACGGTCATGAAGGCGAACGAAACTGCGGATAGTGCGCGGGCGGGTTCGCCGAAACGCAGTTTCAAATATCCCGGCACCGAATGCGTCTTTGAGATGTAGTAGAATGGCATCATCACCAGCGCCAGAAACAGCATCGCCGGAATGGCGCCAATCCAATACCAATGAGTCGCCAGAATGCCGTATTGATACGCCGAACCCGCCCAGCCCATCAGTTCGAGAGCGCCCAGGTTCGCCGATAGAAACGCCAGGCCTGCAACCCAAGCCGTCATCTCCCGGCCGGCCATGAAAAAATCTTCGCCTGTGTTGGCCCGCCCCTTCAGGTAAATCCCAATGGCGAGCACCAGTGCAAAGTAGAAAACCACAATCGCCAGATCGACTGGCGAGAGATGTACCAGCGTCGAGGAACTCAACACCAGAGTTGCAAAATTCATGGGTCTTCACCTGTCCACGGGACAAACTGAACCGTCTCAGATTTGTGATCTGAAAAACAACGGCGACTGCATTTGCTGAGCCGAAGGTCGGAACCCAACTACGCCGTCTTCTCTATCGAAGCCAATTCTGCCGAAGCCCGCAACGTAAACGTTTACGCGGATTCGTCTCCGCCCACTCGCCAACGCCACTTCTGCAGGGAATCGCCAGATTCTAGCACAGCTCGGTCGCGACCCCAGTTACCACGCGGGAAACCAAATCGTTTCGTCATTCGCTTCGCACTGCGATCAGAAGATTAAGATTTCGCCCGATCCGCGAAAATCCGCCTAGATGCGCGGCGAAAATGATCGTCCCTCACCCGGTCTCATCCGCGCGATGACTCTCTTCCGACAACTTCCGCAGGGATAATCGCTCGTGATGCGATAGCACCAGCCCTACCGGAACCACCGCGGCAAACGTCACCAGCCAAAGAAGAATCCCGCAACTCGCCGCCATCTCCGGGGGCACATCGAAAACGCTCGAGAGCGTCGCAATCGTGGCCATCTGCGATCCCCCGCCCACCGCCGGCAGCTGCAGCATCGAACCCGCCATGCTCGCCCCCATCACGATGAGCAGTTGGGACACCGGAATATCCAGCGCTGCCACGCCGTAGGAGTGCGTCACTTGTTGATACGCTCGCGCAATCACATACCACATCCCCACCGAAACCAGCGTCAGCCACAGCAGCGACAGCGGTCCGTGGATCGTGTTCAATCCCACTCCAAACTCACGCACGCGTTCCCCAAGTTTGTGCCCGAAGCTGCCCGGAAGCTTCGCGAACCGTTGCTCCACCCACTGCGCCGCGGCCTCGCCATTGCGCCCAATCACAGCCGCCGCAACCGCCGTCCCGGCGACCAGGGCAATCAGAAAGAACCCGGCTTCCTGAAACCGGCGGTAATATTCGGGATGCGGAATTGAAGGCAGGGCTGTCGGCAGAAAAATCGCCAGCACCATCAGCAGCGTAAACGCGCCCAGGTCGAAGATGCGTTCCACCGTCCACACCGCCAGTTGTGTTGAGATGGGAAGGTCAGTGCGCCGCGCGATCAAATACGGACGAATAAACTCTCCCGCCCGTCCCAGCAGCGCCAGCCCAGTGAAGCCGATGAACGTCGGCGAGACCAGCGCCGCCGCGCTCACATCCGGCCGCACCGGTTGCAGAAAAATCTTCCACCGCACAGCCCGCAAGACATACCCGAAATAAATCAGGGCAACGGCATAAAGCACGCGAAACTTCTTAATGCGATGAATCTGGCTCCAGAACGTGCCCCAGTCAAAGCTTTGCCAGTGCCGGTATTGCAGATAAACGAGAACGGCCAGGATGAGGAACATCACCGCATAGGCCAGAATGCGCTTTTTATCCATGAGGGAGGTAAACGCCGCGCGCCCTTCGCAACGCGAAGCGGGAAACGGCAGCCCCCAAGGTATATGACCGTGCCGCAGGGGTCAAACCGCTCACAGCGAGATGCTTATCTGGGGCGAGCCGCCGTCGGCTGCTCAGTCGAGCAAAGCTCGACGGTCTCCTCGTCGCTCGGCGGTCCGCGACACGAGTTCTGGGAGGGCAATGTTCTCTATGCCCAAGCTCCTGGTTCTTAATCCGCGCCAATCCGCTGCAAAGGATCTTATTTCTCCGACCACTCCGGCACCCTCCCCGGAGTCCAAGGCGCTCCCGCGGCTTCCATGTCCTTCTCCAGCTTGGCCAGGTCAACCTCAACCAAAACCTGAAGTTTTCCCAGCTGCTCGGCAAACTCCGCCGCCGCAATCTTGTAATCGTTCAGGTGCGACTGCGTAGGTTTGGCCAGCGCAAACCGCTCCCCCTCCATAATGCCTTCCACTCGGTCATTGATGGAGGACGGCACTGGCTCGTTCTGCTTCGCCAATTCTTTGTCGCCGCTCAGCGCGCGCTGAATCTCCCGATTGCGCTGCTCGATCCCATCGGCAACCGCATCCAGCTGCTTCTCGGCTGCCGGCGTTTCCCGCAAAGCCTGGCGAATCGACTTCAGCCGCGTCTCCACGTTGTCAGTCGTGTGCGTCGCACCGGAAACGGCTCGGTACAATCGCGAAACTTTGCGATGAAATTCTTCCTGCGCCGCGCGATCTTCCGCCGACAGCGACGAACTTCCCTCCGTCACCACTTTGAACGCCTGCGCCGTACCCAGCTCCGTCTCGACGCCATCCACTCGCTGGAACATGCGCGCCGAATAATTCCCCGGCAGCACCAGCGGACCCTGCGAGCTGGCCCGAGGAAAATCGTCGTCCCCCTCCGCGTTATGCTCGCGCAGCGTAGGCGCGGGATACCGCAAATCCCACGCCGCCCGCTGGAACCCCTGCTCGGTCGAGCCCTCCACGCGCCGGATCGCCGCTCCGCTCTCGTCGTACACCATGAAGTAGAGTTCCGGCGTTGCCTCTTCCGCCTCCGCTCGCAACTCGTCGTTGCTGGGATAAGGCAGCGTCTGATTCTTCTTGGCCGCTTCCTTCTCGGCGTCCTCGCGCTTCTCCTTCTTGGTTTTCAGCTTCTCTTTCAGGAACGCCGTAAACACCGCCCCATAAGGCGGATTCTCCGCCGTGAAGAACGCATCTCCTTGAAATCCCTTCTTCGGTCCGCCCAGCGGATGACTCTCAATGTAGAGCAGCGCATCCTTCACCGAGAAAGTTGTTGCTGGCCGTTCGAAGAAATGATCCGCAGACTCGGGCTTGATCTCGCGCAGTGGCGCAATGTTGTCGAGCACATAGAACCCGCGCCCGAACGTTGCAATCACCAGATCGCTTTCCCGCGCCTGGATCACCATGTCGCGCACCGCAATCGTGGGTAATCCTCCCTTGAGCCGCACCCAATGGTGCCCGCCGTCGACCGTGAAGAAAGCCCCAAACTCCGTCCCAGCAAAAAGCAAGTTCGCGTTCACCGGATCTTCCGCAAACGCCAGCACCGGACCGTTCTCCGGAAGATCGCCGGCAATCGAGCTCCAGGTCTTACCCGTGTCGGTGGACTTCAGCAGATAAGGTTTAAAGTCTTCGTTCTTATGATTTTCAAAGGCCGCGTAAACGGTATCGGCGTCATGCTGCGAAGCCGCCAGCCGGCTGACGTAAGTCATGTCCGGCACGCCTGCAAACTTTTCATACTTCGTCCAGCTCTGCCCGCCGTCGCTCGTCACTTGAATCAGCCCATCGTCTGTGCCAACGTAGATCAGTCCTTCTTTCTTCGGCGACTCCGTCAGCGCCACAATATTTCCGTAGAAAGACGTCGAAGCATTCTTCGCGACCGCATCCGGACCCCAGACTTTCCCCATCACCGGCAGCTTGTTGCGGTCAATCTGCCGCGTCAAATCGCCCGAAATCGCCTTCCAAGTGTCGCCGCGATCGTCGCTGCGGAACAGCTTGTTCGCCGCGAAGTACAACCGCGTATGCGCATGCGGACTGATAATCACCGGCGAATCCCAGTTCCAGCGCAGCGGAGGCTCGCCTTTTCCTTCGAGCGGCTGTAACACCAGTTCCTGCCCCGTCGGCTTGTCGTAACGCACCAGCACGCCGTATTGCGACTCCGAATAAATCGTGTTCGCATCCACCGGATCCACCTGCGAGTGGAACCCGTCGCCGCCGGTCGTCACCCGCCAGTCCGAATTCACAATGCCGTTCATCGTTCGCGTGCGCGACGGGCCGCACCACGAAAAATTATCCTGCGTGCCACCACACACGTTGTAGAAGGGAAGTGCGTTGTCCACCGCCACGTCATAAAACTGCACAGTCGGCAGATTGGCCTTGAACTGCCAGCTCTTTGCGTTGTCGTAAGTTTCGTACATGCCTCCATCCGACCCCAACAGCCAATGCCGCGTGTCGTCCGGATCGATCCAGATCGCGTGATTATCTCCGTGGTGATTTTTCTCCTCCACCTTCTGCAACGTTTTGCCGCCATCCAGAGACTCGCGCAACTCCACGCTCATCACAAAAATGCGATCCACATTCTTCGGGTCGGCCACCACGCGCGCGTAATACATCGCTCCCTGGTCGAACTCATTCCGCCGTACCCAGGTCGCGCCCTTGTCGTTCGAGCGGAAAATGCCGCCCTTGTCATTCGCCGCTTCCACCGTGGCGTAAACCACATTCGGATCAGCCGGCGAAACCGCCAGCCCGATGCGCCCCATATCCACCGCCGGCAGCCCGGACTTTAGCTTGTTCCACGTCGCGCCCGCGTCGGTTGACTTATAGATCGCGCTCTCCGGCCCGCCATCGATCAGCGTGAACACGTGCCGCCGCCGCTGATAAGCAGCCGCATAAACAATGTCCGGATTCGACGGATCCAACTGAACGTCGACCACGCCCGTGTTCTCGCTGATCGTCAACACGGCCTTCCAGTTCTTCCCTCCGTCCACCGACTTGTAGAGCCCGCGGTCGCCGCCCGGTCCCCACAGCGGCCCCTCCGCCGCCACGTAAACCACCTTCGAGTCCCGCGGATCAATCACCACCCGCCCAATATGCTCCGACTTCTTCAGCCCCAGATTCTCCCAACTCGTGCCCCCATCGACCGACTTGTAAATGCCGTCTCCATAAGGCACGCTGCGCTGGCTGTTGCTCTCGCCCGAACCCACCCAAACCGCGGACGAATCGTTCGGATCGAGCGCAACCCATCCCACCGAATACGAACTCTCGCCGTCGAACACCGGAGTCCACGTCGTTCCATCGTTCACCGTCTTCCACACTCCGCCCGACGCCACTCCCACGTAATACTCAAACTTGTTCTTCGGATTCACCGCAATCGACATCACCCTCCCCGACGCGACCGCCGGCCCAATCAGCCGGAACTTCAATCCGGAGAAAGTCTCGGCATTCATGCCCGGCTTCTTCTCTTCTTTCGGCTCCTCCTTCTTGGCCTCTTCTTTTTTCTCTTCTTTCTTCTGATCTTTCTTCGCGTCCTTCTTCGAGGTCGGCGTATCCGGCGCGGCCTTGTCTTGCGCAGGGACCGTTAGCGGACTCATCATCGACACAGCCAGTACAAAAACGAAAATAGCCAAAGCTTTCATGGCATGCTCCATTTCAGCGTTAGGAATCTAAACTCTGCGTTGTCATCCTGAAGCGGGCGCCTTTTGTCCGCCGAAGGACCAACTTGCCCGGATCGCCCATGTCCTATCGCACGGCGAAGAACCCAAAACCGATATGTATACAGGAATCCGCCTCAGCGCGGAATAGTTTCGCAGCTAACAAAATTCCGGCTCCCGATAAACGCGATTGGGATTTGACTCTCGATCCGCGTCGATCCGTGAAGATCCGTGGCGAACGCCTTTTCCCCGCAGGCACGGTAGAATCCCTTCATGCCCCGCAAGCCCCAAATCCACGGCCACGATACCCGTTACGTTCAGATGCAGAAAAATTACTGCTTCGCCTGCGGCCAGAATAATCCCCACGGCATGCGCCTGAAGTTCACCCTCGACGAGCCCCGCCAAACCTTTGTCTGCAAGTTCCGCCTGAGCAAGCGCTACACCGGACCTCCCGGCCACTGCCACGGCGGCATCATCGCCACCATCCTCGACGATGCCATGGGCAAGGTCAACAAACTCCACCACGTTGTCGCCCTCACCAAAGAAATGACCATCGAATACCTCAAGCCCGTCCCGCTGCACAAGCCGCTGCACGTCGAAGGCAGAGAAGTCAGCGTCAGCGGCCGCCAGCACATCAACATGGCCGAAATCCTCAACGAAAACAACGAAGTCCTGGCCCGCAGCCGAGGCACCTTCATCGCCATCGACCCCGAAAAAATGTTCGCCAAGTTCGTAGAACGATAACCCGTATGGCGCGAACATGTAGGACGGACACTCTTGTCCGTCGCCTTTGACCTTGACTATGTCGCGGCCAGCCGCGTAGGGGCGACACACAGGGCGTAAGCCCTGGGTAACGGAGGACAGCGGAACCGATTGTCCCCGCAGAGGACCGCGGCTGGCTGGCCTACCGCTACACGCATGCCCTCGCTTAGTATGTCCCTACCCTGTAAAATGAATCCAGCGGCGAACCCTCCCGGCGTCATCAATTTAAGGGTTAGCTGAGAGCTGACAGCTGATGGCTGACAGCTTATTCTTCGCGCTAGCGAAAAGGTATCCAAAGGTCCTTAACCCATGTCCCAATCCAACGGCAACAACACCAGCCTCCGCCTCAAAACCGGCCTCGCCGAGATGCTCAAGGGCGGCGTCATCATGGACGTCACCAACGCCGAGCAGGCCACCATCGCCGAGCAAGCCGGAGCTGTCGCCGTCATGGCCCTCGAGCGCGTTCCCGCGCAAATCCGCGCCGAAGGCGGCGTAGCTCGCATGGCCTCGCCCAAAAAAATTCGCGAAATCATGGCCGCCGTGTCCATTCCGGTGATGGCCAAGTGCCGCATCGGGCATTTTGCCGAAGCCCAGATTCTTCAGGAACTCGGCGTCGACTACATCGACGAATCCGAAGTCCTCACCCCCGCCGACGAAGCTCACCACGTCGATAAGCATGCCTTCACCGTCCCCTTCGTCTGCGGCGCGCGCAATCTCGGGGAGGCTCTGCGCCGCATCGCCGAAGGCGCCTGCATGATCCGCACCAAGGGCGAAGCCGGAACCGGCGACGTAGTCCACGCCGTCAAGCACATCCGCCAGATCGTGCAGGAGATGAAAATCCTCACCGTCCTCGGCGAAGAAGAACTCTACGCCAAAGCCAAAGAACACGGCGCCCCGTATGAACTCGTGAAGATCGTCGCCAAAGCAGGCAAGCTCCCCGTCCCAAATTTCAGCGCCGGAGGCATCGCCACCCCCGCCGACGCGTCGCTGGTAATGCAACTAGGCGCCGAAGCGGTATTCGTGGGCTCAGGAATCTTCATGAAAGACTCGACCACCTTCGCCGATCCGGCAGAAGCCGAGAAGCGCGCGCGCGCAATCGTGAAAGCCGCCACCCACTTCAACGACCCTAAAGTGTTACTTGAAGTCAGCGAAGACCTGCAGGGAGCTATGAAGGGCCTGGCGGTCTCCGGACTGGACGAAGCGCATATGCTGCAAACCAGAGGCTGGTAGGGAGGAGTGCGAAATGGGAAACGGTCCGGAGCAAAGAATCTGGCGATACATGGACATTTCCAAGTTCATATCCCTGCTCACAACGAGGTCGCTGTATTTCGCTTGTCCGTCTGAGCTCGGCGACCCATACGAGGGTTTTCTTCCCAAGAGCCAAGTCAGCCCATGGTCAGATGTCACTCAGCGCCTCGTCGACGACATGCTCTCGTTGAGGCCCCACTTCGCGGCGAAATCCACCAAGACCAGTGATACGGTCACAGATACTGACCCGTCCCGACTATGGCATTCAGGTCGAGGTTGGGCCCAAAGCGGTCCCGGCATAATCAGCGCCCCCTCCCGGCTTATCCTCCTGAGCAACTGCGTCATCCCGAAGCCCCGTGTTTTCACCAGCGGGGCGAGGGATCCCGCGTGCAGCATCCCGCCCTCCGCGCGTCCACAGCCGCGAACACCAAACGTTCACTCGTCACAGACAAAGTAAATGCCCTGTGCTAGAGAGGATGAGACACGCGCGAGATCCCTCGCTCCGCCTGAAGAACGGCTGCGCTCGGGATGACGCATTCGAGAAGGGCAATGAGAGAATCGAAACGATTCCACGTCTATATCATGACCAATCGCCCCCGTTCCCATGTTCTCTAAACGGGCGTCACGGGCAACCTGAGCCGTCGCGTTTTTGAACACAAGAACAAACTCGTGCCCGGCTTCACCAGCCGTTACAACCTCACGCGGCTAGTCTATTACGAATGCTTTTTCTATCCAGATGCGGCCATCAGTCGCGAGAAGGAAATCAAGGGCTGGCGGCGCAACAAGAAGATTCGCCTAGTCGAATCGATGAACCCTCACTGGGAACGATCTGGCGGGATCGTGGGCTGATGTGTACAAACCGGATGCGAAAGGCGCATCATAACTGGCGACGGCTCCTCTAACCGCCGCGCTTTTCGGACGATCTGTGGAGAAGAAGTTTCGCTTGGGGGGAAAACACAGAGATAATCTCCCCAAGTAACTTGACTTCGCAGTTCCAATCCCCAATACTGAAACTGGACAGAGTGCCGTACACCACGTTTTTCATGAATGGCTCCGGATACCCGGAGCCATTTCTACTTTTTCGGCTCAGAGCTGACGATTTCCACAGGCCGGCGCGAAATCGTGTGACATCCAACCTTGCCTCTGACTTTAAGTTAGTCCATTCTGGTCGAGGCGAAAGCGCCGCAGCCAGCCAAATTGTCTCGGCTGTAACTTCTTTGTTCTCTAGATTTTGACCTTTAAGTTCTTTGACATCAAGATTTTGCGCATCTGGTCTTCCGGGACCCGCATGAACAGCGGGGATTCGAGACCCCGGGGGGGAGGGGGGGTACCCCACGATCCCGATTTGGCGCACGCACATAGGGCCCCGCAGCAAACTTTATTTACTAAAGAAATTCACAGCGAGGGTGGCCCACCCTTCGCGGTTTTCGAAGGGTTCCAGACTCTTGGAGGGTCACACTTCTCCCGAGGAATTCGGTTATACTCGCCGCGACAACTCTAGCCCGAAGGGAGTTCACTATGCCCGTCAAACAGGGGGACCTAAGCCTGCTGCAGCATCCCGCCTCGCAAGAACTTCTGGCATCGAAAATTCCCGCCCGTCTGGCCTACGTGTGGACCGACGGATCGCCGCGCGTGGTTCCCATCTGGTTTCACTGGAATGGAAAGGAAATCGTGATGGGCACGCCGCCCAAGGCGCCCAAGCTCAAGGCTCTCGCCAGGAATCCCAGAGTCTCGCTCACCATCGACGACAACGTTTTTCCGCACAAGGTGCTCCTGATTCGCGGCACGGCGCGGCTCGAGCCTGTGAACGGAGTTGCCCCCGAATACGCCCTGGCCGCCGAGCGCTACTTTGGACCGGACCAGGGCAAAGCCTGGGTCGCGCAAATGGGGACGATGGTCTCGTCCATGGTGCGCGTCACCATCACGCCGACCTGGGTGGGCTTACTGGATTTTCAGACGCGATTCCCGAGCGCTCTTCCGCTTTAACAGCAGTTTGGATGGATAGCTTCCTCTGAAAATGTAATGCTGACTCGTCGCTCCTCTCATCCCTTTCCGCTCATCCGTTAGAATCAAGATAGACATAGCGAGCGAGTTGCCTTCCGAGCAATCGTCGCCCCGTGTTCTCTGTGATTGAGATTTTCCTATGATCATCGGTGTCCTGGCCCTGCAGGGCGATTTCGACGCCCACCGCCGCCGGCTCGAAGAGCTGGGCGCCGAAGTTCTGCTCGTCAAGAAGCCCGAACAACTCGAGGCCATCGACGGCCTCGTCATTCCGGGCGGTGAGTCTGGCACGTTCCTGAAATTGTTGGGAGAAGCAGGTTTCGCAAAGCTGAAAGAATTCGTTCACGCCAAGCCCACTTTCGGCACTTGCGCCGGCGCAATTCTGCTGGCGACCGAAGTAGAGAATCCGAAGCAAGCCGGCCTGGGCGCGCTCGACATGCGCATCCGCCGCAACGCCTACGGACGCCAGATCGACAGCTCCATCCGCATCGGCAAGCTGCTGGCGAACGCTCGGAACGGTAAAGCCACCAACAACCAGCTCGGTGACTCCCCGCTGGAAATGGTCTTCATCCGCGCCCCCAAAATTGAACGCGTAGGTCCCCACGTCGAAGTCATCGCCACCGAAGGCGCCGACCCGGTTGCGGTCCGCCAGGGAAGAACGATGGCGGCCACATTTCACCCCGAGCTCTCCGACGACACCAGGGTTCATCAAGCATTTCTCGACCTGTGTAGGACGGACACTCCTGTCCGTCACTTTTGACCTTGACTTGTTCCGTGCGGATCTCAGTGCTGAGCCTCGTTCATGGCTGAAGACTTTTCTGATGGCTGATCGCTAACGGCTAATTCTCCGGCTGTTGCTGGGTCATGCAGTGCAGCGTACCGAGGCCCCAGACCAGGTCGCCGGCATAGATGGGGACGACTTGGCGCGTGGGAAATAGGCGCGTCAGAGTGTTGAGCGCGATGCGGTCGTTGGGATCGTTGAAGACGGGGACGAGCACGACTTTGTTCGCGATGTAGAAGTTGGCATAGCTCGCGGGCAGGCGTCGGGCTTCGAAGACGACGGGGCCGGGCATGGGCAGGTCGACGATGTTCAGCGGCTTGCCGTGCTGATCGCGGGCGGCTTGCAGGCGGCGAAGATTCGCCAGCAGGGGGGCGTGGTTCGCGTCGCGGGAGTTGGGTTCGACCATGGTGACGACGGTGTCGGGGGAGACGAAGCGGGTGAGGTCGTCCACGTGGCCGTGGGTGTCGTCGCCGACGATGCCGCGTCCGAGCCAGATCACGTTGGGCGCGCCCAGATAATCGGCGAAAGCTTTTTCGTAGTGCACGCGGGTCATGCCCGGATTGCGCTCCTGCACCGGGCTGAGCAGGCATTCTTCGGTGGTGAGGAGAGTGCCGAGTCCGTTGATGTCGATGGAGCCGCCTTCGAGCACGATTCTTGCTTGGGTGGGCAGGGAGGGATTCGTGATGGGGCGGATTTCGTGGGTGTGGGCGGATTTCGCCATCAGTGTGCCGATTTTTTCGTCGTGACGCCAGTTCGGATACTTGGCCCAGGCGTTGAAGCGGAACTTCAGGGCGAGAGGCTTATGTGGGGACAGCCGCCCTCGGCTGTCCGTCCGGGCGAAGCCCGGATGTGCTGTCAGGAAGATGCAGCCGGAGTCGCGTAGCCAGACGCGGTTGGTGGGCCAGCGATGGAAGTGGACGTTGGGGGTGAGCGCGTTGGCGAGCTTCAACACCTTGCGCGCTTGGGTTTGGGCGCGAGCGTTGTTAACGATCAGCTCGACGCGTTCGTGGCGGGCAAGGTTGCGGATGATTTCGGCGTAGACCCACGGGATGGGCTCGAATTTTCCCGGCCAGTCGTCGTGGTTGTGCGGCCAGGCGAGCCAGGTGGCGGCGTGAGGCTCCCACTCGGCGGGCATGCGGTATCCAGAAGCTGCCGGGGCAGCGCTCAAAGGGTTACCTGACTTACGGGACCGGGGCATGGATGTAGTTTATTGCACAGCATGGTAAATCGCGCAGTCGGACTGACATTGATCGTGACGGACGGATTCCCGCTTAATGAGTGCGCTGGCGATGTTACGACAGTAACGCGAGCTGTGGCTGTCGTCGGCCATACACTTGGAACGGCACAATCACCCGAAAATGCATGATTCCCCCGTAATGTCCTGTTATATCCGCTGCGATCACGTTCGGGAATTCTTAATGTGCCGCAGGCGAGAATATGTTTGAGAGCTTAGACCCCCTCGAGCGAACGGTGGATCGTCGATTACCGCTTCTGATATACAGCACATTTGCCGTCGTAAGTCTTCTTTTTCTAATTCTGGAGGTGCGAGGGCATGGCTTTTCCCAGCCATTCTGGCCTGCCGTCCTGGCCGCCGTGTTCTTGCTATCTTTGACTTGGCTGGTAACAACCCTCAGATCGACAGTTCCATTGACCTACCGCGAGGTTCACGTTCGCTATATCATCCTGGCCTTGCCCATATTCGTATTCGCGCACATGGACACGTTGGCGCCGAATTCGAAGATTTACGCGGACCCCACCGAAATTCTTCGAGCGGCAGGCAACGGCGATCTACAGGAGACCCGGCTATTACTCAAGCACAATCCGAACCTGGTATTCACCAAGAGCAGCGAAGGCTTCACCGCCCTCCATTACGCAGCGTTCCATGGCTACGCGGAAGTCGCAAAATTGCTACTAGCCGAGAAGGCCGATGTGAATGCAAAAACCGGCAAAGGCACTACTCCCCTCCAGTATGCTGTGTGGTATGACCACAGGGAAACTGTGCAACTCCTACTGTCGGACAATGCCGACGTGGATGTCCGAGGCGAAATCGGAGGCACGCCCTTGTATGACGCTGCAGCAAAGGGTCAGATCGAACAGGTCAGGATGCTTCTGGCAGCCAAGGCCGACGTTAATGCAAGAACTCTTCGCGGTGATACGGCACTGACCGTGGCAGCTTCTGACGGACACGAGGACATCGTGCGGTTGCTGATCGACAATGGGGCCAACGTTAACGACGCAAACATCAATGGCTGCACGGCCCTATACTGGGCGCGGATAAGGGGACACGAGCGCGTCGAGGATTTACTACGCCAGCACGGTGGCTTAGAACTACCGCGTGCAAATCCGGAGTCGCCCTCTCGTTGATGTACGCGGTACGGGGAGCATCACAGTCACCCGTTGCTATCAGGCTGTTCACTCATCGACCCGATTTTACCCACCATCGAGCAGACGATTCGTGATGGGCGCGTAGGCGTCGATTCTGCGGTCGCGCAGGAACGGCCAGTTGCGGCGGATTTCTTCGAGAGCCTTCAGGTCGACTTCGCCGACCAGGATTTCTTCGCGGTCGTGCGAGGCTTCGGCGAGCACGCGGCCGAAGGGATCACAGAAGAAAGACGCGCCCCAGAATTCCAGTCCCTGGCCGGGAGCGGACTTGCCGCGCACGTTGCCGGTCTCGAAGCCGACGCGGTTGACCACGGCCACGTAGACTCCGTTGGCGATGGCGTGGGAGCGCTGAATGGTGCGCCAGGCGTCGTGCTGGGCGACTCCGAACTCGGCCTTCTCGGCAGGATGCCAGCCGATAGCTGTGGGATAAAACAGCGCCACCGCGCCCTGCAGCGCGGTGAGGCGCGCGCCTTCGGGATACCACTGATCCCAGCAGACCAGTGTGCCGAGGCGTCCGGCGGCGGTGTCGAGGGCGCGGAAGCCGAGATCGCCGGGTGTGAAATAAAACTTTTCGTAGTAGAGCGGGTCGTCGGGGATGTGCATCTTGCGGTAGAGTCCGCGCAGGGAACCATCGGCGTCGAAGATGGCGGCGGTGTTATGGTAGACCCCGGCAGCGCGCTTCTCGAACAGCGACGCGATGAGGACGACGCCGTTTTTGCGGGCAGCGTCGGATAATTTTTCAGTGGTGGGGCCGGGAATCGGCTCGGCGAGATCGAAGAGCGCGTGGTCTTCGCGCTGGCAAAAATATTGCGTCTGGAAAAGCTCAGGGAGGCAGACCACTTGCGCGCCGCGTCCGGCGGCGTCGGCGATGCGCTCGAGGGCCTTGGCGAGATTCTGCTCGGGCTCGTGGCCGCACGACATCTGGATGAGCGCGACGCGGAATTTTTCTGGCGGCAAGGGTTTCGGCCTCTCGGAATCAAATATAGCAGGAAGCAGCTGTCAGCTATCAGCTGTCAGCCATCGGTGAAATCGCAGGTGGTCGCAAGCTTGTTGTATGCTGCCGGCGTTTCGCGGGCAAGAGTGCCCGCGCCACACGAGCGGAGCAGCCATAGGGGCCGGGCAGAGGAGATCTGAATGCGAAGTCTACATTTAGTAAGTTTGGTGGTGGTCGCGTTACTCGGGCTGACCGCCGCGCAATTTGCGGCCGCGCAACTTCCTTCTGAAGTTCAAAAAGAAATGTGGAGCGCGGATTGGATTACTTCGCCGGATGGTCCGCAGCGCGATGAGACGGTACTGCACTTCCGGAAAGTGATTGAGCTGGCGGAGCAGCCGAAGCGTTTTGTCGTCCACGTGAGCGCCGATAATCAGTTCATACTTTATGTGAACCAGCAGCACGTTGGCTCAGGCCCGTCGCGAGGTGATCTGGCTCATTGGAAATATGAGAGCTACGACATCGCTCCGTTCCTGCATGCAGGAAAGAATCTGCTGGCTGCCGTGGTCTGGAATTTTGGTGTGCTCACGCCCCTGGCTCAGATGAGCGACCGGACCGGTTTTGTCCTCCACGGAGACTCCGAAAGCGAGCGCATTGCCGATACCGGACCGAGCTGGGCAGTCGAAGTAGAGAATGGTATTCGAACACCGTCCACCCCCGAGGCAGTTGACGACGATTACTACGTGGCCGAGCCGGTAGAGCGCATCGACGGCACGGTGCTCGACTGGGACTGGAACACTCCCGACTCGAATGCCGCCGATGCCGGCCTTTCGAAACCCAGCCCAGGTGGACGCTGGAAAAAAGCGGAAGCCATTGGGCGCGCCACTCCGCTGGGCGCCATGATGCAGGAGAATAACTGGCAGCTGGTGCCTGATTCTCTGCCTCCCATGCAGATGGAGCTAACTTCTGCCGGCCAGGTTGTCAGGTCCACAGGCATCGACCTGCCTGTCGGCTTTCCCGAGAAGACATTTATCGTGCCGCCTCATACCAAGGCCTCGGTGCTGATCGACAATTCGCATCTGACCACCGCCTATCCCGAGCTCACGGTGAGTGGCGGCCGCGCAGCCACCATCCGCCTGACCTACGCCGAAGCTCTGATCGACGCGAAGGGCCAGAAGGGCAACCGGAATGAAATTATGGGCAAGCACATCCGGGGAGTTTTCGACGAGTTCGTCCCGGACGGCGCGGCGAACCGCACATTCACACCGCTGGGCTGGAAAACCTGGCGTTATCTGCAACTCGACATTGAGACTGCCGATCAACCCCTGGAAGTGGAGAAACTGCGGACATGGTTCACGGCGTATCCGTTTGAACAGCGCGGGCACTTTAACTCCGACGATGATTCACTGGAGCCCATTTGGGAGATCGGTTGGCGCACGGCCCGGCTCGACGCGCACGACACCTACATGGACACGCCCTACTACGAACGCTTGCAGTACGTGGGCGACACGCGAATTCAAGCGCTGATTTCCTACACCGTCGGTGGCGATGACCGCCTCCCACGTCAGGCCATCCAGGCCTTTAATAATTCCCGCATCCCCGAAGGGCTCACGTACAGCCGGTATCCTTCGTCAGTGAGGCAAATCATTCCGACGTTCTCGTTGCTCTGGGTGGGGATGGTGCACGATTTCTGGATGTACCGTTCTGATCCTGATTTCGTTCGCGCACAGCTTCCAGGAACGAGGGCAGTGTTGGATTGGTTTCTTGATCGTCAGCGAGCGGACGGCTTGTTGACGAAGATTCCCTGGTGGCCGTTTGTGGATTGGGGAAAAGACTTTCAGTCTGGCGTGCCTCCGCAAGATGAGGATGGTGGGTCGTCGGCGATCGCGCTACAGTTTGTCGCGGCGTTGCACGATGCGGCGGAAATGGAGTTGGCGTTGGGGGACAAGGCCAGGGCCGAGCTTTACCGCGGGGCGGCGGAGCGGGCGTCTCGGGCGGTGTACAAACTGTGCTGGAACCAGCAGTACGGTTTGCTGGCCGATACGCCCGCACAAAAACATTACAGCCAGCATGCCAACATTCTCGGGGTGTGGCTGGATGTGATTCCGCGTGAACGGCAAAAAGAGGTGCTCACCAAGATTCTTTCCACGAGCGACGAGGGTTACACGGCGACCGGGCCGGTGCCGCCGATGACCGGCGCGACTTATTACTTCCGCTTCTACCTTGCGCGAGCGCTAGACCATGCTGGGATGGGAAACGAATACCTGGGGCTGCTGGGGCCGTGGCGGCATATGGTGTCGCTGGGCCTGACAACATGGGCGGAGACGCCGGAGCCGACTCGCTCGGACTCGCATGCCTGGAGCGCGCATCCGAATTACGATTTTCTGACCATCGTGGCCGGGATTCGTCCGGGGACGCCGGGATTCGGGACGGTTATAGTTGCGCCTCACCTGGGAGCACTGAAACATATTATGGCGGCGATGCCGAGTCCGAAAGGGATGATCGAGGCGGAGTACTCGGTGGAACAGTCTCAGGTGAAAGCATCGATTACACTGCCGGCCGGCCTCTCAGGCGAGTTGCTGTGGTACGGCAAGAGCTTGAAGCTACATGATGGCAAGCAGGAACTGCGGCTGAAAGTGGAGTGAGACGCGTGCTGCCGCATTCCGACGCGTGGCGTCGTTTCCCATTTCTCCTGTAAAGTAATTTGTCGGGAGATTTGCGAGTTGAGCTTGGAGGCATCATTTTGAAACAAGGCAATCATGACAGCGGGCATGCAGCGGAGAACGCTCATGGCAACGGAGGCGAGGGGAAGGACCGGCACCTGCACAATCCGATTGAGGATCGGCTGATTCCGCTGGAGCCGCTGGACCTGGGAAAGGTGAAGTCGATTGACGGGCTGGTCCGCGCCATGGCGAAGACCGCGTTCACCGGGCGGCAATTGGGCGAGGCCGCGGACGTGCTGGAGGCAATGGCGCGCGATGCCGACTGCTTTGTGGTGATGACGCTGGCGGGCGCCATGACCGTCGCCAAGCAGGGGCTGATCGTCACCGAGTTGATCGACCGCGGTATTGTGAACGCCGTGGTTTCGACCGGGGCGCTGATGGCGCATGGATTGGTGGAGGCTACGGGGCGGGCACATTTCCGGCACAATCCCGAGGTTTCCGACGAAGATCTCTACGATCAGGGCTACAACCGCGTTTACGACACGCTGGAGCCGGAGCAGAACCTGGACGATGTGGAAGAAGTGATGTCAGCGGTGCTGGAGGCCTGGGATCACAATGAGGTGATGTGCTCCTACAAGTTGAATCATGCCATCGGGGCGCACCTGGCAAAGCATGCGCAGGGGCAGCGCGGGATTCTGAAGTCAGCGTATGACAAGGGCGTGCCCGTATTCGTGCCGGCGTTCAGCGACTCGGAGCTGGGGCTGGACACGGCCCTCAACAACCGGTTGCGGGAATCCACCGGACGGCACAAGATTCGGTTCGATCCGTTCGAAGATGTGGAGCATTTTGCCGCGACGCTGCTGCGGCAGAAGCGATTGGGGATCTTTACCATCGGCGGCGGAGTGCCGCGAAACTGGTCGCAGCAGTTTGGGCCGTTCATCGAGTTACGGCACCGTCGGCTGGGAGAGAATCTGCCGTTGAAGCGGTATCACTACGGGTTGCGGATTTGTCCCGAGCCGGTGTATTGGGGCGGATTGTCAGGAAGTCCGTATAGCGAGGCGGTGTCCTGGGGCAAGTTCGTCCCCCCGGCCGAAGGCGGAAAGTTTGGCGAAGTTTTCGTGGACGCGACCGTGGGCTTGCCCCTGATTGTCGCCGCCGTGCTGGAGCGGCTGGACGCGGACAAAAAGAACCACCGGGCCTCTAAGAGTAAGAACGGAAAGAACGTTAAGAGGGCCGGCAGTCGGAAATAGGCAACAGATCTCGCTGACCGGCTAGGCGACACCTAGGCGGAAGTCTAGTTGCTCGGCTCGTGGTCTTGTTGGGCGGATTGCGGATTTTCGATGCGAACCTTGCGATAAACGGGCGCAAGGATGCTGCTTTCGATCACCTCGGATTCGGCCTGAAACCAATCCTGTAAAGACAAGCCTTCCGCCTGGCCGCGGGTATCGTAAAGCTGACGGGCACGGCGGCGGATCTTTCGCTCCACCATCCCTGCCATAAGTTCCTGTTGCTTCTGCCTGCGAGTCTCAAAATCCACTGCTTGGGGTCCCCGATCTGGAATAAATACGTATAAGCCCATCTCTATGATAACCGACCGGGGTTAACGGAGTGTGACATAGGGAACGGTTGGGAGGTTACCAAAGTTCTACCCCCCTCCCGCTCAATTCCCCGTCACGGGGATGGTTAGAGTCGAGTCTGGGCTTCCGCTCGAGCTAACGGTAAAGGCATTCACAGTAACGGAGTAGCCGCTTCCGCCTCCACCACTGGTTGAGCTGTTGTTTCCGCTTCCGCACCCAGGGTGCATCAGCAACGCCAGCATCAGTGCGCTCCCGCCCAGGCCACGTCGCAGACTGCGATTCCAGCCCGGCACGGCAACAAAACTCGCAAACACAAGGCAGGAAAGCAGCAGCAGGTTGGCCAGACGAAGCCAGCCGGGGCGTCCGGAGGCGGTTTTTCCGGTCCTCCGGACTCCTGAACCTGGCGGCAGTGCGTTCCTCGCTTTTTGCGAGGCCGCCGGAGTAGCAGTCGTCACGCTCACAGTGGCGGTGCCGCCGGCCGTGTTGCTGAAATCCACTGTGTTGGGGTTGAGAGGGTCGGCGGACTTGACCGAGCAGCTGGCGTTGGGTGCGGTTGTCGAGCAGGAGAGATAGACCCGGCCAGTGCCGCTCGTCGAACTCAAGTTGACCGTGCTGCTGCCGGCGCCAGCCGTCAGGCTGATGGGAGGAGCAGTCATGGTCGGCCCCGCGAGAATTGATGGCTGGTACCAGCGAACGTAATCCACGGTCATCACCGCGGGATTCGGCGTGGTGCTGTCTGGAGGTCCAGGCCAGCTGCCGATCCCGCCCACCGCGAGATTCAGCAGCAGGAAGAATGGGTGATTAAAATCCCAGGGTTGGCCGGAAGGAATATCACTGGCCGTGACCACGAAAAAGATATTGGTCGGCGAGTCCACGTAGAACTGCACCATGTTGGGCGACCAGATTCCGCCGTAGGTATGGAAGCTGGTGACGTTAGCGCCGCCGGAGAGCGGGTATGGCTTCCCGAGTCCGTCGCCGCCACAGTAGCAACTGCTGGAAGAATTGCCGCCGTGAATGGTCGACTGAATAGTGCTCGGTCCGAGCGGAGGAACGTTCTCCATGAAATCGATTTCGCCGGACATGGGCCAGCCGACGCTCGTAATGTTGTTGCCCAGAGCCCAGTAGGCAGGCCAGATTCCCGGACCAACGGGAAGCGACATGCTGGATTCGAGGCGGCCGTACTGGAAGTTCTGAAGACCGCTGGTTTTCAGGCGTGCGGAGGTCCAGCTTCCGCTGTAGGGCGCGACACTGGAACTGATTTTGATGGCCTGGATCACAAGGTGTCCGCTGCCGTCGATATACGAGTTCGGAGTGCCCGCAACGCACGGCGCGGTGTTGCTGCCCGGAGCGCAGTAGTACTCCACCTCATTGTTGACCATCAGACTCCCGGTGTCGTACGTCCAGTTTGCCGGGTTGATCGGGGAATTCGGCGCGCCGTTGAACTCATCGCTCCAGGAGAGATTCCAGGTCTGAGCGGGACTGATATTTCCGAATGCCAGCCAGAGTAAGCACAGGGCTGGCAACGCGCGCGCGCTTGCGGATAACGGGAAGAATCTGCGTGTAGAATGCGCAGCGCCGGCGTCCATGGGAACCTCCCGGAATTTCTTTGCACATCATAACGGGAGGTTGGAAATCCGCCAACGGCTTGGGTCTGCGATCGTCTGGTCCGCGGTCAGATCCCGAGGAATTCGCGCGTTACCCGCGCCAGTTCGTCGGGGTGCGTCCAGATGAGCGAGTGGTCAGCGCCATCGATAATGACGAGTCGGGAGCCTGCGATCCCCTCGTGCAGCATCTCCGCGTGTTGGATTGGCACCGCCTGATCCTTCGAGCCCGCGACGATGAGCGTTGGACATCTGATCTCGCCCAGGCGGTCCCTGCTGTCGAACGCCATTGCCTCCCGCCACGCCGACACCATCAACCTTTGATCCTGGTCGGCCATGATGCCGACGAGCCAGCCGGAGCGTTCCTTGCTGAGATGCTTCGCGCCGATCGAGACGGCCATCTTCGCCATCCGTTTTAGACCGAAAAGCTGGACGAGAAGTGGGAAGAGGTGGCCTTCCAGCCTCTCGCGAACTGTTGCCATGTTGAATGCGTAAGTGCAGACAAGCACCAAGCGGTTGCATCGCCTGAGGTCGTCGAGGGCCAGTTGTTGCGCGATTGCGCCACCCTGCGAGTAGCCGAGCACCGCGGCTGAGTCGATCCCTAGATGGTCGAGCAGGAACGACAGATCAGCTGCGAGCTGTGCAGCCGTATACGGAGGCGGGAGTCCACGGCTGCGGCCGTGGCCACGCAGGTCGGGAACAATCACACGATGATGGGCTGCGAAATGCTCAATTACTGGCTCGAACATCTCGCCGGTGACCATCAGCCCATGCACCAGCAGGAGCGGCGGCCCTGATCCGCGCTCGGTGTAGTAGAGAAGCCGTGGCTGGGGGGAGTCTGTAACGCCTATCGGAGTTTCCTTAGTCGAAGATCAGCACAGCGGACGCGATCACGGTGGTCCACAGACCTCGCTTGTCTCCCACCGCGGACTGCGTCACGTTGGCGGTGCGAACGATTTTGTTGGAGAGGCGGTAGATCTGTTTCTTCTCGTCCCAGGAGCGGTCGGGATCGAACTCGACATTCAGGGTGGTGGCGAGCATTTCGGCGGCGAGCTCTTCGGCGTATTCCCCGGCGGCGTCTTCGGTCTCACCGAAGGAATGATGTTCGCTGAGATATCCATAGGTGGTGCGGTCGGCAGGGATGGCTACGCCGATCGACGACGCCAGCAGGCGATGGGCTTCCCGGGTCGAGTTTTCTGCGACCACGGCAAACACCACTTCCCCCGGGCTCAGGTACTTGACGCCTTCTTTGCGGGCCGTGAGTTTGCAATTGGGCGGGAAGATGGAAGAGACGCGAACTAGATTCTGGGCAGCAATGCCGGCATCGCGCAGTGCCAGCTCGAAGGAAGTGAGGCGTTCGCGGTGTTTTCCGACTCCCTTGGTAAAGAAAATGCGCTTAGGGACCATGTCTTTGCCCAACGCCTTTGTCCTCCGTCACTAAAAATTTGAGATTGGGAATGCACAATCTAACATAACGGTTTGTAAACATCGCATGAATTTTCGCAGCGGCGCGAAAAAAACTGCGGAAACAGAACCAAATCTGTTCCCGCAGTTTGTTGAGAAGCACCCGCTGAAGAAATAACGGCGGAAAAATGTCCTCAGGGAGCAGCCACCACGGAAGTCACGGTAATAGTGTTGTCCTTTTCGGAGCCGGTTACTTTCACTTTAGCTCCGGCCTCCTTATCAAGAGCGGCCAAGGCAGCCTTGTCGGTGGTCTCGAGCGTGTAAACCGTGTCGCCCACCACCAGCGCGTATTTGGAACCTTTGCTCACACAATCGCGAGTGCAGGAGGCAGCATCGCCCGGCATGGCGTGTTTCGCGCCGCACATGGTATCGCTGACCGTCCCGGTGAAGGTCTTGCCCTTGGCTGCTGCGAAAGCGTAGGAAACAGCCAACGCTGCGCCGAGGATGAGGAGCAGCAGAGCAGTTCTCAGTTTCTGCATGCGAGAATTCGTCAATTTCTTTCTCCTTAGTAAATGATAAGGCTGTTCGTTGCCAACCTGCCTGGCCCCGACAGGGTCAGCTTCACTAGCTAAGGATGCGCCAGTCCACGGCAAAGTTACAAGTCCCGCATGCTCACGTAGTGAAAGCCGCCCTTCGACTTTGCTCAGGGCAGGCTCTCGGCTTGTCCCGCCGACCGCAGCGAGAGGGCTTGTTCCTAAGGCAGGCAGACCGTGGGCCTAACGGCGCCTCATTTCGGCGCGCTTACCGTGTATTGAATATCCACATCCACGCTCTTGTCGCGGACGTTGGCGGTAAGATGCACCGCGTGCTCCCAGTCGAAGTTCGCAGGCAGAAGTTTGTTCGCCTGCGGCCAGAATTCGTCGATGTAGCCGAGGTCGTAGACGTCTCCCGGCCGCAGCTTCCAGATCGCCCGAAGTTTGGCGATGAGGCTGTTATCGAGCCCACGGAATTGCAACTCACCCATGTGGTAGACGGATTCCTCTTTCACCTCCATGTGGAGCACCACGGTATTGGCGGTGTCGTCAAAAGCCGCCTCGGTTTTGAAAGTGGCGGTGATATATCCGCGCGATCCGTAGAGTTTCTTAATCTCCACCAGATCGTCGGCGAGTTGCACGGTATTTGCCACCTGGCCAGGCCGGGCGTGCACTAACGCCTGCAGCTTGTCGGTAGGGAACTCGTGATTGCCCGACCACTCCATCGCGCTGATCTTGTACTGAGGTCCGGGAGTTACCGCGAAAGTAACATCCACAAACGCTTGGTTCGGAGCATCGGGGAGATTCTCCAGGCTGGGGTCGCCGGCTGCGAGCTTGACGACCTTGGGCGCGGGTGCGCCAAATGCGGCCTTGAGGTATCCGCGGGCGTGGTAGACCGGAAGAAGTTGGCTCTGGGCAAAGCTGGCCAGGCCGGAACGCGTGTACTCATAGCTGGGAAGCTTCTTGGCGGCAGCCTCGAGCAGGGGCAGCTCTTCTGCGCCTGAGCCGGAAAACTCGATGTTGTGCACGCGAATCAGCACACCCGAAACGCTGTAGATGAATAGAGAAGTCGGGCCGCCGCGATCGCTGGGCCGCAGGTACTGGACCACCCCAGGAATGTTGTTTTCCACCAGCATCGCCTGCAAAACGTCGGAAACCTGGTCGGGCAAGCTGCCGCTGACCGGCAGGTCGCCATGGTAAAGCGGCAGGCGTTCGTGGAGTCGTTTTTGGAGCTCCGAGTCGGTGAACCAGACAAAGTCATCGAAATGCGCAGGCAAGAACTTGGCCGCGTCGGTCACCTGCAACTCAAGCTTTGTACCTTCCGACGAATAGGAAAACGTGTAGGCGACGTCGGTAAAGGCTCCGGTTTCAGCAAGACGGCGGGCGGCGTTCTTGAAGTCGTCGTCGACGGCAACGAACCCGATCCGCAGGCCACAGGCGGCCGCAATGTCTGCCGAAGCGAAGCGCTTGCTGCCGGTGGCCGTGATCGAGATGAGCTTGCGTTCATCCCCGGTGGCTTGTGGCAGGCCGGCTCGCAAGCCTGGCGCGGCCTGGAGACCGGCGGCAACGGACAGCGCCATCCATGGAAAGAGCAAAAGGGAGAGGCCGAGACGAAGCATTGGCAGCGGCCGCCACAGACTCTTGATCTGTAAGCGCTTCATCATCTACTTCAGGCCCGGGACCAGTTCGTCGGTAGATTTGTGCTTCACGGCGATGTCGA
Organism: Candidatus Sulfotelmatobacter sp.; assembly: GCA_049675725.1. Lineage (GTDB taxonomy): Bacteria > Acidobacteriota > Terriglobia > Terriglobales > Acidobacteriaceae > Sulfotelmatobacter. The sequence continues at coordinate 59,822 of JBAUAN010000144.1, read as the reverse complement.
TGAAGGCCAGAGCGGCGCGGCTGAGAGCTTTATCTTTGCGGAAGACCAGTGCCAGATCGCGGCGCACCTGGGCGTCGGCAATCGTGATGGCGGCAAGCGAGCGGGCGCGGATGTCTTCCACGACACTAGAGCGCGCGATGAACCCCACGCCCACCCCCGCGGCCACAAAACGCTTCAGCAGTTCGCTGGAATCCAGTTCCATCGTGTAGTTCGGCTTCAACCGCCGCTCGTGGAAAAGTTCCTCCAGCGAGTCCCGCGTATGGCCGACCTTGGGCACGACCAAGGGGAACTTGGCGGCTTCGGCAATCGGAGCGGCCTTCATCTTACCCAGCGGGTGCGACGGCTGCACGATGATCACCAGTTCATCCCGATGGATGAGAACCACGGTCAGGCGGTTGTCTGTAACCGGCAGGGAAACCACACCGAAGTCGACCGAGTTGTCGATGACCGATTCGAGAATGCCGGCGTAGTCGGAGCGCTTGATGTTGACGGAGACATCGGGATACTGCTTTTTGAATTCGGCGAACACCTCGGGAAGAATGTGCAGGCAGGTACCTTCGTTGGCCCCTACAATAATTTCGCCGCGGGGCACGCGCTCCATTTCGGCAATCGCAACCAGCATGGCCTTGCGCGCGTCGAGAGTTTCTTCCACATATTTCTGAAACGCTTTGCCGCCCGCAGTCAGCGAGACCTTGCCCCCGGAGCGGTCGAAGAGTTTGGCTCCGACTTCTTCTTCCAGAGATCGAATCTGAGACGAAATGGCGGGCTGGGTGCGGAAACGCTTCTCCGCCGCTCGCGAAAAGGAAGCGTGCCGCGCCACTTCGAGGAAGGTTTCGAGCTGATCAAAGTCCATGAGGCAGTTGCTCGCGGCAACGATAATCCCAGTCTATAGGCTCCATAAAAACAATCGAATTGCCAGTACCAATGCCGGGACTTACACTCCTTCGTTTGTGCGTTGCGACCGATTGTAGCAGTCAGGCAGGCCGATGAGCGCCTTTCCGGGCTGGCTGCCCGACTCGGCGCGGCGTGTGTCTACGAGGAACTCTTATGGCTGATGCGAAGTTCGTGCTCGAATTTGCACGGAAACACGACGCGAAGATTCTGGATCTGCGGTTTACCGACCTGTTGGGATTGTGGCATCACATTTCCTATCCCGTCGAGCAACTCACCGAGGCTTCGTTTGCTCAGGGCTTTGGCATCGATGGATCTTCGATTCGCGGCTGGGCGGCGATTCACGAAAGCGACATGCTGCTGATTCCCGACCCGGCTTTTCCCTTGGCCGATCCCTTCACCGATACGCCCACACTCGTGCTAATCTGCGACGTGGTCGATCCCGTGACCAAACAGCGTTACGATCGCGATCCCCGTTACATCGCGCGCAAAGCCGAGCTTTATCTGAGCGCCACCGGAATCGCCGATACGGCCTACTTCGGGGCCGAGGCCGAATTTTTCATTTTCAACAACGTGCGCTTCGATCAGCGCGAGCAATACGGTTTTTATTACGTCGACGCCGAAGAAGGACGCTGGAATTCCGGCCGCGAAGAAAACAATCTAGGCTACCGCCCGCGCTATCGGGAGGGATATTTCCCGGTCCCGCCCACCGACCACTATCAGAACCTGCGCTCGGAAATGGTGCTGACCATGCAGAGCTGCGGACTGGAGGTGGAATGCCATCATCACGAAGTGGCGACCGCCGGGCAATCGAAAATCGATTTGAAGTTCGATTCGCTGGTGCGCTCGGCCGACAAGATGCTGCTCTTCAAATACATCGTAAAGAATGTCGCCAACCAGAGCGGAAAAACCGTCACCTTCATGCCCAAACCGATTTTCGGCGACAACGGCAGCGGCATGCACACCCACCAATCGCTCTGGAAAGACGGCAGGCCTCTGTTTGCCGGAGATGGCTACGCGGGCGTTTCACAGCTCGCACTGTGGTATATCGGCGGCCTGATCAAGCACGGGCCGGCGCTCTCGGCGATCATCGCCCCAACCACCAACTCATACAAGCGGCTGGTTCCCGGTTTCGAAGCGCCGGTGAACCTGGCCTACTCGCGGCGCAACCGCTCGGCGGCGGTCCGCATTCCAATGTATTCCGTTTCGCCCGAAGCGAAGCGCGTGGAGTTCCGCCCGCCCGACCCCAGTTGCAATCCCTACATGGCGTTCGCCGCCATGTTGATGGCCGGCCTCGACGGCATCGAGCAGAAAATGGACCCCGGTCAGCCCATGGACAAAGACACCTACGACCTCGGCCCCGATGAACTGGCCAGCCTGCCCTCGATGCCGGGCTCGCTGGAAGATGCGCTCGACGCCCTGCAGCGCGACTACGCCTTCCTGCTCAAGGGAGACGTCTTCACCGAAGAATTGCTGCGCACCTACGTGGAGTACAAGCGCTCGAAGGAAGTGGATGCGATCCGGCAGAGGCCGCATCCGTATGAGTTTGCGCTTTACTATGACATCTGAGGGATCGCTTCGATCTTCCCAGAATGTCGTCGGTGAGTGTAATGGGTGTGCGACAGCTACACTCCAATGGCGCGTCCACAGCCTTCTAAAACTCCTGCTGTCCTGTTCGGGGGGGCGCTTTCGGTTGCGAGCTGGATAGTTGTACATTTACTCAAGATGAAATCTTCCATACGGTCGGTCGGCCTATATCTATTGCATGTCTTAGCAGCTACATTCGGCGTTCTGCTAGCGGCCGGAATCTTGTTGAACGTGGTGCTGAAACCCTTAGATCCGCTGATAGGTCATGCTCGGCTATTCTCGATCGCGAAGGCACCCTACTACCCGCTACAGATCGTTCTGGCCGCTCTTGCGGGCTACTTCAGCTACATTCGACTCAAGAGCAATTATCGCTTCTGGGTGTGGATTATTCCGGCTCTGTATCTCGTGATCAAGATAGCCTTGTGGAAACCCTCCAGTGTCCTAGGAGACCATAGCTGGGGCACTACGCTGGCTCACTTCTTCGCGGGAACGCCTCGCGATCACCCCGAGGAGGATGTCATCGTATCCTTTTACACGTCTTTGTCCTACACGCTGGGGGCACTGTTGGATCGAGGGAACGTATTTCGCTTCCAGCATCCGAATGAAACTCCCGACCGCTAGACCGCCGGTTTGCGACCAACGCGCGGTTGGGTCGTCTACGCTTTTGAACTCGCTGGCACTACTAGCGCTGTGGGCACCCCGTCCTTCGCGTACTCTGCGGCAAGGCCGCCTGGAAATGCTGGCACCTCGGCAGAAACGAGCGTCGTGTCTGCGGCATCGCGCGCCCACCCTTGCAAAGAGCGCAAGGATGGGGCACCCTCACCCGAAATGGGTCACGCAAACATCATTGCCAGAAGGGATCGCTCGCCCCAGAGTTTGAATCTTGGCGATTGCCCAGCGTGTAACTTTGGCGTCTACTACGTGAGTATGCCGGACTCGGATGGTCGTCGAAGAACCGCGCAACGCAAGGCGAAAACCGTCAAGAACAACCCTAGTCACGCGGCGCGGGAAGGCCGTGATGCTTTCCTCCCGTCCGGAGTATCGGGCTGGTCTCTCTATCTTGCCGAAGCACCGCCGACTTCGGCCACTTTCATGGACGAGGTTGCGGATCTTCCCGTGCAGGAGAGAAGAGTTCACAAGCGCAATCTGTAATAGGGCGCGAAATGTTGGCCGCGGAACCGCTTGATCCTCATAAGGAATACCCACGCCGTGTTTCGTCCTACACTACTTCAGCTGCTTCTCGATCGCCCCCACCACTTCCTTCGAATCTGGCGTCACCGCGGGCTCAAACCGTTGCACGACCTTCCCGTTGCGATCCACCAGAAACTTGGTAAAGTTCCACTTGATGTCGCCTGTCAGCCCCGGCCCGGTTTCCTTGGTCAGGTAGGCATAGAGCGGCGCCTGGTCAGCTCCCTTGACTGAAATCTTCGAATACATCGGGAACGTGACGCTGTATTTGCGCGTGCAGAACGTCTTGATCTCTTCGTTGGTGCCGGGTTCCTGCGCGCCGAAATTATTAGCCGGGAAGCCCAGAATGACGAAGCCCTGGTCTTTGTACTTCTCGTAAGTGGCTTCGAGCGCGCTGTACTGCGGAGTGTAGCCGCACCGGCTGGCCACGTTCACCACCAACACAACTTTGCCTTTGTAGTCGGCCAGCGGCGCGGGCTTGCCATCGATGGAGTTGAGAGTGAAACCGTAAATCCCGGACGCGGCAAGCAGGGAAGTCGCCATGATCAGCAATGCTCCGAAGGGAAGTCCAAAAGTAAGATAACCGAGAATTCGGCTGTGCAATCTGCGGGGAGTATTCATTGGTGCTCCTGAAGGAAGATTTCAAAAAGTTGGGATCGACACAATCCGGTCAGCGCGGTACCCGAGGAAACCGCACGCATACGCCGCGTGCTTTCAAAGATACGCGCCGCTGCGGTCCGCCAGCAACCCTACGATTGTAAAATCTTTGTCACTTGGGGCCAAGTTGCGCCGGGTGAGAGAGGCAAAAAAAGCGATGCGGCTAAACGGCGGTGCGTACAGCAGCTTCTTTGATCATTCTTTCCATCACCTTCAACTGCCGGGCGGGAAGGTGCACATACGCAGGTTCCGAGCCGGCCACCGAAACCAGACCCTCGGAGATTGCATCTAGAGCGGAGCCGGAGCGCGCCAGCACTGCCGTCAGATATTTTTGAGCGATGGGGCGGTCCGCAGGGTGGATCAGATCCCACCAGCGCCGAATCGAGTCCTGCACCTCGGTCTCAGTTTTCTCACCCACCACCAGCGCGTCAATCAAACGGTATACCTTGCTCTTGATGGCTTGATACGAGACGGATATTTCCTGCGGCATTGGTTTTTGGGGTCCTCTGTAGCATTCTTGGAGCAATCGATCAGCCAAACGCTGAACGCTTGAACCCACAGCCTTTACGGCATATTTCCATTCCACGAACTGGATAAATCAGATTCCCAATATGAATTCTGGAAGAAGTTTGAAGCCCGCGTAGTGCGGACGCTTCGATCCGCCGCCTTTGACTCTTGATTTTGAGCTTATGACTGCCCGTCAGGCTGCAACAGGCTGACGGGGAAAGAATTGCGGAGGACGGTCAACCGCATCGCAATCGCGCGATTAAGTAGGGGCATTCCACCACGGAGCCGAACCACAAACGGCGGCCCAATGTCCCAATGGTTCTACTGAGACGTCTGGAAATCCATGTTCTCGTCGACCGAAAGCTGCGCCGGAGTGCCTGAAGCATCGTCACCGGACCGGGTGGCGACCGCGCGGAAGCCACTGGAAGTGGTCTCAACCTCATACGTATAAGGCGGCCGCTGCCGTGCAATCGTAATGTAGTTGCTCGAGATCAGTTCGTCGAGAGAGGCGTATTTTCCTTCCGTGGCGTAGTAGCGGCGCTCGGTGGTAGCGATGCTGATCAGATCGCTCCTCACCCCCGTGATATTGATGGCCGCCCTCGGATTGTTCGCCCCGGCCTGCGCAGATGAGCTCTGCGCCTGCCTGGAATAGATGTACATTCCAATGCCCAGTACGATGACGACGCTGAGAAAGCCGAACAGTCGGCTCATGGTTTCCCCCCCAAGCTAATTTCACAGCGAAATTGACCCACTGGCAAGTAACCAGAGGGCAACGACCTACCCGTGGTTCGGGCGGGTTACAATGTTCCGCTCTCGCAACCGGATCGCGGTCGGCCTACACGCGGAAAATTCCGTACGGAGCGTAATCGTTTACGGTCGAATATTTGCGGATAGTGATTCTGAAAGTGACAATTCTGGAGGAAGAATGAAGAAGGTGGCGTGGATTCTGGCAGTTCCCGTACTCATGGCAACCTTAGTCAGGGCGCAGGCGTCCCCGCCGGCAACCAGCTCACCCGCCGACGCCACCCAGGATCGGATGTTTTTCCCGCGTGACATGCTTTACGGCTGGGCGCAATTCGAGCTGGCGCCTCCGCACAATGAGATCGATCCTAACCTGTGCGCCGCCACCGCTGGACAATACGGCGGGGTGAACGCTCCCTGCAGCATGTTCGCGCGCTACATGCTCTCCGGAACCTTGGAAGTCCGGCCCTTCGGTCGCGGCCAACTCCGCCGCTTCATGCTCTTCGGATCACCGGCATTCCTGTTTGGAAGGAATCTTCCGCAAACGCTCTATACTTGGTCGTTCGATGCCATCGGCATCGAACATTCCTGGGGGGCTTCGATCTATGCTGGGAAAGGATTCGAGGTTCGCGTCACGCAGCATTTTCTGTTCGACCGCCTGGGCGCACGCGACACCAATCTGGGCGTCGCCGATCTGGGCAACAACGGCCCATGGGGCCGGTACGCGACCGTAGGCGTCCGCAAGACGTTCGGAACGCGGCGATGGTGAGCGCAAGCAGGGAGCGCACTCGCGCGCAGAACGGGGCCACAACACTTTATGGCTTGGGGTGCGACACACTCAGGGGATAGGAAGAAATAAAGTACTTGGCCTGGTCACTATCGACCGGATCAAGATCGAAGAGTAATTGATTCCCGCCTATAAAGCCGCGTGTACGGAAATAGTAGACCTTCCCCGCTTCCGCCGTGAAATGCGCAAGGCCCACTCGTCGACTGATCCAGCCCACGTGTGATTGCGGGTTCGCACACACGTGGTGCTCACCCGGATTTACGGAGACGGAGAAATAGGCGTTGTGCTGGATAGCGCCCACCCATGTTCCGTCCAGCCCGATCTTCGTTGTCAGGCAACCTCCGAAGCAATTCACCTCGCCGATATCCTGGACGAAGTAAACCAGCGCCTTGCCGGGCTCGGGCTGCGCCAGTGTGTGTTGGGATTCGTCGAGCTTCACGTTGAAACTGGTGCTCTTCGGACCGCAGGCCGCAGCCAGAGCAACCGACTTCTGTTGCCCGAATGCGGATGCTGCCAGGAAGATGACGATCACGATAAGAGCGGATCTCATGATTTCCTCCACCTGCACGATTCGCCTCCTACAACTGACTATATCCCCTGCGAGATTCATGTCGTAGTCTCCACGAGCAACTGGCCCCTAGCCGCGCCCGGCGACTCAAGAATGTCGCTATCGGCTTCTTCGCGAATTCTCTATAATTATGGGTTTCGTCCCAGACATCGTTGGCGACTGTATCGGAGGAGAAGGATGGCGGGCACTTATAACGGTGTGGCAATCCCGGCAGATGGCAAGAAGATTGGCTATGCCGGCGGAAAATATGATGTTCCAGACAATCCCATCATCCCTTTCATCGAGGGCGACGGCACCGGACGCGACATCTGGAAAGCTTCTCTGCGTGTGTTTAACGCCGCCGTGGAAAAAGCCTACAAAGGCAAGCGCCGCGTGACCTGGTACGAAGTATTCGCGGGAGAAAAGGCGAAATCAAAGTTCGATAACTGGCTGCCCGACGATACGGTCGAGGCGATTCGCGAATTCCGCATCGCCATCAAAGGTCCCCTGACTACGCCGGTAGGTGGCGGGATTCGGTCGCTGAACGTCGCACTGCGGCAAATTCTGGATCTCTATTGTTGCGTTCGACCGGTGAAATATTACAAGGGCGTGCCTTCGCCTGTGAAGCATCCCGAGCGCATGGATGTAGTCATCTTCCGCGAGAATACCGAAGACGTCTACGCCGGCATCGAGTGGGAGCAGGGAACTCCCGAGTGCGCCAAGCTGATCGAGTTCCTCAATAAGGACATGCTCAAGGGGGGCAAGAAACAGGTTCGGCTGGACTCCGGCGTGGGCATCAAGCCTATCTCCGTGACCGGAACCAAACGACTGGTGCGCATGGCCATCAAGCATGCGCTCGAGTCGGGGCGCAAGACCGTAACCTTGATGCACAAAGGCAACATCCAGAAATTTACCGAGGGCTCGTTCCGCAAGTGGGGCTACGAGTTGGCGATTGAAGAATTTCGCGGCCAGGTGGTCACCGAGCGCGAGAGTTGGATTCTCGATAACAAAGACAAAGACCCGAATCTCACCGTCGCTCAAAACGCAGAACTGGTTGAGCCTGGCATGGAATTCGCTCCGCCGGCCTTCCGGCAGGCCGTGGAAAAAGAAGTGCAGCAGGTGCTCGACAGCATCTACGCCACGCACGGTAAAGGCGCGTGGAAAAAGAAAGTCATGATCAACGACCGCATCGCCGATTCGATCTTTCAGCAAGTGGTGACGCGAGCCGACGAATATTCGGTGCTGGCCTGCCCCAACCTGAATGGAGACTACATTTCCGACGCCTGCGCGGCGCAGGTGGGCGGTCTCGGCATTGCCCCCGGCGCGAACATCGGAGACGGCCACGCCATTTTCGAAGCCACCCACGGCACGGCGCCGAAGTATGCGGATAAAGACGTCATCAATCCCGGCTCGGTGATTTTGTCGGGTGTGATGATGTTCCGCCACCTGGGCTGGCATGAAGCCGCCGACCTGATCGAGCAGAGCATGGAGCGAACCATCGAGCAGAAGAAAGTGACCTACGACTTCGAACGCCTCATGCCGGGTGCGACCAAGGTAAAGACCAGCGAGTTCGCAGGACACATGATCGAAAACATGGGCGCGGGCGTGCTGGTCTAGCAATTAGCAATTGGTTTATGTGGGGGCAGCCGCCCTCGGCTGTCCGGTTGGCGCAGCCCAGCGGTGTCTGATCTTGACGACTATGACGGTGCGCGAAGAGCGATCCTTGTCACCTGAAGAGACCACTCTCGTTGAGTGGCTCGTCGAACACGGCCGGCCTGACGCCAGCCAATATGGGTGGCAAGTCCCGAAGCTTCGCGTGTTCAGCAGGTGTGGTTGTGGTTGCCCAACAATTGACTTTGCTATCGGCGAGACGAGGAAGACCGGTGCATCCCACATCATCGCGGATGGGAAGGGTAAGTCACCTGAAGGTGCCGCAGTGGGAGTTATCCTCCACGTACGCGAGGGCGAGATTTCGGAGTTGGAGGCGTATTCCATCACGGGAGAGGCGACGGTTTTTACTCTACCCAAGCCTGATTCGATAGTGTTATGGCCGGACTGATCGTCGCGAAGGCTCGAACAAAAACTACGCATTCGGTAACGCGCTCATTTTTTGCTAATTGCCAACTGTAACCGCTTATTCTCGAAAGGACTCATTCATGCGCAAGAAAGTAACCATCGTAGGTTCCGGCAACGTAGGCGCAACCGCGGCTCACTGGATCGCTTCCAAAGAACTGGCGGATGTGGTGCTCATCGATATCATCGAAGGCGTGCCGCAAGGCAAGGGCCTCGATTTACTCGAAGCTATGCCCATCGAGAAGCGCGATTCCTACATCACCGGAACCAATGACTACAAAGACACCGCAAGTTCCGACATTGTGGTGATCACCGCGGGCATCCCTCGCAAGCCGGGCATGAGCCGGGACGATCTGCTCAACACGAATTACGGCATCATGAAGGCGGTCGTCGGCGAGGTGGTGAAGCATTCGCCCAACTGCATCCTGATCATCGTTTCGAATCCGCTGGATGCCATGGCACAAGCTGCCTACAAGTTAAGCGGATTCCCCCGCGAGCGCGTGATTGGCATGGCCGGCGTGCTCGACTCCGCACGCTTCCGCGCCTTCATCGCCGACGAACTGAAAGTGAGCGTGGAGAACGTAACGGCCTTCGTGCTCGGCGGCCACGGCGACACCATGGTCCCCCTGCCGCGCTATTCCACGGTTGCGGGCATTCCGATCACCGAGCTGATTGAAAAATCCCGGCTCGAAGCCTTAGTGCAGCGCACCCGCGACGGCGGCGCCGAAATTGTGAAGTATTTAAAGACCGGGTCGGCTTATTACGCGCCGTCAGCGGCTGCGACAGAAATGGTGGAAGCTATTCTCAAAGATAAGAAAAAAATCCTGCCCTGCGCCGCATATTTGCAAGGCGAGTACGGCATCACCGGCCTCTACGTCGGCGTGCCAGTGAAACTGGGCGCGAAGGGAATCGAGCAGATCATCGAGATCAAACTGACACCCGAAGAGAAAGCCGGCCTCGACAAGAGCGCAGCGGCGGTGAAGGAATTGTGCGGTGTGATCGGCGCGTAAACTGGTCTCCCCAGGGGGTTGATTGGTGCGAAGGGCGTTTCTGATCGGCGGTGGGTTGGTGTTTGCAATCGCTGTCTGTTTCGTCGTTCGGGAAGGATCGACCCACCGGCTCACATTGCGTGCTTACTACCGCCACGTGCAAAATGTGAAGCAGGGAATGCCGGTTTGCGTCGACGGGGTTAGTGTGGGCTCTGTGACCAGCGTGAGAGTGAGGCCGGAACTGGGGGATCGACCCGTTGAAGTGATATTAGATCTTCGTACGCCTTATGAACTGAAAATCCCCGAAGGATCGACGGCGGAGGTAGTGGAGCCGGGAATACTTCGCCCGACAGTGGTGGATATTGATACGCGCGCGGCAGGCGGTCCACCTATTTCGAACGGCGGCGCGATCAAAGGCCGCGAATCTACTGACGATCAAGCCGCGCACGCCCTTGGAGTCGCTGTCAAGGCTTTGATGGATCAGTCGAAGGAAACCCGGGACAAGCAGCCAAAGACGAACCAGCCTGCCGGCAAGTGAGGGCGGCCAGGGGGAGTTTCGGTTATCGCAAATTCGTAGTGCTCCCAACTCCCTACACCTTCTCGATCGTCACCTTCTTCAGCACCACATCTTTGTTCGGTTTGTTCTGGCGATTCTGCGGAACTCGCGTGATCTTTTCCGCGACGTCCTGGCCCTCGACGACCTCGCCAAAAATCGTATGCTTGCCGGTGAGCCATGTGGTGGGCACTGTAGTGATGAAAAACTGCGATCCATTCGTGTTCGGACCAGCGTTCGCCATAGCGAGCTTGCCCGGCTTGTCGAACTTATGCGGTGAGCCGTTGGTCTCATCCTCAAATTGATAGCCAGGGCCGCCCGTGCCGGTACCCTGCGGATCTCCGCCCTGCACCATGAAGTCTGGGATCACGCGATGAAAAATCGTTCCGTCATAGAGGCGGTCTTTCGATTTCTTGTGCGTCGCAGGATGCGTCCACTCGCGCTTGCCCTCGGCGAGTTCCACGAAGTTGGCAACGGTTTTCGGGGCGTCTTTCTCGAACAAACGGCAAACAATGGTTCCTTCCGATGTTTCAAAAATAGCGTAAGTTCCCGCGGATCGGCTCATGGATATATTTTCTCCTTAGGTGGATGGCTTCTGATTCTAACAGGGTGCGCGGAAAAAACTGGCTGTGAACGATCACGAACGAGGATTACGAACTATTTGAGATCGCCCGGCCGCAAGTATTCAGTGAAGAAGGCCTGCGTCTCGAGAGCCAGCCGTCTGCGGGCTTCCGGCGTCCGGAAAGTATGAACATCTTCCACCGTTACGAACTTTACGGAAGCTCCCGCCTGTTTCAGTTTGTCGGCAAGTTCCTGCGATTGCGCAATTGGCACGTCCTCGTCTTGCGTGCCATGCATGATAAGAAACGGCGAAACGTTCTTGGAGACATGAAATACGGGCGAGGCATCCTGCCAGATTTTGGAATGCTGCGCATAGTCACCGCCGAAGAAGTTGGCGAGAAAGGCGTCATCATCCGCATCTCGATGAGTAGTGAAATCGCTGGGTCCGCTCACTTCGACCACGGCTTGCACTCTGCTGGAATATTTCGCGAGGGCCGCGTCTGAATTGTCGCGAGTCTCTTCCATCCCCAGCAACGCCGCCAGCGCACCGCGCGCTGCACGTCGTCCAGTTGTGCGGGCCAGAGATTTTCTTTTCCATGCAGCAACCGGTAGTCGACCGAGAACGCGACAAAACCGCAGCGGGCAAGAAACATTCCCATGCTGTGCATCGTCGATTTGTCAAAGCTCGTCCAGCCTCCGCCATGGATAAGCACGACCGCCGGATGCAAATCCGGAGACTGTTCAATCGGCTCGTAAATATCCAGCAGCAGCGGATGGCCGCCGGCTGTGCCATAGGGAACGTCCTGCTGAACCGAACTCAGCGGGTTCGCCGGAGCCGTCTGGGCCGCAATGCCCGGAGTCACTCCGAGCATCGCAGCAGTCAAAAATAGAGCCCACTTCGTCATACTGAAAACCATTCTAGATCTCGGGACTTCGCTTCATCGAGCAAGGAAAGCTAGTTTGGATTCGCAGGCGCTGCGGGCGTCGCACTCGCCGGCTTCTGTGCCGCGCCCGTCAGCCTTGCCGGTGCGGCCGCACTGACGCGCACAATCCTGATGTGGCTGATCCTTACCGGACGGAAAGGTTTATCGTCGCTGGGGTCACGGGTCATGCGGGCAATCTGCTTCACCAGAGTCACGGCCGCGTCGTCACACTGACCAAAGATTGTGTAGCCGCCGTTAAGATGTGGCGTCGCCACCTCAGTGATGAAAAACTGCGAGCCGTTAGTATCTGGACCGGAGTTTGCATAGGCGAGTCGGCCGGGCTTGTCGAACAGCAGATCAGAAGACACTTCATTCCTGAACTTGTATCCCGGGTCGCCGCTTCCGTTGCCCGCCGGATCGCCGCCCTGAATCATGAAGCCCGGAATCACGCGATGGAAAATTGTCCCATCATAGAGCGGGACGCCGTGTTTGGTCGCGCCGCTCACCGGATTCTTCCAGTCTTTGGTGCCATTGGCGAGCCCAATGAAATTAGCGACGCCAAGGGGAGCCTTGTCGGGAAAAAGCGTGCAATGCAGATTGCCCACCGACGTTTCGATCACGGCCGTGGTCACAACAGCGGCGTGATGAACCGCCGGCTTGGTCGCAGTGCCGGGCTTGGCGGTCGGCGTGGCTTGCGTGCCAGACCCCGACTGTGCCCCGCACAACACGGCCACCAAGACAAAAGTTAAGATTGCCGAAGTCCTGTACATGAATGCTCCTTGAAACCGCGAATCTTGAATGCTCCTGTGGTGACAGCCTCCCTTTCGGCTTTGCTCAGGGCAGGCTCGGCTGTCTTGTCGAGCGATGCTCGACCGGTCTCTCTGCCACTTCCGGCGAACCGCGATACTACCTGAAACCGACGTCGCATTGTACGACAGCGCAGGCCGGGTTGCCCCTTGTGGCTAAGCCTTGCGTCTAGTTCGCGGCTGCTGGTTGTGCTGCCTGCATGTCGTGGCTCACGCGCTCCACTTCACGAAACACACGCAGAATATTTCCGCCGAGGATTTTCTTGATATCGCTCGCACTGTAGCCGCGATCAAGCAGAGCCTGCGTAATCTTCGGCAGATCGGCGGCGGAATCGATCCCCTGCGGCGTGGCCCCGCTGACGCCGTCGAAATCCGAACCCAGGCCCACGTGGTCGATTCCCGCAACTTTCGCAACGTGGTCAATGTGATCGATGAGCGACTTCAGCGGAGGCCGCGGAATCTTTGCCATCCACTCGCGCTCGATGCGGTCTACTTCGATGTAGTTTACTTCCTTACCTTCGGCTTTGCGCTGCGCTATGTAGGCATCCACAGCGGCAGCCTTGTCGTTGGCCTGCGCTTTCTCGGCGTCGAGAAAGTTCTGGTCGACGAAGCCACTGAAAAAGTTGACCTGCACCACCCCGCCGTTCTTGGCCACAGCTTGTAGCATTTCGTCGGTCATATTGCGCGGCGCATTGGTGAGCGCCCGCGCCGAAGAGTGCGACGCAATTACTGGGGCCTTCGTGGTAGCGATCGCGTCCCAGAAGGTTTTATCCGCAACATGAGAAATGTCGACCATCATCCCCAGACGGTTCATCTCGATCACAACTTGTTTGCCAAAATCCGTCAACCCATTATGGTGTTGTACCTTGGGATCATCAATGTCGCCCGATGAGTCCGCCCACTCATTCGTGTTCGACCAGCTCAGCGTCATGTAGCGCACGCCCAGGCGGTAGTAATCACGCAGCAGGTGCATGTCGTTTTCGATCGAATGCCCGCCCTCAATACCCATCAGCGCAGCCAGCTTGTGCTCCTTGTGCGCGCGCTCAATATCAGCCACCGAGAACGCCATCATCATGCGGTCGGGATGCCGCGCCGCCTGCTCGTAGACGGAATCGATCAGATCGAAAGTGTGCCGGGCAAAATGCCCCTGATTCGTTTCGGGATCAACCCAGATTGAAAAGAATTCCGCGCCCAGATTGCCGCGCCGTGCTTTCTCGAGGCTGATGTGCCCAACGTCCTTGGGGTCGGTCGAGCCCATATCAAAGTTCTCGTCCAGAAAGCGCTGTGGCGTGTCGGCATGCGTGTCAACTACCAGAGCGGAGTCGTGAATGGCGCGGGCCCGCGCCGTAACTACCACGTCAGGAGAGTTCGCGGGAGCAGTTGGAGTCTGAGCAACGAGCAGCGCAGCAGACAGAATCGGAACTGCAAACAGAAAAGCTCGGAGTTTAGTCATAAGAATTTTGCCGTAGTACCGGTCAAGTCATCGATTGTATAGGCAGGAGCCGCGGAAGAGGTAGCGCTCAACGCAGTAGTGCCACAACTTAACAGTCTTTCGCGCTGCGACTCTCGCGTCGCGCACTGCTCCGTTGGTCCTCTGCGCTTCAAGCATTCAGCACACGACGCGCAGATTTGTTCAACACCGAACCTCAGCGCAGGGCGCCAAGAGCCTGCGCAACACACTCTTCGAGTGGCTCGCCCGTATGAATAAGGGTTTTTCTCTGCACGATCGCTTCGAAGCGCGATCGCACATCAAGATAAAGCTGAAAATCGCGGTTGCCTGCGGGATGCTCTCCCGCAACGGCCTGCTCCTCCAACCGCCGCCGTGCCGTCGCTTCCGGACAAACACATTCCAGAATCCGCCAGGGCTGGTGCAGAGAACCCGCGGCGGCCAGCACATTCTCGATCTGATAGCGGCGGGAAAACGGGCGGCCGTCGAGAAAAATAATCCGTCCAGGTTCTTGGCGTAGCAGATACTCCGCGGTTTCAAGCATGATCCGAACGCAAAAATCGTCCTGCTGTGACGAGAATTCAATCTCATGACCGGAAAAAATCGCGTGGCGGATTTCGTCCTTGCCGAGGACGCGGCCCGAGGTCCGGGCAGAGAGTTCGCGCGCAAGCGTAGTTTTGCCAGTGCCGGGCAAACCGGCCATCAGGACGATCATGTCAGAGCTGACCGCTTCAGCATCGGGGTGGAAGAACCTACCGACAAATTGAGGAAAAATGTAAGGTCCCGAGAAGAAATTCTAGCGGAACCGTAAGACGTGTGGAAGCTTACTCAGGCTGGGTGAGCGATGTGACCTGCAGATCCAGAAGCGGGCTCTGCGCACTGTCAACGGCAGGACTGACAACCGCAGGGCGGTCGTTTTCCGGACGCTCCACATTTTCCAGCGGAACTATATTCTGCGTTTCGCGCCACTCCGAGTAGTGCCCGGAAACCATAATATGGAACACCCACTGGTGGCGCTCTTCTTCCGGCTCCACCAGGCCCAGAGCCTTCATGTAGAACAGGTAGTGCTCCATCCATTGCACCTGCTGCTTGGTCATCCCGCGGCGCTGCAAGTCCACGGTAACGCCAGCCAGATGCGAAGATGCCGTATCGCCCTCGGCAGGAGCGGCATTGCGATTATGGCGTTGCAGTTTTTTCTGCACCTTCACCGTTCGCACGGCTGAATTCACCTGAATCTGTTGATGAAAGCGGTGGTAATATGCCTGCGCGATATCTTCGGTAAAATCGCGCGTCCAGGGACGGCTGAAGCGCCGCGTCGGATCCAGCCGCGGATCGAAACGCAGCGACTCACTGGTGCGAATCGGCACCAGCGCCTCAATCGCTTTCAGATGTTCCAGTTCATTGTCGTCCTGAATGCGAGGCAGTTCCATGCGGTCGATCTCTGCGTTCTGCGTCAGCAAAGATTGGTGAGACGGACGGAACATCGGGTTCCAGCGCAAGGACCGCACCTGCCGCCGCCGGTGCACCGTGCGGTGCAGCGTGGTCGGGCTGGCAGCATACAGCGGGCTGCACAAGCCTGCCAACAAGGCAACAGCGAGCCAGAATTGTGTTTTCTGTTTCAACGAAGTGGCCTCTTCCGTTCCGGTGCAACTCGCCCCGACTTCGGGACATTCTACGCTAGCCTGTCAAGCCGTCAAACCAGATAACGCACGCAAGCCGTTACCGCCGTACCAGAATCTGTACTCCAAAATCTGGTTACTCTGGTTACCACCCCACTCGCAAGCTGTGAGGATATACCCGGTAAGTGGCATCTGGAGGGCCATTTGCGCCGCCACTCCAAATGCAGGTTATGTGCTGCGTGCAGAAGGATTTGGCATCACTGGGTGAAAACAAGCCATGCCCGGGATGGGTAAAGTGACGCAAATCAGCGTCGAAAAAGGTCACCGATGGCCTGCTTCATGACCTCACCGCCAACTTCGGATATTACCTTGGTCAGCGGAATATCCTTGGGGCAAACTTCCACGCAGTTCTGCGCGTAACCACATTCCTGGATGCCGCCATCGCCCATCAGGGCCGCCAGCCGGTCGTGTTTCAACGCCTGGCCCGTGGGATGCGTATTAAACAGTCGCACTTGCGCGATGGTGGCTGCACCGACGAAGCCAGTGTCTTCGTTGAACTGCGGGCAAGCTTCCATGCAGCAGCAGCAGGAGATGCAACGGGATATAGGATAAGCCGCTTCCTGCTCTTGCGCGGTCATGCGGGGGCCAGGGCCAAGGTCGTAAGTGCCGTCGATCGGCACCCAGGCCTTCACTGCCTTGAGATTTTCGAAAATCACGCTGCGGTCGGTAGCGAGGTCGCGCACGACAGGAAATTTGGAGAACGGCTCAAGCCGAACGGGTTGTTCGAGATTATCGATGAGCGCCGAGCACGCCATTCGGGCGCGCCCGTTAATGAGCATGGCGCACGATCCGCAGACTTCTTCGAGGCAATTCGAATCGTAAGTGATGGGCGTGGTCGGCTTGCCGTCACGAGTGACGGGGTTGGCGGCGATCTCCATCAGGGAGGAGATGACGTTCATGCCGGGATGCCACGCGAGCTCGAATTCCTCCCAGTGTGACTTGGAAGTGGGAGTTGCCTGGCGCTTGATTTTGATGATGACGGATCTGGAATTAGCCATTAGCCTTTACTCTTCGTTACTTCTTCCCGCCGTCCGGTTCGCGCGTAGTAGCGATCTCGAATCTGAGGCGATGCGAAGAATCTATAAAAGCGATATGCCTCAAAAAAGCAAAAAACCGCTACACCGAAAATGACAGCGGCAGCAGCCGATTCGTGCTCTTTCGGTGCACCCGAAACTTCAAAATAGCCCAATAGTCTAACCGTTGTGAAAAGCAGCACCAAACCAGCCAACCCAGCCAGCAACGCAACAGCCAGTGAGGCTCCGGCCAGGACATTGTCGCCCCGCTCCATCAGTACTTCCTCGCCCGCGGCGGAATCAGCGACGTATCCACCGGCTCGAATTCGAACTTCGGCTCATCCGCATCCGGAGCGAAATATGCTTTCGTCGTCTTCAGGAAATTCTTGTCGTCGCGCTCCGGGAAATCCGGCTTGTAGTGCGCCCCGCGCGATTCGTCACGCAGACGCGCGCCCTGTGCAATCACGCGCGACAGCTGAAGCATGTTGTAGAGCTGGCGAGTAAAGACCACGCTGGTGTTCGCCCATTGCGTGCGGTCGCTCAAGTTCACCTTGCGGAAGCGTTCCAGCAACTCCACCAGCTTCGCGTCTGTCTGCTGCAAATTCTTGTTGTAGCGGATGACCGTGCAATCTTTGGTCATCAACTCGCCCAGCTCGCGCCACAGCCGGAATGGATTCTCCGTGCCCTGGTTGTTCATGAGCAGGGAATTGCTCTCTTCCTGCTTCTTCTTCTCGGCCGCGAAACAGCCGTTGCCATCAGCCAGCGCCTGCAGCCCGCGCGCATATTTCACCGCATTCGGGCCGGCAACGCCTCCGCCATAAATGCACGAAACCAGGGAATTCGCGCCCAGCCGATTCGCCCCGTGATATTGATACTCACACTCGCCCGCCGCGAAGATGCCAGGAATGTTCGTGGCCTGCTTGAAATCCACCCACAGCCCGCCCATGGTGTAATGCATGCCGGGGAAAATCTTCATGGGCGTGTCGCGCGGATCATCTCCCACAAACTTCTCGTAGATTTCGAGAATGCCTTCCAGCTTCTTGTCGAGAATCTTGCGGTCGATGTGGGTGAGGTCGAGGTAAACCATCGGCTTGCCGTCAATGCCCAGGTTGTACTCGTAGACAACTTTAAAAATCGCCCGCGTGGCCACGTCGCGCGGCACGAGATTTCCGTACTTCGGATACCACTCTTCGAGAAAATACCAACGCTCGTTCTCCGGAATCGACATCGGATCGCGTTTGTCGCCAGCCGTCTTCGGAACCCACACGCGCCCGCCCTCGCCGCGCGCCGATTCCGACATCAGGCGCAGTTTGTCTTCGCCCGGAATCGAAGTAGGGTGAACCTGAATGAACTCGCCGTTTGCATAATAGCAGCCCTGTTGGTAGAGCGCGGACTGGGCTGACCCAGTGCATACCACCGAGTTCGTGGACTTGCCGAAGATCGCTCCGATGCCGCCGGTCGCGATGATAAGAGCGTCGGCAGGGAACGTGCGCACTTCCATCGACCGCAAGTCCATGGCGCAAATGCCGCGGCAGACTTTGTTTCCATCGAGCACGGCGGAGAGAAACTCCCAGTGCTCGTACTTCCTTACTTTGCCTTCTGACTCATAGCGCCGCACTTGTTCGTCAAGAGCATAAAGAAGTTGCTGGCCGGTAGTCGCTCCGGCGAATGCGGTACGGTTATATAAAGTGCCGCCAAAGCGGCGGAAGTCGAGCAGGCCCTCAGGAGTGCGATTGAAAGGAACTCCCATGCGGTCGAGCAAGTCGATAATGCCCGGCGCGGCCTCGCACATGTCTTTGACCGGAGGCTGGTTGGCGAGAAAATCTCCGCCGTAGACCGTATCGTCAAAGTGGATCCAAGTGGAATCGCCTTCGCCCTTCAGGTTCTTGGCGGCGTTGATGCCGCCTTGCGCGCACACTGAGTGCGAGCGCTTCACCGGGACAATGGAAAACAGATCTACGCTGCCGCCCATCTCGGCAATCTTGATCACCGCAGAAAGGCCGGCGAGCCCGCCACCTACGACAATAATTTTCGGAGCTGCTGCCATCGTCCCCTATCGGCTTTCTGGAATCTGTTTGTTTGCGTTGATCATTACCATGCCCGGTTCAGTGGGTTGCTGCGGGCGAGAACGGAACGACGTAAGGCTGGCCAGCCCCGCGGCCGTCAGCACAAAAAAGAATGCGAGACACAAGGCCAGAAAACGTTTCTGCGCCTTCTCTCCGGAAACAATGCCCCACTTCGCCGAAAACAGCCAGATACCGTACGCGAAGTGCCACGAAGCCGCAATCAAGCCCACAACATAAAATATGAACAACGGAGTCTGCAATACTTCGGCCTGCACCTTGCCGAACGATGCGTTCGGGAAGGCGTGCAGGTCCACGCCCGTAAACCGCATCGTCCACGTGTGCCAGAGGATGTAAGCGAACGCGATGCCGCCGGTCCAGCGCTGCGCGGTG
This sequence comes from Candidatus Sulfotelmatobacter sp., assembly GCA_049675725.1. Lineage (GTDB taxonomy): Bacteria > Acidobacteriota > Terriglobia > Terriglobales > Acidobacteriaceae > Sulfotelmatobacter. The sequence continues at coordinate 40,417 of JBAUAN010000144.1, read as the reverse complement.
TACATCCAGTTGCCGGTCCAGGGATACTGGATCGTATTCCCGTCGCCGCGATACCAGATGTAAAACCCGTAGAGAGCGTGAAACGCAATCGGCAACCAGATGCCAAACAACTCCAGAAAAAACACCAGCGGCAGATTCGCCAGAAAACTAACCTGGCGAGCGTAGGCGTCGGGGCCGGTGATCGCCGTGGAGTTGGAAATCAGAATATGTTCGAACAGGAACGCGCCCACCGGAACAATTCCCGACAGAGAATGCAGCCGCCGCAAAGCAAATGAAACACCTTGACCGGCCCGCAACGGCGCCACGCCGCGCGTTACAGCCTGACCGGGAGCAGTAGAACTGGCTGACGCCACGAAACGCTCCTTATGAGTTCAACGATGAAGACGGAACTTTTTATTATGTTGTTGCCGGGAAGGGAAGTCAAGGTGGGGTTAGCATCTCAGTTTGGCAGGCGCCCGTGGGGGCGACCCTCGGCTGTGGCGTCGCGCGCAGTTCGACTTTTCTCCGTGGCAAAAACGCTCACGCATGTTTGAACTCGACATACCAATCCAGAAACTGGCGGAACGCCGTGCCACGATGGCTGTAGCGGGATTTCTCTTCGGCGCTCAGTTCCGCGAACGTTTTCTGAATCTGCGGAAAATAAAACAGCGGATCGTAACCAAACCCGTTGCTCCCGCGCGGCGCTTCAAGAATGATCCCTTCGGCGGTTCCGCGAAAGGTGGCCAGCATCTTGCCGTCCCGCGCCGCAGTCAGCACGCACACAAACCTCGCACCGCGCTTTTCCTCTGGAACATTCTTCAGTTCGCGCAGCACGCGCGCATTATTGGCATCATCGTCGGTGTTAACGCCCGCTTCGCGCGGCTCTGCTCCCAGCAGTTCCGGAGTTGCGTAACGCGCAGAATGCACGCCAGGAGCGCCGTTCAGCGCGTCCACCTCCAGCCCGGAATCGTCAGCCACCACAATCTCTCCCGGAACGTGGAGACTATATTCTTCCGCTTTCTTCCGCGCGTTCGCCTCGAAAGTATCTCCATCCTCGACGACCGGCCGCAGGGAAGCGAAACCGGGCACGCCCGCGATCTCAACCCCGTGTCGCGAAGCCGCCCCCGCAAAGTCGCGCAGCTTGCCCGGGTTCGAAGTCGCAATCAGAATTCGTCGCATGAGGTTTAAGCAAAGGCGACCTCGGACGTTAGGCCTCAGACCTGGGCGGCCAGGGTCCGAGGTCTAACGTCCGACGTCGTACTTTTGAAAAAGCAATCCAGAGCATCACCAACAGCGCAGTGATCAGCGAAATCCAATCTCCCACCCGGCGATCCCATGTGCGGGCAAACGTAATCTGCACTCGATTCAGCCCGGCTTCGACCGGAACCAGCAGCTGTCCCGTGCTCTCACGCATGTCAGCTTGCACCACGCGCCCGTTCACCTCAACTTTCCACGCCGGGTAGTTGAACAAATGCAAGGCCAATCGCGTGGGCGCGGACATCTCCGCCGAGAACTCCTTCGATTCCGCCTCCCATTGCACCACATGAATGTTCGCGTGTTCAGGCTCGTCGACGGTCACGCGCCGGGAGCCTTTGTCGATCGCCGAAGAATCCGCCCCGATGGGCGTGTACTCGTCCGTGCCTTCATAACCGGCGGCTGCGCTCGCATTTTCCGGCGCCAGATTGTCCCGCAGTTCCTGAAGGTCGTCGGCATCTTCCCACCACGGGCGCTGGATGCGGTATCCGCTGAACACGATCAGCAAAATTGCGCCGGCGCAAACTAAAGCGCGAGCCGGCCAGCGTCGCAGGCCAAACGCGAGGAACACCGAGAGAATCATGCTCAGGCACAACAGCCAGCGCCAGGGAAATTGCATGAAGCGAATTTTCGGAGCGAATTGCCAGAACAACGCCGAAATCGAAAACAGCAACACCGTACACGCGATCGCCCACGCGGCGAGCGTATTCCAGAGCTCGCGATTGTTCTTCCGCAGCGACCGACCGGCCCAGGCCGTAATCAACAGGACGCCAATTTCCCCCAGCGCCAGCCATGAGAGGAGACGGTTGAAGGCGTCATGCTCAGCATCCGTGGTGTGGATGAAAAGAAAATTATCCTGCGGCCGGTAGCCGGTCGAAACTGCTTCCACAATATTGACCCAGCGTTGTTCGTAAATCGCAGGTATCAGGTAAAAAGCCGCAAGGCACGCGCCCAGCGCGACCGCCGCTGCGCCCACCAGCAGAAGCCGCGAGGAACGCCGCTGCCAGGCCAGTACCACGATCAGCAAGGCGAACGAGTAGTGGATCATCACTGCAGCCGGCGCGTTGATCAGCCACGCTCCGGCCAGCAGCAGCGCCAGCGGAACGATCACGCGCCGGTTGCCCTCCGCAGCTCTGAGCAGCATCAGCAGCAACAGCGGCAACACGCAACTGGCCAGCAGTTCGGCGAAGGCGCTGCGCCAGTAAACGATCACCAGATGATACGGATTGACCGCGTAAAACGCCGCCGCGAAAATGGCATCGCGTCGCGGTAGCCACTGCCGCATCAGCACAAACATTGAGACGCCCGCGGCGACCAGCACCATCCAGATGTAGATGTCGACCACGAACGTCCAGGGAAAAATCGCGCTCAGCGCGGCGCCGACAGTCCAGGACGCTGGCGGATAAAACACAAACCGGGGCTCGCCGTAGCCGAAGTTCGCCATTGCGGCCCATCGCGGATACACGATGCCTTGCTTCCACTGTGCCAAAACTTCAAGCCACGAATACAGATGAAACTCCAGATCATGGCCCGAAGGCGTACCAAAAAAGAAGAAGGGAATCTCCGCTGCGAAGGCCGCCGCGGATATCACCAATAGTGGCAACCCCACCAGCCGTGGCGTGTCTGCCGCCGGTCTCATGCCCGCGGGCAAAGTTTTTACCGGGGTAGCGATGGTTGGGTCCGTAGCCAGAGTCTTAACCTTAGCAATCTCGTGTCGGTAAATTTCCGCCGCTTCGAGTCTATATTTAATCGAGATTTAACATTGCTGAAATCTGAGCGCAACGCCCATCGAATACCTTTCTCGCACTGGGGTGGTACAGACCACGAAGGTCGAAGAGCCCGCGCCTGAGACGGGGCTCGGGTTCTTTGACTCTTCGCCACTGGATCGCCGCCGAAGCCTCTCGCGCCCGCGCACATTCTCGCTTCTCATTCCCCAGCCTGATTCCTTCCCGCAAGCTCTGCCAACAAAACTCCGCGCGGGGCTTCGCCTGTTTTGCTCTGCGCGGATGCGCAGTCGTCTAGAGACGTTGCTTGCAACGTCTCTACAGTAAGGGGATCCATAGTGAGGGGCATCAATTCAAGAGAAATGGGAAGGACTGAAGAGAGTTTGCAGCCGGGGCCTGGCCTATACAGAGGCTTCTTCCGGCGAGCGTTGACGCCGGAGTTCCGCCACGAACTCGTCCTGCTGCAGAATCGTCCCGCGCCGAACCAGTTCCAGCAATTGATCTTCTAACTCGTCCGCCGATTCTCCGGCCGGAGCTTCAGAAGGCTCGAACTGTGTGAGATCGGCAACGAGGGCACGCGGGGAAACATAAAGTTCGGGCGTTCGATCGGAAGAGCTGCGCAGAAAATTGATCAGGTTCTCCACCTGCGCGCGCTGTTCGGGTGTGCGCGAGGGAAACTCGAGGCCCATGCCATGCCCGGGATGCGCGACCCGCACCATGCCCTCCGTGTGCACTTCCATCTCACCCGTCTTGAAGCACAGGTCAACCATGGAGCGTTCAGGAAACGGCGCATCGCTTTCCACGTAGCATCCGCCCAGGCTCAGGTCGGTGAGCTTGCAGTGCGGAACTGCTTCGTTGAGATCGCCGCCCATGCTGGTCGCCGCGGCGTCCAGCCATTTCTTCAACTCGGCCTTCACCGAGTCTTCCACGTCCACAAAATGAACTCCGGTCTGGCCGTTCGGATTTGCCCACGCCACCTGCCCATGGGCCCCAACTTCCAGTCCACCATCCGGCAAAACGAAGCGGAATGCCAGCAACGCTCCCGGAAATTGTGTTTCCGCCGTAAGCACGTCCATGCCGGTCTCGCTCAAGTCCAGAAGGATGCCTTCAATCTTCCGCGTATCGGCCAGCGTCAGCTCCACCGGAGCCTGCACCGGAACCCGGAACGCTCTCCGCCGCTCGCGATTCAATAACGCAGCAACCGCACGCAATCCCGCGCGCGCCTGCCCTTCGGCAACCGGTTTGTAGAGGACGAAATGCGAGCCCGCGCTCAGAATCTCGCGAACTTTCGAGGGGTCGGCCACCAGTGCAATGGTCAGAGGCGAACTGCCCGATCCCAGTTCTCGAGCCTGCGCGTGGACCTTATGAGCCAGTTCAGGGTCGTCAAAGTCCAGCACCAGCGCGTCGAATTTCTGCTGATGCAAGCGGGCCAGCGCCGTTTCCGGATCGCTGAAGCGCTCCACGGCAATGCCGAAATTGGGCAGCACCCGGCCGAGCAGCTCAGAAGCCGCGTCGTCGGTCGAGACCATTAACGCCTGAAGATTCATTGCGGGCTCTTATCATTCCCTGCGGGCCTGGGGTTTACTAAACAACTCTGGATTCACCCGGGCGTGGTTCACCGGACCGAGTCTACGGCCAGCGCGGCGCAGCCGGACGCGCCGACTTGCCCGTGCTGCTCGAAGCTCCCGCTTTGGCGGCCATCGCGTCAGTCTGCAGATCGTCCACTTCGGCCAGCACCGCGTTGTCCTCGTCGTCGTTTTCAGCGAGCAAGGGAGCTACTTCGCGCAGCTTTTCCGCCGCCTGCTGCAACATTTCAATCTGTTTCCCCAGCTGAGCATATTTCGCCTGCTTTTGCCGGAGCACCTCATGGATATCCTTCATCATAACCCCCTGCTGCTCAATCTAAGGACGGGGCACGGACAGGTCAACGGTAATCCCCCCGCCTGCGTTACTGCGGTAATCGCGGGGGTTCCAAAGCAGGGTACTCGCGGCGGGAAAAGGGAAAAGCCCCGCTTTCCGCGGGGCTTTTGAAAACCACACAAGTTCGAAACTTTTCAGGCTTTAATCTTGCGACGAACCAGAACCCCAAGACCCAACAGCCCGCTGCCCAGCAGGCTAAGAGTTCCCGGCTCAGGCACGGCAGATGGAGACTGGACATTAAGTACGCCGATCAGGACACCGGGATCTTCTTGCAGAGCGAAACTGCCGGTCACGGTTCTACCCGTATTCATCCAAGTGCCGGTCACGGAGCACCCACTCGTTACCTCACACAACAGCATGTATTGCTCAGCACCGTTAGCCAACTTTGACTCGATCAACGTGATCGGACCGTTAAACGCTCCGCTGAAGATCACTCCGCCAGGAAGGCCGTTCGTACCGTTTCCAGCGATGGAGAAGCTGCTCCCGACGCCAGAGAACATCTTTATAGTCGATGCTCCGTCCACGGAAGTACTCAGGAGTGCGCCCGTAGAAAAACTGTAGGTGCCTAGATTGTTACCTGTGACAAGACCGCCACCGTTGAACCCAAGCACCGCGTTCAACGTAGAATTCAGGGTCACGGTGGTGCCCACGCCGAGGCCTCCGTTGGCAAGAACGACAAAGTCGGTCGTGCTGTTCGCAAACGCGGCCATCGGCAGCGCCAAAGCCAGTATCGCCACAAAAAGAATCCGTTTCATACTTCCTCCTGAACCTGTGTTCGGAAACATCCGTTCTAATCTTCGAGGGCTCAACTGCCCAACTTAGCGGCGCACGGCTCACACAACAAGCCGGGGCTACTTATGCAACTGTAGTTCCAAATTGAGACTAATCGTAACATGTTGATATACATGACATTATCCGCGATGCAGAACTCACGCGCGACTCAAAAGTTGCAAAGGAATGCATACTAGCTACCTCCTTCTTGCGTGCCCACGCCTAGCTCCGCCCCCCCGGCGCCCCGCGCATGATCATCTGGTGCCACGTGATGGCACCGAAGTGGAATTCCCCAGCCAGGGCTTTCGCGATAGGGTAGGAATCGAGCAGACCTGGGGGAGGGCTGTTCGGGCGCTTCGAGACTCGAAAGAGTCCCGAGGCGCTCTCAATTTCAGGCCATCTCGGTGGCGCGACGCTTTCAGCTCCGAATAGAGAAGAGAGGATCCAAGAGGCTCCCGCCCGCAGGCGAAAGCCCCTATTTCTTGCCCGGCGATGCCGGCCCAATCAGATCCCGCAACCGGCGCGAGAGATTCGCCGCCAGCGAGCGATAAAACCGCGAAGCCAGGTGAGGAAACAGTTCGAACATCGCCTGCAATGCCGGGCGGTCCAGAAAAAAGGCTTCCACCGGCTCCAGAGCAACCACCCGCGCAGTCGCCGGGAGCTCATCGATAAACGATATCTCTCCGCACACTTCCCCCGGACCAATCGCCGGAAACGTGACTCGCCGCGGTATCTCCACCCGCGCGCTCCCGCTCAGCAGAAGATAAATACCGTTGGTGAGTTTTCCCTCTTCCACCACGGTGGCGCCCTTCTTGAAATCCATGCGGACGGCCTTATCCGCAATCAGCGCCCAGTCGTTGGGTGTCAGGTAAGTCAAGCCATGTTTGGCCGTCGTGAGTACAGACACATCCCGCTGGATATCCTTGGACATAGCTCTTAGTTTGCCTCCGGAGAGCAGCAATCCGGGAGACTACAAGGGACTGAAACCAAAAGGGACAACAGGGCTGGAGTCAAGGTAACAGAAAACCGCGCAAAACACAGACAAGCGAACCTTATAAGGAACAGTCGCCGAAGGAATTACTTAACCAGCAGAAAACGCGTCGACAGATGCCGGAAAAGAAATAAGTAAAGAGAAAAATGGTGCGCCCTGAGAGATTCGAACTCCCGACCTTCTGGTTCGTAGCCAGACGCTCTATCCAACTGAGCTAAGGGCGCGGATCTTACGCGGCGGGAAAACTCCAACCCGATTATAGCGGAACTTTCTCGCCGCTGAAAACAGCGTTCTGCGATTCGGCGCAAGCGGTTGCCAGGCCCGCGCCCATCCTCGACCATCCCGCTTCCCGTCGACGTAATTCTTTCTCGCGGTGCGCAATTCCTACAGTGTCAAAAGTCCACACGACCTGTGTTTTGAATGGCTTGCGGACGGCACGCCAGGTGCTTATACATGGCCAGACGAAGTGGCGCGCAACGGGGCGCTCCGGAGAATAACTTCGGCCAGAGGTTTTCTTGGGCGCCCCGCTTGCATCCCCGCACAGCCCTCCCCGGCTTTGCAGACTTCAATTTGAGCCTTCCCCCGCAGCCTTCCCCCGCAGCCTTCCCCCGGGTCTAAGCCAGTGCTAGCGGTTCGCCCACATCAATCCCAGCCTGGCGCAGCAGGCGTGCGACGCCGTCCCTCTTCAGCCGCGAGGCATCGAACTTCACCCGCACCGTGCGTTCCTTCTCGTTGAACAAAACCTGCAACACTCCATAGACCTCGCGCATGCCGTCAATGGCCCGCAATTCGCTTTCGCCGGGGTTTGTCCCGTAAGGGAACACTGCATCCAGATATGTCATTGCTGGAACACCTTTCGTTATGATGAAGTCAAGTTGCCCTGAAATCGAGCTTCGGGCGCAGGCAAGTGACTTGTTGGCCGTTGCCAGAGCTGAACGTAGCCGGGCTGAATCCAATATAGTGTACCTGCAATCAAAAGGGCACGCGCGAAGTGGGCTCCCGGCTTCGGCTCTCGATCTTCGAGTGAGGTGATTTCGCTTGAGTGGTCCTCAGTCGGCCAAGCGGGCCTCGGGAGCGGATTTTGGTTTTGCTGAAGCCCGATTGCCGAAGCCCGAAGCCCCATGCATCGCAACCGATAACAGCGCAGAGATGACGCCACCCAACTCGCCCACTCCCGGCTCGACTCCAGTTCTGGAACAAGATCCCGTCTGCGGAATGATGGTGAATCCTTCCGCCGCGAAAAATACTTATGAGCACGGCGGCAAGACGTTCCACTTCTGCTGCGCGGGCTGCGCGGAAAAATTCAAGTCAGATCCTGCAGCGTATCTAAACAAGCCAGCCGCCTCAAAAACTGAATTAGTCATGCTCGGTATGCCGGCCGCTCCGATTTCCGCGCCGCCTCACTCTGCGCCAGCGCAATCGCAGTCAGACGCAAAACCGGCAGCATCAGCTTCGCCCGCCTACGTCTGCCCCATGTGTCCCGAAGTCCGCGAGAAGCAACCGGGAGCTTGCCCATCCTGCGGCATGGCCCTCGAAGCAGAGTTTCCATTGCCGGCGAAGCGCGAATACGTCTGCCCCATGCATCCGGAAATTGTCCGTCTGGAGCCCGGCCACTGCCCCATCTGCGGCATGGCTCTCGAGCCGCGCTCCGCCACCGGATCCCAGGAAGAAAATCCCGAACTGCGCGACATGACTCGAAGATTCTGGGTGAGCACGGTGCTCACTGCTCCCTTATTCGCGATCGCCATGGCGGGAATGTTCTGGAAAATGCGCGTGCCCGGCATCTTGGCGGACCAGATTTTTTCTCTGCCTCTGCCCGCGCTGGAGTTAACGCTGGCCACGCCGGTGGTCCTCTGGGGTGGCCTGCCATTCTTTCAGCGCTTCTGGACTTCGCTGATCAACCGCAGCCCTAACATGTTCACGCTGATCGGCCTGGGCACAGGCGTGGCCTACATTTACAGCGTGGTCGCCACACTCGCCCCTCAGTTTTTCCCCGCGGCGCTGCGCGGCATGTCCGGTTATCCCGACGTCTATTTCGAAGCCGCGGCCGCGATCACCACGCTCGTTCTGCTCGGGCAAGTCATGGAACTCCGCGCCCGCAGCCGCACCAGCGCCGCCATTCGCGCCCTGCTCGATCTCAGTCCCAAGACCGCGCGCCTCATTGTCGTCGATAGCAAGCAAACAAGCGGCGAGGTTACAGCTGGCGAGGTTACAGAAAAAGAAAAAGACATTCCTCTCGAACAAGTGCAGCCCGGCGACCGCCTGCGCGTCCGCCCCGGAGAAAAAATTCCGGTCGATGGCGTCGTGCTCGAAGGCAGTAGCTCCGTGGACGAGTCCATGGTGACGGGCGAATCCATGCCCGTCGAAAAGGTTGCCGCCAGCAAAGTCGTCGGAGCCACCATCAACGGCACCGGCTCGTTCGTCATGCGGGCCGAGCGCGTCGGCTCCGAAACGTTGCTGGCGCGCATCGTGCAAATGGTCAGCCAGGCGCAGCGCAGTCGCGCTCCCATCCAAACCCTCGCCGATCGCGTAGCGGCATGGTTCGTGCCGGCGGTCGTAGCCATCGCAGCGGCCACGTTCGTCGTGTGGTTTCTATTCGGCCCGCAGCCGCGCCTCGCGCACGCCCTCGTCAACGCCGTCGCCGTGCTCATCATCGCGTGTCCCTGCGCGCTGGGACTAGCTACGCCCATGGCGATCATGGTCGGCGTAGGCCGTGGCGCCCACGCCGGAGTGTTGATCAAAAATGCCGAAGCCCTCGAGACCCTGGAAAAAGTCGACACGCTGGTCGTCGACAAAACCGGAACCCTCACGGAAGGCAAGCCGAGTCTGGCCAGCATGACCACGGTTTTCCAGGACGACCCTGAATTGCTCCGCCTCGCCGCCAGCCTCGAGCAGGCCAGCGAGCATCCCCTCGCCTCGGTGTTTATCGATGCCGCCGCGAAGCAGGGCCTGCAACTCTCCCCTGCGCACGAGTTCCACTCTATACCTGGCAAGGGAATTCAGGGCGTCGTCGACGGAAGGCGAGTAGCCGTCGGCAATATGGCTTTGATGACCGAGGTCGGCGCCGCCAAGGGTGGCCTCAGTTATGGCATGGTGGCTGGCGGTACACCCATGTTTGTAGCCATCGACGGCAAATACGTCGGCAACCTTGCGGTCATCGATCAACCAAAGCAATCAACGCCCGACACCCTTCGCCGTCTCGAAGCCCAGGGCATCCGCATCGTTATGCTCACCGGCGATGCCAAAGACGTCGCGCAGGAAATCGCCGAACGGCTCGGCATCACCGAGTTCGAAGCCGAAGTCCTGCCCGAAGGAAAGTTAGAAGTAATCCGCAAACTGCAGCAGCAGGGAAGAGTCGTCGCTATGGCCGGCGATGGCATCAACGACGCGCCCGCGCTCGCGCAAGCCGATGTCGGCATCGCCATGGGCACCGGCACCGACGTCGCTATGGAGAGCGGCGGAGTCACGCTGGTGAGGGGCGATCTCGCCGGAATTCTGCGTGCCCGTAAATTGAGCCAGGCCACCATGCGCAACATCCGGCAAAATCTTTTCTTCGCCTTCATCTACAACGCCGTCGGAGTGCCCATCGCGGCCGGCGTGCTCTATCCGTTCTTCGGTTGGCTGCTCAGCCCGATCCTCGCCGCCGCCGCCATGAGCTTCAGCTCCGTCTCGGTAATTACGAACGCGCTGCGCCTGCGCAACGTAAAGCTTTAGGCGCGTCGTAGTCTCGATTTCGCCTTTGATTTATGTAGAACGGACACTCCCTTCGACTTCGCTCAGGGCAGGCTTTGTCCGTCGCCTTTGACGTTGCCTTTGCGGCCAACCTTCCACACCGAAATCGGAACCAATGGACAAAACTTCTGTCCTACGCGCTCACGGTTTCTGCGCCGAGCCCACCGCCTTCGCGCATGGATGTTTGGTAATGACCGGATGTCCGCTGCTCTCTTGCACCACCGTCGCGCAAATGCCCGGCTGATACTCGCCATCCGACCATTCGTAGATAATCGTCTCCGCTTCCGAATCACCCACCTGCAGCTTCCCGCTGAGTGCCGGCATGCTTTGCTTGAATCCTCGCAACGGCCGCAACGCCGCCAGATTTTCTTTGAGCGCCAGCCGGTAAGTCTGCCCCGACTTTACGTAAACGTAGTTGGCGCAGTTGCCACGCGAACAATGGCAGGCATCCTCCACGGTCACAATGATCCCTATGTTCCGCCCGCTGGAATTGTGCAGAGGTTGAATATCAGATGGGGCCTGCACCGCCTGCGTCTGCTCCGCTCCCGCGACCGTCCCCTTGGATTCGCACGCGGAGTCACGGGCTAACATTGCGCTCAACTCAGGATTCAGATCCGTCGCTTTAGACGACTGCGCAGAGCAAGCCGCCGCACCGACAACCATCAACAAGAGAACGAGCGCGCGGCGAAGGATGGTCAGTTGCAAATCGGCTCCTCCGGACACGGAACATATTGGAACACGCCGCACGCAGCGCTCGGAAAGACGATGTCGAAATAATTCCAGCGCTTGGCAGAAAGTCGGCCGTTCTCGCTCACCTCAACGTTGGTGAACGGAAAGTCAGTCTTCGACAGGTCCTGCAGAATCGGCAGGATGCTCATGCTCGCGTCCAGTTGGGGCCCGCCGGGCTTTTCCTGCTTGATGGGGTAGGCCACGCCCCCTTGAAAAGAACCGTCCGCGCCAAGATTCACTTCCAGAATGAGCGACACGCCATTCTCTCCCTTCAAGTTGAACGACCCGTAGGTCGCGAAGTTGCCCAGCGAGTACGCAATGAGTTTGCCGCAGTACACTTCCATCCCGCGCACCACGTGGGGACCGCTGCCGAGAACCAACTGCGCTCCCGCGTCAATCATGGCATGAGCAAACCGTCGCAAATCGCCACGATCCTCGCCCAGAAACGTTTCATCTCCCAGCAACACATGCTGGTGAGCCATGCCCTCGGCGCCGCCATGAAACGACACAATCACAATGTCAGACTCGGTTCTCAGCTGGCGCACCGTTGCAATCGCGTCATCCAGGTCCAGCAGGTTGTAGGTTCCCGGGTAGGTCGCGAAAGAGATCAGCGCCACTTTCTCGCCCTTCACCGTAAGCCGCGCAACGTCGCCGATCTCGCCGGAATGCAAAATCCCGAGCGAGTCCAGCACCGAGCGAGAACTGGCCCGGCCCGCCAGGCCGAAATCAAGCGCGTGGTTATTCGCCAGTCCCATCACGGTGAAGCCCGCGGATTTCAAATAAATTCCGTATCGCGTCGGAACTCGAAAGGCATAACAAGTGCCAATTTTTTTGCCGCATTTCTTGGTTTTGCCGCCGTCGACCAGCGGCCCCTCAAGATTGCCAAAGACAATGTCTCCCCGCTGCAGAAGCGGCGTCACCTCCCGCAACAGATCGGCTCCGTCATTCGGCGGAAGTCCAGAATCGTCGGGGAAACTCGAACCCAGCATCACATCCCCGACCGCGATAACTTTGATCAGATTCTTATCGCGCTCTTGATCATTCGAGGTCGCAGCGGTGGTTTGAAGCGTGCTCGCCGTGTGCCAATTCTTTCCGGGACTGCTTCCGTGAGCAGCGGGGACACTCCCCAAACCCAACAGCACCGAGATGCTTGCCAAGACTACGATTCTGTTTGTGCGAACAGCCAGTCCGTTTTTCCGCGGCATGAAGAAATGTGAGGTCACAACCTGCTCAGGAAGTCCGTGATCTCCGGCGCTGTCCAGTCCACCGCGCCAATAAACTTTCGCCGCATCACCCCATTGCGATCGATCACGTAGGTCTCGGGAAATTTGAAGGTGCCGTAAAGATTGCTGGTCTTCTGGTCGGGATCGCGCACCGTCAACAAATTCACGTCGTGATCTTTCAGGAATCGCCGGTAGGCGCTTTCGTCCACATCCACGCTGACCGCAAGCACCGTGACGCCCTTTGTCTTAAGCCGGTCTTGCATCACCACCAGCGACGGAGTTTCCTCGATGCAGGGCGGGCACCAGGTGGCCCAGAAATTCAGCACCAGCACCTGCCCGCGAAACTGGCTCAGCGTAACCTTGCGGTCATCGTCCTGCACCGTGAAGTCGGGAGCGCTGGACCCAATGTGAGGCGGGCGCGACCCACTGTAGCAGGCCGTAAGCCCCAACAGCAGAACGCAGCCCACAAGAATGCTGAAGAACGAACCTGCCACGTGTCGCACACAGCTATAATAATAGATTCCACCTATGGCAGTGGAGGAAACCATCACGGGGCAAACGGGAAGCACGGCACCGGTTGTGTCCGTCATCGTTCCCGCGCGCAACGAAGAAGCCAGCCTGGGCGCGTGCCTGCAATCGCTCGTCGCCCAGACTGGGGTTGATTTCGAAATCATCGTGGTCGATGACAATTCCACCGACCGCACCCGCGAGATCGCCACCTCGTTTCCGAACGTTAGTGTGATCGAAGCCGCTCCTCTGCCCAGCGGATGGACTGGGAAGAACAACGCCGTCGTAACCGGCGCCCGCCAGGCCCGCGGCCAATGGCTCCTGTTCACCGATGCGGATACGGTGCACTTGCCGGGCTCCCTCGCTCGCGCATTGAAAGAAGCACGGGAGAATAACGCCGACCTGCTCTCGTATTCACCCGAACAGACGGTCCCAACCTTCTGGGAAAAAGCCGTGATGCCGGTCATCTTCGCCGACCTGGCGTCGCGTTATCGCCCCTCCGAGGTGAGCAATCCGCAATCGCCCGCGGCCGCGGCCAACGGTCAATACCTTCTGATCACCCGCGAAGCCTACGATGCCATCGGTGGACACGCCACCGTAGCCGCCGACTTGCTGGAAGATGTTGCACTCGCCCGCGTTGTCAAGCGATCCGGCCGGAAACTTCTCTTTCGCTACGGCGGCGACGCGGTTCGCACTCGCATGTACCGCACCTTCGCTCAGCTTCGTGAAGGCTGGACCAAGAATCTCGCGCGTCTATTTCCATCCCCAGTGTTTCTCGCTGCCTGGCGCATGCTCGAATTCGGTGTCTACGTCGCGTCGCTGGCGCTAGTGGCGATAAGTCTTGCGGATCGTGATTTTGTCCTTGCGCCTCTGTATCTGATTCCTCCGGCAGTCACGATAGCTCGAATCCGCCGCGCGCATTTTTCCTGGTCATCAACGTTGCTGGCCTTATTCGGCCTTCCCATGTTCGCCTATCTGTTGCTGCGATCGAAGCGTGCGCACGCAAGCGGTGGCATCTTGTGGAAAGGCCGCACATATTCTGACAAACCAGGCCCTGACAAAACAGATTCCGGAAAAACAGCTCTACTGGCCACTAACCACTAACCACTGGCAACTGTTCTTATGGTCTACCTAACCCGCAAGGCCGAGTTCTCCGCGTCGCACTATTACCACAACCCAGACTTCACGCCCGAAGAAAACCGTCGCATCTTCGGCAAGTGCAATAACCCCAACGGCCACGGCCACAACTACACGCTCGAAGTCACGGTGAAAGGCGAGGTCGATCCCCGCTCCGGGTTCGTGGTCGATCTCAAGCAACTCAAAGAAGTGATGCACCGCGAAGTGCTCGACGCCATGGACCATCGCTTCCTCAACAAAGAAGTCCCAGAATTTTTCACCAAAATTCCAACAACTGAAAATCTAGCCATCGCCATCTGGCAGCGTCTAGAAACTAAACTGCAGCGAGCCCAACTGCACCGCATCCGCGTCTACGAAACCCCAGACCTGTTCGTCGATTTCTACGGAGAAGAATGAAAAATAAGGGAGAATGATTAATGAGAAGAAGCGGTGAATAATAGTGAGCCGTAAGCGTCGCTAATGCGGGTCCCGGAGGGACCGCTGATAATAGCCCGCCAGTTCTGCCGGCGGGAATCGCGGGCAGAAAAATGAACCGCGTCCCGGAGGGACGCCTGAACCGACCGTAACCATGAAAGCCCACCTCACTCGCCGCTATCGCTTCTCCGCCTCCCATCGCCTGCACAGCGATGCCATGTCCGCCGAAGAAAACCTTGTAACCTTTGGCAAGTGCAACAATCCTTATGGACATGGACACAACTATTTTCTCGAGGTCACGGTCAGCGGTCCGGTCGACGAGCGCACCGGCATGGTCTGCAATCTGGTCGACCTCGATGGCTTTGTCGAAAGGGAAGTGCTCTCCCGCTACGACCTTGAGAACCTGAATACGCTCCATGAATTCGCAAAAACCGTGCCTACTACGGAGAATCTCTGCGTCGAGATTTACGAAATATTGCAGCGAGGCTTCCGCCAGGCGCATCTGGAAGGAGTGCGAATCGAAGAAACTATGATGAATTCCTTCGAATACTCGGGTACAGCCGAAGTGCAGAAATAACAGCAGGGAAGCGGCCGACGACAGATTTCAACACCGGGACCAAAACAACAATGACCAAGCCCACCACCGAACCCGTCACCCTGACCAGCGCCAGCTACGAAGACCTGGTCCGCGAAACCCTCATCCGCCTCGGCGAAGACCCCGAGCGCGAAGGCCTCACCAGCACCCCCGAGCGCGTTCACAAGGCTATGACGTTCCTCACCAAGGGCTACCACGAAGATCCCGAAGCCATGCTCAAAGGCGCCCTCTTCACGGTGAGTTACGACGAAATGGTGATCGTAAAAGACGTCGAAGTCTTCAGCCTCTGCGAACACCACATGCTGCCTTTCTTCGGCAAGGTCCACGTGGCCTACGTTCCCAACGGCCGAGTCATCGGGCTGAGCAAAATTCCGCGTCTGATCGAAATTTTCTCCCGCCGCCTGCAGATTCAGGAGCGGCTCACCACGCAAATCGCCGAGACCATCCAGAAAGTGATCGAACCGCAAGGCGTCGGCGTGGTCATCGAGGCGCGTCATTTGTGCATGATGATGCGCGGCGTCGAAAAGCAGCATTCCGCCGCGGTCACCTCCTCCATGCTCGGCTGCTTCCGCAGCGAAGAAGAAACTCGCTCCGAATTCCTCTCCCTGATCCGCCAGCGCCCCAACGGAACCTAGAGATTCGTATTGCAAAACATCGCCGTCCAACTCCGATTGTCATCCTGAGCGGAGGCGTGCCTTTCGCAAAGCGAAAGGCATGTCGTAGCCGAAGGATCCCTGCCAGCTTAATTCGGCGTGCCCACCAGTCCGCTTCCGCTCACCTTTCCAGCTCCCGCGAGTCCGATTAGAATTGCCGCCGCAGATTCAAAATTGAAATCAGAGAGGGGAATACCCATGAAGCTGCCACTGTTAGCCGCCACAATCGTCCTGGCCGCCGGAATTCTCGCCCCATCCACCCGCGCGCAAGATGCACTGAAAAAAGATGCGGTCAAGCCCCCGGACAGTCCCTCCAAAGTCGTGCTCGATTCCTGGAACGACATTGGCCGCAAGCTCATCGCCATGGCCGAAGACTTCCCGGAAGATAAATATGATTTCAAGCCCACCCCGGCACAGCGCAGCTTTGCGGAGCAACTCCTGCACGCCGCCGGAGCCAACTATTACTTCACCAACGCTGTCACGGGTTCAAAAGATGCCGTCAATGAAAACCCCAAACCCGATCAGTACAAGACCCGAGCCGACCTGGTCGCATTCGTTAAGAAATCCTTCGCCGATGGAGCGGCCGCCATCCAGGCCAGGGGCGACAAAGGGATGGCACAGCTGATCGTCGATCCCTTCGCGCATAAAAAAATAAGAGTTGAAGACTTCGCCTACGGCTTTATCGAGCACTCCGGCGAACACTACGGCCAGCTAGTGGTCTATTACCGCCTGTCCGGCCTGGTTCCGCCCGAATCGCGCCCCAAAAAATAATGCACGACGGACACTCCTGTCCGTCGCTTTTGACCTTAGATATAGACATTGACGATTCCGGGTGCCCCATCCTTCTTTCGCGCTCTTTGCGAAAGAGGGTGGGGACTTTGACTTTGGCCGTGTGTTCGAGCGGATGTATCAGACCATACACGGCAAAGTCTAGCGATACGCGTAAGGAGATCTCTGGCTCCGCTCGGGAAACAGTTTGATCATCAGCATCCCCGCTACGAACCCGCCCACGTGCGCCCAGAAGGCGACGCCGCCCAGATCACGCCCCGCCTGCGCTGCCGAGAGGCTGGCCGTCCCATAGAGAAACTGCATCACGAACCACTCTCCCAGCACGAACCACGCGGGTATGTACATGATGAACACAAAAAACCACGTCAGGACACGCGCCCGTGGATACTGAACGAAATACGCTCCCAACACCCCAGCAATTGCTCCACTGGCCCCGATCGTCGGCACGGTCGAGTGCGGATTAATCGCCACCTGCGTCGCCATCGCAATCAAACCTGCAACCAGGTAAAACACAAGATATTTGAAATGTCCCAGATAGTCCTCCACATTGTCGCCAAAGATGTAGAGGAACCACATGTTGCCAATCACGTGCATCCACGATCCGTGCAGAAACATCGACGTAAAGAAGGGAAGCACCACCTGCGGCGCCGAGTAGCGGTGCGACCCCGTCAGAAATGCCGCCAGGTGCGCCGGCACCTCGCCGAACTGCCTGGCAAGCAGTTCAGAACTCCTCGGATCCAGCGTCGTCTGAAACAAATAGATAAGAAGATTTAGCGCAATGAGAAACCAGGTTACATACGGCGTGCTGTAGCTCGGCTGGTCGTCTTTGAGAGGAAGCATGGAGAGTCTGGTAAGTTGGTATCAGTCGTCGAGCCACTACCAAATTACCAAATCCCATGAACGGTGTCCTGATTATCGACAAGCCCGGCGGCCTTACCTCCCATGATGTGGTCAATCGCGTGCGGCGCATCCTGCACGAGCGCTCGGTCGGCCACCTGGGCACGCTCGATCCTCTCGCCACCGGCGTCCTCCCTCTGGTCATCGGCAACCTCACCCGCCTGGCGCAGTTTTACACCGCCTCGGAAAAATCCTACGAGGGTGTGATTCGCTTCGGCTTCGCCACCGACACCTACGATGCCGAAGGCGAACCCGCCGCTCCCGCGCAGCCCGTCCTCCTGGATCTGGATCAAGTCGTGACCCTCGCCGCCGGCTTCCGCGGCGTGATCGAGCAGATGCCCCCGTCATTCTCCGCCAAAAAAATTCATGGTGTCCCCGCCTACAAACTGGCGCGCAAGAAGAAAGAAGTCGTCCTGCAGCCGGTGCAGGTCGAGATCAAGGAATTCGAAATCCTCGCGGTCGAAGCCGACCGCGCCCGCTTCCACGCCCGCGTAGCCTCTGGCACCTACATGCGCTCCGTAGCCCACGAAATGGGTCAGAAACTCGGCTGCGGCGCGCATCTGGAGTCCCTCCGCCGCACCGCGGTCGCAGAATTTTCCATCGCCGACGCGCACACCCTTGAGGAACTCGAAGCAGCGGCCAACACTGAAGCGGCGAATCCAGAACCGGGAGATACTCGACCAGCAACTCCTCAGTCAGAAAAACACGGCACACAAAGAGGTACGCCGAAATCCATCCCCCACTCACTGGAAGATCTCTTTGTCCACCCCCGCCTCCT
This sequence comes from Candidatus Sulfotelmatobacter sp., assembly GCA_049675725.1. Classification (GTDB taxonomy): domain Bacteria; phylum Acidobacteriota; class Terriglobia; order Terriglobales; family Acidobacteriaceae; genus Sulfotelmatobacter. Next base: position 22,324 of record JBAUAN010000144.1, on the reverse strand, counting down.
GCTGCCGCAATTTCCCTCCGTCACCGCCGACGAAGTCAATGCCGCCCGCATTCGCGCCGGACGCCCTGTCAACCTGCCGGAACTCTCTCGCGCCCGCCAGGTCAAAGTGTTCTCCGGCCAGAAAAATCTCATCGCCATCGCCACCCGCGTAGCCGGCACCCTGTTCCATCCCCGAATCGTCCTGCAAGTGTAGGACGGACACTCTTGTCCGTCGCCCTTGATCTTGCTGTTGCTCTTGATCTTGCTGTTGCTCTTGACCTTGCGGTTGCTCTTGATCTTGCTGTTGCTTTTGACCTTAGCTGTTGCTTTTGACCTTAGCTGTTGCTTTTGACCTTGACCTTGCTCTGTCTCTTGACCCTAACTCCCGCCTTTGACCGACGAACCCCGTCCTGCACCCGCAAACAACGCTCCTAAAGTTTCGTCCGCCGACGCCGATGACTAACCATACCCCTTGTAATCGGGCCGAAGTGTCCGCCTCTTATGCCTCATGATTTCATGCCGCATGGATACTGCTATCTGTGGGACCCGCTGTTGCTGTGGTTGCACGTCAGTTCCGACGCTTTGATCACTGTCTCCTATTACTGCATTCCCGTCGTTCTCATCTATTTCATCCGCAAGAATCGCAATATACCGTTCAACCGAATCTTCTGGATGTTTGGCACCTTTATTCTCGCTTGCGGCACCACGCACTTGATGGAAATCTGGAACGTCTGGCACGGCAACTACCTGCTGGCCGGAGTCATCAAAGCCATCACTGCGGTCGCATCTGTGATCACGGCGGCCATGCTCATACCGCTGGTTCCACGAGTGATGTCACTGTCCGGCCAGATCCAGCTGCAAGAAGTCAATCGCAATCTGGAACGTCAAATCGCCGAGCGCAAACGGTTTGACGCGCCCGTCAATGCGCCCCTCCGGCGCAGGGTCACCGGGGGCTTCATCATTGCCGTGCTGCTCACCATTTTCCTCGGCTTCGCTTCCTGGCGCGGCGCCCAGCGGGCAGAGCAGGATGCCTACTGGGTATCCCATACCCATGAAGTGATGGAGACGGTGCAGCGCACCACCAGAAATGTGATCGAAGCCGAAAGCAGCGCACGCGGTTTTGCCTTGAGCGGGCAAGAGCCGTTGCTGGTGCACTACCAGGCCGCTCGCAACGATGTCCACTGGGACGAAGACGCATTGCGCCATCTAACCGCCGACAATCAGAGCCAGCAACTGCGGATAAACAAACTGGAATGGCAGGTGGGATCTGCGCTGCAATTTGCCGATAGCATCATCGCCAAACGCCGGCAGTTGGGAGCGTATCCCGGCGGCAGCCGCGACGCTGTGGAGACCGAGCGGTTGCTCGATATAGTGCGCGCCACGACGCGTGACATGTATGCCGAGGAGGCCAGGTTGTTGACCCAGCGCTCGGAAACCGCTCAGGCGGGCCGCCAGCGGACCAGGGTCATCGCCGTGCTCGGGGTTTTCCTCAGCGTCGTACTTTGGCTGCTCGCCCGGCTCGCCGTCAACCGCGAGATCAACATCAGTGAGCGGGCCCGCACCCAACTCAGCATCCTGAACGCCGAACTGGAGCAACGGGTCGAGCAACGGACCGCGGCCCTGCAATTCGAGGTTGCAGAGCGCGAGCAGGCTGGGGAAGCGCTGAAGCACAGCCTCAAAGATCTGGCGGACCAGAAGTTCGCGCTCGATCAGCACGCCATCGTCGCGACCACTGACGTGCAGGGCACCATCACCTATGTCAACGAGAAGTTCTGCGCCATCAGCAAATATTCCAAAGAGGAGCTGATCGGCCAGAACCATCGCATTCTCAACTCCCGTCACCACCCCAAGGAGTTTTTCCAGCAGATGTATCACACCATCGCCAACGGCCAGGTGTGGCGGGGCGAAATCTGCAACCGCGCCAAGGACGGCTCAACCTATTGGGTTGACACCACCGTCGTCCCCTTGCTCGACTCTGGCGGCAAGCCTCGGCAGTACATGGCAATTCGTGCGGACATCACCGAGCGCAAGCGGGCTGAGGAAGGACGCGAACGGCTGGCGGCCGTAGTCGAATCCTCCGACGACGCCATTGTCAGCAAGACTCTGGAAGGCGTGATCACTTCATGGAACCGTGGCGCGGAAAAGATTTTCGGTTACCCGCCTGCGGAGGCTATCGGCAAGCCCATGCTGATGCTTCTTCCGCCGGAGCGCGCGGGCGAAGAACCCCAGATTCTTGGACGGATCAGGCAAGGCCAGAGTGTGGACCATTTCGAAACCGTCCGGGTGCGGAAGGATGGCAGGAAAATCGAGGTTTCCGCGACCATCTCGCCGATTCGAAACAGCCAGGGCACGATCGTGGGCGCTTCAAAGATTGCCCGCGACATCACCGAGCAAAAAAGAGTGGAGCAGGTCATGGTGGAAAGCCTGGCCACCAGCCAGGCGGCGCTCAAGGATCTGGCGGACCAGAAGTTCGCGCTCGATCAGCACGCCATCGTCGCGACCACTGACGTGCAGGGCACCATCACGTACGTAAACGATAAATTCTGCGCCATCAGCAAGTATTCCAAGGAAGAACTGATCGGCCAGAACCACCGCATCCTCAACTCCCGCCACCACTCCAAGGAATTTTTCCAGCAGATGTATCACACCATCGCCAACGGCCAGGTGTGGCGGGGCGAAATCTGCAACCGCGCCAAGGACGGGTCGATCTACTGGGTCGATACCACCGTCGTCCCCCTGCTCGACTCTGGCGGCAAGCCTCGGCAGTACATGGCAATTCGCGCCGACATCACCGAACGCAAACAGGCCGAACAAGCTCTGCAACAAAGCTTGGTCACCAGCGAGGCCGCGCTCAAGGAACTGGCTGACCAGAAGTTCGCGCTCGATCAGCATGCCATTGTGGCCACCACTGACGTGCAGGGAACTATCACCTACGTCAACGATAAGTTCTGCACCATCAGCGGGTATTCCAAGGACGAACTGCTGGGTCGGAACCACCGCATCCTCAACTCCGCCCACCACCCGAAAGAATTTTTCCAGCAGATGTATCACGCCATCGCCAACGGCCAGGTGTGGCACGACGAAATCTGCAACCGCGCCAAGGACGGATCGCTCTACTGGGTTGACACCACCATCGTCCCGCTCGCGGCCGAGGACGGCAAGCCGCGCCAGTATATCGCCATCCGCGCCGACGTAACCCAGCGCAAACAGGCTGAAGTAGCGCTCGTCCAGAAAGCGGAGGAACTCGCCCTGAAGTCCGCCGAACTGGCTGGGTCGCGCGAGGCTCTGGAATCCCAAACGCTCATGCTGCAGTCCGTGCTCGACAGCATGTCTGAGGGATTGGTCGCCACCGACACGCAAGGAAAGTTCATTCTCTGGAACCCGGCAGCGGAAAGAATCGTTGGCATGGGTCCCGCCGAAATGTCTCCCGAGCAGTGGACCACCCACTACGGCGTGTATCTGCCCGACGCCGTGACGCCGTTCCCGCCTGAGCAAAACCCTTCGCTGCGCGCCATTCACGGGGAGGCCAGCGCCGCCGAGATGTTCCTGAAAAACCGCACCCTTGGCGGGGGCATTTGGATCGAGATTAACGGCAGCCCCCTGAAAGACAAGAACGGCGTGCTGCGCGGCGGAGTGGCCGCCTTCCGTGATATTTCCCGCAGAAGAGCCGACGAACGGGAAATCCGCAAGCTGAATGAAGAACTGGAACTCCGGGTCGCCACCCGCACCGCCGAACTGCAATCCGCGAACAAAGAACTCGAAGCTTTTTCTTATTCCATTTCGCACGACCTCCGCGCCCCGCTGCGCCACATCAGCGGATTTGCCAGAATTGTGATCGAAGATTTCGCTCCCTCCCTCCCCGCCGAAGCACAACGCCACCTCCAGCGCATCGAGCAGGGCGCCGGCCGCATGGGCCAACTGGTGGACGAATTATTGAACCTGACGCGCGTAGGTCGCCAGACCCTGGCCGTTCATGCTACCGGCCTCGGCTCCGTCGTGCAGGACGTCATCACTATGCTCGAACCGGAGATCGCAGGACGCCAGGTGCAATGGAAAGTCGCCGAGTTGCCCATTGTGGAATGCGATGCCATTTTGGTCCGCCAGGTCTTTCAAAACCTTATTGGCAATGCCCTCAAGTACTCCCGCCCCAGGTCTCCGGCGGTTATCGAGATCGGCCAGACCGTAAAAGACGGCCAAACCGTGATCTTCGTTAGGGACAACGGAGTGGGCTTCAGCATGAAATATGCCGATAAGCTATTTGGGGTGTTCCAGCGCCTGCACCGCGCCGAAGATTTTGAAGGCACCGGCGTGGGCCTCGCCACGGTGCATCGCATCGTCCAGAAACATGGAGGCCAGGTGTGGGCCGAAGCGGAAATTGATCACGGCGCAACTTTCTATTTCACTCTCGGCACTCTGGCACGTTCCGAATCGAAAGCTCTCGCCGCCAACAGCGGAGGCTGAACATGACTACTACCGTTGACATTCTCCTGGTGGAAGACAGCCAGGACGACATCGATCTGGCTTTGCATGCCCTGCGTCACGGAAAACTTGCCAACAGTATCTTCGTGGTGCGCGACGGCGAGGAGGCTTTGGATTTCCTTTTCTGCCGCGAGGCTTATTCCCAGCGGAGCTTCGATCACCCGCCCAAGCTGGTTTTGCTCGACTTGAAGATGCCCAAGGTCGACGGCCTGCAGGTCCTGAAGCAGCTCAAAAACGACCCTCGCACAAAGTCCATCCCCGTCGTCATCATGACTTCCTCCAAAGAAGAACGCGACTTGATCGAGGGCTACAACTCCGGTGTCAACAGCTTTATCCAGAAGCCGGTCGACTTTGACCAGTTCCGCGAGACGGTGAAGACTCTGGGCATGTATTGGCTCGTGGTCAATCAGCCCCCGGTCAACCATGAATCGCGAAACGGGGATTCGCGAAACGGAGTAGGAGCAGAACTTCATGAGCGATGAAACTCTTCCCGTCCCGCCACAGCCTGTGGCTCTGCCTGGCACACTGCGCTTCCTGCTCGTCGAAGACAATCCGGTGGATCTCGAACTGGTGCAGCGCGAACTGCGCCGCGCCGAGTTTGATTTTATTGCCGTCGCGGTGCAAACCCCCGAAGACTTTACTCGAGAAGTCCGCGCCCACTGCCCTCACATCGTGCTGGCCGACTACAACCTGCCCCAGTGGCGGGGCATGGAGGCTCTCGAAATCCTGGGTCGCGAAAAGCTGGACGTCCCCCTGATCCTGGTTTCGGGCGCGCTGGGCGAGGTCAACGCGGTGGAGTGCCTCAAGCAGGGCGCCACCGATTACGTGCTGAAGGGCACCCTGGCCCGGCTCCCAGTCGCCATCCGCCGCGCCCTGTCGGAGAGAGACGTGCGCGAGGAGCGCCGTCACGCCCAGGAGGCGCTGGCTCAAAAAGTGGAAGAGTTGGCGCGCTCCAACCACGAACTCGAACAATTCGCCTACGTCGCCTCCCACGACCTGCAGGAGCCCTTACGCATGGTGTCCAGCTATTGCGAACTCCTGGGCGAGCGTTACCGCGGCAAACTCGACGACAAAGCCGACAAATTCATTGGTTACGCCGTCGACGGCGCCCACCGCATGCAACACCTCATCACCGATCTTCTGGAATACTCCCGTGTTGGCACCACGGCAAAACCACTGCAGTTCACCGACACCTCAGCCGTCCTCGCCACGGTGCTGGTGGGCCTGCAGAATGCCGTGCAGGCCAGTGAGGCAGTCATCGTCCAGGAGTCTCTGCCCGCCGTTCAGGCCGATGAACTGCAACTCGGGCAGGTTTTTCAGAACCTGATCGCCAACGCCATCAAGTTCCACGGCGAACGCGCTCCGCGGATTCGAATCAGCGCCGAAGTGGTCGAGACTATGGTTCGCTTCGCCGTCGCCGACAACGGAATCGGCATGGAGAAAGACAACAGCGGCCGCGTTTTTCAAATGTTCCAGCGCCTCCACACCCGCGAACAATACGAGGGATCCGGGATTGGCTTGGCCATCGCCAAGAAAATTGTCGAACGCCACGGCGGCAGGATTTGGTTCGAGTCGGTTCCCGGCACCGGGACAACGTTCTATTTCACAATTCGTCCGGCTGAAAAGGAGACTGGCAATGGCAGAAGCTATTCAAGTGCTGCTGGTGGAGGATAATCCTGGCGACGCAGATCTCACCCGGGAAAGTCTGGCGGCAAGCAAGTTGCAAATTGAGTTGACGGTGGCGGTCAACGGCACTCAGGCGATCGACATACTGCATAAGCGCGGGCCGTTTGCTTCGGGCCCCACCCCCGACCTGATTCTGCTTGACCTCAACCTGCCAGGACTGGATGGTCGAGCGGTTCTGTGGAACATCAAAAGAGATGACGGCCTACGAAGCATTCCCGTCTGCGTCCTTTCCTCCTCGGCGGCTGAGACCGACGTGCTCGAGAGCTACCACATGGGCGCCAACTGTTATGTGGTCAAACCCATCGACTTCCGAACTTTTCAGAACATCGTGCGCGCAGTGGAGAGTTTCTGGTTCTCGGTAGTCAAGCTGCCAAACCGCCCCGCGAAAAAAGGTAACCTAAGAATCCTGCCCATGTAGGACGGACACTCCTGTCCGTCGCCTTTGCCCTTGCCGTTGCTTTTGTTTGCTCTTGCCGTTGCCCCTGATCCTCCCTGTTCCTACTACAAACTGACCCCTGAACCCTGCCCCCTGACCCGTGTTTTCCCGAACCCTTGACGCTTCCCACCCTCGCCCCGTAACTTGGAACTCGCCCTCATGAAACTCTCCGTCGTAATGCCCGTCTACAACGAGCAGGCCACTCTCCGCGAAGTCGTAGCCCGAGTCCTGGCCGTCCCCACCGATCTAAACCAGAATGATCTAAACCAGAATGATCTGAACCAGATCGACCTGGAACTGCTCTGCGTCGACGACGGTTCCCGCGACGGCTCCCGCGAAATCCTCTCCGACCTCGCCGCCGCACATCCCCAGATCCGCGTCTTCCTGCAGCCCAAAAATACCGGCAAAGGCGCAGCCCTCCGCCTCGGCATCCAGCAAGCCACCGGAGACTTCGTCCTCATCCAGGACGCCGATCTCGAATACGATCCCGCCGACTATCCCGCGCTTCTCGGTCCGCTCGTCCAGGGCAAAGCCGACGTCGTCTACGGCTCCCGCTTCCTCGGCAGCGGCCCGCACCGCGTTCTTTACTACTGGCATTCGGTAGGGAACTGGCTGCTGACGATTCTCTCGAACGCCCTCACCAACATGAACATGAGCGACATGGAAACCTGCTACAAAGTCTTCCGCCGCGAGATCCTGCAGGCCATCCCCATCGAAGAAGACCGCTTCGGCTTCGAACCCGAAATCACGGTTAAAATCGCCAAACGCGGCCTCCGCGTCTACGAAGTCGGCATCAGCTATTGGGGACGCACCTACGAAGAAGGCAAAAAAATCGGCTGGAAAGACGGCTTCCGCGCCCTCTGGTGCTTGTTAAAGTACACCTTGAAGGAACCCAGCCAACGGAAGCGTTGATTTCGATTATGTGGAGCGGGCACTCTTGCCCGCTTGCCTTTGACCTTGCCCTTGGTGTTGTTCATGTAGGACGGACACTCTTGTCCGTCGCCCAGAGATACGAGCCCCGAATGGGGCGGCATGTGAAAGCCCGGCAGGTAAGTGCCGGGTAAAGCTGCGAGCTAGCCCCGTAGGGACGGCGCCCGTTCACCAACCCGGACGGGGCTCCCGCTCAGAGCTTGTATGTCTTTGGTACGTCGAGCATCCTCGATACGCCGGAGAGCGCGACGCGTAGCCCATGCGATCAAGCCAAAAATGGCGCCCCAAAATACCACCGCCACTGCGAGCAACCAAATATTGGAACCCTTCCCAAAAAACATGATCACGAACATGGCCAGGCGAGCGAAAACCACGATTCCCAGAACAAACATCCCAATTTTGATAGCGGTGGTCCAACCCTGATTTCCCAGATTGCGCCAGAATCGGCCCTCGTTCTGTACCGTGTCGGGGAACACCACGTTGCGCTGCCGGGCGTCCACGTCATGCAGCCAGCGTTCACGGTTGGGCCGGTTCGTCATCCACACAGTGTCCGATAACAGGTATTATGTTAAGTTAAGCGGGGCTCTAGGCCCTCCCCGCCAATTTCGACTCCCTGATGGCTGACAGCTGAGAGCCGTCAGTCCCTACATCTTGTATTTGCCCATGTCCTCGTCGTTGAGCCCTTCCAGATACTTCCGCAGCTCATCGCTCGAGAGCCGTTCATTGGCGCTGGCCGCCAATTTCGAATTCTTCAGCACCACTTCATCCACAAAAATGGGACAATCCACCCGCAGCGCCAGCGCCAGCGCGTCCGAGGGACGCGAGTCCACGCTCACCACCTCGCCCCCGCGCTCCAGCCAGATCACCGCATAAAACGTATCTTCGCGCAGCTCCGTCACTACCACGCGGTGCACCTGCGTCTCGAGGCCGGTCAGCACATTCTTGATCAAGTCGTGCGTCATCGGACGCGGCGCGCTGACTTTCTCCATCTCCATCTGAATCGCATGCGCCTCAAAATGCCCCACCCAGATCGGCAGCACCTGCTCCCCACCCACCCCCTTAAGAATCACAATCGGCATCTGCGTCACCGGATCGAGCATTAAGCCGCGGATCGTCATTTCGATTTCCATCGTGCCCTCCCCGAATATTTCACGTTATACCATCTCACCCACCAGCGAGTTCGGAAAACTTGCCGTCACCCTCACCCAGCAGTAGCCCCCGACCTTCGGTCCGACACCCACAAAATTCAACGTCTTGTTTTGCGAGGTCCGCCCTATCCACTGGCCCCGCCCTGCGTTGAATCCTTCAACCATTACTTCAACACTTGCCCCCACGTATTTCTTGTACCGCGCAATCTGTATCTCCCGCTGGCGGCCCATGATCACTTCCAGCCGACGCGCCTTCTCCGCATCCGGAATCGCATCTTCCAAACTCAACGACGGAGTATTCGGCCGCGGCGAATACTTGAAGGTAAACACGCTGTCGTAGCCGACCTCGTCGAGCAGACTCAAAGTCTCCTCGAAATCAGCTTCTGTCTCTCCCGGAAATCCGACGATCATGTCGCTGGTGATGCTGATGTCGCGCTTCGCCGCCTTGATCCAGCTGATGCGCTCCAGATACTGCTCACGGTTGTAGAGCCGCTGCATCGCCTCCAGCACGCGCGTCGAGCCGCTCTGCACCGGCAAGTGCACGTGGTCGCAAAGCGTGGGCACGGCGTCGATCGCCTCCACAATGTCGCGTCCAAAGTCGCGCGGATGCGACGTGGTAAACCGCACCCGCCGGATTCCGGGCACTTCGCCGACCGCCGCCAGCAATTCCGCGAACGTCCGCTTCTTTCTGAGATCGCTGGTCGGATCTTTGTACGAATTCACGTTCTGCCCCAGCAACTGAATCTCGCTGTAACCCAGGTCAGCCATCTGCCGCGCTTCCGCCAGCACGGACTCCGCCGTCCGGCTGCGCTCTTTCCCGCGGGTGTAGGGGACAACGCAATAAGAACAGAACTTGTCGCACCCTTCGATGACGGTGATATATCCGCGGTAAGGATTCGTACGCGCAGTGAATTCCGTTTCGAAACATTCGTCGGTCTGGCGATCGTCAAGCCCGGTAATGCGCACCAGCTTCGCGGTCTCGCGCTCTCCAGTTTCGGAACGCGCCGCCTCAATCTTCTTTTTCTCCAGTTGACCTGCTGCCAGTTGCGTGAGCATCTCCGACAGCTTCCGGTACGACGCCGACCCGCATACCAGCGAAACATGCGGCGCCCGCTCGAAAATCTTTTCTCCTTCCTGCTGCGCCACGCATCCCAGCACGCCAAACGTCTTGCCCTGCGCCTGCAGCTTCTTGTAGTCGGCCAGCCGGTAAAAAACTTTCTGCTCCGCCTTGTCGCGAATCGAGCAGGTGTTGTAAAGGATCAGGTCCGCCTCCTCGACGGTCTCCACCTGCCGGTACCCTTCATGCAGCAGCGTGCCAATGACTTTTTCCGAGTCATGCACATTCATCTGGCACCCGAAGGTCTCCAGATAAAACGTCTTCTGCGAATTGCTCTGTGGAACTCCAGCCATATAGGAAAGTATAACGCGGTGCCGTTGCAGTTGCCTTTGACTTATGTAGGACGGACACTCCTGTCCGTCGCTTTTGACGTTGGCCGCTGAGATATGCTCCAGTTTTCAGATTGATTTGAAATGACAGAGAACCCGCTAGCTAACCTAGGCGAACTCACAAGGCCGGCCAGCGTTCTCGTCGAGAAAATCTCGGACGCTGTGGGCGGCGTTTTCAAGCCCTACCAGATTGTGAGGGTAGCAAGAGCCGAGGCCGCGGCGGAGCGGATTCAAGCCGAAGGTAGGATTCAGGTCACCGACCTTCAGAGGCGCGCCATGCACCGCTTTCTCGAGGAGGAGGCGAAGAAGCAGTCAAATATTGAAGCGGTCACTCAGAAAGCCCTACCGCTTCTCGATGAGAAATCCTGCCCGCAGAACGTTGAAGATGACTGGATCACCAACTTTTTCGACAGGTCACGGATAATTTCAGATGAAGCTATGCAGAAGCTATGGTCCAAGCTATTGGCCAGTGAAGCTAACTGTCTTGGCACAATCTCAAAACGAACCGTCAACTTGCTGTCCGATTTAGACAAGCGCGACGCGGAGCAATTCATGCGCCTCTGTGGCTTTGCCTGGGTCATTTCAAACAGCATTGTGCCGCTAGTTTTCGACGTTCGGCAAGAGATTTACGGTCGGTCGGAGGTCTACTTTAATTTGCTGAGTCACCTCGAGACCCTTGGACTGATCCAGTTTGAAAATTTCGCCGGATTTAAGTTTACAAAATTGCCCCAGAAAGTCACTGTTTATTACTATGACGCGCCGCTGGAGCTCACGTTGCCCAATGAGTTCGACAATGATCTTGCGGTCGGCACAGTACTCCTAACGCGGGCAGGCCATGACCTCGCTCGGATCTGCGGCTGTCAGGCGGCGGATGGATTCTTTGACGATGTCTATGACATCTGGGCAAATCGGTCCCTGGTCCCCAAGAGAGAGCAGGGACCTGCAAGCTGAAGGCTGGCGTGCGCGGTCCCCGCCACCCTTATCTGCCCCAGACCATTCAAGACCAACGTCAAAAGCGACGGACAAGAGTGTCCGTCCTACACACCCAAAGCCACGGATAGTCTTCAGGTCTGCTCACTAATCCCCGCCGCACCGGGTTCTGCCGGATGTACTCCAGTTTCTCGTCGAAGCTTTCTTGTGATCGCAGCACGTGGTCGAACGATTCCTGCTGCCAGACTTGGCCGTTCGAGCCCGATAGTTGATTGATGCTTCGGGCTGACGCTCCCTTTAGCGCCTTCAGAATCGACGGCAGACCGTAAGGCCAGCCCTTTTCGTCACGCAACGGCATCAGCAGAAGATGCACATGATCCGGCATGACCACTGCGGCGTGAAGCTCGTAGCGTTTTCCGTGATCGTGCAGGCAGTGCCGGAGGACGGCGTCCCAGGCCTGCGGCGAGAATGGGTATCGAGTGCCCTTGCAGAATGTGACGAACATCGCCCGTCCCGCCTTCTGATAGTGCGGCATCTTGCGCCTGTAGTCGTACATTCGTTCCAGAGCCGCGCGGGGAGGCGGTTGTAGTTGTTTGTCCTGGCTTTTCACGCCGACGATTGCACCAGAGTTTCGCTGTCGCTGTCTGTGACGGATGAACATAGGCCTGTGTGGGACGCAGACCCTCGTCCGTCGCCGTTGATCTTGGTTTTGGGGCTGGTTTTGATTTTGCGTTTGATCGCGCCCTTCAAAGGCAACTTCAAGACCAACGTCAAAAGCGACGGACAAGAGTGTCCGTCCTACACAAAGTCAAAGGCAACATCAAAATCAAGACCAACGTCAAAAGCGACGGACAAGAGTGTCCGTCCTACATAAAGTCAAAGGCAACATCAAAAGCGCGCCGTTATTTTTGCAACGGGCACACTGCGCAGCGCACGGCTAGCTGCGGGCAGCGGCAGACTGCCGGGATGTCGTTCCATCCCCGGGCCTCGCGGGTGCAATCCAGCAGGCACCAGGCTTCGCGGTATCTTTCGTATTTTGACCCGCGGCGGGTGTGGGGAAAGATGGACACCGCGCTCTGGGATGCGACCAGTTCAATCGGGATGATGTACCACAAGTTCAACGGAGCGATGTAGCCGGCGACAAAATCGATTTCGGCCGCCGTATAAGTCACGCCGCGGATTGACAGCACGAGGTGGTAGCGGGACTGGCAAGAGTAGGACGACAACTTCACCTGAATCCGCCAGAAGCCGCTGCCGTGGTCGATGACCACGTCATAGCGGTTGCATTCTCCCCACGGCTTCAAGGCGGAGAAGCCTAAGACTTGGGCCCGTGCGATGAACTCTGCCTCGGCCGCTTCTCCGCGCCGTTTGTCGCTGGGCTCGGAGACTGCTTGAATTTCGATCGGTTCTTCTGGTTGCTGCTCGCCTTCCGAATTGTCGCTTTGGTTCTCCATAAAAAAAAGGCGCAGCCGGTACGCTGCACCCTGTGCACTTCCCTTCTGTTCGGGTCGGTATTTTGGGGCCGAAAACACGAACGGCGCAGACTGGAAGGCCTGCGCCGCTGTTATTTACTCTCTATATCCAGAATAGCAAATTCAGGAGGGAAATGTGCCATGGTTTGCAAATTTATATCTGCCGCCGAATCAGCGACTTGACCTAAAACTCTCACGTTTAGGGTCTTGACAAGATTTCCACAGATCGGGCGAAAACTCAGAATTCAGAGGTCAGAGGTCAAAATGCAGAAGTAAGAAGACAGCCACCTGCCTCCACAGACAGCAAAGGCAACGTCAAAGGCGACGGACAAGAGTGTCCGTCCTACATACGTCAAGGGCGGACTACTTTTTATATTGCGTGGGCTGCGGGCCTTCTTCGAGGGTTTTGCGGTCCCAGATCCAGCCTTCGCGGGTGTAGCTGGCGAGTTCGAAATCCTGGGTAAGTTCGAGGGCGTCGACGGGGCAGGCGTCTTCGCAGAGGCCGCAGAACATGCAGCGGCTCAGGTCGTAGGTGAAGTTGGTGAGTTCCTTGCGGCGGGTGTGCTCGTTGCGTTCGCTGGAGACGACGATGAGATTTTCCGGACAGGCCAGCGCGCAGAGGTCGCAGGCAATGCACATAGTCTCGTTGGTGTCCGGGTTGACGTTGAGGCGGGGCGCGCCGCGGTAACGCTCGGCCACCTGCGGGCGCTCCAGCGGATACTGCTCGGTATAGATTTCCTTGGGATCCTGGTAGCGAAAGGTGACCTTCAAGCCCTGAAGCAGGTCGACCAGGAAGACTTTCCGAAGCAGGTTCGTCATCTCCATATCGCGGTAAGCATATCACTAAATGGAGGAAGGCTTGTAGGACGGGGGTGGGGGAGGCTAGATTGCCGCCGCTACGGAGAGCCCGTCGAGCTTCGCTCGACCGGACAGCCGAGAGCCTGCCCTGAGCGAAGTCGAAGGGACGGCTGTCCCCACAGGAGCATGGAAAAGCGATCACTAATAAATCAGATACTTTTTGCGAACTTGTTGGAACGTTGCCAGGCCTGGCTGCCAATCTTGCGCGATGCGGCGCGGGTCTTCGCCGGCGATGAGGGCGTCGAACGCGGATTGATTTACGAGCAGTTCGGCCATGCGCTCGATTTTGAAATCTGGGGCGTAGAGTTTGTGCAGGGCGGAGGCAAGTTCCAGGCCTAGTTCGGGAGCGTCGAGGGCGTTGCGATCGGTGAGCACGATGTTGACGCCCTGACATTGTTGTCCGCTGTAAACGGCGGACGATGGGGTGAAGGTGACGGGAACGAAGCGGATTCCGGCGATGGCGCGGGCGTTGAGATAGGACGCGAGTTCGCGGCTCTTGATCCAGGGGGCGCCGACGAGTTCGAAGGGCGTGTCGGTTCCCCGCCCTACCGAAATATTTGTGCCTTCGATCAATGCGACTCCGGGATAGAGCGCGGCTTCGGTTACGCTGCGCAGGTTGGGCGACGGATTCACCCAGCTGAGACCGGTGGAATCGAACCAGTCGCCGCGCTGCCAGCCTTCCATGGGAACGACGGTGAGCTTGGCGTTAAGGTTGCGCTCGGCGTTGAACATTTTCGCGAGCTCGCCGATGGTCATGCCGTGACGCACGGGCACTGTCCAATAATTTGTAAAACTTTCGTGGCCGGCATCGGAGACTGGGCCTTGCACGAACGAGCCGGTGATGGGATCGGGACGATCGAGCACGATCAATTCGATTCCTGCCTTGGCGGAGGCTTCGAGGAAATATCCGAGCGTGGTTTCGTAGGTATAGAAGCGGACGCCGGCATCCTGAACGTCGAACACGATGGCATCGAGATTTTTCACGACTTCTTCGGGCGGATGACGGGCGGCGTCGGTTGCGCCGTAGACGCTGTAGACCGGAACGCCGGTGGCGGCGTCTTTCGAGTTGTTGATGTCGGTGGTGTCGACACTTCCGGTGACGCCGTGTTCGGGACTGAAGATGGCGTCGAGGGAAACGCCGGGAGCCTGCGCGAGGATATCGATGGTGCGGCGGCCATCGGCATCAATGCCGGTCTGGTTGGTGACGAGGCCGATGCGCTTTTTTCCTTCTGGTTGCTTAAGAATGTCGAAGCCGTGCGCTTCGAGCACGTCGATGCCGTTTGTCACGCTGCCGTTGCGCGTGTTGAGGCGGCGTCCGCCGCTTTGGGCTTCGTTGTAACCGGTGATGCTCTGCCAGCGCAGCTTTTCTTTTTCGTCCGTAGTCAGCGGCAATGCCGCAGCGACTTCGGTAGCGACTTTCGAGCGGAGGGCGATGGTGTTGCCTTTACCGCGGGGATGCACGGCGTTGGTGAGCAGGATGATGTAGGTCTGGGTGGTGGGATCGATCCACATCGATGTTCCGGTGAAGCCGGTGTGGCCGAAGGAGCCGACGGGGAGGAGATCGCCGCGATTGGAGGAGAACGGGGAGTCGATATCCCAGCCGAACCCGCGCAGCAACGGCGCGGACGGAGGCTGTTCAGGAGTGGTCATTTTTTCTACGGCTAGCGGCGAGAGAATGCCGTCGCCACCGTTCAGCAAGGTCTGAGCAAATTTGGCGAGATCGTCGGCGGTGGAGAACAGGCCGGCGTGGCCCGCCACACCGCCCATGCGGCGGGCCCGCGGATCGTGGACTACGCCGCGCAGCATGTGGTCATTTTCATCATATTGCGTGGGCGCGATCTTGGAGCGCCATGAGGGCGGGGGCAAAAAGCGAGTGTGCTGCATTTTTAGTGGAGCGAAAATGTGGCGAGTGGCGTACTCGTCCAGCGTTTCGCCGGAGACTTTTTCGACCAGCGCGCCCAGCACGATGAAATTGGTGTCGCTGTAGACAAACGCCGAGCCCGGGGGGTTTTGCAGCGTTTCTGCGAACGATATGCGATAGGCCGTGTCCTTCCCTTCCCACGGCGGGTTCAGATCGATGTCAGGCGCCAGGCCGGAATAGTGCGTGAGGAGCTGCCGGACGGTGACGTCGTCTTTTCCGTTTTGCGCAAAGTCCGGCAGGTACTTGGCTACGGGATCGTTGAGGCGAACTTTTCCCTCCTCCACCAGTTGCATGACGGCGGTGGTGGTGGCGATCACTTTGGTCAGCGATGCGAGATCGAAGACGGTATCGAGCGTCATGGGCTCGCGTTTGGGTTCGAGGGCGCGGCTGCCGTAGGCCTTGCGGTAAACGACCTTGCCGTTGTGGCCGACGATAAGGACAGCGCCGGGAATGTTTCCGTCGGCGATGGCTTGCTGGATGATTGCGTCGACGGCGGCGAGGCGAACGGGGTTCGCGGCGGAAGAGGGCGGAATGGCTGCGGCGATCGGTTGGGCGTCTGGACGCGGGACGGCTGCAGTTGCGGTGGACGTGGCGGCGGCTGCAGCGACAAAAATGGCCGCGATGATTCCGACAACGACGACTGCCATAGGGGCATGAGTCCGCGAACGTGCCCGCTCGCTGCGCTGCTGGTCTCTGGGCATCGTAAGGTCCCCCACCCGGCTTCGCCGCGTTCGGAATGACATGATCGAGGCAGTCATTGGCGGCGTGAGGGGAGCCGACGGCGAATTGGTGTTAGCTGAACGGATGCTCTGACTTTACACAAAGCTGGCAGGAGGACTCAAGGAACTCAAGTAAGGGGAGTGCCTCGAACACTACGTGCGAGGGCATCATGTCCGGACAGGTTCTCCCGTCGTTCAATCGAAATCTGCCGCTTTCTCGAGCTTAAACACAGGAATAAAGATAGGCTCGATCCGTTGAGCGCGCCAATCAGGGCGCTGGCCGCTTTGCGGCTTCCGGCAAACTCTGCTATAAACCGCTCAGATCGCCAACGCTTTCCAGGAAAGAAAATCGCCTGAACCGCACCGATTCAGATTCTTTGCCGCTGCTTTCCGCCTGCGAGCGCCAGGACGACATTTTTGCCTCCGCTTTCGGCGTTCTCGAAAACGCCATGGCTGATCGCGCTTTCCCAAGTGCCTCAATTGCAGTCACCGATCGCGGGCGACTGGTGGCGAGGAAGGCGTTGGGGCGGTTTACCTACGATTCCGATTCGCCGCTGGTTACGAGCGGTACGCTGTTCGATGTGGCATCGCTTTCCAAAGTGGTGGCGACTGCGACGGTGGCCATGATTCTCTATGAGCGCGGGTTGGTTGATCTGGATGCGCCCGTAGTTGGAATCGTGCCTGAGTTTGCCGAGGTTGGCGCGGGAGGTGGGGACGCCCGACGGCGCACGGTTACCTTACGCATGCTGCTGGCGCATTCGTCGGGGCTGCCGGCGTACGAGAAGCTTTTCCTGAAAGCCGGCACGCGCAAGCAACTGCTTAGAGCGGCTTTGACTACGGCTCTGGTTGCGGAGCCGGGGTCGCGCGCCGAATACAGCGACATTGGGTTCATGGTTCTGGGCGAAGCGCTGGAGCGGATCGCGACAGAAACGCTGGACCGCTTTTGCCAGCGCGAAGTCTTTGGACCGCTGGGCATGGGGCATACAACGTATAATCCGCCGCCGGATGGCCGCGCTAAAATCCCGCCTACGCAGGACGACCGCACGTTCCGCAAGCGCGTCATCCAGGGCGAAGTGCAGGACGAAAACGCCAGCGTTCTCGGTGGAGTCGCGCCCCAGGCGGGAGTTTTTTCTACGGCTGAAGATCTAGCCCGCTTCGCGCATGCCATGCTGAGTGGCGGGACTCCGATTCTGCGCAGGGAGACGGTCGCTTTGTTCACGCGGCGGGAAAGCGCGCCGGCAGGCACTTCTCGAGGACTGGGATGGGACACACCGTCGTCGCCTTCGCAGTCCGGGAAATATTTTTCGACGCAGGCGTACGGTCACCTCGGCTACACGGGAACCTCGCTGTGGATCGACCCGGCGCGTGAACTTTCTGCAGTCTTGTTGACGAACCGGACCTGGCCCGACTGTTCGAATTGGGCGATCAAGCAGGTCCGGCCCAAATTTTACGATGCGGTAATCGAGGCCGTGGACGCGGCTGGTTGAAAGGACATTTTTGAAAAGCAAGAAAGAAAAACAGACAGGCGATCTTCGCCGCTTGCGCACGGAGCAGTCGCATCCGGACGCCGACGATCTCGACCGCAAGTCTTCGCTGGAGATTGCCAGCCTGATTAATGCGGAAGACGCGGTGGTTGCGCTCGCGGTGCGGCGCGCCCTGCCGCAAGTTGCACGTGCGATTGATCTGGTAGCTGCCGGGCTGCAGCATGGAGGACGGCTCATTTACGTTGGGGCCGGGACCAGCGGGAGGATTGGTGCGCTGGATGCATCGGAATGTCCGCCCACGTTCAATGTTGACCCGCGGACGGTGCAATACATTATTGCGGGCGGGCCGAAGGCGCTGGCTTCGGCAACGGAGGCCAGCGAAGACGACGAAGAGCTGGGGAGTGCGGAGATGAGAAAACGCAAGCCGGGGAAGCATGATGTCGTGATCGGAATCGCTTCCAGCGGGCGCACTCCGTTTACTGTGGCTGCGGTTGGCGAGGCGCGTCGGCGTGGGGCAAAGACCGTTGCGCTTACCTGCAATCGCGAGTCGCCGCTGGAGCGGGCGGCACACTTTGCGATCGTTACGGAAGTGGGGCCGGAAGTGCTGGCTGGATCGTCACGCATGAAGGCCGGTACGGCGCACAAGATGGTGCTGAATATGATTTCGACCGGGGCGATGACGCGGCTGGGCTACGTCTACGGCAACTTGATGGTGAATGTCTCGCCGAAGAACGAAAAGCTGAGGCAGCGGGCTATTAGCATTCTGGAACGGGCCACGGGAGCGGATTCGGAAACGGCGGGACGGACGCTGGAAGAATCCGGACTACGGACGCCAGTCGCGCTGGTGATGCTGGCCGCGGGGGTGGGCCGAGGGCGGGCTACTGCCGCGCTTAAGAAGGCGAAGGGGCATGTGCGGCAGGCGATTGCGGCGGCGGCGGGACCGAGCTAGCTGGGACGTGCGGGGCAGGAGCAAGATCAAAGGCAACGGCGAGTCGAGTTGCGCTCGACTGGACAGCCGAGGGCGGCTGTCCCCACATGAGTCTTGCAGCGGGCGGCTGCTCTGCCTTCACTTTGGCCGACGAACGGGTTCCCCGGTAGGCCGTGCCCTCTCGATTAACCACGGTTGCGACCATTCCCCGCTAAAATGAGAATTCACCAAGGATTCTTATCATGGACAAACTTGTTATTCGCGGCGGAGAGCCGCTGCTGGGCACGATCCGGGTCAGCGGGGCGAAAAATGCGGCGCTTCCCTGTATGGCTGCGGCGCTGCTCACCGATGAGCCGGTGATTCTCGAAAATATTCCGCAAGTGCGAGACATTCAAACCACGCGCAATCTGCTGGCTGCGATGGGCGCCGAGGTGGAACTGGGGTACGGACGCGCGCAGCATCGCACGACGATTCACTGCAAGACCCTGGTCGCACCCGAAGCTAATTATGAGTTGGTGAAGACCATGCGGGCTTCGACGCTGGTGCTGGGACCGCTGGTGGCGCGCTGCGGACACGCGCGCGTTTCGCTGCCTGGGGGTTGCGCGATTGGGTCGCGGCCCATCGATCTGCATATCAAGGGACTGGAAACCCTGGGCGCGAAGATTATGCACGATCACGGTTACGTGGAGGCGAAAGCGGATCGACTGAAAGGTGCGGAAATTGTTTTTGACAAGATTACCGTCACGGGCACCGAAGACCTGCTCATGGCCGCGACGCTGGCTGAGGGCGAGACGGTGATGAAGAATTGCGCGCGCGAACCGGAAGTTGTGGATCTTGCCGAACTGCTCAATAAAATGGGAGCGAAGATTGAGGGTGCGGGCACGTCGACGATTCGCGTGACTGGAGTGAGCAAACTGAAGGGCGCGAAGCATCGCATTATTCCCGACCGCATCGAAGCGGGGACGTTCATTATTGCGGGGGCGATGACGGGAGGCGATCTGAACGTTACGGGCTGCGATCCGGCACACTTGGGCGCGGTGCTGGCGAAGCTGAAGGAAGTTGGGGTCAAAACGAAGGCGAACGGCGAGTCGGTGCGGGTGATGGGCGACAATCCATTTAGTGCGGCGGATATGACGACGGAGGAATATCCCGGGTTCCCGACCGATTGCCAGGCGCAATTCATGGCGCTGGCCACGCAGGCTGAGGGCACGTCTGTGATTACGGAGAATATTTTCGAGAACCGCTTTATGCATGCGCAGGAACTGGTGCGCATGGGGGCGAACATCAAGATCGAAGGGCGTCGCGCGGTGGTGCAGGGCAAGAGTCCGCTGAGCGCGGCGGCGGTGCTAGCTTCCGATTTGCGGGCATCGGCGTCGCTGGTGCTGGCCGCGCTGGTCGCGGATGGAGAGACTATTATCGACCGCGTATATCATCTGGACCGCGGGTACGAGAATATTGAGGAAAAGCTGCGCGGGGTGGGCGCGGAGATCAAGCGGATTGGGGAAATGTTTCCGCGACGGCGGGGGGCGACGGGGTAGCTTGCCGCAGCTGTTCCCCTGCACCAACGATAATGCATCAGGTCCCAGCAATCGCAGCTGAGGCGAACTTCTGAGGCTAGCTTCTATGGTGGCGGCGTCAAGCCTGATTCAGCTTGTAGAGAATGACGTGGTGACCGCCGGGTTCGAGCAGGATCTCGTTGTAGGTCTTAGCGGAATGGAGGTCGCCGATCCCCAGGCCGGTCAGTTCATGGATGATGCGAAGCGCAGGACCAGACCCTTTCCCCCCGCCAATGGCACCCTGCGCGCCCAGCAACTTGAGTTCGCGATAGGCCTGCCATTGTAATTTCATGGATGTATCGATCATCACCGCCTGCCGGTAGACGTCGTAGCCTTTGCGAGCCACCAAGAAGGGAATACTGAGGAGTGAAACGCCAGGTACGGGAACACAGGCCAGTCCCAAAGCCGCTCCCCGCGACGCCAGCTTCACCGCCTTGACCTCAATCAAGAAGTTGATGTGCCGAGCCAGCGAACCCCCGTCCCTGACCTTTTTGGCCATCTGGCGCAGCCGCACGAGGTGAATCGTGGTGCTGCCTACCGCGGACGCCTGTTTCCCGATGTCCAATAAATTAACCGGAACCCCCACGCCGGTGGTGGCGGCGTGCTGGATTGTGCCGAGAGCCGAAACGGCGATGCTGCCAAAGCCTTTGAGCTTGCGCATGAACATGTTGTGGAGGGTCTTGGGGCTAGGGGCCAGGTCGATTCCGTTTTCAATGAAATACCTGTTCGGCGCCAACTTCTGTTTTTCGCCGTACTGGCGCATCTCGCGTATCGCGTTGCCGAATTCGGCGATGTAGGCACAGATTTCGAAAATGTCCGAGACGTCGCTCATCAAATTCCTCCTGCGGCCCAAATGGAATGCAAGAACGCCCTACTCGCCTTTTCTTGCTTTAAAGAGCGGAATTGAAAGCTAACACCCAGTGGGCCCGTTGCGCAAACATTCCGCGTGAAATCTTCGCCGGTCGCGGGGCTCCTAACTGCCGTAGTTTAGCGCTTTCAGGCCTAAGAATCTTGACGTGGCGCCTAACTCTTCTTCGATACGCAGCAGCTGGTTGTATTTGGCGATGCGGTCGGTGCGGGAGGCTGAGCCGGTTTTGATTTGGCCTGTGCCCATGGCTACTACGAAGTCGGCCAGGAAAGTGTCTTCGGTTTCGCCGCTGCGATGGGAGACGATGGCGGCGTAATTCGCTTTGCGGGCCATTTCGACGGCTTCGATGGTTTCGCTTACCGTGCCGATCTGATTCAGCTTGATCAGAATGGCGTTGCCGACGCCTTCGGAGATGCCGCGCGCGAAGATTTTCGGGTTAGTGACGAAGATGTCGTCGCCGACGAGCTGGATTTTCTTGCCGAGATCGCGCGTGAGAGTTTTCCAGCCGTCCCAATCGTCTTCGGAAAGGCCGTCTTCGATAGAGACGATGGGATACTTGGCCGCCCAGCCCTCCCAGAATTTCACCATCTCCGCGGAAGTGCGCGCGGATTTGTCGGATTTCTTGAAAATGTATTTTTTGCTGGCGCGATCGTAGAACTCGCTGGAGGCGGGGTCGAGGGCGATGGCGATTTGTTCGCCGGGTTGGTAGCCTGCGGCGGTGATGGCTTCGAGGACGCGTTCGAGAGCTTCTTCGTTGGATTTGAGGTTGGGAGCGAAGCCGCCTTCATCGCCGACCGCGGTGGAATAGCCATTTTTTTTCAATACGGACTTCAAGTGATGGAAGACTTCGACGCCCCAGCGCAGCGCTTCGCGGAAATTGGGGGCGCCGAGCGGCATGACCATGAATTCCTGGACGTCCACGGAATTATCGGCGTGCGCACCACCATTGACGATATTCATCATCGGGACGGGAAGAGTGTTCGCGGACGGATCGGAAGAATATTTCGCCAGATATTTGTAGAGAGGCTGGCCGAGTTGCGCGGCGGCGGCGCGGGCAGCGGCCATGGAAACGGCCAGGATCGCGTTCGCGCCGAAATTCGATTTATTGGGCGTGCCGTCGGCGTCAATCATTTTGCGATCGAGAGCTTTTTGGTCGGCGGCGTCCATGCCGGTGACGGCTTTGGCAATCGCGTTGTTTACGTGGCCGACGGCTTTGAGCACGCCTTTGCCGAGGTAGCGGGATTTGTCGCCATCGCGGAGTTCGTTGGCTTCGTGTTCGCCGGTGGAGGCGCCGGAAGGAACCGCGGCGCGGCCGATGGCGCCGCCGGCGACGTGGACGTCGGCTTCGACCGTGGGATTGCCGCGAGAATCTATGATTTCACGGGCGTGAATGCTGGTGATCTTTGTGGACATTCGGCTCCCATTAATTTGATGGCGTTTTGTGCGACAAACATCGTAAACGTTTTGGGGTGAGTGGTTCAAGG
>JBAUAN010000143.1:0-12699 GCA_049675725.1 Candidatus Sulfotelmatobacter sp. | reverse complement strand
ACTTCTTCTTCGGCAAATACTTCTTCTCCACCGACGTCACCACCACATAATTCGGATCCACCATCTCGTTCAAATGAACCCTCCCGACCTTCGAGAGCAATTCATAAGCGTCCAGTTCCGACAATCCATAATCCTTGTGAATCCAGTGCACCAACTCGGTATACGCAATGCGCAAAGCATCGTCCACTGGACGGTAAATCCCCACCGTCATAATCGCATCGTTATTCTCAAACTGCGGCCAGTCGATGGTGCGTCCCTTGATCACGCTGAGCTGCACCCGAGCCTTCAGCGGCACTTCGATGGCCGAGCCCGCAATCTCACCGTCGCCCATGGCTGCATGTCCGTCCCCGATATAGAACAGCCCGCCTTTCACGTTCACCGGAAAATAAACCGTGTTGCCCACACTGGCTTCCGGAGAATCCATGTTGCCTCCGAATTCCGCGGGCACGATCGAGCTGCGCGCCTCGCCGTTCGCCGGAGCCACTCCAATGCATCCGAAGAAAGGATGCATGGGAATCTTCACCGAGAAATCCGTATCCACCGCCTTGAACGTAGCCGTGTTGGCCGCGTGATCAATGTGATAAAACCACACGCGCTCGGGCAGCGGCTTCTCCAGCACCGGCGTGTAGTGGGTTCCGTTGAGCGCGCCAAATCCCGGACTGAACGCCCCCACCCCGTATTCGCCGTCCACCTGCAAGTCCAGAATCTTCACCGCCAGCGTGTCCCCCGGCTCCGCTCCCTCCACATAGAACGGCCCCGCCAGCGGATTGTCCCCCTTGGCCATGCTGAGCGTGTCGCCCGGCTTCTTGAGTCCGTTGCCAAAACAGTCGAGCGTATTGGTATCCAGAATGTCGCCCGACTTCAGCCGCGCCACCGGCTCCGCCGTAGCAAAAAGATATTTCACGTTGTCGTTGGTGGTCGTGTAGTGCACCACATTCTGAGCGAGTGCCGAACCTGTCAGCAGAACAGCAGCAAGAACGCGAACGATCACAATAGCCTCCCCAATCTTTCTCAGATCTCTTTTAGTCTGTCATTTTGAGCGAATCGAAGAACCTCTGCAAGAAGGAATCGGCGGGTGGCCCTCGATAAGAGCCGGGTGCCCCATTTCTCGCGTCTTTTGCGAGAAGTGGGGATTTTGAATTTGAAGACTAGACCGTACTTTAGTGAGGACGGTCTTGACCGTAAGGACCCGATAGCATCCACCGCCGCAATCGCCGTAGAATTACCCACGCAGCCCGAGCCGATTTCACGCTACGCGCCGACCGCCGCTACCCCACTCTCGGGCGAGACAAGAAATAGGCCGCTGATGGATTGGTCCTTCCATGAGTCGCAAATTCGCTTCGACATTCGCGCGGAACGCGCCGAATATGAGTGGCTGTTCAAGCACCCAGCAAGAGCCTTGCAAGATCGGCTTGTGCGTTGCGGCGGCAGCGATCGCACCAGACGGCCGTCAACTCCCGAGTGGAAAAAAGTCTACCTGAAAGAAGCCGACCAGCGCCGGTTACTTCATCAGGCAAGGGTCCTCGGCTGGGGCAAAGAGAAGAAATTCTATTACGCTCACAAAATCACCAGCATGCATTCAGGCCTGCTTTATTGAATCCAGCGCGGGTGGCCTCGCAACGAACGCAAGGACGGGGCCCCTCAGTTGTGAATCGCGCAGCCCCATTCTGCTAAACTACGCGGCCATGAAAACATTCCTCACTCGAACCCTTTGCTGCGTAGCCCTCCTGACAGCCCTCGCCGCCGCCCAGGATGTGATTCCACTCTACCCCGCCACGCCGCCGGGCTCGACGAACGAAACCTATCCGGAGAAAGAGTACTTCTCGAAAGTCTGGAACACCGAAGTCGTCGCCAACGTGACCAAGCCCAGTCTCACCGTTTTCAAGCCTGCGCCGGGGTTGAAAAACGGCACCGCTCTGGTCATCTGCCCGGGCGGCGGGTTTATGGCTCTGTCCATCAACAGTGAGGGCAACGACGTCGCCAAATTCATGGCCGCCAGGGGCGTCACCGCCTTTGTGTTGAGGTACCGCCTCGCGCACACCGGCGAAGACGCTACCCAGGAGTTTGTCACCATGCTGGCCGACAGGCCGAAGTTTCACGAGTTGCTGGCCCAGATCGTTCCCCTGGCCGTAGCCGATGGCTTAGCCGCAGTCACCTACGTTCGGCAGCACGCGTCGGAATGGGGAGTTTCCCCCGACCGCGTCGGCATCATCGGATTCTCCGCCGGTGGCGCCGTCGCCGCCGCAGTTGCCTTCCATTACACGCCCGAAGGCCGCCCCGCTTTCGTGGCTCCAATCTATGCGGGCGGAGAAGATTTCAAAGACGCCGTCGTTCCCGCCGACGCTCCCCCCATGTTTATTGCCGCAGCTACCGACGATCAGCTCGGGCTCGTCCCCACAAGCATTGCCCTCTACCAGAAGTGGACCGCCGCTCACAAATCGGCCGAGTTGCACATCTACGCTAAGGGCGGCCACGGCTTCGGAATGCATCCCCAGAACCTCCCTACCGACCACTGGATTGACCGCTTCACCGATTGGCTGGAGTTACAGGGCTGGCTAAAGAAGTGACTGCCGCGAACTATCCTGGCTAATGAAGTTCCGGATGGTGGCGTTCCGCAACGTCCTTGCCCCTGAGTTGCGCTGGGCCACCCCCGGCTAACTCTACTGTTCCCGTTGCTTTATCCTCAGCGCATGCCGGTACATCGCGATCTCAATGGTTGATCGCAATTCCTGCGTACGAAATGGCTTCAGAATGAAGCCGTCGTAGTGCGTCCGCTTAGCCCGCTCCACGGTGAGTTGGTCGGAATGCGCGGTCAGATACACGAGCGCCACATCCGCCTGCTCGTAGATCTCTTCCGCCGCCTCCACCCCGTCTTTCACGCCCTTCAGGCGTATGTCCATCAGAACCACGTCGGGACGTTCTCTGGTCGCGATCGCAATCCCTTGCTCCGCAGAGTCCACTGCGGCGATTACGGAAAAACCAAGGGACGACAGGCGCTCTCTGAGTTCTTCGGCAATCAGAATTTCGTCTTCCACGATCAGAGCACGCGGCTTGCGAAAAGTAACGCTAGTCGGCATGGGAGTCCACCGTGAAGTGCAAATGTGCTGACGTTCCCCGGTCAATTTTGACCAGTTCGAAAGTTCCGCGAATCTGCTGGGCCAGGGACCGCACCAGCCTCAAGCCCAGCGACTTGTCGGCGTTTGCTTCCAGATCGGCGGGAATGCCAACGCCGCTGTCCTCCACGCACAGCGTACATTTGCCGTCCCCTTCGCTCCTTAGCGTCACCTTAACTTCGCCGCGAGCGCTGTTCGGGAAGCCGTGCTTCAGCGCGTTCGAAATCAGCTCGTTGAGTATCAGGCCGCACGGAATCGCCAGATCCGCGTCCATGATTACGGGATCCAGCTCATTCTTCAGGCGTAGAAATACACCCGGACTTCCATGCGACGAGAATATGTCCTTCGCGAGGTCTTGCGCATACTCGGCGAAGTCGATGCGCGACAGATTTTCCGAGCCATACAAAGTCTCATGTACCAGCGCCATCGAATGTACGCGGCTTTCCATATCGCGAAAAATCTGCGCCGTTCCCTCATCTTGCGTTCGGTTGGACTGTAAGTAAAAAAGGCTGCAGATTACCGCCAGATTGTTCTTCACCCGATGGTGAACCTCGCGCAGCAGAGCTTCTTTTCTTTCCTCGCTGGCGCGCAGCTTGGTAGTTACTTGTTCGGATGTTTTCGCCTGTCGCACCAGCGCGAAAGCATGGGGCACCGTAAAGGGAAGCACCGCCGCCGTGGTGAGCGAAAACACGGCCGTGAAAACTTTCACCGCCGCGGCCAAGATGTACACCGGCGTCCAGATCGTAATCGCTTCCATCAAATGCGTGCCCCCGCACGCCAGGATGAAAAGCCCGAACGCCAGGAACATCCAGTGAAAAGGAATGTCGCGCCGTCCCCTGTATCCCAGGTATCCGAGCGTGACGGAGATTGCCAGGTACGCGGTCGCAATCAGCGAATCGGCGACAACGTTGCTCCAAACTAACCGGGCATTCCCCAAATAGCAGTACGCATGCGGCAGAAAATCGGTGGCCAGCAACCAGTGTGTCATCCGCGGCCAAATGATGAACGCGCTGACAATCAGCGCCAACCCAACCCCAATGCCGTAAAGCTGCCGCTCCAGAAAGCGTGAAGGCACGAAAGCACGAGGCGTTATCGAAGGCGTGGACATACGACCTCCGTCCCAGGAAGTTAGCCAACCTGAGTGTTGCCGCCACGAGTGGCACAACGAGTGGCACAAAACGAGTAGCGCCAAAAACCGCCTGCCAGCGATTCGTGGAACCCGAGGGCTTCAGCCACTCTGACGCGACCTCGATTCTACACTCCAGATTCCATATCATCGGCCACAAAATCGCGATTCCTCTCACCGGCCGCGGGGTGGCCCTTTGCGCCTTTTGCAAAGGGTTGGAGCATGCCGGACACTTAGATCAGCTCCAGGAGGCTGCGGAAGATCTCACAAATGCGTGCAGCACCGTGGAAGAGCCGCGCGTCAGCACCGTGGAAGAGCGGCGCCTCAGCACCGTGGAAGAGCGGCGCCTCAGCGCCGCGTAAAGCCCCAAAATCAGCGCGGGCTTCAGCCCCTGTGGTCGCATTCTTGCCGACAGCGAGCTTTTCCGCGCCCCCCCAGGACGCCAAAAACTGGCAGACTAACGGGCGCTTTTCTTCTTCCGCACATAAAACCTCTGCACCTTCGCCCGATTCCCGCAGCTTGTCATGTCGCACCAGCGCCGGTGATGGTTCTTGCTGCCATCCAGAAAAAACCATTCGCAGGTTTTCGACGAGCATGCCCGCACATAAGGCAACAGACCAGACGCCAGCAGATCAGCCGCCGCCCGCGCAATCGGCCACAGCAGGCTGTCGAAGTCTCCGAACTCGTCGAAGCTCCACGCGAACCCTCCGCCCTTCGCCGGGACCAGATGCATATGCCCGGCCGCAGCTTGCGCGTCGGCATTCAGCCTGGCGAGAGCAACCGGAGGCGCGGGGCGCTTGTTCATGATCGCCCAGAAAATATCGTGAATGGCTTCACGCAATTCTCTTGCATGATCAAGCGCACGCCCCGCGAGATCGGGCTCGATGTAGCTGCCCTCGAAAAGCCGGTCGGCCTGATTCGCTGATAGCAATCCGGAATCTTCGCCGAAGCGCGCGAGGTCCAGGTAAGTCTCCAGCAATTCCTTGGGCTTGGTGTGGCGATCGTCAAGCGTGTTGACGAAGTCGAGGGCAACGTTGCCCGCAATCAGTTCGAAACGCGGCGCACGCCGGCGCAAAATTTTCATGTCCTCTTTCATTTCCGTCATCTTGTTTCAGTTATCTCTTATTTTGTTTAGTCATTTCTTATTCCCGAGTATTCCGTGTTTCGGTCATCAGACTCGGTCATTCCCTCTGCCAGGGCATTTTCCGCTTGAGGCCTGGACGGATCCTTCCTTTCCGGGCCTACCTTCCATTATCTAACCATCAAAATGCTCTTGACAAGTTAGGTCGAAGGTGCCTACACTCTACCTAACCTGTAAAACGTATTTTGAAGGTTAGTTTATGCTCCCCGCTCAGCCCGCCCAGATCCTACCCAATCCTCGCACCGCCAAACTTCCCGCTACCGCAATTCGCGACGCCAGACTGCGCGACGCCAGACTCCGCAACGTCAAGATGATTAACATAGGAGGCAGACCCGTGATCGTTTCCACCTCACACCCCGCCAGCCCGCGCGAGCGTGCAGACACCATCAAGCTGGCGCTGGCCTTCGCTGCCATCTACCTCGTCTGGGGATCGACCTATCTCGCGATTCACTACGCCGTTGAGACCATCCCTCCGCTGGTGACGGCGGGCATCCGCCATGCGATCGCGGGCAGCGTGCTGCTGGCCTGGGCCTGTGCACGCGGCTTCCGGCCTACGCGCGAGCACTGGATTTCCGGATGCATCCTCGGCGCGCTGTTCTTTCTGGTTGGCCACGGATCGCTGCACTGGGCGGAGCAATACGTAGGCTCAGGACTGGCCGCGCTGCTCATCGCGACTGAGCCAATGTTCATCGTGGTGCTGGCGTGGCTCGCAGGGCAGCAGAAAATCAGCCGCATGAGCGCGCTGGGCCTGGGCCTGGGAGTAACGGGAGTCGCCATCCTGACCGGCTTCGAACTTTCCATGAAAGGCTCGAGCCTCGCGGGATTGCTGGCTGTGCTCCTGGGTTCGCTGTCGTGGTCCGCGGGAGTGGTGATCACTCCGCGCCTCAAGCTGCCCACCGACGCGCTCGGCCGGACCGCGCTGCCAACCATCTGCGGCGCGGCCATGCTGCTGCTCGCCGCGGCAGCAACGGGAGAGTTCCACGCCACCCACTGGTCGGCGATTACCGCGCGGTCAATATTCGGGCTGGGTTATCTCGTCGTTTTCGGATCGATCGTTGCCTTTACCTGCTACACGTGGCTGCTGCAGCGGATTCCGCCCGCACTGGTGGCGACGCATACTTACGCCAATCCCATCGTGGCCGTGTTCCTGGGATGGTTCCTGGCTTCGGAGCCGATCACCCTGCGCGTGGTCCTGGCCTCGATCGCCATTCTCGGCGCTATCGTTCTAATTCGTCGCGGCGAGCGCACGGTAGCAGTGAAGGGTCCAGAAGCGGCGCCGCTACCGGCAAAGATCGCCAGCGCAGAGGAGTGTGCCTAGAAGGGATTGTGTCTGTCCCAAGGATTTCGGGAATGCTCACCCGCGCATTCTACCTAGTCCTTGGCGCCCCCTTTTTACTGATCTGTGGTATTTGCGGGTTCAGGCGAGCCGACTAAAGGTATGATTTTGCCTTCGCCGTGATCGAGCGAGAGAAATTTCTGATCGTGGATGCATGCGATCTGTGATGGCCTTCGTCCGTCAGCCAGATCAAAGCGTCCCAGTACATTCCCATCCTCCCGGCTCACCTCGTAGATAGTCTCCTTGGAGGCGGAATCCGCGCCCGGCTGCGTAACGATCGCATACAGGTTCCGGTCGCTTGGAATCAGCGCTTTGATGCTGGAATTCCGTGGCAGCTTAGGATGGATCGCTTCAATTGCTCCACCCTCGCTGACCTCCAGGAGTGGGAAGGTGCTTTCGTTCTGAACGATGATAATCGAACGGCCCTCCGGCAGGAACTGCGCAGGAGCAATCACGCCAGGACGCGCTCCGCCGGCTTTCCCAATCATAGATTCCGGCACGTCACCTTTTTTGATCTCCAAAGGCATCAACAGCGTACCGTCCTCCTTCAGCATCGCCAGTCTCGGCGATTCGTCCTTCGGGTCAGAGCCGAAGGCAAGAAACGTGCCTGATGGAAAGACACCAAGATTCTCTATGCGAAGCGGAAGGTCCTCAACATCGATCGTCTTCCGGTATGTGCCGTCACGGTCAAAGATCACGAGATACTGGCGCTGTTCGGCGGCATTGCTGGAAAATTCACCCTGGCCGCCGCCCTTTATCGCGTAAGTCTTTTTTTTCGGCTTGTACTCGCGCGCGGCCCTCACCAGGAACGCCACCTCGGATTCGCTCACAAAGTGATCGAGCTCGCTTGAAATATAAAGATCAGTGACCTGAGCGAGATCGAAGGTCTGCCCCTTCCCTGTGGTGGAGAATGAGACCAGTCGCACAAGGGGGAGCACAGGCGGAGGCGCCGGAAGGCCCATGCCTGATGGCACTGTGTCATTCAGAAAGCCGACGAAGACGGTTCCGTCGGTCGTGCACACGAATGGCAATTTGATGGCGCTCGAAGCGATGATGCCAGGGATAGCGTCCCGGCGCTCGAAGGTGACGCGATACGCCGGCGCCTCAGCTGAGATCGATCCGGCTGCGGCCTCGGAACCTGCCTGCGCTCCCGCTCCTAACGATGGAGAAGTCGCAAGCAGAAGTGTCAGGGCGAAGGTTCTATTGTGCATTCGTCACCTCAGGATGTGATCGGCTGCGACAACCCGATCGAGATTGATCGTTCTTTCGGTTCGCGGCGCATATTTCGGCTTACCACCAACTTCAAGGGAAAGTGCGGCCGCTAGTCGGCTGTTACGTAATCGGAACGCATCTGCTTCTATCCTCATGATTCCTTTCCATGTCAGTCCATAGTCCAAGAACGTGAAAGTAGGCGCAAGTTGCGCCGTGGGTTACGAAATCCGGACATTAATCGTGACGGGATTTGACGGATAGACGACCTGGCGGGCCCGAGTCTAGGCGTTCCCATGTCTCGCGAAACCTGGGAGACCTGAGGCATCCCAAGGCTTCTACCGCTTGCTGTCGCGCCTGCGCAGGTAGTCGATGAACATCTGCTCGACGGGCTTGTCGTAGGCCATGAGCACGTGGCGGACGGTGCGTCCGCTGACGAAGTGGCAAACTTCTTCGGCCAGATTCTTGGCGTGATCGCCGGCTCGCTCGAGCGACTGGGTCATAAAGATGACCTGCAGACTCGCCTGCCGGTGCACGGCTTCGGGATTTTCGATATGACGCAGAAAGATCAGGTTGCGCAGGCGGTCCATCTCGGCGTCGGCGC
Organism: Candidatus Sulfotelmatobacter sp.; assembly: GCA_049675725.1. Lineage (GTDB taxonomy): Bacteria > Acidobacteriota > Terriglobia > Terriglobales > Acidobacteriaceae > Sulfotelmatobacter. Next base: position 4,170 of record JBAUAN010000143.1, on the reverse strand, counting down.
GGAGCACGTCCACAGCCTTGCCCACATCGCGGCCGGAAAATGATTCCCCCACATCGGTGAGCATTTTTTCGAGGATGGTCGCCATCTGCGTGAGGTCGCGCGTGTCTTCGGGATCGAGCCGTCCGCCCGCAGCCTGGGCGCTGTTGGCAAAACTCAGCAGCAGGTCTCCGATGCGCTCCAGGCCGATCATGAACTTCATGCAGGCCAGCAGTTCGCGCGCTTCCGGAGGGCCGACTTCGGTGATTGCCGTGGTCACGCCAGCGTCGATTTCCATATCGAGCGTGTCGAGCTCGCGTTCGCGCTGGCGCAGCGAATTCAGCAGCGTGCTGGAGCCGGTGGCGATTCCCTCGGCTGCGGCGCCGGCCGCTTCCTTGGCCAGGCGGCAAGCTTCCACGGTGCGACGCACGAGATATTGATGAGCGGGTTCGGGGCTGGCGCTCTCGACTCGGGCAGTACTCATGACTACTTCCTTCCGGCGCAAAGCTGGACGGCGTTGATGGCGCGTCGGCTTCGAGCCCGGATCCTGCCGATTATCTTGCCAATTATTAACTTGGATGTCCAACGGCCTAGCATAGGTTTTATTTTTCACGGTGTGGTTACAAAGCTGTGAATTTTCGTGGAGTTCAGGAAGTCATTTTGCGCCTGAGTCATGATCTCATGGAGCCCCGGACGCCCTCGTCCTGGGTCGCTGCGACCGGGCTCCGCCTAGGCCGGACCCTTCGGCTTCGCTCAGGGCAGGCTCCCGAGGCGTCCGTCGCTCCACAAGTTTGCTACGCAGTCGGCAACGTGAACAAAAACCGGGAGCCGTGGTTCAACTCGCTCTCGGCGCGGATCGACCCGCCGTGCGCCAGCATGATGTGCTTGGCAATGGCTAAGCCCAGGCCGGTGCCTCCCGATTCGCGGGAGCGCGCTTTGTCCACGCGATAGAAGCGCTCGAAAAGCCGTGGCAGGTGTTCGGAGGGAATGCCGGCGCCGAAATCCTGCACGTAAAACTCGACTCCGCGCGCAGCCGGACGCACTCCCAGCACCACTTTGCCGCCGGTGCGTCCATATTTCATGGCATTGTCGATGAGGTTGGAAAAAACCTGGTGAATGGCTTCGCGGTCGGCGAGCACTCGCGGCAGCGATTCCGCCGAGCCGGATTCGGTCGAGCCAGATTTCGCCGAACTTGATTTCGCTGAGCTTGATTTCGCGGAGTTTGACTTCGCCGAGTTTGACCCTGACGAACCGTTTCCTCCCGGCGTTTCCTGAATCTGCAGTTCCACGCCGTACCCTTTGGCGATCTCGCGGAAACTTTCCTCGGCATCGTGCAGCAACTCGAGCGGAGGCACGGGCTCGGCGTCGAAACGGGTTTCCCCGGATTCCACCCGCGCCAGGGTCAGCAGATCTTCCGTGAGCCGCGACATGCGGGCCGCATTCTTGCGGATGATGTCGAGAAACTCCCGCGTGGGCGCACCATTTTCCGGCGTGATATCGAGCAAAGTTTCCGAATAGCCCTGGATCGAAGTGAGCGGCGTGCGCAGCTCGTGAGAAACGTTGGCGATAAAATCGCGGCGGGTTTTTTCCACGCGCTCGGTCTCGGTGAGGTCGCGCAGCACGGCGACGGCGCCGCCGCCGGGCAGGGGCGCAGCCGTCACATCGAAGGCGCGGCCCGGAACAATGGATGTGGCGCGCCCGGTCTTCACTTCCTTGTCCCGGGTTGCCGCGTTCACGGTCGCGAGAAAATCCGGATCGCGAATGGTCTCGACGACCGGCGCACTCAAACGCACGTGCTGCGAAACCAGGCGATCCATGGGCTGGTTGGCCCACTGCACCAGGCCGTCGGCGCTCACGGCGATCACGGCGTCCTGCATGCTGTTGAGCAGCGTCTCGAGCTGGCGCTGGCTGGAACGCACGGCGGCAAAACTGCGCTCCACCTGGCGCGCTGTTTTGTCGAGAGCTCCACCCACTCGGCCGATTTCGTCGAGCCCGCCATCCTGCACGCGCGCTTTTAAATCGCCATCGGCGATGTGCGCCGCCACGTCCACAATATGTTCCAGACGGCGCGCAGTCGATGTCGAGGCGCTGGCCGCCACCAGCAGCGCGATAGCGAGGGCCATGGTCGATCCCCAAGCCAACCGCCGGTGCACCGCGGCCTGCACGGCTTCCAGGTCGGAGAGCGGATACCCCAGGCGCACCGCGCCTCCGGAAATCGGTACCGCGACGTAGAGAAAAGGAATGCCCAACGAGGCACTGGGCCGCTCGCTGCTTCCGGTTCGACCGGCGAGCGCCGCCGCGAATTCTTCTCGCGTAGCCTGACCGTCGAGATTGGCGGGGTTCGATTCGGAATCGGCCAGCACTGTTCCGGAAGCGTCGATAATCGTGGCTCGCGCCCCCGCTGCCTGACCTTCCTGCGCGGCGATATCCGCGAGCGAGTGGTTGCGGTCGTTTTCCACGCGGTGGGCAAACATCACCGTCTTCTGCGTGAGGCTGCGGTCAATCTCCGCGCGCAGCGAGGCTTCCCACGCACGGCCCAGCGTGAAGTCGAGGATTACCGCGCTGGCGGCAATCACAATCAGAAACGCCGCCAGCAGCTTGAAGAAAATCCGGTTCTTCACCTTCCCCTCACTTGGGAGCCTCGAAGCGGTAGCCCGCGCCGCGCACCGTCTTCAAATAGCGCGGGTTCTCCGGGTCCGGTTCGATTTTTTCCCGGATGCGGCGCACATACACGTCCACCGATCGTGGAGTGACATAAGAAGTGTCGCGCCACACGCTGTCGAGCAGGTGGTCGCGTGTAAAGACGCGCCCAGCATGGCGCGCAAAATAATCCAGCAGGCGGAACTCAGTGGCCGTGGTTGCGACCAGCTTGCCCGCAACCATCAACGTCATCGCCGAAGGATCGATTTCGATTTCGCCCACCTTCAGCGGGCTCGGCGGCAGCGGGCGCTCGAACCGCCGCAGCACCGCTTTCACGCGCGCCACCAGCTCCCGCGGACTGAACGGCTTTCCGATGTAGTCGTCCGCGCCCAGCTCCAGACCCAGCACGCGGTCGGCTTCGCTGCTCTTCGCCGTAAGAAAAATTACCGGCACTGCCGCCAGGCCTGCGGTCTGGCGCACCGTGCGGCAGAGTTCGAGGCCGTCCTTGCCCGGAACCATAATGTCGAGCACGAACAACGCCGGGCGTTGCCTTTCGGCGTCGGCCAAAACCGTTGCGCCGGTGGGATACACGCGCACGTTGAAGCCTTCGTTTTCCAGGTGATGCCGCACCAGGCGCGAAATATCCGGATCGTCCTCCACCACAAAGATGCTTGGTTTCACGGGAGTATTGTAGCCGGAAGCAGCAGGCGCACACAGCACCGAGTGACGATTGCGCAGCGCACAGCGCGATTTTCATCAGATTGTAATAATCAGGTTGCCGGCGCGGTCGAGATGGAAGCGCTTCCCGGGCGGGATGACCGTGGTGGCGCTGTATTCGGTGATGATGGCGGGACTGGAACATTTCCTGCCGGGATGAAGGGCTTCGCGAGAATAGATTTTTGTTTCGAGTTTTCTGCCGTTGAACAGGACGCGGGCTTTGAGCGAGGAAGGCGAGCCGAGCGTTGCTCGGCCTGGACGGGTAAGAGTGCCCGTCCCCACATGGTGGGTCTTACTCACGTCCATTTTTCCCAAATAAGTTGTAATCGCTCTCGGCGGGGGTGTCTTCACCACCGCGCGCAACCGCAGCGTGACCAGTTCGACTTCGCGATTGGGATGGACGTAGCCGTAGCGGCGCTGGTGCTCGCGCTCGAATTCTTGCAGCAGATTCTTGCTGAGCGGGATGCTGAGTTCGTATCCCTGGCCGCGGTAGCGGACGTCCACGCTTTTTTCGTGACGCGCTTTCCCCGGCCAGCCTTCCTGTTCGAAAACTTTTGCAGCCTGTTTTTCCAGTCGGGAGAATTCCTGCCTCAAGCCTGCGTGTGGAATCTCGCCGCTAACTCGCCACAATACAGTGCGTGAATAATCTTTCACCACGTCGCTGGCGAGAATTCCCAGCGCCGAAAGGGCGCCCGGCAGCGCCGGAACAATTACTTGCGGAATGCCGAGAGCTTCGGCGAGAGCGCAGGCGTGCAGTCCGCCCGCACCGCCGAAGGCCACCAGCGCGTAGTCTCGCGGATCGCGGCCGCGCTCGACCGACACCACGCGGATCGCTTT
>JBAUAN010000142.1:0-1839 GCA_049675725.1 Candidatus Sulfotelmatobacter sp. | reverse complement strand
CCTTAGTATCGTGTCCAGCAGCCAATTCGTAGTGTCCGCGCTCGCCGGACAACAAAGGCCAAGCGCGCCCTTTCCCCCAGTTCACGAATGGGCCGCCATCTTCTCGCTGCCCGTAGCCGTCGTTGTTGTAGCGATGCCAGCAAGAACCGAAGGGAGTATCGACTTTGAGCACGGCGTCCACGACGTGCAGCGAATCGACGATAAACGGATCGTCAGCCTTTCGGATTCCATAGCGCACGAGCTCGAGGAAGCCTGCATCCACGATGTCCTTAGCCGGGAACTCGTGCTGCGCGTCCGGCGGACGGTTCGCAATGGCGAGAGCACCACGATTGGGATCTTCCTCTGGCTGGACGTTGTCCACGCTCTCCGGAAGAATCCGGATATAATGCCGGCTGATACCAGGGACCAGCGAACCCTGCGTCGTAACCGTCCAGGATTCGACATGAGAGTTTAGAAAGTCGGCGTATTCTTCCAGGAATGCCGCGGTGGGTTCGTCGCGTCTTTCGCGAAAGAAGCAAGCGGCGCAGATCAAGGCAGCGATGTGTTGTCCCCGGTCTAAAACAACCGCACTTTCCCCGGTGATGTAGCCGGGCGAGGCCATTGGCGGGGACGTGGTAGGGACTCTACAGTAGTTTCTAAATCTGGTTCTCTCTCGGTTAGCAAGTCCGATGCGACAACGGCAAGATGGGAGAACCGCGTTGCCGGTATTGTCAGAAGAGCTTCCGGCCGTCCAAGTTTCAGCCGCGGCAGATGGTTTGTAGCGAGGCCGATTGCCAGCGGCAGCGGCGCACCGAATACCACAAAGAGAAGATCGTCTCCGACCCGGAATACCGCCAGGTTTGCCAGGACAGTTCGCGCAAGTGGCGCGCCGCGAATCCGGACTACTGGAAGCAGTACCGGGAGGAGCACCCAGCCTCCACGCAGCAAAACCGGGAGCAGCAGAAGGCCCGCGACCGGAAACAGCGGCTGTGCCAGCTTGCAAACAACACCTCAGCTCTGGACTTAAAACATTCCGCCGCACAGGTTTGGCTGGTCGGCCCCGGCGCGGTGGATCTTGCCAACAACAACTCAGCTTCCGCCCAGATCTGGGTGATTGAGACACTTCCGCCCGGCCGGGCTCCCGCGCCGCCATCTTGCAAACAACATCCTTCTGGTCCCGCCGCCACGCCTGCTGCATAAAGGGACTGAGGCGATGCTCTCCACCGATCAGATCAACGACCTGCACCGGCTCTATTGGTCCGAGCGATGGGCCGTTCGCAAGATTGAACGCCATCTGAAAATCAGTTGGAAGACGATCCAAAAATATCTCCGCGCGCCTGCGCAGGTTCCGGCATTGCGAAACCGCGTCAGCAAGCTCGATCCCTTCAAGGGTCAGATCGCCGAATGGCTGGAGAAGGACCCCCGTGTCACAGCCGCCGTGATCGAGCAGCGCTTGCGTCCCCTCGGTTATAACGGCGGGCCCAGCATTCTGCAGGAACATGTCCGCAAAGTACGTCCGCAACAATCAACCCGCCGCGCCTTCGTACGAATGGAGCCGCCCGCCGGAGAGAGGTTCGAAGTCGATTGGGGCCACTTCGGTGCGCTCAGCTACTCGGGTGATTCGCGCAAGCTGTATGCCTTCGCGCTGGTGGAAGCGCACAGCCGGATGCTGTATGTGGAGTTCACTCACAGCCAGAGCTTTGAAACCTTTGCTCGTTGTCACATGCACGCGTTCACCGCGATGGGCGGCGTGGCGCGAGAGATCGCCTACGATAATCTGAAATGTTGAGCTCAACATTTCAGATTTTATGTGCAGCGATTCGTTATGTGGAGTAGCGGCGCAGTTTGGCCATCTGGACT
>JBAUAN010000141.1:0-12100 GCA_049675725.1 Candidatus Sulfotelmatobacter sp. | reverse complement strand
CCCAGAATCTCCGCCGCCTGCCACCACGTAATCTTCTTCGCCATCGCCTGCAACATCACGTCCTGTACTTTCATCGCCCTCTCCACTGCGGCCCTCGTGTAGGATTCCATGCTCCGCATGGTCTCCTGCCCTCGCCGCCCGCTAAGCGGACATTTCACTTGCTATCTCAACCGGACATATCATGTGCTACCGACACACGGATTCGCAGCCATTGACCGGTCACTCCATATCCGGTAAGGTTTGCCGACAATCCACCCAGAATCGTCGTATCCACTGTAACGTGCTGCACAGTCTATGATTGAGTGGTACTCTGTTTCGATCTCCGGGGGTGGCCCAGTCCATAGACCTAGGACTTTCGCGGACGAGATCAAGAGGATTGCTGAAGGCGTAGCGGCGACAAAATGATGGACAGCTCTTCTGAGGAAATGCTGGCGACGCGTACAGCCTCAGCGATCAACCGGCGCTTTTACACGTGGTTCGCCGTTTGTGCTTTCCTAATCATCGTTGCCGGGTTCGCCCACACCTATTACTTGAGACTCGTTTTCGAGACCAAGGGGCTACCGCTTCTCCTTCACCTGCACGGGTTCCTGTTTACGACCTGGTTCGTCTTGTTTTTTATTCAAGCGCGACTCGTGGCGCGGCATCGTGTCGACCTGCATCGCAAACTCGGCGTTGTGGGTGCGTTTTTAGCGCCGTTGTGCGCCTGTGTGGCCATCCGAGTCGCGTTCAATGCGGGTAGAAGATCTGTTCTAGCTCACCCAAACTCTCTTACTAATTTGCGAGTACGCCCTCTCGCCATGGATTTCGGAACCAGTCTGATGTTCCTCGTGCTGGTTGCGATTGCACTCTATTTGAGGCGGCGTCCTGAGATCCACAAGCGCGTCATGGTTCTGGCGTGCTGCAGCATCCTTTTACCGGCAATCGGGCGCATCCCGTTTACCGGCAATCGGGTCTTGTTTGGCGCAGTGGGGTTTTGGGGACTTGTCGCCATCACGGAGGTCCCGCCACTTACGTGCATTCTCTACGACACGATCAAACACCGACGATTGCATCCTGCGTTCGGGTGGGGCGGTGCTGTGCTTCTGTCGTCTTTCCCGGCGTTCCTGCTGGTTGGCGCCAGCGATTCTTGGCTCAAATTTACCTCTTGGCTGCTAAGCCGGTGAGGAGACTGCCGAATGTGAGTTGTTCAAGAGCAAAGTGCAAACCTTCTCCTACCAGGGTGTTCCCTACGATGTTTCGCCGGTTATTTCGAGGCGCTAAACAGGACAGCATCGTTTTGCTGCGTGCCTCGAATCACGGCCAGCCACTTGCCATCCGGTGAATAGGCCACGGACAGAATGATGCCGGAGGTAAAGTGGGTCAACTGCTCATCTGGAGTTTTTTTGAAGACTAAAGTCGCCCACAGATTGGGTACCCCAGTACGAATGTCAACGATCGCAATTCGGCGGCTGTCGGGCATCCACGCGCCGGTCCGTACATTCGGATCCATGGTGTCGCCCACGTCGACGACGGCGTGAACGGAACCATCCTCGGCTGAAATCGTGGTAGCGACGATTGCGCCTTGTTTGTCAGGCCCCGCGAAAGCGATCCAGCGCCCGTCCAATGACACGAACGGCGGGCTGATCGATATGCGATCGCTTAAACGCGTCGCGTTTTTTCCGTCGGGTAGCATCTTGAAAACGTGAGTCCCTTCGCCCGGAACCTGCTCGATGTAATAAACCCAGTCGGACGACGCGCATTTGGGACTCAGTTCACCGGAGCCGCTCGTTACTCGCCGGGAAGCGCCACTCTGCAAATCGGTCCTCCAGATGTGCTCCGTGCCTTCCTGATCGGAGCTGTAATAGATACTGGCGCCCTTCTCGCAAACTGTCGGAGTGCTGCGGAATTGGCCGTCATAGCTGACCTGCCGCACATTTGCGCCACTCGTATCCGTAACGAACAGATCCCAGCCGTTGGGAGTATTGCTCAGGTACACGATACGATCGTCGGGGGTGAACACCACCCGAATATCCTTGCGGCTGTGTGTGATTTGGCTCAACCGGTCGGGAGTGGATGCAGGCCCAGCCCAAACTTGAGTGGACTGGTTTTGCTGCGCACTAGCGATCTTCTTGCCATCAGAAGAAATGCTCACCGACAAATACTCATTCAGGTCATTTGAAATCCGGCGGAACGTTCCATCGGTCCGGTTCAATATCCAAACTTGCGCCGGGGAACCGGTTCGATCCTGGGCTGCCAGCAGCAGGCCGCTGCTGTCCGGCAGCCATTGGTAATCATTGATGACCCGCCAGCGCGGCCCTACGGGAGCCATTCCCTGTCCAGTCGCTGCGTCCACGAGGTAGAGGGCTGCGGACTTGCCGTCGGGGCTGGGGTCAATCTTGGGAACCGCAATGCTCCGACCATCGGGCGACCAGGCCACCGCCGGCGCATACAGGTTGCCCGCCAGGCTCTGCTTGTAGGACCCCAGGGCACGAACACCGCTGCCATTGTCGTCAGCGATTTCTAGATCGACCTCGTCCGTCTTGCCAATCAGTGCGTACACCATGTGATTTCCGTCGGGAGCAAAAGACACCCCAGAGTCGGCGCTCGCGATCACTGTCCGTGAGGCTCCCCCCAGTGATGCCACCCGGAAAACCATCCCATGCTGCGCAGAGCTTGCACTGACGTAGTAGTAGATAAAGTCGCCATCGTGCGTGAAGGCCATGTCCCCAATAGTGTCCAGGGTCGGTGGTACCACTTGCACGGCGCTGGGAGCGGCGACCTGTCGGACCCAAAGACTCGAATGCCCTTTGTTCTGTGCCACGTAAGCCAGATAGCGTCCATCCGGCGAAATGCGGGCCATCGTTACGTCGCCGCTCGATGTAATGCTCGAAATCTCGAACTTACTGAAGCCAGTCTTCGCCAAGCCGCTGCTCCATAGAGAATTGCGGGATACGAGAATTGCGACGACTCCCACAATCAAGAGCGCAAGGGCTGCCAGCCAATACTTTCGGTGGTGTTTGGGCGCAGCGACCGGGTTCGCACCTGACGTCAACGCTGACTGTGAGAGGGCGGTATCGGAAGCACTACTGGCATTTTGCGATCCCGGGGGCGCGGTGGACACGACTCGGGCTGAGCTGCTGTCGCGCTTGAGCCGCTCCAGATCTGCCCGCATTTCCGCCGCGCTCTGGCAGCGCAGATTCACATCTTTCTCCAGCGCTTTATGGATGAGATCTTCCAGCCGTGACGGCAAATCAGGATTCAGTCGCAATGGGGGGACGGGCGCCCGATTCAGGATGCCGTCGAAAACGATTCCTGAAGTATCCCCACGAAACGGCAATGCGCCCGTCGCCATCTCGTAAAGCACGACGCCAAAGGAAAATAGATCGGTGCGCCGGTCCAACTCTTTGCCCCGTACCTGTTCCGGAGACATGTAGGCTAATGTGCCGAGCGCGGCTCCAGGGCTGGTAAGGTTTTGCTCTTCCAGAGTAGCGGTACGCTCGGCTTGCACCTGGCTCGCAGAGCCAGCGCCGTTTATCTTCGCCAAACCGAAATCGAGAATCTTGGCATGTCCTCGTTTGGTGATAAAGATGTTCGCGGGCTTGATGTCTCGATGGAGAATGCCTTCTGCGTGGGCTGCATCGAGGGCGTCCGCAATCTCGATGGCGAGCGACAGGATCAATTCCGTGTCCATCGGCCGGCCTGCAATACGATGCTTCAGGGTTACGCCATCCAGAAACTCCATGGCGATGTAGACATCCCCGTGCTGGTCGTCGATTTCGTAGATCGTGCAAATGTTCGGATGATTGAGGGCGGAGGCAGCGCGCGCCTCGCGCCGGAAACGCTCCAGACCCTGGGGATCCTGGGCCGCACCGTCGGGCAAGAACTTGAGCGCCACGAAGCGTCCGAGTTGAGTATCTTCAGCTTTGTAGACGATGCCCATGCCCCCGCCGCCGAGCTTCTCGACGATGCGGTAGTGCGAGATGGTTTTGCCGATCATTGAGTCGAAGTATGGTAGGCGGCGTGCGACAGGCAAGTCAACCAAAGCCAGAGGTTTGGGCGCATCTCGAAAGGCTCGTTGACCCACGCACGGGAGTCCTCTCTCCTCTTTGGTAACTTGTCCTGGCTAGGCACACTCCCTAAACTGAATCCGTGCAACTACGCTCCTTAATGTTATGTCAGCAACCTGAAACCGTGGCGCTCGCCATGCGTGCCTGTCGCGAGTTGGGAGTCGAGTTGCATCATTCTTCTACCGCAAAAAGTGCAATGGAAAAGTTCACGCTGGAACGGTTCCACGGAGTGATCGTTGACGATCAAGACGCGCCTAATGCGGCGTTATTGTTGAAAGAGCTTCGAGCATCTGCCAACGGCAAGAAATCCGTCATCATTGCGCTGGCAAAAACGGATGTGGGTCTCGAAGCCGTCTTTGGTGCTGGAACTCATCTTGTCATCTACAAGCCACTCACGCACGACAAACTGCGAAACGGGCTCCGGGCGATCCGCCCGTTGATGGGGAAGCAGCAGCATCGAGGCTCACTGCGCGTCAAAGTGGATATTGCAGCGAACCTCACTGTTAACGATACTGAGAGCATTCCGGTCAAAGTCCTAGACCTCAGCAACGGGGGTGCAGCCTTGTTGCTTTCGAGCCCCTGTCCCACAGTTAAGTCGCTAAAGGTGAGTTTTGCTCTTCCGGGGGAGCAAACCATCATCACCGCCGCCGCCGAATTGGTGTGGAAGAACGTTTGGGGCAATGTGGGCATCGCATTTGTGAACACAGACCCCGGATTCACTTCGTCAGTGTCGCGGTGGATGAAGGCTCGCCCGGCTGCAAGGTAGGACGCTGCCTAAGATCGAAACCCGAACTCAACCTCCGACGGGGTACTTCCGCAGGACAGTTTACCGACGTAGCCTATTGAATCGAACTCGCGACAGCGGAAAAAGCATTGTTGGCGTTCGATCCAACGAGCCTAATTGTGCCAACGACGAGCACTAGGATGACTGCCAGCATCACAGCATATTCAGCAATATCTGACCATGGTGTTCAGTCCAGAGTCTGCGAAGTAGCATAGGCGATCTCCCGGCAGCCTTTGAGGCAGAATCGTGATCTTCATAATACGCCTCCAGAGCAGCCGCGTACCCGATACGGGATGCCGCTCCGACCCACGCTACGCCGACCTGCTGCGCCGGATGGGCTGCCGCAGTGACTTGGGATCGTTGACCTTCCCCTTGCCCCCACCTAACATGTCTACTCAGTGTCCACTCCGTCGCAACCCGTTGGGCAAACGGTTTCCCATTACCGCATCCTCAGCAAAATCGGCGGCGGCGGCATGGGTGTCGTGTACGAGGCGGAAGACCTGAAGCTCGGTCGCCACGTCGCCCTGAAATTCCTTCCCGACGACCTCGCGCACGATGCACAAGCTCTCGGCCGCTTCCAGCGGGAAGCCAAGGCTGCGTCCTCTTTGAACCACCCGAACATCTGCACCATTTACGAGATCGACGATGCCGATGGGCGAACCTTCATCGCCATGGAACTGCTGGAGGGCCAGACGCTCCGCCACCGGATCGCTGGCAAGCCGATGGAGATCGAAACGGTGCTCGATCTAGGAATCCAGATCGCCGATGCGCTCGACGCCGCACATGCGAAGGGCATCGTTCACCGAGACATCAAGCCCGCGAACATCTTCGTCACGAATCGAGGTCAGGCGAAGATTCTCGATTTCGGACTGGCTAAGGTCACTCTCAAGCCCGATAGCGTTGCCCTAAGTGCGGCGACCATTGAGTCTGAGGAACATCTCACCAGTCCCGGCAGTGCGTTGGGAACCGTCGCCTATATGTCGCCGGAACAGGTTCGAGGGAAGGAACTCGACGCCCGCACCGACCTGTTCTCGTTCGGGGCGGTGCTGTACGAGATGTGTACGGGCATGCTTCCCTTTCGCGGCGACACGACAGGCGCAATGTTTGATTCGATATTGAATCGTGCGCCAGCGTCAGCCGTTCGGCTGAATCCCGATACGCCTCCCACGCTGGAAGACATCATCGAAAAGGCTTTGGAAAAGGACAGAAACCTGCGCTATCAGCACGCCTCCGAGATGAGGAGCGATCTAGCGCGGCTGAAGCGGGATACTGAAACGGAGAAAACAGCGACGATCCGTGGTACCGACTCCGAGGCGACGAAAACACCGTGGTGGCGTGGCAAGGTTGTCATCAGCGGAGCCGTTTCTTGTCTGCTTGTTGCGTTGGCGATCGGCGCGGCTTTTTTTTATTCTAACCAGCACGCGGGCAAAGAGAGCCCCATTGATTCGGTGGCAGTCTTGCCAGTCGTTGCCAACAGCAGCGATCAGAATGCACAATTCCTCGGTGATGGCATTACCGATAGCCTCATCGATAGTCTTTCGCAGGTTCCCAATCTCAAGGTGATGTCGCGGAGTTCTGTCTTCCACTACAAGGGTCGTGAAATTGATCCCCAAGCCGTCGGCCGAGAACTCAGAGTCAAAGGTGTGCTCACGGGAAGGCTAGTAGAGCAGGGCGACAATCTCTTCTTGAGCGAGGAACTGGTCAGGGCGAGCGACAACAGCCACGTCTGGGGAGAGGAATACCGCCGAAAAGTCTCCGACATCCTGCCGCTTCAGGCAGAACTGGCGCGAACAATCACGGAAAAGCTCCGGTTCAGGCTGTCCAGCGAACAGCAGCAGAGATTGCTCAAGCAGGGAACACAGAATCCAGAAGCCTACGCCCTGTACGTCAGAGGCCGCCACTCTGCGGATAACATGACGATAGACAGCCTCAAGGATGCCATTAGCCTTTTCCAACAGGCCATTGATAAAGACTCGACCTTTGCTGCGGCATATGCGGAACTGGCGGGGACATATTCGCTGCTGGGAGCTTTTCACTACTTACCCGCCGAGGAGGCAAACCCAAAGGCCATCGCGGCAGCAAAGCGAGCAATTGATCTGGATGACACTTTGGCCGAAGCCCATGTGGCTTTCGGGGACGCGTTATCTAGCACGTGGAACTTTGCAGCCGCTCTGCCAGAGTGGCTGCGTGCTATTGAACTGAATCCCAACCTCTCTGAAGCCCATATGTCTTATGGAGCTTATTTAGCTCAAATCGGCAGATTTAATGATTCGGTTCGAGAATTGGCACTTGCCCACGAACTAGACCCCCTCTCGATAGGCCCTATCAATCTACTGGGTGTGACCTATTACTTTCAGCGAGACTACGACAAGTCCTTGGAACAGTGGCAAAAGTCGTTAGAGATCAGCCCGAACTCTCCAATCGCTTACTTTAACCTCTTTCACGTGTACGTCGCAAAATCGATGTATGGCGAAGCGGTTGCAGCATTACAGCAACAATTTAAATTGGAAGGCAGGGCGCAACAAGCAAGCACAATAGGGGAGAGCTACAAACGTGGGGGTTTCCAAGCGGCGCTGCGAATGATGATTCAGATTGGACAAGACTCTTCCGCTGGAAATTACGATCCTTTTAGAGTTGCCGCAGGTTACTCGTTTCTTGGTGACAAGAATCAGGCTCTTGCGTGGCTCAGCAAGGCGATCAATGAGCGTTCGGGTTTTGTGACCACTATCCGAGTAGACCCGACGTGGGACAATATCCGATCCGATCCGCGATTTGAAGAACTCGTGCGCCGCATTGGGCTGCCCTAGTGAGAATCAGTTTCGAGTGGTGAGAAGGTATACCTGTGCACCAGCGACCAACTTGCCGAAACGGGGGGCGAAAGGCCGCATAAACTGCGTTTGGAATTTCACCTCTTTTGGACCACCGGCGAGGCAAGGGCTCAGGAAAGCTTGAAATGGGGGGACTTTGGGTCCCAACCACATTCACAGCGCCATCGTAGGCTGCGCTCGCGGCGAAGTCCACTGGGAGTCCCCGCTTCACTCACGAGCGGGTTAATGCGACATGGCGATGTTGCAACAGTTACATATTTTGTTGTGAACTACTGACGCGGGCGGCATACTGCGGGCGGCATGCTGTTTGCCCAGAACCAAATCTCATGTCAATATGCAGCTTCCGGTTTATGGGCGGCAGTGCCATAATTCCGGTACCGTTGCTCAAGCGAGCTTCCACGATGATGCGGAGAACATTTGTCGAATTGATGGCCGCGTCGGTTGGCGCACTGCCTCTGTCTAGCAGCACAGGAGACTCAAATGAGCAGAACCGAGCCTATCATTGTGGGACCCGGCCAGACGCGGCACGCCGATGGTCGATCCCTCGTGGTTCCGGATGAATTACAGTGCAAGGTGAGAACATCAGACCTCGGAGGTCGTCTTTGTATCATGCTTGCCGAACACGCTCCATGGGAAGGACCTCCTCTTCACACTCACCGCGATGGCGACGAGTGGTTCTATGTCATCAAAGGTGAGTTCGTCTATGAGGTTGGAGGCAAGCTGCATCGCGTGGTTGAAGGCGGGAGTCTGGTCGCCCCTCAGAAAATTCCGCATCGGTATATCAATGGGCCTCTGCCCGGCACATTGTTCGTCGGGCTTACTCCGGGCGCGGGGCTAGAGGAGTTCTTTGAAGAGGGTGCCCGGCGACGCAGAAACCCGAGTCCCAGCCCTCCTACCCGCGAAGAGATGATTACGTTCTACGCCAAATTCAACGTGGATTACCTGGGCGGAAAACTGACAGAGGAAGACTTCAAGAAGGCCACAACGTAAGCTATGCTTGTCATAACGCTGGCGTCTTGAAAGCGTCGCCATAGAACCGCCACTCAGCCCAAAACAAGTACTTGCCATCCATTGTCCGACGTGCGATGCCGCTCCCCGAGCCCACCTCTAGCTTCAACTTTCACTTCACACCCGACGGCAAGGTCGGTGCGTTCGTCCGCGAGAGAAAAGGCGTGGACAATATCTGGATTCAGCCGATGGATGCCGCAAAGGCCCGCCAATTGACGAATTACAAATCCGAGGCTATCCAAGATTTCCGCTGGTCACCGAATGGAAAACAGCTCGCGGTGTTGCGGGTCGATCACAACGATGATGTCATCTTGCCTTCACGACACTGGGACATCTGCGCGATAATCCGACGTCCTACAAGCCGACGTATGTCCCATCGCAGCCCGCATGGCCAAGCTGGTCAAACTGCCGTCGCGCTCAAGCTTTACTTACACTAATTCCGGGTGCAGAATCGGTCGGACCCAAGTTCTTTCCGTAAAGTGTAAACGTGACTACTCGCTGCCAGGTTTGTGGAACTCAGAACGCCGAATCGATCGAAGCGTGCCAACGTTGTGGCGCAAGGCTCGCCGCATCTCCAACCATGTCGATTTCACCTGATGAATCGGCCCGAGGTGACCGACGCACAGCCGTAGGACCAGTTTCCCCCCACAACCGGTCCACAGCGTTCAACGTCGCTCCCGGTAGCATGGTCGCCGATCGCTACCGCGTGGTGTCGTTGCTTGGGCGTGGCGGCATGGGTGAAGTCTACGGTGCCGATGATCTCAAACTCGGCCAGCGGGTCGCGCTCAAGTTTCTGCCCACGGAACGTGGAAAGGACCACAGCTGGCGCGATCAGTTCTATGCCGAAGTGCGCATGGCGCGGCAAGTTTCCCATCCCAACGTCTGTCGCGTGTATGACGTCGGGGAGAGCGAGGGCAGGCTCTTCCTCTCCATGGAATTTGTGGACGGCGAAGATCTCGCGTCACTGCTGCGGCGGATCGGCCGCTTACCCGACGACAAAGCCGTCGAAATCGCGCAGCAACTGTGTGCCGGCCTAGCCGCCGCTCATCGCAGTGGGGTGCTGCATCGTGACCTGAAGCCCTCGAATGTGATGATCGATGGCAAGGGCCGCGCCCGCATTACGGATTTCGGGCTCGCGATTGCCGCGTCAGAGGCGGATCAGCAGACCGGCCCTGCAGGCACACCGGGATATCTCGCGCCAGAATTATTCGGCGGCGCTGCGGCTTCCGTTCAGAGTGACCTGTACGCGCTCGGCCTGCTTCTTTACGAATTGTTCACGGGGAAGAAGGCATTTGATGCCCCCAACTTGGCCGAACTGCATCGCAAGCAAACTGAAACGAATCCCACGCCACCCTCGAGCGTCGTCAAAAATTTTGATCCGGTGGTCGAGCGGGCCATCCTGCGTTGTCTGGATCGGGACCCAGCGCAGCGGCCGCGCTCGGCATTAAGTGTCGCTGCTTCTTTTCCTGGCGGCGATCCGCTCGCGTCGGCGCTCGCGGCCGGAGAAACTCCTTCACCAGAGATGGTGGCAGCCGCTGGACCTCAGGGCTCGCTGCGGCCGGCCGTTGCCTGGGCTTGCCTCTTGGGCGCACTCATTCTGATCGTGGGCGCATCCATGCTTCTGGCGCCGCGAAACATGGACTGGGGTCTTGCACCTATGAACAAGTCGCCGGAGGTGCTGGCAGACCGCGCTCAGGACCTGGCGCAGAAGTTCGGTTATTCCGTTGCCGTGGATCGCGCGTTCTGGGTCGCTTCAGACAAAGATTATCTCCGCTACGCAGCTCACACTTCCTCAAGCAAGGATTGGAAACGTACTCCTGCTGGCCACGCATGGCCGTCCCCGGTCACCTTCTGGTACCGGCAAAGTCCACAGTGGATGATGCCGGGAGCTCAGAGCCCGAACGGCCCGCCGAGCGTGACTCTGTTGAATCCGTCTTATGAAACGTCAGGCATGCTCACTCTCAGGCTGGACATGCAAGGAAATCTCCTTTTTCTGCGCGGCGTCCCGCCGCAAGTCGAGACCGGAGGAGCCCGCCCTGATGTGAACTGGGGGTTACTTTTTGCCGAGGCCGGACTCGACAAGACACAGTTTGTTCCCGCCAGCCCAAAATGGGCCCCCCCCGACTCCTTCGATAGCCGCGCCGACTGGGAGGGTCATCTCCCTGATCGCCCCGACGTTTTCATCCATGTAACTGCCGCCGCCTACCACGGCGCACCGGTCTATTTCCAACTGATCGCTCCTTGGGATCAGCCGTGGAGAGGAGATCCTTCCACTCAATCCCGCATGCCCGCCGCCTCTGGCATCCTTCTTTCGACGGCGTGGCCATTATTGATGGCTGGTTTTCTTATCGTTGCCGGGTTCTTCGCGCGCAGGAACGTTCGCCGGGGGCGGGGAGACACGAAGGGGGCGCTGCGTCTGGCGGGCTTCGCAATCCTGGCGAATTGCATCTATGGTTTTTTCGTCTATCACTACGTCCCGCAAGCGGAATACATTTCGGTCCAATTTATTTTGCTTGGCGCGCCCCTACTTTTTGGGTTGCTGGCGTGGCTGGGATATATGGCGGTAGAACCCTATGCGCGGCAAAGCTGGCCGAGGATGATGGTTTCCTGGCAGCGTCTTCTGAACGGACGCCTTCGCGATCCACTGGTGGGACGCGATGTGTTGTTAGGCATCGTGGCTGGTTCGGCTATGGGCACCATCTTCTTGGCTGCCGGGGGGTTTTCGATCAGCTCGGCAGCGTCCCCCGTGGACGGCTATTTCGGTCAAGGAATCCTGCCGTCCTTCGGCCACTGCTTCCTCCTGCTTTTTGCCGCAGCCTTCTACGCCCTTTTCTACTTTGCTATTTTGTCCGTCATGACTGGCCTGTTGCGGCGGCCAAGGTTAGGACTGGTCGCCATTGCGCTGATCATGCTGCTGCTGAATGCGCAAACCGGTGCACTGGATTTCGCTCTGACCGTCCTGTTCGTGCTTGTATTCCTGGCAGTGCTGGTTAGAGTTGGGCTCGTCGCAGCGGCCGCCTTCTTCTTCGTCCTGTTAACCCTCGGCACCTCACCACCATTGATTTTCGACCAGTGGTACGCGGGACGCGCCGTAATCGCACTACTGGCTCCGCTCACTCTGCTTTTTTGGGGCTTTTATGTTTCGCTCGGAAGCCAGCCGATCTTCGGGAGCGCTCTGAAAGAGGAATGATGGAGCAACCCACAAATCGGGCAAACGGACTCTGCCCCTGAAAGAAACTACGCCTTCGATTATTCCCGAGTGACGGGCAACTCTTCCCTAATCTTGTAAGGGAAGGGTTGCCGACTAGGACGAAGCCGCTGGCGCGGCGGACGCTACCGCGTGGATAGACCGAGAGAGTTCAGGAGCAGCTGACATAGTGTGGGTCATAGGGAAAGGAGATTCCTGTGACCCGTTTACGCAAGATGATGCTGGA
>JBAUAN010000140.1:0-80146 GCA_049675725.1 Candidatus Sulfotelmatobacter sp. | reverse complement strand
AGACGACCTTGGTCTGGGAGTCAAAGACTTTCTACGAGAGCGAAATGGCGCTGCCTCCGGCGTCGGAGCCGAAGTGTCGCCACAAGACCCTTGACAGGGTGCAGCGTCGTTAGAGACAGAATGACAGCGCAGAGTTTCATGGTGCTTTGCGATTACTGCACGGGCTGCAGCTGGGTCGAAAGCTGGTTGACTGCCGTCACGTCGTAGAAGCCTGTGAGATCGGCGTGGCCGGCCAGGGTTTCGCGCTCTTTGCCGTCAACCAGAATCTTCACTCTTAGCACGCCAGGAATATTGGCCGAGAGCGTGTGGATAAGTGAAGTCACCGTAAGATCTTCCACCAGGACGCCGGAGCGGTGGCCGTCGGCAAAGGCGGAATTGAGATCGATGACCGCGACGCCGGGATCCACCAGAAACACGCTGCGGACGTCGGCGCCAGGAGCCAGAGTGTGGGGAGAGGTTTTGTCGAGATAGATGGTGAGCAGTGCGCTCAACAATTCCTCAGCACGCTGCTGGCGTCCGCTGGGCAGAGGAATTTGCGCGGAGCGCGGGCGCAGTGAACCGTCTTCATCGAAGGCGACGAACAGCGTGGCCCGCTCGGTAGGTCCGGTAAAGCCGGGAGCCAGAGCGCGCGTGTCGGCGGCGGTTGCTCGGGATGGCGCGGGAATGGCTTCCACTCGTCCGCGCATATGCCATGCATAAATGCTCATGCCGAGTACGGCCACTACCAGCACAGCAACACCGATCAGCAGATGGCGGGGAATCATTGAGGCGCTCCCAGGCGGTCGCGGTCAGCTGCAATGGCAGTGGCCACCGCGCTGGTCACCAGTTGCTGGTAGTCGGGCGCGGTCAGCTGCATCAGGTCTGAACCTTGGGGCGCAACCTCGATCGCAAGGGCAGCCGTAGTCACGTTATTCAGCGGGCGCAGCGGCGCGGTGAGCGCGCGGACGGGAATCTGCCGCTTCTGGAATTCGTTCGCAATGTCCGCTGCCGCACTCTGGCTGAGCGTGAGAAACGCCTGCTGTGACGTGGCCCAGGAATGGAACGGTCCGCGATCGTCGCCGCCGTAGGGCATCAACGCCGTATAAACGCGAACTCCGTGGCCGATGGCCGTGGCGTGCAGCGCGATGTAGACTGCGGCGCGATTGGTGTTCGAGAGGTAGGCGCGCTGATCGAGACTGAGGCTAACGTCGGAATCGCGCAGATCGAGAACAGTGATGCCGCGGCTCTCCAGTTCCTGGCGCAGGCTCCGAGCCAGTGCAACAGTCACATCTTTTTCAAACAGCGTAGGGCTGAGAGTTTCGCCGCGGTCGTCGCCGCCGTGGCTGGCGTCGATCACGGCGAAATACCGGTGCGAGATTGGCGAGGGCCCTCCTGCCACCGCAGTGCCTGTGGACGCCGGTGGAGTGGGAGGGGCAACCACGGTTTGCGCAGACGCGGGAGACGTGGGCGAGATGGTGACCGTGCGTCCGTCGGCGCTGAAACTGGCAATCAGAGGGACCGGAGAGCTGACCGTGATGGCCGCGCCACCGTTGCTTTCCGCGTAAGTGGCCGAGGGGATCACCTTGCTGCCGAACGTCAGCGTGGGCAGAGCCGGCGCCACCAAAGGCTCGCGGCTGAAGGTCATGCGCAACGCGCCCGGCTCGGTGGAAACCGCCGGGTTCACCGGCGTGGTGAAGTGGAAAACCAGCTTGGGAGGATTATCGCCCGCCAGCGAGGCGGTGAAATGCGTGGCAACGTTGCCGATAAAAAGCCGGTCAGAGTCTTCATGCACCGTGACCGGGCCGCCGAGAAAGCGGGGCAACAGGGAGGCCAGCGCGGAGACGGGCACCAACCCGCGTCCGTTCTCCAGCAGGAATCGGGCGGGCAGTTCGGCATCATGACCCTGCACGTGGATGCGGGTCTTGCCGACGAAGAAGTCACCCTCCACCCGGTTGTTGTAACGCAGGCGCCAGCGCTGACCTTCAAATTTGGCGCTGACCTTGCCGAGGGGCTCGAGCACTTCGAGCAGGCCGACGTAGTCGCGGCGGTCGCGCTGCACCACGGGTAACGAATAATTGGCGGCGGTGGAATAGACAGACAGATGCTTGTCGGGGGCGGCAGCGAGGAGAAGAATCGCGGCGAGCAGAATGGGTGCGCAGATCAGCAGCGCTCTGGACCACAAGGGTCGGGGCGTAGTGCGGACGAATCGCTGGACGATTCGTTGCAGCACGGTATTGCTCGAAATATTAATCCAGCGCAGGTTCATGCCGCGCATGTTATTCCAGCGCATAGATGGTCAGTCCGCTCAGCAGCTTGGGATAAAAATCCGTGGATTTTTGCGGCATGACTTCGCCGGCGAAAGCCACGTCGCGCACCTGTTGCACGCGGCAGGGGTTCATGAGAAAAGCGATGTCGGCTTTGCCGCTGCGAACCTGGCCCAGGGCCTCGTCGGCATCGCGCACGTACGAGAGATTGCGCTGCTCGCGAATCGATTCCTCGGAGAGTTTCAGAATTCCTTCCAGAAGGCATTTGTGGAGCTGCACCACGTCGAGCTCTTGCTGGCGCAGCGACAAGCCCGCGAGCATGGACGCCGCCGCACCCGACAAACGCAATTTCCCCAAGACGAATGCTCGGTTCGCGGTGACCGCCAGCAGGGTGGTTCCAGATTTTCCTTTGTCGCGAAGCACGGCAGCCGCGCGCGGACCGAGAGCGGGGTCAATTTCTTCTACTTCGAACAATTCGCGGCTGAAATTTTGAAAGTCGTCGGCGGAAAACGACGGCAACCCACGTACTACCCGGTGCGTGGGCAGGACCACCATCCCCGAGCTGTTCAGGTTGACGAACGTCATCATCAGGAATTCGTGAGGTGCGTCTGGTCCCGCGGAGGCCTCCGCGGCGCGGCGCTCGTCGCGGTAGGCCAGCGCGGTTTCGTAGCGGTGGTGGCCGTCGGCGATGATCAGTTTTTTGTCCTGCATGAGTTTCTGGACGGAAGCGATCAAGGCGGGATCGGAAGCCGGCCAGACGCGATTGACTACCTGGTATTCGTCCGTGACCTCGATCGCGGGAGCCGACTGGGCTCCGGCGGCGAGCACGGAATCGATTTCCCCCGCATCTTCGTAGAGCATGAAGATCTGGCCGAAATGGGCGCGTGTAGCCCGGAGCAGGTCGAGTCGATCAGCTTTGGGTTTGGCCAAGGTCTGCTCGTGGCGGAAAACCACCCGCGCGGAGTACTCCTCCACGCGGCCCAGGGCGATGAATCCGCGGCGCTCGTGGGCGGCGCTTTCGCCCGGGGCGGTAAAGCGTTGGGAATAAACGTAAACCGAGGGCCCGGAGTCCTGCCGCAGGACGCCCTGGCTCCGCCACGCCCGGAAATCCGCCGCCGCCCGCGTATATACATTGTTTACCGGATTGTCGCTGGCCTCCCGACGGCCCAGAATAATCCGAACCAGGTTGTAAGGGCTGGCCTGGTAATAACGGTCCTGCATGCTGGGACTGATCTTGTCGTAGGGCTGGGTGACGGCTAGACCCGCGGAAACCTTTTGGGGATCGTAACGGAGCGCGCGAAAAGGAGTTATCTGAGCCATAGGAAACTCTTGATTGTAGCAAGGTTGGGCGGTCAGCCGGATTGGGGCCGTTCCTCGCAGTGGTCGAAATGGGAACAGAGGAGAGAAAATCGTTGACCACAAAGGGGACGAAGTATCACGAAGGGGTTTTCCGGGCTGGCCAGACCGCGCCGGGCGGACCGAACCGGGAGTAACAACTTCGGGTTGTCTCCAAATTTTGACAAAAAGCCTGCCCCGTCTGGAGAAAGCTGTGATAATATCCGCCGTAATGAGGTATCTATGGCCCGCCTGAATGATTGGCGTCGGTCATCTCGCCCTGGGACACTAGTTCGAGCCGCTGCCCGCGCCTGTGGTCAAAGCTTTGACGCGTCTGTTTCTCAGGCACCCGCGCCCACTCCGCATCGCAAGTCGTTCTTCTCTGCTGTGCCCCCGTTCGCGCTGGCCGTTTTGTTGACCACCGTCTGCGCTATGGTTTCTCCGGCGCTTGCCCAGACTGATGTCAACGACGTGCACGTGGCGCCGCGGGAAGTGGAAAAACCGAAGGAAGTTCCGACCGAGGTCGCCAAGAGAGAAGTCGTCAGCGGTGGATTGAGCGCGCATGTTCGTCCGATCAAAGTAGATGTGGACCTGGTGCTGGTTCCAGTCACGATTACCGATCCGCTGAACCGACTCGTGACTGGTTTGGATAAAGAGAATTTTCAGCTTTTTGAAGGCAACGCCCCGCAAGACATCAAGACCTTCTCGAGTGAGGACGCTCCGGTTTCGCTGGGCGTGATTTTCGACTCCAGCGGAAGCATGAGCAGCAAGATGGAGCAGGCCAAAGATGCCGTGGTGGAATTCTTCAAGACCGCCAATCCCCAGGACGAGTTCTTCATGATCACTTTCTCGGATGAACCCGAGGAGGTCAGCGACTTCACCTCTTCGGTGAATGAAATTCAGGACAAACTCGTCTACGCCGTGCCCCGCAAGCGGACCGCGCTGCTGGATGCAATCTACATGGGCATCAGCAAAATGCGGCAGGCCAAGTATCCGAAGAAGGCGCTGCTCATCATCTCCGACGGCGGCGATAACCATAGCCGCTACACGGAAAACGAAATCAAGGCGCTGGTCAAGGAAGCCGACGTAATGATCTACGCGATCGGTATTTATGATCGCTACTTCGCCTCCCAGGAAGAACGGCTGGGCCCGGCCTTGTTGAGTGAAATCACGGAACTGACCGGTGGCCGCGCCTTTACCATCGACAATCCCAACGACCTGGCCGACGTCGCCACAAAAATTGGCATCGAACTGCGCAATCAATATGTCCTGGGATACCATCCCGCCAAAATTGTGCGCGACGGCAAGTGGCGTAAGATAAAAGTAAAGCTGCTACCGCCGAAAGGACTGCCGCCTCTACGGGTGTATGCCAGGATGGGATACTACGCTCCGGTCGAGTAAGCGCACTGCTTGGGTTTTTTTTCTTCTAACAATTGCCGCCTGCGCCGCAAGGCCGACCGGGGCGCCCGCGCAGCCAGCGCCGCCGTCACCGCAAACGGAAAACAAGCCACAAAGCCTTCCCGAAAAGAATCCCGAAGGCAAGCCTGCCGACCAACAAACCACCACCCCTCCGGCGACAGCGCCGGACAATTCCAAGACATCCAGCACCCCTCCGGCACCCCCCCCGGACAATTCCCAGAAATCCAATCCTCAAAATCCCTCCCACGACAACGGAGCCCTGATCATTCGCGAGGACGTGGACGAGGTCCTGCTCCACGCCACCGTGATCGACAACCGCGATCGCATCGTCACCGATCTCGACAAGAGCGCTTTCTCCGTATTTGAAGACGACAAGCCACAAACCATCATCTCGTTTCACCACGAAGACGTTCCCGTGGCGATGGCCATCGTGATCGACAATTCCGGGTCGATGCGCGAAAAACGCAACAAGGTAAATCAGGCCGCGCTGAACCTGGTGCGCGCGAGCAATCCCAGGGACGAAGTTTGCATCGTGAATTTCAACGATGAATACTACCTCGACCAGGATTTCACCAATGACCTGCTGAAGTTGAAGGATGCTCTGGAGAAAATTGATGCCAGCGGAGGAACCGCCCTTTACGAGGCCATCGTGGCCTCCGCCGACCATTTAAGACGGAACGCGCGTCTGGAGAAAAAAGTGTTGTTTGTGGTGACCGACGGAGAAGACAACGCCAGCCTCGAAACCCTGGAGCAGGCCGTCAAACAGTTGCAGGGAGAAAACAGCCCCGCGGTCTACGCCATCGGAATCCTGGGCGAAGAGGAACATCCTAAACGCGCCAGACGCGCTCTGGAAATCATCGCGGAACGCACCGGCGGCCTCGCGTTTTTTCCCAAGACGCTCAATGAGGTGGACGAGATCAGCAGCACCGTGGCGCGCGATATCCGCAGCCAGTACACCATCGGTTACAAGCCCACCAACCCCAAGGGCACGGGCGGTTTTCGCTCGGTGCGCGTCGAGGCCAAAGCCAAAGGCCACGGAAAGATGACCGTTCGCACCAAGAGCGGCTACTACGCGGTTGGGCAAGGAGTGAAAACTTTGCATCGAGAAAATTGAGCGGTGTGCTCGCCTCAATCATCGCGCGCGTGGCTCGCTTCCTTGATGGCTCCAGCGCCGATACACTGACGAATTTGACGATTCCCTCCCCTCCCCGTACCCTGTAACGTGCGCACAAAAACAGAGACCTCCCGCCTGCGCGTGGCCGACGACATTACCCAGCTCGTCGGCGAAACTCCGACGCTGCAACTCAAACGCCTGGTCCCAGCTGGATCGGCGGACGTGTTCGCAAAATTGGAATATCTGAATCCCGGCGGCAGCGTGAAAGACCGCGCGGCGATCGGCATCATCCGGCGCGCCGAACAGGAGGGAAAACTCAAACCCAGCGGCACCATCGTTGAAGCTACGGCTGGAAACACCGGGATCGGGCTGGCGCTCATCGGCGTAAACCGCGGTTACAAGGTGAAGCTTTTCGTGCCGGAGCAGTTTTCCGAAGAGAAAGTCACGATCATGCGGGCTCTCGGCGCCGAGGTAACACGCACACCTGACGCGGAAGGCATGGCAGGCGCCATCCGCCGCGCCAAAGAATTAGTTGCCGGTGACCGCAACGCCTTCATGGCCGGACAATTCGAGAATCTCGCCAACCCTGACTATCACTACGAAACCACCGCGGTAGAAATGTTCGAACAGATGGATGGAAAAGTGGATGCCGTGGTTTTGGGTTGCGGCACTTGCGGAACTTTTAGCGGCATCGCGCGCTATATGAAGGAACACGCGCCGGGAGTGCGAACGTTCGCCGTGGAAACGCAGGGCTCGATCCTGGCCGGCGGCGAGCCCGGTCCGCACAAGGTGGAAGGCATCGGCGTGAGCTTCATCCCTAAGACGTTTGACGCTTCGGTCTGTGACGAAATCATCATGGTCACCGATGACGATGCATTCGGAACGGTCAAGAAGCTGGCTGCGATCGAAGGCGTGCTGGCCGGTTCGAGCGGCGGCGCTGCGGTATTCGCATCCCTTCAGGTGGCGCGACGGCTGGGAGCGGGAAAGCGCGTCGCGACTATCATCCCGGATTCCGCCGAGAGGTATTTGTCGAAGAAAATTTTCGAAGGCGGGATTTAGACAGAAATTTGTTCAATCCTGGTCACTTAACCTTGACTCAGTTGGCTCCTCTGAATGATCCTTAACCACAGCGGAAAAATCGGAGAAGCAGGCCGCTGAACAACTAAGTCGTTCTCGCTCAAGATTTTGCATGGATAAGTGAAAGTGTGCCGCTGATTCTAAAGGACTTACGGGTTACGCATTCGCGTAACCCCTTGCGGCTCAAGATTTTACCCGTAAGTCATTGATTCCATTGGTTAGTTTGGTCATTTTCACGCTAACTTGCTGATTCCAAAGATTCCGGGGAGGGGGGAGGGGGTACCCCAAATGCCAAAAAATTCCCCCAACCTGTACTCAACCACGCAATCCATTATGAGAGCCAAGAAGCAACCCGGTTTCGCCACTCGCGCCATCCACACCGGACAGGAGCCCGATCCCCTAACCGGCGCGGTGTCCGTTCCCATCTATCCGACTTCCACCTACGTGCAGCAAGGCATCGGAGAAAACAAGGGCTACGAATATTCCCGCGTTTCCAATCCCACTCGCGACCGCCTCGAGCAGAATCTGGCCGCCCTCGAAGGTGGAGTCGCCGCCAAGGTTTTCGCCAGCGGCATGGCGGCCATCAACGCCATCACAAGCACGTTGAAGTCCGGCGACCACGTGGTCTGCGGCCACGATCTTTACGGCGGCGTGCCGCGATTGTTCAACCAGGTGCTGACGAACTTCGGCTTGGAATTTTCCTACGTCGATACTTCGGACGAAAAGAATGTAGAACACTCGATCCGCAAGAATACGCGGATGGTCTACGTGGAAACTCCGACGAATCCTCTGATGCAGTTGAGCGATCTGGCCGCGATCAGCCGCATCTGCCGGGCGCGGAAGGTGCTGCTGGTCGTCGATAACACTTTTCTTTCGCCGTATTTTCAGCAACCGATTGCATTGGGCGCCGACATGGTCGTCCACTCGACCACGAAATTTCTCAACGGCCACAGTGACGGGATCGGTGGAGTCGTGGTCTGCACAACGCAAGAGCAGGCCGACAAGTTGGCCTTCCTGCAGAAGGCCGCGGGTGCGATTCTGTCTCCGTTTGAGTGCTGGCTGGTGCTGCGCGGTGTGAAAACTCTGGCTGCACGCATGGAGATTCACGACCGCAACGGCCGCATCGTAGCGGACTTCCTGGCGAAACACAAAAAAGTGAAGCAGGTGCTCTACCCCGGACTCCCGGACCATCCGCAGCACGCGTTGGCCATGCGGCAAATGAGCGGGTTCGGATCGATGATCACGTTTGAAACCGGCTCGCTGAAAAATGCGAACAAGATGCTGAAAGCGGTGCGCGTGTGCTCACTCGCCGAATCTCTCGGCGGAGTAGAGACGCTGATCTCCCATCCCGCCACCATGACGCACGCGGCTCTTGGCGTGAAGGGACGCAAAGCGATCGGCCTCACCGATGGCCTGGTCCGCATTTCGGTGGGCATTGAGGATATTCAGGACATTCTCGACGATCTCGACCAAGCACTGGCGGAGATTTAAGATTTTAAATGTGGGAACAGCCGCCCTCGGCTGTTCGTCGAGCGCAGCTCGACGTTTTTGATTTGTGTGGAGCGGGCACTCTTGCCCGCTTGCGGAGGAATTTATGGGTAGGCCTCTAGCTAAGAAGTTCAGTGAGCGATTTGGAGGCAATGCCCTTCTGCTGTTCCGGAACGATTCCCCGGAGACCACGGGATTCCCCATTTTCAGGGCACCAGGCGAGACCGACGGGTCTTGGAAAAAGAGATCGACAAACATCAAGAACCTCAACTCGGCGACCTCGTCTTGGGTGGAAGTAGCTTTGTCGGTCGTCACGGAGAACAACGAAGAGCGTATCAACTCGGAGTTGAAGACCTTTCACGAAGTCCGAACTCAGGAAATAGCTGATAAGGCGATGCTGCATGTCAACGTGATGGTCTGGCGTATTCTCGATCCCAGCATCGTTCATCCTATAGTCGGCGGCGCGTGAACGCGGGCAAGAGTACCCGCTCCAGACAAGCAACTCATTTACAATCGCTGCATCATGTTCTTTCGCTCGGATAATCGCTCGCCTGACCAGCTTCGTCCTGTCGTCATCACTCCTGAATTTATCTCCACGGCGGAAGGCTCGGTCCTGATCGAGGTCGGCAATACCCGCGTCATCTGCACTGCGTCGATTGAGGAAACTGTCCCGGCATTCATGCGCAATTCGGGCAAGGGATGGATTTCGAGCGAATACGCCATGCTTCCCCGCTCCACGCTGACGCGCACGCCGCGCGAAGTCAGCAAAGGCCGCCAGAGTGGACGCACTCACGAAATTCAGCGCCTGATTGGACGATCGCTGCGCGCCGTGACCGATCTCACGCGCCTCGGCGAGCGCACCATCTGGATCGACTGCGACGTGATCCAGGCCGACGGCGGCACGCGCACCGCGTCCATCACCGGCGCATTCGTAGCCCTGGGACTGGCGCTGGAAAAATTGGTCGAAGCCGGGACCCTGACCTCGGTTCCCTTGAAAGATTTTGTCGCCGCCATCAGCGTGGGCATTGTCGACGGAGAAATCCTGCTCGACCTGTGCTACGAAGAAGACTCGCGCGCCGACGTGGATATGAACTTCGTCATGACAGCCGGCAACAAACTCGTGGAAGTGCAGGCTACCGCCGAGCATCAGGTTTTCGACGACCAGCAGTTCGCGAAGATGATGGCGTTAGCGAAGCAGGGCGCGCAAGCGCTGATCGCCAAGCAGCAGGCCGTGTTGAGCACGTTGACGCTAAGACAATAGCCGCGAAACATGTGGGGAATCGCCTTGCGGCAACACCGGATGGCTGCCTCCGCTGGACTGAAGATAAGACATCAAGTCTGGCGCTGGCTCAAACAAATCCGCCAATGAGTGATATCGCGATTTTTCATCAATTGACCAACTGCTTCGTAGTTTCCCGGTAGCCGACGATCCCGGAAGTGCAAAGTGCTAGTCGAACGTAGACGCGGGGTTCGGCGTTGTGGCGACAGTCGTAGCCGCCTTCGGCAACGGCAAGAGTCCCAAGGCGGCCATCACGTTTAAACCATTCGTGCGCGTCAGCACGCCCGGACGCATTTGATAGTCGAATCGCATCTCGCCGTTCTCATAATGTTCTTCAAAATGCACGTTGATCGCCCGGCCGTCGAGAGACTTCCCCACCTCCGTAAGTGCTAGATCGTGAGTCGTTACAAGGCCGACCGCCCCGCTCGCGGTCAATTGTTCAATCACCGCCCTTGCTCCAAACAAGCGGTCGGCCGAGTTTGTCCCACCAAGCATCTCGTCCAGCAGGAAGAGGGTGTTGTTCGTGCGCGACAGAGCGAGTATCCACTTCAGGCGCTCCACCTCGTCTTGGAAGCGCGATTTTCCTAGTAAGAGGGAGTCATGAACGGAAATCGAGCACCCGATCTGCAATGGCGAGATCTGGAGTTGAGCCGCGCACGCCGGCGCACCTGCCAAGGCCAACACGGAGTTCAAGCCGACCGAACGTAGCAGTGTGCTCTTGCCCGACATGTTCGAACCGCTCACCATGATGAGTTGCGTGTCTTTGGCGTCAAGCCGGATACTGCATCGAACGCAGGTCTCGCAATCGAGTAAAGGATGACCCAAGGCTTCTCCTTGAAATAGCGGAGAGGACTCGGGTTTCAGAACAGCAAAAGCATGATCTGGGTTTTCGTAGGAATACCGAGCCAGACAGAGCAATGCTTCGAACTGGCCGAGGGAGTCCAGCCATCGAGTCAATCCCTCTCGGTTCCGCCGCCGCCAGCGCTCGATAAAAATTGCGAGATTCGTTCCCCATAGAATCAGCGAGGATGGCAGTGCGAAATACTCAGATTGTCGGAGATTCAGAAGCCAGGCCCACTGCCGCAATTGTCGGATCTGTTTCGAGGGAACACCAGACGAAGCCGTGAGTTGCAACTGCAGAGACTTGAGTAACGAGCACTGGAAATGCAACGTCTCGAAGCGTTCCAGTAAGGGCGCAAGCAGTTCAAGCTCGAACGAAGGCAAAGCGAGATTAGCGGCTGTTAGTCTGGTTTTCTTCAGGACGAAAGCCGCCAAGAGCGCTTCCAGCCCGACCACAAAGGCCACTGCCCAAAGCCAGCTATGGCCGAAGACGCCGAATCGCGGCAAGGACCGACACGACGAGTAGACAGATTGGCAGTACCACCGTAAGAGCCCGTATATAAAACGGAAAAGCGATCTCAACAACGTCCACCCAGTCGCGGATCGATGCCCCAGCTTGATCGAGTGCGCTGCCTCCCAGAGACGCCCAGTCCTCTCGAAGACCGAGCTGTTCGCGAAGTTCGGCAACTGCTGCCTGCCGCGCTCTGACCTCGTTGGAACCAGCTGGATTGAGGAGCCATTTCGCAAGCATAGCCCGACCAACGCCAGTTCGAGCCGTGCACAGCAACTCGTAAAGCGATCCCGTTCCAAACAAGTCCAGATCGGAAGCGTAAGCATGGTTCTCGGGCAGGTACTCCTTGCCGCCAATCCCTCGTCCTTGCCACTGGTGGCGTAACCGCGCCACGCCGAGTTCATAGAAAATCGCGATGCGTTGCACGCGGCTATGTATGCTCGCGTTCTTCCTAAGCGACTGGATGCTGTACAGGACGACCACCGGAGGGATCAGCATCCAGAGCGCAGAAATCAAGTGTGATGAGAGAGCTGCCCAGACGACAACGATCCCAGCGAGAGTGGCCACGATCACGTATGTCCAAAGGCGCTGGTGCAAGGCCCTGATGCTTGCAAGCTGCCTTTGCCGTTCGCTCAAACGGCGAGCGTACTCACGCCGTGGGATTTCGTGCGCTTTGTTAGCCAAAGCTTCGCGTCCCGCAAAATCAGACGTACTCATGGGTACTCCGTCTCTTATCAGGCCGAGGAGCCTGATTCTGTGTAACGGGAAAAACAGAAGGCAAGGCCGTGCAAAACGGCAGCAGACGATTCAGATCAGGAGGAGCTATAACGAGAGGATAGGTGGGGGACGCTGAAAGAGCACAGAGAGACTTGGTTCATTTGGAACTGCGATAGTGGTCTGCGATCGCTCCCATCGCCCATCGATGGCCCACGGGAAGAAACAGACTGGGAGCGGATGAAGGGAGGTTATTAGCAAGCTCCAGATCTTCGCCGGGTGAACCACGATAAACGTGAGCAAGCAGGCAAGCACCAGCGAGGCCACTAGCTTGAAGAAGCCACCAATCAGGAGCGGGCGGAGGTCCGCCACGCAAAAAATAAGCAGACAGTAAGCAACACTCAAGAATATTTGGCTATGACGATAGGTGCCCATACGCGCTTTGGAACCAACAAGTATACAGCCGCCAAGGCCGTTGCGAGCATCACTGTGGACACTTGGAACCCGAACCTCATCTGCACCGAGCGTCAACTGTCGAAACCAGGCGATTTCACTCGTTGAGAATTAAAGTAGCTGACGACTTCTCTAGGCGATCCACACCGTTTTCGCGTTCATGAATTCGCGGACGAACAGGGCGAGTGGAATGATAAGAATTCGTCGGGCCGCGATATTCGCACCCTATTCCGCCACTGCTATGAGTCGCTCCGCTCGCGATCTCGCCCGCAGCGGGGAGAGTCCGCTCTCACTCCTCCAACAACCCCGCCAGCAACTCATGCTTCTTCGCGGCAAACGGATTCACCACCGTCACTCCGCCCCAGGTGAATCCTTCTTGCAGATCCTCGGAGAGCAGTAACCGGCATCCGGCCGCGGCTGCCGCCGATAAGATGATCGCGTCCCAGATGCTCAGTCCATGATCGGCGACATCGAGAGCGGCGACCAGAACCGACGGGGAAGTCTCGATCAGCGGAAAAGTATCCTGCCAGCTAAGAATTGCTGCCCGTGCCCGCTTCGCAGGCCACGCCGCTTTCCCCACCAGCACGCGGTAGAGCTCGCCCAGGACTTGCACCGGTACGACGGTGGAGGCGGCAGGCAGCTTGCCAGTAATCTCGAGCGCGGACTCTCTCCGGACGGGTCCATTGACGCCTTCCGCATAGGCAAGAACGTTGGTGTCGACAGCAAGTTTCACAAGGGCGGCCTAGTCGTACAACTCGTCCCGCTTCCAAGGGCCAATATCAGTGACAGGTTGCGCTCGCAGTCGCCGCAGCAAGGCAGCTTTGGCTTTGCTGTTACGTTGTTCCGTGACCGGAGCAATTCGGGCCACGGGGCGGCCGTGGCTGGTCACGACGTAACTGCGCCCCTCCTTCACTTCCCGGAGAAGTTTGGAGAACTTCCGGTTCGCGTCAGCGGCTGAAATGGCTTTCTCCATAAGTAGTGATATTAACTACTTTTGACCCTCGCTGTCAACCCGCCCCCTCCCCAGTGACAATGAACGATAACTGACAGCTAGTTCTTACGCGATCCAGACCGTTTTCGCGTTCATGAACTCGCGGATGCCTACGGCTCCCAGCTCGCGTCCGTGGCCGGACTGCTTCACGCCGCCGAATGGAATGCGGGTGTCGGAGGCGACCATCTTGTTGATAAAAACCATCCCCGCCTCGAGTTCGTTGATGAAGCGCTCGCGTTCTTTGTCATCGTTGGTCCAGGCGCTCGCGCCCAGGCCGAAGCGCACGTCGTTGGCGATGCGGATGGCTTCATCCTGATCTTTCGCGCGAAAGATCGAGGCGACTGGGCCAAAGAATTCCTCACCGTAGGCGGGCGAATTCTTCGGGACGTTCGTTAGAACCGTTGGCGCGTAATAGTTGCCGGGCCGTTTCAGCGGATGGCCGCCGGTCAGAACCTTCGCTCCCGCCTGCACGGTTTTTTGGACGTCGGCGTCGAGCGTGGTGACGGCATCAGGCGTGGCCAGCGGTCCAAGTTGGGTTTGCTCGTCAAAGGGATCGCCTACGCGCAGGTTCTGCATGCGGTCCACAAACTTGCGCTCGAATTCGTCGGCAATCGGCGCGGCCACGATAAAGCGCTTGGCCGCGATGCACGATTGCCCGTTGTTGATGACGCGCGCTTCAACTGCAGTAGCGACCGCCGCGTCCAAATCGGCACTGGGCATCACGATAAACGGATCGCTCCCGCCGAGTTCCAGCACAACTTTCTTGATACGCTTCGCCGCTCCAATTCCCACCTGGATGCCGGCCTGCTCACTTCCCGTGAGCGTGGCCGCGACCACGCGCGGGTCATTTAAGAGCGCGTCGACTTGGCCAGACCCGATCAGCAGCGTCTGGAAAACGCCCGCCGGAAATCCCGCAGCCTTGAACAGATTCTCGATCTCGATCGCGCACTGCGGCACATTCGACGCATGCTTCAATAACCCAACATTGCCCGCCATCAGCGCCGGCGCGGCAAAACGGATCACCTGCCAGAAGGGAAAATTCCACGGCATCACGGCCAGAATCGGACCAATCGGGAGATAGCGCACAAAACTTTTCTTCGCGCCGGTTTCGATCACTTCATCGGCCAAAAGTTTTTCTGCGTGCTCAGCGTAGTAGCGGCAGGCGGTGGCGCATTTGACCGCCTCGGCAATCGCCGCCTTGAGCGGTTTGCCCATTTCCAGCGTCATCAAGCGGCCGTAACGCTCTTTATCTTGTTCCAGGATCTCCGCCGCCTTCATCATCCGCTTAGCGCGTTCCGCGAACGGAGTCTTGCGCTCAGCGCGAAAGGCCGAAACCGCGAGCTGCAGCTTGCTCTCGATCTGCTCTGCCGTGAGCGGCTGAAACGTTTGTACAACTTCGCCGGTGGATGGATTAATGGTAGCAATGGCCATGAGGTAGTTCCCTCGCGCGATGGTTCGCGGACTTCTCTAAAAAACCGCCTCGTCCCAACGGCGGTCTTTCCACTGTAGCATCGGGCAGACTCTACGTGTCCAGAAGGAATGCGAACGCCCGGGACGCCGATTTTCCGCCCGCGTAGTTTACAATTGTATGTTCCCAGCATTCATCTCTATCAGTTCTGATTGGAGGATTCCCATGAAGCTTACCCCAGGCAAACTTGCCGGTCTCAAGAGAGTCTCGAACGAACGCGGCGTCATTGCGGCCGCTGCCATGGACCAGCGCGGCTCGCTGCAAAAATCGCTGGCCAAAGAAAAGGGCGGCGAAGTCTCGGACGCCATGATGGAAGAATTCAAAACCCTGGTCACAGAAGTTCTCACGCCCCACGCCACGGCGATTCTGCTCGACCCGGAATGGGGACTGCCCGCCTCCAAGCGCCGCGCCAAGAATGCCGGTCTGCTGCTGGCTTATGAAAAGACGGGATATGACAAGACCGGTCCCGGACGCCTGCCTGATCTGCTGGACGTCTGGTCGGCACGCCGCCTGAAAGAAGCGGGCGCGGATTGCGTCAAGATTCTGCTCTACTACACGCCCGACGATCCCAAGCACGTCAACGAAACCAAGCACGCCTGGGTGGAGCGCATCGGTGACGAATGCCGTGCCAACGACATTCCGTACTTCCTGGAGTTCGTGGGCTACGAAGAGGGTGCGGATGAAAAAGGCCTGGACTATGCCAAGAAGAAACCGCACATCGTTACCGAGAGCATGCGCGAATTCAGCAAAGACCGCTATGGCGTGGACGTGCTCAAGGTGGAAGTGCCGGTGAACATGAAGTTTGTCGAAGGCGTGAAGTGCTTCGCCGGACAGAAGGCCTACACCAAGAAAGAAGCGATTGACCTGTTTCACCAGGCTGCCGCGGCGGCGACCAAGCCGTTCATCTACCTTTCGGCCGGTGTCAGCAATGCCGAGTTCAGCGAAACACTTGAGCTTGCCGGAGAGTCGGGAGTGAAGTTTAACGGCGTGCTGTGCGGGCGCGCGACCTGGAAGGATGGCATTTCCGTGTATGCCAAACAAGGCGCGGCAGCATTCCGGAAGTGGCTGGAAACCGAAGGCGTGAAGAACATCAACAACGTGAACAGCAAGCTGAAAGCCGCAACGTCGTGGCATTCCATCTACGGCGTGGAGTTAGTGACCGCGTAAATCTGAGAGCAACGAAGAAGATTCAAAAAGGCGCGGGCGTCTAGCCAGCGCCTTTTTTTATTCCGCGCTGGCGTAGTAGCCGGTCTTGGCGCGAACGCGCAGGAATGGCAGATGTTTCGGCAATTTCAGTTTCACGCTGATCTTGTGCCACTTGCCATCGTGGGGCGCGTGCTCGGGACGGTAGCCCAGCACGTACTGCGTTCTGAGCTCGATCCCAATGCGATGCGCGACCTTCGGCATCTCCCGGGGATCTTCCAGCACGAATGCGCGCCCACCCGTAGTCTCCGCCACGTCGGCCAGCAGTGCCGGACCCAGCATTTCCTCGGTGGTTGGCACGTAGCGTTCAAAGGTGCCAATCGCGTAGATCATCACATCGGATTCTTTCACCGCCGCTCTTACTTCCCGTTCGCCGTAGCGGCTGTGGTTGTCGCCTCCATCGGAAACGATCAGCAGGGCTTTCTTCGAGTACTTGGCATCTCGCATCTTGCCAATCCCCATGTAGATGGCATCGAGCAGCGAAGTCTGCCCTTTCGGTTGTGCAAACAGCAATTCCTTCTGCAAATCTTCGGGAACGCTGGTGAAATCGCTGGCCAGATGCGGCTCGTCGGAGAACGTGATCATGAAAAACTCGTCGCCGGGGTTGGACGTCTCGCAAAACTGGCTTACAGCCTCCTGCACGCGGTCCATTTTGTTCTTCATACTGCCGCTGATGTCGACCAGAATGCCGACCGAAACCGGCGCATCTTCGCTCGAGAAGTGCTTGATGGGCAACGACTTCTTCCCCTCGAACACTTCAAAATTATCCCGGTCCAGCCCAGTGACCAGCCGCTGCAGGCCATCCGTAACGCTCACTGGCACCAGCACCAGATCCACATTCTCGCGGATCCGCGGAGCGCGCGCCGCGAGCGCGGCATTCGGCGTGTAGACTGCATTCGCCAGGGCCACCGTCGCCTCTCGCGGAGTAACATGGACGTCGTCAAGGCTGCTCTGGGCCGCAGTCGAGCTGGCTGCACTGATTACGGTGCAAAAAAACAAGCCGCAGAGGAACTTTAGAAGAATTTTCTGGAGGGAAACTGCGTTCGTCGAAGCGGGCATTGCTCTTACCGTCCTGATTTCTAATCGGCAAAGCCCGGAATTTCTTAAATTGCTTTGTCGCTGTTTTGGTTGTAGGACAGGCTGCGCGCACAGGCAATGAAAGTTTGGCGCGAACTCACACTGAAGTAACGAAGCGCGCGCATTGCGAGAGTTTTGCCGTCCGCAGCCCGCTTGGGCGAGAGGCGGTGCACATTTGCGGCCAGCGTGAGGTTAGAATTCCATCAGACGATTGCCGCGCAAGGTGGCTGACTCTTATGAACGGTTCGACGCCCGCTCCCACGTTTGCTTCGCGGACATCTTCTCTTCAAACTTCTCCTCATACTTCTCCTCAAACCGCCCTCATCACTGGCGCTTCCGGCGGCATCGGATTTGAACTTGCCAAGCTGTTCGCGCACGACCACTACAATCTGGTTCTGGTCGCCCGCAGCGCCGAAAAGCTCAACCAGCTCGCCACCGAACTGCAAACCCAGCATGGGGTTCGGGTCAGCGTCGTCCCAGTCGATCTCGCGGAGCCGGCAGCGCCCAAGTTTCTTTTTGACCAGTTGCGGCGCGAGCGCATCGACGTGGACATTCTGGTCAACAATGCGGGCTTCGGAGTCTTCGGCGAGTTTTCGCAGATGCCGGAAGCTGAAATCCTCGACCAGATCCAGCTCAATATCACCGCCTTAACGCGCCTCACCAAGCTGTTCCTTGCGCCCATGACTGAGCGCCGCGCGGGCCGCATTATGAATGTGGCATCCACGGCAGCTTTTCAGCCGGGGCCGCTGATGGCCGTTTACTATGCGAGCAAGGCCTACGTCCTGTCGTTTTCCGAGGCGCTGGCGAACGAGGTGAGCACATCCGGGGTTACGGTTTCCTGCTTCTGTCCAGGCGCGACCAATACAGGGTTTGCAAAACGCGCTGGATTGGAGGGCTCGCGGCTGTTCAAGCAGATCGGAGCCATGCACGTAGAAGCGGTGGCTCGTGACGGTTATCGTGGACTGATGGCCGGACGCACGCTAGTGATCTCGGGGATGCACAACTGGCTGGTGGCGGAATCGGTGCGCTTCGCCCCGCGCAAGCTGGTCACGGCCGTCTCGCGCTGGATTGCCGAGAAAGCGGGGGAGTGATGGTCTCCGATTTCAGCCTTCGGCGCGGATGCGCTTCTTCCCGGTGCGTTTTTCAATATGCGTATTTGAAAAATGCGATCTTCAGTACTCCCCGTAACGCCCCTTCACCGAATCCAGGAGTTTCTGCGAGTCGTAGCCGACGCCGTCTTTGAGAACGATTTCGACGTTTTCCACGTCGGAGATTTGCCCGGAAGGGTCGCCCTTGATCACCACCAGGTCGGCGTTTTTTCCCGCGGCGATCGAGCCGATCTGCTTGTCTCTCGCCAGATAGACGGCCCCGTTCAGCGTTGCTATCTTGATCGACTCCAGTGGCGAAAACCCGGCTTCCACCAGTAATTCGATCTCGCGCTGATCGCCGAATCCCGGGACCACGTCGCCCGCGCCAGTGGGATCAGGTCCTGCAAGCAGCAGTCCTCCGGCTGCGACGAAGGCGCGCTCCAGAGCCAAGTCGTGCTTCCACAGCATGGCCCCATCGATCTTCGGCGCCGGCCGTGATGCCGGCCGTTGCCGCAAGTAGAAAAACGCCTCGCGCGCATCTGGACTCATGGCATCGAGTGCCTGCTGCCTCAGCGGCGGACGCCCGTCGATCATCGATTCAAATACCGGCAGAGTCGAAGTGATCGCGACATGGTGCTTCACCAGCGTGTCGATCAGGTCTTTGGCTTCCGGGCTCTCCACGGGCATATGTTCGAGCGTGTAATTTCCCTCACTCTCGCTGCAGACATCTGGCTTCTTTCCCGGATCGAGCTGCGTGTTCACAAAGAATCCGTGCTCGAGATCGTCAATCCCCAACTCGGCGGCCTCTTTGTAAGTGACCGAGCACAGATGGCCGGTGACTTTGATTCCGCGCTTGTGCGCCGCGTCGATCGCAGCCTTCAACTCGGCCCGCGTGATATTCATATAGGCTTTGAACGACGTCACTCCGCGATCAGCCCAGTAGTCCACCAGTTGCCGCGCATCGTCGAGGCTGGTTAAGTGCGGCATCTGGATGAAATAACTCTCGGCGCCCTCCAGATACGGTCCGGTAACGTCGATGTGAGGTCCCGGCAGCTTGCCTGCGTCAATGTCGCGCTTCAGGTTCAGATCGGTGTAGGTTTCAACGCTTCCGGTGGTGCGCATGGTGGTGACGCCTGCGGCGAGATAGAGCCGCGGCGCAGAGAACGTCATCTGCGGCACCAGCAGCGGCTCATCGTGCTTCCACTGGCTGTTCAGATTCGGCCGCGCAATATAAAACAGATGATTGTGCATGCCTACGATGCCGGGGATCACGGTGTATCCGTGCAGATCAAGCACGGCTGTGCCCGGCGCCGCAGCGACGTCGGCGCCTTTGCTGATGGCCACGATCTTGCCGCCGTCGATTACTACATTTTGATCGTCGGCGGCGGGCGCTCCCGTGCCGTCCACCACGCGCACATGCGTCAGCACAACTTTAGCCGCATCGACCCGCACGAACGGCTTCACAGCCTTGGAGAGTTCGGGAGTCTGTCCGGCTGCCGGCAGCAGAAAGAAAAACAGCACGAGAGCCGACGCATTGATCTGTCGCATGTGTGTCTCCTGATGGTCGACACATTGTACGCGACTGCTTTTGGTTTGCTCGCCGGCATCTTCGGCAAACCGCGCCCGGATGCGATGTTGCTCCGGCCACTTCCCTTGCAGATTTTTGTGTCGCGCCT
This sequence comes from Candidatus Sulfotelmatobacter sp., assembly GCA_049675725.1. GTDB lineage: Bacteria > Acidobacteriota > Terriglobia > Terriglobales > Acidobacteriaceae > Sulfotelmatobacter. Next base: position 60,170 of record JBAUAN010000140.1, on the reverse strand, counting down.
GGTATTTCACGTGCCGAGACTCCCGGCAGAGACGTAGCCAAGCTACGTCTCTACGGGAGAAGCATTCTTCAACGGCCCAACCCATCCAATCTTCGTACTCTAATCGATCGAGCAGGGCTGAAGCCCGAGGTCTGACGTCCAACGTCGGAAGCCTGATAATCTAGCCCAACATCATGCCCAAACTCATCTCGCAGCCCACACGGATTCAAGCGGCAGGCAACAAACCCAAGCTGATCGACGAATACGTTGGTCGCGTCAACTCCAAAACCTCGGCGGCCAGCGTGGCCCACATGCGCAGTCCCCAGGGATGGGTAGAGCCCGGCCAGACGCCCGAGTTCGACGAATTCACGATCGTTCTGAAGGGCAGGCTGCGTGTAGAACACAAGGCGGGCGCGCTCGAGGTCGCCGCAGGTCAGGCAGTCATCGTCCACGCTGGCGAATGGGTTCGCTATTCCACACCGCACGAAGATGGCGCTGAATATATCGCGGTGTGCCTGCCGGCATTTTCCATGGAGTCGGTGCACCGCGACCGGGAGTAGCGCGGAGCAGACATTCCTCGATCATCTCCTCTATCGTCAGCCGCCGCGCCGCGGCGAGTGAAATCCGTCTGCTGCTGAATCTGCATGACGCTTCTTGACGAAAAACCCACAGTGGCAGATGATCTCGATGCTGCGCATTTCCTGTTAAGAGGCCTTCGAACATGCTGCGTCTGCCATCGCTATTTCCGCCCCAGTTACGAACTCGACTGCAAGCTCGCTCGCCTGCTTCCGGCCTGAACCGGACGTCGTGGATCGTCCTGGTGTTTCTCCTTCTCTGCTCCAGCTGGGCTGCGTGTGCCGACGCGCCTCAAAAAGCCCTGCACATATTTTTTGTGGATGTCGAGGGAGGGCAGTCAACTTTATTCGTCACGCCGGCGGGACACTCTCTGCTGATCGATACCGGCTGGCCGGACAACGACGGCCGCGATGCCGACCGTATCGTCGCCGCAGCGAAGAAAGCTGGAATCAGCAAGATTGATTACGTGGTGATTACCCATTTTCACACCGACCACGTGGGCGGCTTGCCCCAGTTGGCCGCGCGCATTCCGCTTGGAACCGTCATCGACCACGGAAACAACCGCGAGACCACGGATGCTCCCACCGTGCAGGGCTGGCAGGCTTACCAGGAATTGTTGGCGGCGAAGAAGTTCAGGCGTTTGACCGTTAAGCCGGGGGACAAACTCCCGGTGGAAGGCATGCAGGCGACAGTCGTGAGCGCGGATGGTGCCGTGATTGATCATCCTCTCCCCGGCGCCGGACAGGAAAATGCGAGTTGCAAAAACGCAGAAGCATACCCCGCCGATCAGACCGAGAATCAACGTTCCGTGGGGACAGTGATCTCGTTCGGCAAGCTGAGAATTCTGGATCTCGGCGATCTCACCCGCGACAAAGAAATGGAACTGGTGTGCCCGAAAAATAAGCTGGGCCCGGTCGATATCTACATCGTTTCTCATCACGGCTGGTCTCAGAGCAGCAGTCCTGCGTTGTTGAATGCGATTGCTCCGCGGGTCGCGATCATGGATAACGGCGCCAAGAAGGGTGGAACGCCTTCCGTGTGGGACATCATCGAGAAGTCGCCTCGGCTGGAAAATCTGTGGCAGTTGCATTTTTCCGACGAAGGCGGCGCCGCGCACAACGTGGCTGCCGAGTTTATCGCCAACCCCGAGGGTCCGGACGCGGGCAACTATATTGAGCTGACCGCGTGGCCGGATGGAAACTTTGACGTGTTCAACTCGCGAACGGCTAACACCAAACACTATCCGGCGCGCTAACTGCATGGGAAAGTAGCGCCGCAACCCGGCGGCGCTACTTGTCCGAATCCCCACAACTTAGTGATTCTGGGTTACTTGCGGGAGTGACCTTTTTCCGGCCATTTTCTTCGCGCTGCCAGCGACCGGGACCATCCTTTCGTGACTTGTTGGCGTGCAGAGCGGTTGTTAGTCTGCCTTCATGTCGGCTCCAGGGGCATCCAAAGCTATTTGTTTTGTTGTATTTATGGTTGGCGCGTCCTTCGCCCAGAAGGCCGCTTCCGCCCCCGATCCGGTCCTCAATAGTGGAGCGAATGTTCGTCCCGCCATTTTTCAGAGAAGCGAGCCAACAATCGCGGCATCCGCAAGTGTTTCGAGCGCGCAACTCTCGCGGGCAAGCCTCCGCCTGGCTTCAGACAGTGAAGTGGATGGAATGGAGCAGGTCCTGGGCCGCTATGTGGCGGCGTTCGAAAGCCTGAATCTCGCCGCACTTAAGCAGGTGTGGCCCAACCTCGACCGGCAGCATGCCACCGCGTTCAAGGACCTGTTTGCCGGCTTCAAAGGAGTTTCGGCGAACCCTCGCCTGGCTTTGCAGTGTGCAGTTCCCAGAGTGTCGGAGGACACCGCGAACGTGGATTGCCGCGAGACAATCACCTACCAGACGGGAAAAGGAAAAGGGAAAACCAAGGAATTAGGTCCTGCCTCGGTCTCGATCCAAATGAAGGGCGAATCCAGCCACTGGGTGGTTTCGGACATGACGGGATCGAACTAGTGCGGGAAGTCCCAAAAGAATCGCCGGCGCTAACCTCAGTCCCTTGTTTCACTTACCGGTATGCACAGAATCGTATGTACATTCCGGTCAGCACAAAACGTTCCTGAAGGAACACTTTAGCAATTCCCGCGTCCATCCGATTTTGTCCGCTAGGCGTAGACCAGACTCTTCCGACCACAACTGGCCTGGATTAGTTGCCGAATCTGTAGGATAGCCCGAGCAGCGGCACGAACCTGGCGGGCCGCAAGCTTCCATCGTCCAATCGGACCAAAGCGTTCGCCGAAACGATCAGCTTGCCCACAGGGTTCCACTTCAAGCCGATGGCAACGTTGTCCACGTTGATGCCGCCGTTGGCCACCTGCACGGTTTTAAAAGCGTTGAACGAAGTAATCGACGGACTGTTGGAGGGATTCGGGATAGGCACGCCCGTAATTCCCGCGCTGCTGGCAGGGACTGGTTCGGTCACGCGAGGGGAGTCGAAGTAATGCTGTCCCACGAAATCAGCTACCAGGGTCAGCCTTTTCACGATTCCGAAGTCGGCGCCTCCAGAATAGTCGACGCTGTCGGGAAGGCGCAGCGTCGGCAACCCGGGAGTGGACGCGCAACTGGTGTTTTCGGTTGCCGGGAGATAATGACACGGATTGATATAGAGGTTCGAAAAGCCATTCCACTGGTAGCCCAGGTTCACGTGCGGAGTGATTCTTCCCAGGCGGGAAAAAACCACATAGGGTTTGACCCCGTATGCGCCCGTGCCCAGAAGATTGTACTCATTGCCGGTGGGAAAACGAGCTTCCAGGCCCAGCGCCAGCTTCGATTTCTCTCCGTTGAATATGGTGCCCTTGGTGTTCACCAGCAGGTCGCCGAACCCGCTGGCTGAACCGGCAATGCTCTGGGCGGTGGTGGAGGGATTACTGGCGGAACTGCTGACGAATGCCCCGGTCGAAGTCAGAGACGTGACGAAGGCCTGCTGCAGGTCACTGTTTCCCGCAGACAGAGAAACTCTTTCAAAGGGAACGGTGACGGAAACATCAATTCTGTCGGTCAGTCCGAAGGCCACGATTCCGGCGTACTGGCTCAGATTTGCGCTGACGCTGTTATTCGAAGCACCATACTCATTAATGGTAAGGCCGTTCGAGGTGACAATCGGAGCGCCCAGCTGGTAGACCGAAGGCAGGCTGGAAAGCTTGGTTCCGTCGATGGTCTGAAACACGAAGCGCTGATAGGTGAAGCCCAGGAACACCTTATGCCGTCCAACGGTGTTGCCGCGTTCGGTAAGCACCGACCCGAGATTCTGGTTTTCTTCCACGGGAATGCCGAGTTTCTTATCGAATTGCAGCACGAATCCTGAAACCGGCGCAGCCAACGGGAGCTGGCCGATTACTTGAGCGACCGTAGTATTAAAGCGCGAGAGATTCTGGGACGAACCGGTCTGGGTGAGATCGGGAATGAGGCAGGCCAACGAAGTTTTATGCTGGGGAGAATAGGGGCAGGTATCGATCACGGTCTGCGCTTCCGCGCCGAGAGCAAACACGGCAAAAAGAAAACCAATCAACCAAAATCGTTTCAGCATTTGAAATCCCTCAGCCCAAAAGTTCATTACTCTCCAGGCCCAGCCAGCATCTCTCTTGATTCTGCAACCTGCTTCTGCAACTTGTTTCTGGAACCTGTTTCTGCAGCGCAGAGCCCGTCCGCCTCACTTGAAAGTTTTTACTTCACGACATTCATGGGGACGGAAAAAATCTCGATTGCGATGACGTTGTTATTGGTGTCGGTGACGTAGCCCATCACCCTAAGCGTGTAAGTTCCAACTTGTGACGGGGTGGCAAAAGTCGCGCTGAATCCGCCCCCGCAAGCGGGCAGAACAACCAGCAGTGAGAGCAGCAACAAAACGCCCAGCAGGCTGGCAATTCGCCGCAGAGCGAGCCGCTTTCGCTTTGGTCCAAAGGCCGCGGCGCCGAGTCCCATGAATACGATCGCCGGGAAGCCGAGACCGGCAGAGTAAAGCAGTTCCATTTGCGCCCGATTGGCGGGCGCTCGCGACGCTGGAGTTGCAGCCCCAACCGTCACGCCGATCTGCGCCGTGCTCCCCGTAACCTGCTGAACGGCGCAGGTGATGAAGTAATTGTTGCCGGATGTATCGACTTCGCCGCTGCCATTCTCTGCTCCGCAAATCGTGGTCATCTGTAATCCTACGGCGCTCGAGAAGGCCAGCGTTCCTGCGTTCGATGCAGTCAGGTTGACGGTAGTGGTTCCAGTTCCCCCGGTCAGCGATACCGGCACTTCCTGGGTCACGGCGAGAGTGGACGTGCCTACCAGGCCATTGGTCTCAACCTGGAAGTAGCTGACAGAGATGGAGTCGGTTTGAGGCAAGGCGCCGCTCGACGAAACCCCAAACTCTACGGGGCTGCCCGTCCCTGGCGCGGCAATCGTGCCGGAGGTCGGTCCGGATCCGAGGCTGACCCCCGTGCCCGCGGTTAATGTGTTCCAGGGGCAAACGCTGCCGCCGGCATTCTCAGTCACATAGAAGGTGAACGGAGTTACGGGGAGGAGCGGCGAATAAGTAGGCAGAGTGGCAGCCCCGGCCGTATTGCCCATCGAATAGGTGCACTGGACCGCGAGGCTGAAGGCTGTGGAGTTTGAGACGCTCTTCGGCGAAGCGTCGGCGCCCACGATTCCTACGGTGGGGTAGATCCCAACCGGCGTACTCGCCCCGACGCTTACCGCAGCCGAGGAAATCACGCTCGCCGGCGTTCCGTTGCTGAATACGGCAGTTGGGGGAGTAAACGACGGGCAGGTAACGCCAGCGGGAAGACTGGCTGCCACACATTCCAGGGTAACCGTCCCGGTGTAAGACGCCGTGGGGGGCGCCGGTACCGGAGTCACCGTGACCATAGGAACGGGGTTCGTGCCAAACGGCACGTTTGAGCCCTGAATGTAAACAGTTGAGGGTGCGGAGATGGCGAGAGCGAAGTTGGTATTCACCAGCGCGTACTGGGCGGTCGCCGCTCCGGAGACAGCCGCAACATTGTAGGACCCAGCCGTGGAATTCGCAGTGAACGCCGTGGCCGTGAACGCACCGGAGGCGTTCGTGGTTGGGGTTGAGGTTGCGCTGCTGTTGGCAAACGTACCGCTGGCACCAGCGCCGGGCGCGGTCAGTTTGACGCCGACCCCGGCCGATACCGTGTTCCCAAATGAGTCGGTCACGGTGCCAGAAAGAGCAGCGCCGAAGGCGTTTGTGACCGCCACGTTTTGCGGCGTCGTTCCGGCACCAACCGTGATAGTTGCCGCCGGTCCCGGCACATTCGTCAGCACGTAGGTGGCGCTGGTCGTGGCCCCGGTGGTAGAGGCGGATACTGCATAAGCGGTGGGACTGGCCGTGGTGTTCGCGGTGAAGGCGGCGGTGGCGATGCCGGCATTATTCGTATTGATTGTGATGGTATTGGTGCCGTTCGAGAATACGCCGGTCGCTCCTGAGGCGGGAGCAGTGAAAACTACGGGGACGCCTGACGGCACGGGGTTTCCGTTCGCATCCGTAACTGCGGCCCCGAGAGCCACGAAGGCGGTAGTCACGGCGGCAGACTGCGGCGTGGTCCCATTTGTGGGCGTCACAGCGGCCGGCGGTCCGGCAGTGTTGGTCAACGAGTAGGTGGCGCTTGTCGCTCCACTGACTGTTCCGGAAACCGAGTAGCTTCCGGACCTCGTATTAGCGATAAATGCTGCTGCCGTGGCTACGCCTGTGGCCCCGACGGTGGACGCCGTGGTGGTGTTGGTGCCAGAGTCCGAGAATTTTCCACTTGGCCCGCCGGGAGGCGCCATGAAGGTAACGGTTATGCCAGCGGGTTCAAGATTGCCTCCGCAGTCCGTGACCGTGGCTCCGAAAGGTATGGGGTACTGCAAGGTGACAGGCTCGGTCTGGGGCGTGGTTCCGGCGACGGGGGTAACCGTTTTGGAAACTCCCACGGTAATTGTTTCGGCGAAGGTGGCGGGCGTGGCTACACCGGAGACCGTGGCATTCACGTTGTAGCTGCCCAGCGTGCAATTCGCGGTAAAGACTGTTGCGGTTGCAACACCAAGGCTTGCTCCGCTGTTTCCGGTCGTGGCGTTTGTGGTGGCGGTGCCGTTGGCGAAGGTGCCGCTGGCTCCCGATCCCGGCGCGGTGAAGGTTACGGTGACGTTGGGCACGGGGTTGCTTCCCGCGTCCGTGACCGTAGCCGAGAGTGTGGTCGCGTAGGCCGTGCCCGCGCCGACGCTCTGACCGCCTCCGGTGGTGGCGGTGATGGTGTTGGCAGCGCCGGGTTTGTTGGTCAGCGAGAAGTCGGCGGGAGTCGCGACGCCGGAGACGGTGGCGGTCACCGTGTAGGCTCCCACGTGGGTGTTGGCGGTGAAAGTGGTCGCGGTGGCGACACCCAGCGACGCTCCGCTGGTTCCAGTTGTAGTTGTGTAGGTGGCGCCACTTGCGAACGTGCCGCTGGCTCCGACAGCGGGCGCGGTAAAGGTCACACTCGCGTTGGGTACGAGGTTGCCTCCGCTGTCCTTAACTGTGGCCGCGAGATTGATCGCGAACGCCGTACCCTCGGCGGCGCTCTGGGGAGTTCCGGCGCTTGCTATAATCGTCGCGGGCGCCCCGGCATTGTTGGTCAGCGAGAAGGTGGCAGGCGTGCCCAGGGCAGGTGACACATTCGCCGTGACTGTGTAACTGCCGGCGGTGCTGTTGGCAGTGAAAGCGTTCGCGGTAGCGACGCCCAAGCCATTGGTGACCGCAGTGTTGCTGGTAGTGAAGGTGCCGCTCGCTCCCGAGCCTGGGGCGGTGAACGTTACGGTCACGCCAGATACGGGATTGCTGTTGACGTCGAGGACTGTGGCCTGAAGCGCGGTTGCGAAAGCCGTGCTGATCGTCGCGCTCTGCGGCGTGCCCGCCGTGGCCGTGATCGACGCGGGCGGGTTGACGACAAGGGTGGCCGAGGCCGTGAGACCTGTGCCGCCTTCTGTTGAAGTCACAGCGCTGGTAGTGTTGTTCTTTGTTCCCGCCGAAGTGCCGGTTACATTCACCGAGAAGGTGCAGGAAGCGCTCGCCGCCAGCGTCGCGCCTGTCAGACTCACCAAGGCGGTTGCCTGAGTCGCGGTAATGGTTCCACCACCGCAAGTGCCGGCCAATCCGTTAGGGGTGGAGATGACCAGGCCCGCCGGGAAGGTGTCGGAGAATCCGACGGCAGACAGGCTCTGACTTGTGTTGCTATTCGTAACGGTAAAGCTCAGCGAAGTCGAACCATTCAGCGGGATACTGGCCGCGCCGAACGCTTTCGCAAGCGTGGGTGGACTCACCACGGTAAGGTTGGCGGTTGCGGTATTGCCTGTGCCGCCATTGGTCGAGGTTACGGTTACGCTGTTGGTGTCCAGCCCGGCCGTGGTATCGGTTACGTTGACCGACACGGTGCAGGATGCCGGGGACACGGCCAAGCCCCCGCCGGTCAGACTTATGGTGGTGGCTCCAGTTGCGGCGGTTGCGGTGCCGCCGCAGGTGTTGCTGAGACTGGATGAACTTGCCACCGTCATGCTTCCCGGCAAAGTGTCGGTAAACGCGAGGCCCGTCTGGGCGTTCACGGTGTCGGGGTTGGTGATCGTAAGGGTTACGGAGGTGGTTCCGTTCACCGGGATCGTTGCGGCCCCAAACGCCTTGGCGATCGACGGCGCCATCACGACCAGAGGGATTGCCGACAGCTTGCTGACAAACGCATTGCTGCAGGCGCCGGCGCAACTGGACTGGAAGGGCGTAAGGGTTGGGAAGTCGGTGGAGGCGGTTTCGCCGGCGATGTAGACATTGCCTCTCGCGTCGAGCGCAAGGCTGTTGCCGGTTTCGGTCGAACTTCCGCCATGGAAAGTCGAGAAGACGAGAGCTTTGCCGGTGGAGTTGAGCGCGGCGACGAACGCGTCACTGGCGCCGCTCAGCTTGGACTGCACTGGCTTGACGGTGGGGAAATCGGTGGAGGCCGTGCCGCCGACAATGTGCGCATTCCCGTTCGCATCCACTGCAATGCCGAAGGCTTCGTCCTGAGTCGAACCGCCGAGGTAGGTGGAGTAGACCAGAGCCTTGCCCGCCGGCGTGAGCTTGGTGACGAAAGCATTGACGGCACACTGGGTTGAAGCCGCGCTCATGCCGCAGGATTTCTGGAACGCATTTAACACTGGAAAGTCGGGGGACTGGGTGCTTCCGGTTACATACGCGCTGCCCAGGGAATCCACGGCGATGGCGGAGCCTTTGCTGCCCAGGCTTCCGCCGAGGTAGGTGGAATACGTTAAGGCGGAGGCATCGGCCTTCAGCTTGGCGACAAACGATGTGGACACGCACGCGCCCGTGGAACTGGCTGGATCAAGCGTGCAAGATTTCTGAATGGCGTTGGCGAGCGGAAAGTCGGCGGAAGAAGTCTGGCCGGTCACATATGCACTGCCCACGGCGTCTACAGCGATATCTGCTGCGCCATCGGTGGCACTGCCACCAAGATAGGTGGCGTAGGCCAGAGTCTCGCCCGACGGGTTGAATTTGGCGACGAAGGCGTTCTGGGCGCAGGAACCTCCACACTTAGCCTGAACTACCCCCGCGGTCACAGGGAAATCCACAGAGGTCGTGACGCCAGCAACGTAGGCGCTTCCAGTGGCATCCACTGCGAGGCCCATGGCAGAGTCGTTTCCAGTTCCGCCCAGGTAGGTGGAGTAGACCAGCGCATCGCCGGTGGAAGCGATCTTGGTAAGAAAGGCATCGGAGCAAGCTCCGGAAGAACTGACGTTACAGGTGGACTGGAACGCGCCGAGCACGGGAAAATCGGTGGATTGAGTGTTCCCGGTGATGTAGACGTTGCCCGTGGTGTCCACTGCAAGACCGGTGGCCTGCTCGCCTGCGCTGCCGCTTAAGTATGTGGTGTAGAGAAGAGAGGAACCCGTAGGATCGATCTTGGCAACGAAGGCTCCCTGCGAAACGGCGCCGCCGCCGAAGGTGGACGACTCCGGGGTTGGAGCGGCGGGAAAATCACCGGCGGTGGTGTAGCCTGCCACATAGGCGTTGCCGGCGGAGTCAACCGCAATCCTGCTGATCGAGGTGCTCTGGCTTCCGCCGAGGAAACTGGAATACCTGAGGACCGGGTCGATGACCAGCGCTCTGCTGCGATCGTACGATGCCAGGCGGAACGTGGCGGTTTTGTCCGCGGACAGCTGCCATCGGCCGGAGATCTCGTGCCTGCGTCCGTCGACCGATTGGTAGGCCCTGGGAGCTAACAGGCGTACCTCTCCATCGTCGCTGTGCAACAGCAGGTTCCCTTCCGCGTCGACCGTCACCTTGCGAGCGCCCCCGACCGAAAGGCGGATCACGCGCGGATCAGCCCCAGGCGAAACTACGAAGTCATACTCGAGTTGGCGCTGGTTACCGTAGTAAACCAGGTTGATGCCGGGATAGATGTTGTCGTAGGCGACCTTGCGGTAGGTGGGAACGCCAGTGCGCCACTGGCTGGGATCCTGTCCAAAGAAATAATTGCTGGTGCCGGGCAAGCGATCGACACCACTGACGCGAGCACTGGAGTTGGAGCCATCGAGCCGCATATGAAGTACGGCCTGATCTTCATTAACTCGATCTTTATTGGCTCGATCTTTATTTGTATTTGTATTTGTATTTGTATTTGTCCGGTCGCTGGAAAAAGCCAGTACGGCTTCGCCGGGAGTCAGGAAGAAGGTGTAGCCGCTGCCCCGCGACAGAAAACGGACGTTATGGTCCGCCTGGCCCTGGTTTGCCTCAAAGCTCAATGGCAGGTCGCCATAATTCTGCACGACGTTCTGCGAGGCACGGGTCGCGGCCGGCCGACTGGCAGCGGACGAAGCCTGTGACGAGTCGGCGGCGCTCAGCGCGATTGGCGCTCCCAGAACGGAAGCAATGGAGACACACCACAAGATGGCCCTAGCTTTAGCGAAGCAGCGCATAGTAGATCACCCTACGGGGGAAGAAAGAAACAAGTTGAGATCGAGCTAACCTCAACGCACGAAAGACAGCCTTGATACCACCCGGAGAATCTGTCTGTCAACTCCAAACTTGAAATCGGCAGCCACGATCGAAGAGCTGTGACAGAGATCACCATTGGAGGAGCGAGGGTGAGAGCGGGCAGTTCAGAATCACGACACGCGTTCAATTTTCGGGAGCAGGAACCGGAGAGGTTTCCCCTTAAAATGTCTTAAAATATTATTTAATTTTATTTTTTATTACTTGCCCTTGGGCTCCTTGTTGTCGATCTGCCAGCCGCCCGCGGATTTCCTCAGGGAGATCACCACCGCCTGCGAGATGGTTTTGCGCGAGCCCCCAAAAGTGTAGGACATTTTTTCGGTACAGCTCATGACTGCCGCGTCGCCGGCCATATTGGGAGCACTACAAGAATCGTACTGCACTGCGATGGCTCGCATGTCCTTGTTCGACAATATCTGCTTAAGCCCGTTTTCCTGTTGTCTGTTCATTCCCGGCCAGGCCTTCTTCACCTCGGAGAGCAACTCTGTTCCGTAGGCCGCACTGAGACGGTCGAGGGCAGCGTGAATTGCAGCGTCGTTCATTGCCTCGTTCATCGCCTCGTTAGGCGGCTGGCTCGGCGGGGGAGCTGGCGCGGGCTGCACATTGACCGTGACGGCGGCGGTGACGTTTCCCCCGGGGCCTTTCGCTTCGACGGTGTATGTGGTCGTTTTATCGGGAGAGACTGCAGTCGACCCCGCCGCTCCGGAACGAGCAGCGCCATTGACGAGAATTTGCGTTGCGTTTTGCGACTGCCAGGTCAGTGTGGCCGATTGGCCAGCTTGAATCGACTGTGGACTCGCGCTAACCGAAACGGTGGGCTTGTTCGGAGCCGCAACATTCACCGTGGTTTCACCGCTGATGGTCCCGCCCTCTCCCTTCGCAACCAATTTGTAGGTCGTGGTTTTTTCGGGATTCACAGGCGCCGATCCGTTGGGCTGTGTGGCAGAGGAAACACCCTCAATGCTCACCTCGGTGGCATTTGCGGTTTGCCACGAGAGAGTGGCTGACTGCCCAGGTTGAATCGTGCCCGGGCTCGCTGCAAATGAAACCACAGACGGACGAGGCAGCGCAGACATCACCGCGGTGATTTCCAGGCGCTCGCCCGGCTTCACACTTTTACTGTCGCTCCACGACTTGTATCCGCCCAGGGTGGCCTCAATGCGGTGGGGAGAATCGGGACTCACCTTGACGAAAAGCGAAGATGCCCCGGGCAAGACGCCTGCGGGATTGCCGTCCACGTGTACTTCGGCGCCCGAGGGACCACGAATCGCAAGATAGGAATCTTTCGGCGGCGCGGTGACTGGCTCGGTGCTCGCCGTGAGCGTCAATTTCAGCGGAGTCTCACTGTTGGCGGCAACATCGACCGATTGCGCGGCGGTTGGCGCGAAACCCTGTTTTTCGGCGCGAATCTGGTGTGGTCCTGGGGGCAGCTGCAAAACCAGCTTTTTGTTGGCCGTGCTTCCTCGCAGAGCATCGTCGACGAATATGTCGGCTCCGTCCACGCTGGTGGTGACAGACAGCGAACCCAAAACCACTGGCGGCGTGCTCTCAGGACCATTGCTTTCCACTGGAGCGGGTGGAGAAACTACTGCCTGCTTTTTTCCGTTCCCCGAGCTGAGCAGCCACACGGCGAGGATGCCGATGATGATTACCGCAGCTGCGCCTGCAACCAGAATGATCTTTTTATTCTGCGCAAATGCCGAAGCCGTGACCGGCAACGCTGCCCGCGGTGGTTGCTTCGGTTGCGTCTTCGGTTCAGCCTTGGGCGGTGCCTTCTGTTGTGGCGGCTTTGCCTGGGTCTTTGTTGGCTGGGGCTTCGGCGGCTGGGGCTGCGGCGGAGAGACGGGCGCCTGCGGCGCCTGGGCTCGCGGCGTCGGCACCCGGGGCGCCGCTGGCGGCCGAACTTCAGGAGGCGGTGCTACTGGTGCCGGGGGCGCATCAGCAGTCGACGGAGCCGGGTTGCTCCAAACCATGGTGCCGGTGGGAGCGGGTGCGTCCCAACTGTCGTCTTGTCTCGGGGCTTGTTGCCGAGGAGCTTGGCTCTGGCTCTGGGGCGGAGTTCTTACTTCCGGTACCGGAGGAGGCGGCGGAAGTGGCGGTGGCGGCGGCGCCGGCTTGGGCTGACTGGCCGCTAAAGTCAAAAGATCCTGGAACTTGTCCGACTTCCGGAATGAAGACGGTTGACTCTGGAGGAACTCGACCGCCTTACCCGGCGAGCCTTCCGCCAGGAACTGACGGCCCCTGGCGACGGCCGCTTCGATCTGGCGAGCGAGATCAGCCCGCCTTTGAAATGCTTCCTCGATGACGATACGGAGTTCATCGTTCTGAACCCGGGCCTGGATCGGCTCGAGAAGCTCGATTGCCCGATCATATTCCTGAGCCCGGATAAAATCGTGAGCCCGCCGAACCGAGCTATCGATCTCCAGTTGGAGGGCTTTTTTCGCCTGCTGCTCGCGCGCGAAGCGTAACAGGCTGTCGATTTCGGGCGCGGCGGCAAAGCGCAGTTGTCCAGCTTCGAGCAACTTGATGGCTTCCGCATGGGCGCCGCGACCAAGCGCCGTGTTCGCCTGCTGGATGACGGCGGCCTTGGCCTGATCCTCTTTAAACTGAGCGGCTCGCTCCTGCGCGAGCGTGATCAGCGATTCCAGATGAGGATTTCCCGGAACCTTGCGCAGCGCGTCTTCGAGCATCTTGACCGCGCCAGCGGCGTTGCCAGCGTCCAGAATCTCGCGAGCCGCGGCCAATCTTTCGCGGACAAACGCTTTCGTCTGCGCGACTTGCCTTTGCGTTTCGGCCAGGTCTCTGAGCTTGGCCAGAGAGGGCTCGTTCGGAAACCGGCGCAAGCCTTCGTCGGCGATCTTGATGGCAGATTCGTGATCGTCGGTATTGATGGCCTGCTCGACCTGACGGGTAAGTAACTCCAAATCCTTGCGGCGTTTTTCCAGTTCCCGCGCCGCGTTGAATTTTTCGAGCAGGGCGCGCAGTTGTGGCGCCTCGGGATCTATTTTTTCCGCTTCCTGGAGAATGCCGTAAGCAGCCGTATAGTTGCGCCCGGCGATTTCCTTCTGTGCCGACTGCAGCAGGCCTTCGACGCGCTTCTGCCGCAAGCGGTCTTCCAGTTCCTTCTGGATCATGCGGTACAGCGATTTCACCCGCGTGTCGTCGGGCCGGAACGCCATGACTTCTTCGATCGCCTGTTTGGCGGCGTCGAGATTTCCCGCGCGATGCGCGCTCTCGGCCCGCTGAAAAACCTGGCGCATGCGTTCGATTTCGGCTTTCGCTTCCTGAATCTTCGTCCGCAACTGCTGCAAGTCATAATTCGTGGCGTCGAGGCCGATGGCCTGGTCCACGAAGCCGAGAGCCGGATCGAAATCTTCGCGGCGCAGAGCATCTTCCGCCTGATCTCTGAGTTGCCGCGCACGTTCTGCGCTGTGTTCCTTCTCAATCTGTTTCCGCAGCGAGCGCAGCAGGGTCATGGCGCGCGCGTGCTGCTTGTCGATCCGCAAAACCTCCATCAACTGATCGTTGGCGTGACTAAGGTCGTTTTTCTGCAGCAGGACTTCCGCCTGCCGCATGTGCACTTCAATGGTTTCCTGGCGCAGGCTGGCGTGTAGCTGGATCAAGTCCTGAGCGAACTCTTCCGCCGACCCATACCGTTGGTCCCGATCCTTGGCCAGCGCCTTCAGCGTGATGGTCTCGAGTTCCGGCGGGAACGACGACAGAAATTTCGAGAACGGCGGGGGCGGCTCATTCATGATCTTCATCAGGGTTGCGCCCGTGCTCTCGGCTTCGAATGGGAGCGACCCGGTGACGATCTGATAAAGCACCACGCCCGTGGAGTAAACGTCGGTTCGCTGGTCGACCTGGAGCTTTTCATTCAATTGCTCCAGAGACATGTAGCTCAAACTGCCCATGAACTGGCCCGCGCGAGTGAAGTTGGTATCGCCGATGCGGGCGATCCCGAAATCGACGATCTTCACGGTGCCATCTTTCAAGACCATGATGTTGCCGGGCTTGATGTCGCGGTGCACAATTCCCTTCTGATGGGCGTACGAAAGGCCGTGACAAGTTTCAATAATGATGTCGACCTTCTGCAGCAGAGTCAGCTTCTGGCTGGAGTGAAGCGCGGCATCGAGGCTGACGCCTTCGAGGTACTGCATCACCATGTAGGGACTGCCGTCTTGTTCCCCGAGTTCGTAGACGGTGACGATATTCGGATGTTGAAGATGAGCGGTGGCCTTGGCTTCCCGATAAAAGCGTTCCAGAAGATCCGGGGAGTCGGCATAGCTGATCGTCATGATCTTGATGGCGACCATGCGGTCGAGAAAAGGATCTTTGGCGCGGTAGACGATCCCCATTCCGCCTTTGCCAATGACGTCGACGACGTCGTACTTCCCGATCTTCTTCGGTAAACTTGCCGCCATGATGACCCGATGTGGGAGGTGCGTCCCGGGGGTGGGACAGACCTGAACTTCGCCAAAAACAGACTCGCCCGAGCTACATTTCACTCGACCAGCGTGATCCAGAAATCCTCGGTCAAGCCCGCCGGGGGCCAGCCCTGGATTGCGGCCGGCCAAGCCCAAACTGAGGACGTTGGTATTGTGCTACGAAGCGCCCTTTGCCGCAACCACTCTTTCGTACACGAACCCGTGCGTGAACATCGCTGGGCACGCCGTCCCTGCTTTACGGGCAACCGGGGTCTGCGATACGATCTAGCTCCTTCGACAAGATGGCTATGAAACTCACCACTCAAGCTGCAGGAAAAACCGACGTGGGGGTGGTTCGCAAGAACAACGAAGACAACTTCGGGTACGACACGCGCGCGGGGATCTACGTGGTTTGCGATGGCATGGGAGGCCAGGCAGCCGGAGAAGTAGCGAGCAAAATGGCCGTGGACACGGTGTTGGGATACTTCCGTCAGGGAGAAAAGGGTCGAGATTCGGAAGTGTTCGGGCGGGGGTTTACGGAGGTTTCGGAGCGGGCAAATGCGCTGGCCAACGCGGTGCAGCTCGCCAACAAAGCCATCCGGGAAGCCGCGGCCAGCGAGAGCGGTAAAGCCGGAATGGGCTGCACCATTGTGGCGGTGTGCGTGGAAGGAAACCTGTTTTCGATCGCTCACGTCGGGGATAGCCGCATCTACCTGGTGCGCGGTGGAGCGATCCAGCAACTCACCACCGACCACTCACTGGTGATGGAGCAAGTACGGCGCGGCATGATTACGCTGGAAGAGGCCGACACCTGCGAGATGCAGAATGTGATTATGCGTGCGCTGGGTTCCGAGGACGGTGTTGAGCCCGATCTGGCCGACCTTAGTTTTGAGGAAAACGATACGCTGCTGTTGTGTTGCGACGGCCTCTCGCGCTTCGTAAAAGACGCGGCTATGCTCGAATTAATTGTTCGCGCCAAAACGCTGGATGAGGCCTGCGCCACTCTGATTGCAGCGGCCAAGAGCGGCGGCAGCGACGACAATATTACTTGTGTGCTGATCCGCGCCGTGGAGCAAACCTGGGGCGGCCGACTCCTCGGCCGCATCTCCGGCAACGACGGCGTGCAACAAAGCTCAACCTAGCGAGCCACTTGCGAAACGCAAGTGAGTCCGGTGAAGCCGGCTAACGGGCTTGGACCGGGGAATTGCAGCTGGTAGGTATACGAGCGCCGCTTGCCGTTGATGATGATGTCCTTCCCGTTCGACTGCTGCACAAATTCCAAATCGTAAGTGCTGGCTCCCTTGCCTACCGGGTGTCCGTCATAAATAAAGTGGAAGGCTGCCCACGGCCCGGAGTGGGGCGCGCTCACGGGGACATCTCTTTCCGTGGCCATGACGTCTTCGGGTGCTCCGGTCCACGTGAACGTCTTTTGCTGTCCGACGCCCGCGAGAGTTTGACTACCGACTTTCAGCGTGAGCCCGTCGATGTTGGTGTTGACCAGTTTGAGAGAGTACAGCGCGTGCGGCGCGGGTGTGCCGGAGTAGAGAGCATCGCTGAGAGCTGCCGCGCGATTGAAGAAGCCGACAAACTCGGGCGAGATCTTTACGCTGCCCGAGCTGATCGGTTCATAGCGTGTGCCCTGCTTGGTGAGGTATTGCGCCCACTTGTCTTTGTACGTGGTCCATAAAGTGCCGGTGCCGGGAGCCAGAATTGCATTCAACTGATCGAGCGAGAGATCGTCACTGGAATTCTGGTTGAAAGGAAATTTGCTGGTAAGCGCCGCGAATTGCCCACAGAAGGCTTTTCCGCCGCCGTTTAAAGCTTCCTTGGGACCCATTTTCACCAGGGCTTGCGCGTGGTCGAGCGGCTGGTTGAGCAGATTCTGCGTGACCGTTTCAATGTGAAATTGCGGGTCCACGCGAAACTTCTGCGCCATCTGGGCGACCGCTCCGTTGGCGTCGCCCACCGCCGCCAATGCCTGCGTTACCAATCCCGTGTCTCCCATACCCGTGGGACTGGCGGCCAGCAGGCTGATCTGCGACTTCAACTTGGTGAGCGCCACAACATATTGCTGATTGCTGGGCAGGATGTATTGGTCGGGCGGGCCGGCCGGCACAACAGTTTGTACGGGCTGAAAACTATCAGCCACTTTCGGGAACGGCACGTTGGTGTTGTGAGAAACAAACCAGAAAAATTCCAACAGCGGTGAACTGGGACTGGTGAGCTTGCCCAGCATCACATCCGCCTCGTGAAAGTTCGGATAGCTGCGTACGACCGTCGTCTGCAGCACGGTGCGCCACTCTTTGATGAAGTCGTCGTAGTACCGGTCGCTGAGCTGTTGCTGCAGAGTGGCTTGATCGAGCTGTTGCGCCGCAAGTTTTCCGAGCACCCACTCTTCGCTGATGATGCGGTTCTGACCAATCGCATTCTGCATCCGGGTAAAGCCGTCCGGAGTGAACGCGCCTTCCACGTCGTGCGGGCTCACGACCACATCGCCCGCATCGCGGAATTGCCGGCTGAAGCTGACTCCGGGCACTTTCCGCGAAACATCCGCCTTGAGCGGCAGGTAATAGCGGTCAATGCCGCTGAAATTGCTCAGGTAAATGCGCGATCTCGCGACCGCTCCTGCATCCTGGCTGGGAGAATAAGGATTCCCCACCAGAAGTTCAGTGCTGTAGAACTCGAACTGGGCTCGAGCCAGCGCAGCAGTCTGTTCGTCCGGAGTTTTTCCGTTGGCCCAGGTGCTGTAGAGAACGGGTGCCAGAAAATCCTTGGTGCTCTTATCCGGGTTAGAGGTTGTAATCAGGTAAGCCTTGAGCTGGTTGTAGCTTATCTCGTAGCTGTCGTTGAGGTCCGGTTTTTCTTTTACGTTGCGCAGCGCGTTCAAGAGCCGGCCCTGGGTTTCGGCAAACAACAGATTGCTGAACTGGTCAAAGTAGACTTGCCGCGCGGCAGGATAAACTTCTTCGCCCGAATACATCCACCAGCGCAAGTGCAGCGGTACTCCGTCTGTTCTGTAGTTGGAAATCGCGCTGAGCTCCTGCCGCAAGCCATCCAGCTTTTGCAACTGGTCGACGCTTGGAGTCTGGCCCTGAGCCACGCGGAGGGCGCGAACGTCGTCAACTGCGTGCTTGACGCTGTGCTCGAGAGACAAATTTCCGATGAAAGAAATCAGGAAGCCAAAAGCAAACACCAGCGCAATGGCAGTCACTGCGGCCAGTGCCATGCGACGAAGCAGGCTGGTGCGGGAGCTGAATCCGCTGGTACTGAGAGCCAGCCGGTCTTTCAGCAGGACTTCGTTGAAAAACTGGGAAAGAAACACCCACTCTGGAACTTTGCGCGAGCCTCCCATGCGCGGGGCTGGCGACTGAGCGGAGCGTACCTGGCTGGCTCCGAAAATGACGGTCGCATTGGGGTTGAAACCCGACTCGGGCGCTTGCACTTCGGCGGCAGGCACTACATCGTCGATGATGGTGGGCCGGACTCCGGAAAAATAAAACCCGCGCAGAAATGGATTCACATTCAGCTGGCTGGGGCGCGCCAGATCCACCAGAAACTGCACCAGCAGAGGCCGCAACTTGCGCAGCTCCCGCGGGAATTCGTAAATCCCCGGAATTTTTTCCACTTGGTCGGCGCCCGCGAGAAGATCGATGCGCTTCTCCGCCAGCGAATAAAACAATTCATCAAACGCTTTTTCCAGACGTTTGGTTTCTTCTTCCGCGTAAACTCCGGTCGCCTGCAGGGACCGGACCGGCAGAGTTGCTCCGAATACCTGGGAAGTCTCATCCTTGGTCAAGCCGGCGACGTAATCAAGGAAGAGCGAGCCGCCATCCGCGCGTACGCCGATGCGGTCCGCCTTGGTGAAGAGTACGTAAATCGGAAAACTGATGCCCAGCAGTTGCGAGATCTCAAGCAGCCGCGTGCCCAGCCTGCGGGCCGCTGAGAGCGTGGCCTCGTTCGCTCCCTGGCGGAAGAAACTTTCGCAGTCAAAACAGACAATAGCGGCGCGGGGCGCCTGCTGTTGTTTGCCGGCGCTGACTACTTGCCCCGGCTGCACGAGCCTCACCAGCCGCTTCCAAAGATCAGGTTGGGAAAATAAGCTGCCGCCGCCGTCGAGAAAAACTGCCTGCCGCGTGTACCAGAAATTCGCCACCCGGGTCGGCAGAACAGCGTTGTCCTGGTAAACCTGGCCAGCCAGCAACTCCGGATCGAGCGCGGAGTGAATGATCGTTGTGGTCTTGGCCGATGCGGGATCGCCCACCAGAAAAATCAGCGGCAGATTTTTCAGGCTGGCGCCGCGACCCATGGTAGAACTCTTCAACTTGCGCACGGCATCGCGAACCAGCAGATCCACTTCAGTGGTCGCGCCGGCAGGCAAGGAAGCGTCATCAGCGCCTTCTGCGGCGGCAGCTTGACGGCGGAGCCACCACACCGCAAGCCCCGCGCCGAGAAGGCCGATGAGCCAGAGGCCTACACGCAACACCCAAATTCCGGAGCCGGACGGGTTCACCCAACCTGCGAAGAACCACACCAGCACCAGGTAAACCAGTAGCACTGCCCCGGTTACCCAGTAGAGCATGAAGCCTCCCTCAATCTATCTGCTGGTCGCGGAAAGCGCTTATGCGCCGTAGACCAGGATCAACTTAAACAGGATTCCCATCACGACTGTTACTGAAACGGTGGCAATGGTTGCGATCAGTAATCGGCGCACCCAGGGATCCACTTGCACGACTCGCACCGCGTCGGCAGGAATCATTCCTCGCGGAGACAGCGCCCCGGACGCGCCTCGAATGCGGTGAAGCTTTTCCTGCACCGCCATTTTCATTGCCTTGAGTTCGCCCGATCCACTCGCGGCATAGCGACCGCGGAAGCCGAGCATCAGGCAGAGGCCGTAAACCTCAAGCAGGTCGCCCACTTCGTTCGAGTCGGGACGTCCCAGAAGATTTTGCAGTTGCTGAAAGAAAAGCTCGCCGCCCAGTTGACTGCCGAAGAGTTCGGCCTGCAGCGGAAGCCGGGGCCAATCGGAGAAAATTGGATTGCGGCTGCTCAGCACCGACTCATCAAGGAAAGCAACGACCGCGAAGATCACCTGCTTCACATCGTCCGGGCTGTAGCCGCGGCCGCGCACTCTTTCCTCCGCCATCCGCAGATGCTTCTTCATTTCGGCGCGGAACGAGTTCGCATCGCCGACGGCCTGCCGGTTGTACCGCACGCGCCCCACGATGGTGAGCACTTCCTGAAATTCCAATGCGAGATTCCAGCCGCGGCGGTCCATGGCGGAACTGGATCCCCGGTAGCTGGCAAGCGGCGAGACATGACCTGAGCCCATAGATTCAGCTCTCCAAAATAACTACCAATTCCATTTCCGGAGAAGGCAGTTCCCCGGGCACGTACACACCCACCATGCGACTCTGCATGATGTGCTCCCAGCACGGTCCGCTCCGGTCCACGGTGAAATACTGGCTGTCGACCTTGGCGGAAACTCCCGAAGGCGGGATCTGGAGGTGGGAAAGGGTTAACCCTCCCATCGACCGCTTCACCAGATCAGGAATAAATTTCGCCGAGCACACTTTTACCAGGTGCGGCGTCTTGGCAATCAGATTCGCTTCTCCAATCCGCGAATGGATCCCAAAGACCCAGCGCGAACGCCCGAAACAACGCTGGTCCTTGACCTCGCCCTCATAAAAATACGGAGCCGTCTGCCGGAGAGGAATGGCAATCGCCTGAGTCGGTACAACAATTTCCAGATTTCGGCGGATGTGCTCGTCCAGCGCATCGAAGCAAAGATCGGGACGCCGGTGGTTGTAGTTTGGAAGCGAACGAATCTGGGCATCGAGCCCGAATGTGCACAGCGCTCCCGCCAAACGAGACATTTCCCGGAACAACTCTTCAGGGTGGCCATGTTTCGAGAGCAAAAAATGGCGCAAGGGCGTGAGGCTGGAGTTAACCGCATGCAGAAACCAAAACTGCGAGACCTGGCGAGCCGATAGCCCGGTCTGAAACCTTCCCTTGGCCTGTTGCTGCTCGTGCGAAACTGCAGCGCTCTTGTCTTCAAGAATCTCCACCATGCGGCTGAGCAGTCCCATCAGGCGCGGGCTGGCACTTACCTTGAGGCACGGTGGGATGAAATTAGGATCGCAAACAAATCTCCCAGCGCCATTTCGGACCACCCGCACTACTGGCAGGGTGAGCACTTCGTTCGTGGCTTCGGATTCCACGATCAGGCGAAGGTTCTTTCCGCCTAGAGAAATCTCTTTCTCATCTCGGCCCGTGTTCTCGTCGTGCAGGGTCTCCACGTGCAGGGCGTAACGGCTGGCAGTAGCGGGCACGGCCTCCAACTCACAGTTCTTGCCCTCAGGAACCCAACGCGGCACTGCCAGGCAGATGGTGAGGTGATCCGCGGTGGGAGAAAACAGTTCGGCGAAAGCGCGCGGCGGCGGCAGCCGATCGCACTCCGGCATGTCGAACACTAGACCATCTTCAAAAATACCGCGCGCATGCCGCAGAGCCGCGATCCCGTTTTGCAAAGCGTCCGGGTCGACTTCGCACGCGGCGAACCCGTAGATTTCGCTCCACAGGCTCGATGTGGCAAAGTGCAGGGAGTCTTCAAAGAAACGGTTCTGCGCCTGGAAATGCTGGGGAGCCAGATACATTCCCTCGGACCAGACGATCTTGGAGAGCAGCCTCATCTTGTTTCGCGGTCAGGAATCATGGCGTGCATGCAGCCAACTCTGGAACCCATCCCCAGCAAGGATGGAAGTCAAGGCAAACTATAACAGTCAGGAGAGGAAAGGCAACAAGCTCCACTGCCCACTTCGCCAGAAGTAGCCTTCGGGGCAATGACACCGCTCTCGTGGCAAAACACGTGCTTTTACTGTTTCAGGAGTTGGGCAGCACTACGTTGTAATTTCGAGTTACTGCGCGGCTGAAGGGCGAGCTGTTCAGAAGTCCCGCAGCGCGCTTGACATCCTAGGCGCTTGGTTCTTTACTGTCAAGAGAACTGGGCCGCGTGCGTCTCACTGCATCGATCTTCACTTCATCGATCTTTCGCCAACTGCGCCCAGAGTTCGGTCGGCACGACTTGGGGCAGCGCAAGAATGAAATTTACCGAGAAATACGAGATTGTGGAGATGGTGACGAGCGGTCGAGTATGCACGTTTCTCGGCCGCGACCGCGCCACCCTGGAGCAGGCCGTCATCTGGACGTTTGAGTGTTCCGGCAATGCGGTTGAGTTGGACACAGCCTCGATCGTCGCTCGCTTCTGTACACTGGCGCCGAACCCTCCCGGCATCCTGGTGACCGCAGGATCGGACGACCAGAGTTCGACCGCATTCATCGCGTGCCGGATGCCGGCCGCAGAGCTCGATGCGTGGGTTCGCTCCTACCAGTCTTTTTCCTCAAAACCCAGATCCGATGCGCCGCCTCCGGCTCCCCGGCCGAGGCAGAACCCGCCTCCGTCGACGATGTTTGGGGAAACATCGAACCCAGCTTCGACCCGGCCGGGAGCAACGCCGGGATTCACGAGCGGAGTGTTTCGTGGAGAAGTCGAAGCCAGAAAATCCGGCGCCGGAGAGTTTACCAGTTTCTTTCGAAGTCCCTTCGATCAGCCCGCTGCCTCCGCACCGATAGTTCCCGATCCGCGAGGTGCGGGGCCTGCGAAGCCGGACGGAGTCACCGGCGTTTTTAGCAGGAGTGAGCTCGAGAGGGGGGTTTCGTCGCCGCCGTCAGCGCCGGAATCGGGGCAGCGACCGTCGTCCGGATCGTTCACGCAGATGTTTGGACCGGGCGGCTCTCCGCTGGGATCAACCCCGTCGAATCCAATTTCACCCGCGGCGCCGTTTTCGGATCGAACGAGTGTTCCGCAGGCGCCCGGATCGTTCACCCAGATATTTGGTGGAGCAGCGTCTCCGTCGGCACCAGACCCAGCGGATCGCTATCCCGCGCCCAGTGCGCCATTTTCGGAGCCAGCCAGCACTCCACAAGCGCCGGGGTCGTTCACGCAGATATTTGGCGGAGGAGCATCTCCGTCTGCGCCAAACCCGACAGATAACTATCCTGCAGCATTTTCCGAGCCGGCGAGTGCTCCGCAAACGCCAGGATCATTCACCCAGATTTTTGGCGGAGGACCTCCGTCCGGCACGGGGAATAATTATCCTGCCAGCTCGCCATTTTCGGAGCCGGTTACTGCTCCACAGGCCCCGGGGTCGTTCACTCAGGTTTTTGGCGGAGCAGTTGCTGCGCCGCCAGGCCCGCCGGATAATCCCGCAGCTCGGTCACCGTTTCCGGAGCCGATTAGTGCTCCTCCGGCGCGCCCGATCGTGGCTGCCCCAGTAATGCCCGCGCCCGCTCCCTTGCAGCCAGATCCGTTCGCACCGCGACCCATTGCCAGCGTAGCGGCTCCCCAAGTCTCGCCAATCTTTCCGCCTAGCGAGCCTCGCAGCTTGCCTCAGGTTCCCGTTGCCGACCCAACTCCGGTAGAGAAACAGCCGCGCAAGCCCAGTGAATTCACCATGTTCATGGACCGCAGCCAGTTGCGCGCCATGCTGCAGCCCGAAGCTCAGGGCGTCGCCGCGCCGCCGCCCACTCCGCCGGTTCCGGTCGCAAAGCCGCTCGCGCCGGTTCGTCCTGCTCCCCCCGCTCCGGCAGCATCCGGAGTCCCGTCGTATTTGCCACTGATTACTGGACTCGTCGTCCTGCTGGCGATTGCTGCATTACTGGTCATGTACTTCGTGATGAAGCACTAGCAGCTTCTTCGACCGCTTGCAGGCTCAGCGCGAATGCGAACTCAGGAAGTTTGCGGCAGCAGAATAAGTAACTCGAGTTGCGGGTTAGGCAGATCGCTCGGGACGTAGGCGGCAAGATTTCGGGCGCGGCGCACTGCTTCCCACGCCGGACCCGACTGGTTCAGGCTGAAATACTGAAATTTTAATTTTACCGGGATGGAACTTGGCGGATTGGTCTGGTGCCGCAGTTCAACCCCGGGCAAAGCCTGCTTCACCAGATGATCAATGTGCGTTGCCGAGCAGACCTTCACTGCCTGCGGCACTTTCTGGATCACAAAGCTTTCGCTGACCTCGGCGTTCACCGCCAAATACATTTTGGTATCGACAAGATATTTGTCTTCGGCCAGCGCGGTGGCATAGATCGAAGGCTGTACCAGTGTGAGCGGCAATGACACCAGGTTGGTCGGGACCACCGTCTGCAGAAGCGAGCGCAGCTTTTCGTCGAGATCGGAAAAAACTCGACCCAGATCGTCGTGATCATAAAGCGGCAGATCGCGAGGCCGAAGTTTCGCGGAGAAAGTGGTCAGCGATCCGGCTAGCGACACTAACGCCGAATAGAGTCCCTCGGGATGAACTTGTTTCGCGTCCAGGAAGTGCGTGAAGGCCGGGAAAGAAGAGTTCACCGTATAGAGCAGCCAGAAGTTGGCGATATCGGCGGCGGTAAAATCGGCCAGGCTTTGGTTTTTCTGGCGGCGCGTGCTGGATAACTGTGCGCTGCGGGCGGCCAGCACCTCGATGATCCCACGCAGCAAGCCCAGGACATATTCGTTTGCCCGAAGGTCGAGCAGCGGCGGAACAAAGCGCGGGTTCAGGTGAAAAGTGTTCCCCTCGGCCCTTTCGATATTTGCAATTCGCAGCGCGGAATTCCCTTCCCGATTTTCTCCCTCCACCATGAACCGCATATTCTTGCGAGCAATCTGCACCGGCTTTTCGCCAACGCCTGTGTTCTCGTCGCGAAAAGTTGCCACTTCCGCAACGTATCTTGTGCCCGCGTCGCGTTGCCCAATCGCCACGTTCAAGCCGCGCTGGCGGTAATCGGGCACGGTGAGATACACGTCCATATTCGTCGCGCCGGGTTCAAAAAGTTCCGCCACAGATTTGGACGACGGAGCCGGGTCTGCATCCGGAATGTCAAAAAGCAGCCCGTCAGGAAATATTCCCGAAGCCCGCGAGATCGCGAAATTTCCCGTGGCCAGCTTCTGCTGATCGATGACCAGTTCACTAAAGCCCCAGGCGCAGAATTTCAGCGCTTCCAGGCGGAACTGGAGCGCGTCCTCCAGGAACCTGTCCTGGATCTGAAGGTGCTGTGGCGTAAGGAAAGTACCCTTCGTCCAGATGACAGGCTGCAATCGCTTCATAGGCGCGTTTCACTGACAGCACACGATAACAATTCCGCAGGAGAGAAGCAAAGGGCGTGGATCAGTCAGAGTGAATTCAGTCGAAAGGTGCCGCCGCAGCGGAGATCGCGTCAAATATTCCGCACGAGTTAAGGCCTGGGATGGGCTTACTGCAGCAACCCGTTCTCTTTCAGCAATTCTTCCGTACGCTCGACATTGGGAATCAGGACAACGCCGCCGCGGGCTCGACCGGCCCAGCGCGACGCGTCGTCTTCGCTGATCTTAATCTCGATCAGGAACGCAACCAGGTCATCGAGACTGCTTATCCGAACGGTTAGCGTGTTCACTTTGCCGTGAAAAGGAACGAACACAACTTCAAAATGCGGCCCCAAACCTCCACCACCCGGATTGGGCGTGATGCGGATGCTGCCGATCAGTTTTGTCATCAGGAGACTCTCCTAATTGGTCTCTCGCTTGCCGCCCCTTAAAAATATGCCTAGCTCATCTATACCAAATTTTGCGGTGGACCATGAATAGAATCCGGCATCTGGAGTCTGGGTCGTAACCCCAGGCCATGTCCCTGGTCGAATTGCCTTCCGCTACATTTTAAATGCCCAGATCTCAGCAGACGATGAAACCGCGCTCAACCAGCCCGCGAATGATCCCCAGACATTCGGACTGCACCGTTTCAAGAGGAGCATCCACCTGCTGCGCGAAACCCTGAATCAGTTCACCGGCGGTGCGGCTGCCGTCGCAAGCAGAAAGAAGCTCAGCGACCGGCGGTTGCAGGCTCGCGAAAAATGGGAATCCTTTCGTCAACCGCAGAGTGAGAGAAGTCGGTTGCCACGCCCCATTTCCGGGCTCAAAGAATTGATCGAGACGGCAAGTGGGCGAGAGCCTGAGCTTCTCAGCCAGAATCTGCTCGTCTGTGGCATGGGTCTGGAGAAAGTCCTGGGCCGCAAAGGTCCTCAGGATGGATTCCCCGAAGGGTTCCTTAGGAATTTCGGCGAATTCCTCGAGGACACACCAGTTCCGCCCCGATCGACGGCGGATCGCGATGATGCCATCGTGGATGGCTTCCACGCTTCTCTCGCGGTAGTAGGCGATGTATTCGTTATAAAGTTCCGAGTCGTGGTCGGGCGAGGCTGTGGCCAGCGAAAATTGACTTTGCGTGTAGTCGGCCGGATCTTCCGTGTGCACCTTTAAAATCCAGGCATCGCATCCGCTTCCCTCCACCCATTCCGTGACCCGCTCCTTCCAGGACTGGCCCCGTATCTGAGCCCATTCGCACAGGACCTGGAAATAGCCGCCTTCCTCCAAATACTCCGGTGCTTCCTTCACGAAGCGGCGGCAAAGCTGATCGAGGTCCATCGAGTTATCGCAAAAACTGTGCCGGTTTGACGGACTGATAAAAAAGGGCGGGTTGCACACGATCAAATCAAACTTGCATCCGGCAACTGGCGCAAAACCATCTCCAGTAAGACATTCGACATTGTCCAGGCCATTCAACGCCACCGCAAACTTCGCGTAATTGATGGCCCGCGGATTCAAGTCGGTTGCCACTACCTGTTCGCTATGGCGAGCCGCCGACAGCGACTGGATTGCATTCCCGGTTCCCAGGTCCAGCGTGGCCCGCGAAGGCCGCCGCAGCGTGAAGCGGGAGAGCATTCGGCTGGTCTGGTTGGGCCAAAGCACAAAATCAGTCTCTAACGGGCCAAGCTTGGCGCTATGATCGCAAACCGACAGGACGCCCTCGCCCGGGTACAGCATCGCCTCAGAAGCCAGACAATCTCCCGCGCGGTGCAGCAGGCCAACCGACCGGGCAAGCGCGGTGAACCATTCCGGGAGCAACGCAACGCGAGCAGCCGGTTGGGGAACCCCCAGCCAAAACAAGCGCAGGAGCGTATTCAGACGGTTCGGTTCCCGAGTGCGATCAAGAAGTCGTGGGAGATTGCGCAATCGGCCGGAAGGAGGTTCCTTGAGATGGCCCTGTTGTCGAAGGCTGTCTTCGTCGTATCCCGCTTCCCTCAGGAAGTCCTTTAAGCGCCGGCCGTCATCAAGTGAGATTTCTTTGAACACCATCGTCCTCTGAACCCGCTATCGCCCCGATCAGTCCGCAGGGAATCATGCCGCCTGCCCACCGGGGAAATCGCAAGAACGAGACGAAGTCTACTACAAGCCGGGCGCCAGACTGGACTGGGAGGCACGCAAACCACGACGGTTCCGGAGGTTGCGAGCGGTGTTGCAGGAAGCTCGAATTCGGCGCCCTACGCCTCCTTTCCCAGATCGAATTTTCCTTGACACTCCATTGGGCGCGTGATAAATAGGTGCTCCGGTTGGCGCGCGTTGATAACTCTGCGTCAGGCTCCCCCGCATTACGGCTTTTTGCAATTGTCGTGAAGCCCCGGTGTGCCCGCACTTTTAAGTTTCAGATCCAAGGAGAACTATCATGGCCAGACAGAGCGCTCAGCACAAACTTGATCGCGTGCGTCCGCCACGCGTTCAGATTACCTATGACGTAGAGGTTGGCGGAGCTATCGAAATCAAGGAATTACCTTTTGTCGTCGGAGTGCTCGGCGATTTCACCGGTCAGCCCGACCAGCCCCTTCCCAAACTGAAGGACCGTAAGTTCGTAGAAGTGAATCCTGATAATTTTGATAGCGTGCTCGAGGGGATGAAGCCACGCCTTTCATTCGCGGTCGAGAACAAACTCAGCGACGATCCCAACGCGGCCCAGCTCAAGGTGGACTTGCGCTTCAAGAAGATGGAAGACTTTGAACCCGGCAACGTGGCCAAGCAAGTGAAACCGCTGAAAGAACTCATGGACCTGCGCACTCGCCTCGCCGACTTGCGTGGCACCCTGCAAGGCAATGACAAGCTGGAAGAAATCCTCCTGGATGCTGTGGGCAATACCGACAAGCTCAACAAACTGAAGGGAGAAATCGGTACCAAGGGGGAATCCAATGGCTGAAAAATCGAAAGTGACGGCCGCGTCCACCACCACGGTGGAAACCGAGCAGCCTGGACTGCTCGACCAGATCGTCGAGCAAGGGCGGTTCGGCGCCGAGCCCAGCGCAAAAGAGCGGGGCAAGAATCTGGTGAAGGAATTTGTGGCGCAGGTCCTCGAAGGGTCGATGACCGTGGCGCAAGACGCTGAGATGATGATTAACGCCCGCGTGGCGCAGATCGATCATCTGCTTTCCATTCAGCTGAATGAAATCATGCATCATGCCGCGTTCCAGAAGCTCGAAGGCTCGTGGCGCGGCCTGAAGCACCTCATGGACAGCTCCGAGACCGGGACCCAGCTGAAGATCCGCGTCATGAACGCGACCAAGAAAGAGCTCCTGCGGGATATCGAAAAGGCCCCGGAGTTCGACCAGAGCGCTCTGTTCAAGAAAATTTACGAGGAAGAATACGGAGTCTTTGGCGGAGCGCCGTTTGGCGCCCTGATTGGCGACTACGAGTTCGGAAAGCATCCCGAAGACCTAGCTCTGCTTGAGGGCATTTCTCACATCGCCGCGCAGGCGCACGCGCCATTTGTGAGCGCGACTGCTCCTGACCTGTTCAATCTCGAGAGCTTCACGCAACTCGACCAGCCTCGGGACCTGGCCAAGATCTTCGACAGCACCGAATACGCGAAGTGGAAATCGTTCCGCCAGAGCGAAGATTCGCGTTACGTCGCCCTCTGCCTGCCGAGAACGCTCTCGCGCTTGCCTTACGGCAGTGCAACCAAACCGATTGACGAGTTTGCCTTCGAAGAGCACGTCGACGGAACGGATCACTCCAAGTATGCCTGGATGAACGCAGCCTATTCCCTGGGTGCGCGCATGACAAACTCTTTCTCCTTGTACGGCATGTGCGTAGCCATGAGAGGCGTGGAGGGCGGCGGCCTGGTCGAAGGCCTTCCCACTCACAACTTCTCCACCGATGAAGGCGATGTGGCTTTGAAGTGTCCCACCGAAATTCCAATCACCGACCGGCGCGAGAAGGAACTCGCGGATCTTGGATTTGTGCCCCTGGTTCACTGCAAGGGAACCGACTACGCGGCTTTCTTCAGTGTGCAGAGTTGCCAGAAACCCAAGATGTACGACACGGATTCGGCCAATGCCAACGCGCGCCTTTCGGCGCAATTGCCCTACATTATGGCGGTTTCGCGTTTCGCTCACTACCTGAAAGCCATGATGCGCGACAAGATCGGCAGCTTCATGTCTCGCGGCGAGGCTGAGGCGTTTCTCAACCGCTGGATCATCAAATATGTCACGCCCGACGACAATGCGTCGCCGGCAAGCAAAGCAGCACGGCCGCTGCGGGAAGCTCGCATCGACGTATCGGAAGTGGCAGGAAAGCCGGGCGTCTATCGCGCCGTGGCATTTCTGCGGCCGCACTTCCAACTGGACGAACTTACGGTTTCGTTGCGGTTGGTGGCAGATCTTCCAGCCCCGGCGAAATAATCTGGCAACCGGATGACTGGAGGGTTTGTTCTCCGGTCGGGAATGTGGTTTTGGGAAATCAAAATTACTGTGTGACGGAGGAGCGAAAGTGGCTATTTACTTGACGCTTGAGGGGATTGAGGGTCCGATTAATGATCCCATCAAGAAAGCGATCGAATTAGGAAGTGTTCAGTTTGGCGTGGGCTGTTCCCTCACCAAACAAAAAAACCTGGGCTTTAAGCGCGAAAGCGAGCCGTCGTTGAGTGAAGTTACGGTGACGAAGGTTTGCGATAAGGCCAGCACTAATTTGTTCAAGGAAGTCTGCGGCGGGTCGTTCTTCAAGAAGGGCGAAATCGCGGTCACGAAGTTGATCAACAAAAAGCCGGAACCTTTCTTCAAGCTCCAGATGGAGGAAGTGTTTGTTTCGGGTTGGTCGATCAGCAGCGGTGGAGACTCGCCTCAGGAGAGCCTTTCGCTGGCTTTCAATAAAATCAAGGTTTGTTTCAATCCGGAAAAAGACGGCAAGCTGGAAGGCTTCGTGGATGCGGGTTGGAGCAACTTGAAAGACGAACCGTGGTAAGACCATGACCGGGAACTTATGTCAGTGAATGCAAAAGCGCTTTTTGAGGCGGGAAAGGTCCGCGAAGCGCAGCGGGAAATTACCCTCTACCTTCGCGACCACCCGCTGGATGTGGCGCAACGCACGTTCTTGTTTGAGCTCCTTTGCTTCTCTGGCGAATATGATCGCGCTGAAAAACAGCTCAGCGTGCTTGCCGAAGGAAATCCTGACCGGGAATTCGGTGCCGTCCTGTATTACGCCACGCTGCATGCCGAAAAGACCCGCCATGAATTGTTCGACAAGCAGCAATTTCCCAAAGATAGTGCGGCCGCCTCTGGACCCGGCACCTTGAACGGCAAGCCGTTCCAGTCCTTGCGGGACGCCGACCCTGACATCGGAGCCCGGCTTGAGGTCTTCGCCGCCGGGGCGTATCTCTGGATTCCTTTTGAACACATCGAGTCGCTGGAGATCGAACCGCCAAAGCGCTTGCGTGACACGCTCTGGACTCCGGCAATGGTACGCACCGGACCGGCGTTCAAAGGCACTGAACTGGGCGAAGTATTGATTCCAGCGATTTATCCTTTCTCGTGGAAAAATCCCAACGAGGCGGTCTGGCTGGGACGGGTTACCGATTGGGCTGCCGACGACGCTGGGAACGAATATCCATCGGGGCAGAAAACCTTACTGATCGACGACGAAGAGGTCCCGTTCCTGGAAGTGCGTTCCCTGGAACTGGGGCAGCCCGCTATCCAAGCCACTGCCGACTGATATTACCCATGCCGCTTCGCGACGATCTTTTGACTCCCATTGCCGGCGATAACCCAAGTGGGGTGTATCTTCGCCACGATGCCAAGCTTGGTCTCTACGACAAGATTAAAGAAGCGCGCCGGCAGGACGATGAACTCGCCCAGGGCGATTGGCAACACGAACGCAAGCTGGCCGACTACCCGCTGGTTGCCAAACTGGCGCAAGAAGCTCTCGCGACCAAAACCAAAGACCTGCAACTAGCCGCCTGGCTCACCGAGGCTCAGCTTCATATCGAGGGCTTCGCCGGCCTCCGCCAAGGCCTTACTCTTTGCACCGGCCTGATCACCACCTTCTGGGACACTCTTTATCCCCCTGTAGAAGACGATGACCTGGAGTTGCGCGCCGGGCCGCTGGAATTTATCGGAACCTCGCTCGACGTTCATCTGAAAAGCCGCCCTCTCACGAAGGCGGGCTACGACTGGCTCAAATACAAGGAATCTCGTGCCGTCGGATACGAGGAGCAGGCTAAGACCGACAAGGAGCGGGAAGCTCGCGAAACGAAGATCGCCGAGGGCAAACTCGCGCCGGATGTTTTTGACGCGGCTTTTGTCGAAACTCCGAAGGCTTTTTATTTTCAGTCGGAAAAAGATTTGGATAGCTCCCTCCAGGCGCTCAAGACTCTGGACGAGATCAGCGATGAAAAGTTTGGAAATGCGGGGCCGTCGTTCGGCAAGCTGAAAAGCTCGCTGGAGGAAGTTCGCCACACCGTTCACGCGCTTCTCGAAAAAAAGCGCGAAACTGAGCCCGATCCCGTGGAGGCGGCGCCCGCGGAAGCCGGTGTTGAGGGCGGCGCAGGCACCGGACAAGGCGCTGGCGCATCCGGCGCCAGCCTTCCTGGAATCACGATCTCAGTGCTGACCAGTTCCGAACCGGCGGAACGCCGCGAGGCGATCGCCGCCGTGGCTCGAGTTGCAGCCCTGTTCCGCCGTCAGGACCCGCACAGTCCCGCTCCCTATCTGATGATGCGCGGCCTGCGTTGGGGGGAACTGCGCGCCAAGGGCCTCAGCGATCCCAGCCTGCTGGAAGCTCCGTCTACGGAACTTCGACAGCACGTAAAACGCCTGGCTTTGGCCAAGAAGTGGAATGAACTCTTGGATACTGCTGAGAACGCAATGTCGCTGCCCTGCGGCCGTGCCTGGCTTGATCTCCAGCGCCTGGTGGTCGGCGCCTGCACTGCCCTGGGCGAAGAGTATGAACCCATCGCTTTAGCCATCCGGTCTGATTTGAAGGCTCTGTTGCACGACTTGCCCGAGTTGCTCGATGCTTCCCTGCTCGACGATACTCCTGCCGCAAACGCCGAGACCAGGGCCTGGCTTCAGCAACTCGACGGAGCTCAGGCCCCAGCGACGGAAGATTCGCAACCCACCGAAGCTGCGGCTTCATCCTCAAACGGCCAAGGTTCCGTGCCGTCCTGGATGGAGAAATCAGCCGACCCGTATATCCTGGCCCAGGACACGCTGAAAGCCGGTCAGCCGGAAAAAGCTTTCGAGATCATGCGGAAGGAGATTGCGCGACAGCGCTCTGGCCGCGGCCGGTTCGAGCGGACTTTGCAATTGGTCGAACTCTGTGTAGCGGCCGGGAAAGATACCATCGCACAGCCCCTGCTCGACGATCTCGCCGCCGCCATTGAAAACCACAAGCTCGATGAGTGGGAGGACAAAGAGATGGTTGCGGCAGCCCTGGCCACGCTGATGAGGGTAAGCGTTAGAGTCCGGGACGACGACAGCGAGAAGCAAAAGCTGTTTGAACGCATTTGCCGCCTTGATCCCGTCCGCGCGCTGAGCGCAGGTTAAGCCCCATGGCACGCATATCCGGCGACTCCACCGTCACACTGTCCGTTCTCGACCGGCTGATCGACCGCGAACCGAAGAACCAGTCGGAAGCTCCTCTGGGCCGCGCCCAATCCGAACGTCTCTTGAAGGCCGCGGTGCAGCGCGATTTGGAATGGCTGCTGAACACGCGTCGCATCTTTCAGGCCCCGGATGAGTCTTTGAAAGAAGTGAACCGTTCGGTCTACAATTTCGGTCTGCCCGACTTCTCCCAGTACACCATGATTTCTTCGGGCGACCAGTCCCGCTTGATCCGCCAGGTGGTGACTGCCATACAGACCTATGAGCCGCGTTTGGCGAATGTACGGATTATCCCGCTGGAGTCTGGCGTGATTCAGCAGTTTCATGTTCGCATCGAAGGCATGCTTCTGATGGATCCTTCTCCCCAGCCGGTTTCCTTCGACACGGTCATCGGGCTGAAGAGCGGCGCGGCTCGCATTTCCGGAGGGACCAGTGCGGGATGACCTCCTGCTCTATTACGAGCGCGAACTCGACTACTTACGAAAAACCGCAGTTCAGTTTGCCGAGCGGAATCCAAAGGTAGCGGCGCGGCTGGTTCTGGAGCCTTCGAAGTGCGAAGATCCTCATGTCGAGCGCCTGCTCGAAGCCTTCGCTTTTCTGGCCGCGCGAGTTCACCTCAAAATCGACGACGAATTCCCGGAGATCAGTGAAGCCTTGCTCACGGTCGTCTACCCGCAGTTGGTCCGGCCGATTCCGTCGATGTCGATCGTTGAGTTTCAACCCGACCCTGAAAAGGGCAAGCTCAGCACAGCTCTCCCCATTCCACGAGGGTCTGCCCTGCAGTCGCGTCCTGTCGGCGGCGCGCCCTGCACGTTTCGCAGTTGCTATGACACCACGCTGTGGCCCGTGACTTTAACCGCTGCCGAGTGGAAGGCGCCAGGCCGCTTGCAACCTCCTGTGAAGTCCGCGGATTCCTCGGCCGCCATCCGCCTCGAACTCCGCTCCGCTCCCGACGTCAATCTGCGCGAACTCAAGATCGACAAGTTGCGCTTCTATCTTGACGGTGAAGGCGGCCTGATCAACGCTCTCTACGAACTGTTTTTCACTCGCCTCAATCGCATTCTGGTCCGCGATCCCGATGCTCGCCCCGGCGTCGCTCCCATCACGCTTCCAGCCTCCGCCCTGCAGGCAGTCGGCTTCGACGGCGATCAGGGCATGGTGCCAACTTCGGACCGCTCGTTCAGCGGCCATCGCCTGCTCACGGAATATTTCACTTTCCCTGAGAAATTCTTTTTTGTGGATCTCACCGGCCTGGAATCGGTGTGGACAGCCGGTTTCGATAAAGCGGTCGAGTTCGTTTTCCTGCTGGGAGAAATCGAAAGCGACGAGCGCCGCCAGCGCCTGGAACAGGAGCTTTCGAAAAAAACCTTCCGTCTCGGCTGCACCCCGGTCGTGAATCTGTTCACCCAGGTCGCGGAGCCGATTCGCCTGACCCAGCGCAAGTACGAGTATCCGGTCATTCCAGACGTCCGCCGCCCCTACGCCACCGAGATTTATTCCATCGATGAAGTCAGTTGCATCGACACCGCCATGCAGGAGACGTCCACCTTCGAGCCGTTTTACTCGCTGCGGCACTCCACTTCAGCGAAGGAACAGAAAGCTTTTTGGACCTCGCAACGGCGGCCTTCGGCGCGCGCCAACGACGAAGGCACGGAAATGTTTCTTTCGCTGGTGGATCTTTCGATGCGGTCGGTCAATCCCGAGGGCAGCATTCTCTCCGTCCGAACTACCTGCACCAATCGCGACTTGCCCGCCCGACTGCCTTTCGGCACCGAAGACGGTGATTTTGAACTGGAAGGCGCGTCCGCACTGAAACGAGTAGTCGCGCTGCGCAAACCAACTCAGCCGGTCCGGCCGTCGTCGGGCAAGAGCGCGCACTGGCGGCTCATTTCGCACCTTTCTCTCAACTACCTGTCTCTGGTCGAAGAAGGTAAAGACGCGCTCCAGCAAATGCTCCGCCTCTATGACGTGGGCCGCTCCGCCTACTCGCAAAATGTCATCGACAGTATCGTCAAGATCCGCAGCAGCCGCCACTTTGCTCCCGTACATTCCGATAGCGGCACAACCTTCGCCCGCGGCACCCGCGTGGAGTTGGATCTGGACGAAAACCAGTTCGCCGGCGGCGGAGCCTTTCTGTTTGCCAGCGTCCTCGAAAGATTTCTCGGCCTCAGCGCCTCACTGAACAGCTTTACGCAACTCGTCGTATCCACCACGCAGCGAAGGGGCGTCCTGCACGAATGGCCAGCCCGCGCCGGAAGGAGAATCCTCGTATGACGGACATTCCGGATACGACGGACCCTCCCATGGCAGACTCTCCAACTCCATCTCCCCTGGCGTCGGATTCCTCGACGGCGAATTCGCCCATGTCAGATTCTCCCATGGAAAGACTGCTGCAGGAAGACGCCTGCTCGTTTGAATTTTTCCAGGCCGTTTCCCTGTTGCAACTCCTGCGCCTCAACGAACGGCAGCCCGTTGGCCAGTTCTCCAACCCGGAACGCGAAGCGGTGCATTTTGGGGTCACCAGCTCCCTGAGTTTTCCCGCCAGCCAGATTCAGTCGATCGAACACCAGGAACAGGGCCCCCCGCACATGACGGTAAATTTCATGGGGCTCACGGGTCCCACGGGCGTGTTGCCCTACTGCTATACCGAACTAATCCAGGAACGACTCAAAGCAAAAGACGGCACTCTCGAGGATTTCCTGAACATCTTTAACCACCGGATCATTTCGTTCTTCTACCGGGCCTGGGAGAAATACCGTTTCCCCGCTTCCTACTCCCGCGGGGATAACGTCTTCACCCATCATTTGCTGGACTTCATCGGCCTGGGTACTGCCGGCCTGCAGCACAGACAGTCCGTGCCGGACGATGCTCTCATCCACTTCGCGGCGTTGCTCGGGGCGCAGGCCCGCTCTGCGGAAGCTCTTGAGCAGATTCTGAATGGCTATTTCGCCGTGCCCGTCGAGGTTGAACAATTCGCGGGAGCGTGGTACCGTCTGGACGCGTCAGCGCAATGCCGCATGACGGATGACGCCACCGATTCGCAAAAGGTTGGCGCAGGCGTGGTCGTCGGTGACGAAATCTGGGATCAGCAATCCCGCATTCGCATCCGCATTGGGCCGCTGTCCATGCCCCAATACAACAGCTTTCTCCCGGGCGGCTCTGCCTGCGAGCCCCTTAAAGCCATGGTGAGGTTTTTTTCCAACGATGAGCTCGATTTTGAAGTCATGCTCATTTTGAACCGCGACGAAGTACCAAGATGTGAAGTCGGTGGCGAAAACGGCTCAGAACCGCGCCTTGGCTGGATTTCATGGTTGAAGTCAGTCCCGCTCGATCACAACCCTGGGGACGCCATTCTAAAACTGTAAAACGGAGGGACCGTGGGTCCTAATCTAAAATCGCTGATTGGAAAACTGAATGATCAGGCGCGTTCGGCTCTGGAAGCAGCTGCCGGCCTTTGCCTGTCGCGCACTCATTACGACATCGAGGTAGAACATTTTCTGATGAAGCTGTTGGACTCTGCCGACGGCGACTTCTCCAGCATCGCGAAACACTTCGAAATCGACAAGTCCCGGCTCACGGGTGAATTGACGCGCAGCCTCGACAAGTTGAAGTCGGGCAATGCCCGCACTCCGGCGATCAGTCCCTCGATTCTCAAGATGCTGGTCACGGCTTGGACCATCGGCTCCATCGACTTCAACGCCGGCCAGATTCGCACTGGTTTTACCGTGCTCGCTCTTGTCTCAGACGACGACCTTCGGCGGCAGGTGCGGGAAATCAGCCGGGAGTTGCAGAAGATTGAGCCCGACACGTTGAAGAAAGACTTTCTCGCGATCGTGGCCACTTCGAACGAGGAAGCGCTCGCAGCCTCCACCGAGGAAGCCGGCGGCACTGCTCCAACCCAACGAGCCGCGGGCGGCAAAACTCCGAACCTCGACCAGTACACCGTCAACCTCACCGAGAATGCGCGTTCCGGCAAGATTGATCCGGTTCTGGGCCGCGACTTCGAAATTCGTCAAATCATCGATATCCTCACCCGCCGTCGCCAGAACAATCCGATCCTCACCGGTGAAGCGGGCGTCGGCAAGACGGCCGTGGTCGAAGGCTTCGCGCTTCGAGTCGCGCAAGGCGATGTTCCTCCCCCGTTGCGGAATGTCATGGTCCGCACTCTCGACCTGGCATTGCTTCAGGCCGGCGCTGGAGTGAAGGGCGAGTTCGAAAACCGCCTCAAGGGATTGATCCAGGAAGTGAAGGCCTCGCCGATCCCCATAATTCTTTTTATCGACGAAGCTCACACCATGATCGGTGCCGGCGGCCAGGCCGGTCAAAATGACGCTGCCAATCTCCTGAAGCCGGCCCTCGCCCGCGGTGAATTGCGCACCATTGCCGCCACCACCTGGTCCGAATATAAAAAGTATTTCGAGAAAGATCCTGCCCTGGCTCGTCGCTTTCAGGTTGTCAAAGTTGAGGAGCCTTCCGAAGCTCAGTGCATGGTCATGATGCGCGGCATAGTCGCATCGCTCGAGAAGCACCACAAAGTCCGCATTCTCGATGAAGCCGTCGCTGCCGGAGTTCGCCTGTCGAACCGCTATCTCGCAGGCCGGCAACTTCCCGACAAAGCCGTCAGCGTGCTCGATACAGCTTGCGCACGCCTTTCGCTCGGGCAAAATGCCACGCCCGCTGCCATCGAAGATTGCATCCGCCAGTTGGATGACCTCGAGGTGCAGGAACGTGTTCTGCAGCGCGAAGTTGCAGTCGGCGCCGACCATAGCGAACGACTGGAACACATCGCGAAGCAGAGAAACGACAGCCAGTCCCGGCTCACCACCATGCGCGACCGGTGGGACAAAGAGCGTGACCTTGTTACCCGCATTCGCGAAGTCCGCGCCAAATTAGAGGGCGAATCGCCCGCCGACGGCAACGGCGCCGCAGGCGCCGCGGCTCATGCTCCGGCGTCCGTCGCCGGCAGCGAAGCTTCTTCTCCAGCGTCGGCGACAGCGGCAGCGCCAGCTGCTGTAGCGACCGGCGGCATCGCAACCGCTGCTCCCGAGCCCACTCCCGTGGAGCTCCGCGCGCAGCTCGCCAATCTCGAAAGTCAACTTTCCAGCCTTCAGGGCGAGGCTGGACTGATCCGTGTCTGCGTCGACGCCTACATTGTCGGCGAAGTGATTTCCGGATGGACCGGGATCCCAGTCGGCAAGATGATGAAAGACGAGATCGCAACCATCCTGTCTCTGCAGAAGCTCCTGGGGAACCGCGTCATCGGACAGCCGTTCGCCCTGGAAGTGATCAGCCAGCGCATCGAGACCTCGCGTGCCAGCCTCGACGACCCCAACAAGCCGGTCGGCGTCTTTATGCTGGTCGGGCCCAGCGGCGTTGGAAAAACCGAAACTGCACTTGCCATCTCAGATTTGCTGTATGGCGGCGAACACAATCTCATCACCATCAATATGTCCGAGTTTCAGGAGCCGCACACCGTTTCGACGTTGAAAGGTTCGCCTCCGGGATATGTTGGCTACGGTGAGGGCGGCGTGTTAACCGAGGCAGTGCGGCGGCGTCCCTACTCCGCTGTGCTGTTGGACGAAGTTGAGAAAGCGCACCCCGATGTCCTCGAACTCTTCTATCAGGTGTTCGACAAAGGAGTAATGGAGGACGGCGAAGGCCGCCAGATCGACTTCAAGAACAACATCATCATTCTCACCACGAACGCCTGCACCGACCAGATGATGAAGCTGTGCGCCGATCCCGAAACCGCGCCCAGTCCAGCCGCGCTGGTCACCGCTCTCAAGCCGGAGCTCAACAAGATTTTCAAGCCGGCGTTCCTGGGACGCATGGTCGTAGTTCCTTACTACCCCGTGCGCGATGAAGCGCTGAAGAAAATCATCGTGCTCAAACTGGGCAAGATTCAGCGCCGGGTCCAGGAAAATCACAAGATCAGTTTGACTTATGAAGACGCGCTCATCAACGAAGTTGCGAAGCGCTGCACCGAAGTGGAAAGTGGCGCTCGGAACGTGGACAACATCCTGACCAACACTATGCTGCCGGATATTTCACGCCTCATTCTGGGCCGCATGGCGGCAGGGGAAAAACTAAGTTCGATCCATATGGGGATCGGTGCGGATGGCGCGTTTAGCTATTCCAGTTGAAGTCCGTTGAACCCAACCGGTTCAGCGGCGGTTTTCGGCCTGCTGGAGCAGGACGTCCGTGTAACGGAGGAAAAAGTTCGCAATGGCACAGGCAGTGGGATTCAGCCAGGACAATCGGCTCATTTCGATCGATACACCCCTCGGTAAGGACGTCCTGCTCTTGAGTGGGTTCAACGGCAGCGAGGGAATCTCACGCCTTTTCCGCTTCGACCTCGAACTTTTCTCCGAACAGAATTCCATCAACTTCAAGGACATTATCGGCCAGAATGTCACGATCCACATCACCCTTACCGACGGCAGCAGCGATCGCATCGTGAGTGGATTTGTGAGCCGCTTTGCCCAGAGTGGTTCTGACCGGCAGTTCACCCACTACCAGATGGAGGTCGTTCCCTGGCTCTGGTTCCTGACGCGCATCGCCGACTGCCGCATCTTCCAGAACATGACGATCCCCGACATCATCAAGAAGGTTTTTCAGAGCCGGAACTTCAGTGACTTCAAAATGTCGCTGACTGGCAGCTACGACACCCGCAAATACTGCGTGCAGTACCGCGAGACCGACTTCAACTTCGTCTCCCGCCTGATGGAGCAGTATGGCATCTTCTATTTCTTCGAGCACAAGGACGGCAAGCACACCCTCGTCCTCGCCGATTCCGCCAGCGCGCACTCCAGTCTTGACACGGGCGGCGCCATGACCTACGACGTTGGAGGCGTGGATGATTACAAAGTGATCACTTCCTGGCAAACCGAGCAGCAGTTGCACTCCGGCAAGTACACCACCTCCGATTACAGCTTCACGACTCCCGCCTCGAATCTCAAGAAATCCGAAACCACCGTGTTCGATGCCGGCGACAATAGCAAGTATGAAATCTATGACTACCCGGGAGAATATTTCGATGCCACGGTAGGTGAGGCGCTGGCAAAGGTTCGCATGGAGGAAGAAGAAGCGAGCCACCTGGTGGCCCGGGGTTCGGGTTTTTGCCCCGTCTTCAGTTCCGGTTACAAATTCGATCTCAAGGATCATCCCCGTTCCGACATGAACGGGAGCTACGTGCTCACCGAAGTCACGCACACCGGCAGCGCGGGCTATGGCAACGATTCCGGCAGCTCCCATTATTCCAACCACTTCACCTGTATTCCCGCCACTTCTGACGAGAAGCCGATTAAGTTTCGTCCCGCCCGAGTTACACCCAAGCCGTTCGTCCAGGGACCTCAGACCGCCCTCGTGGTTGGCAAGTCGGGTGAGGAAATCTGGATCGACAAATACGGCCGCATAAAAGTGCAGTTCTACTGGGACCGAGTCGGGAATCAGGATGAGAACAGTTCCTGCTGGATTCGCGTTTCTCAACCCTGGGCCGGCAACGGCTGGGGATCCATTTGGACTCCGCGCATTGGCCAGGA
Source organism: Candidatus Sulfotelmatobacter sp. (assembly GCA_049675725.1). Lineage (GTDB taxonomy): Bacteria > Acidobacteriota > Terriglobia > Terriglobales > Acidobacteriaceae > Sulfotelmatobacter. Next base: position 19,840 of record JBAUAN010000140.1, on the reverse strand, counting down.
AGTGGTCGTCAGTTTTGTGGAGGGAGACCCTGACCGTCCCATTGTTACCGGACGCGTCTACAACGCCCAACAGCTCGTGCCTTACACCCTGCCGGATCACCAGACCGTCAGCACATTCATGGGAAACAGTTCCAAGGGCGGAGGCGCCAATCCTAACGAGCTTCGCTTCGAGGACAAGCATGGTGACGAGCAGCTGTTCATCAACGCCCAGAAAGACCTGGACATGCAAGTGATCAACGACTTGCGCGAACACATCAAGGCCAATCGCAGCCTGATCGTAGAGCAGGATCAGAAAGACCAGGTAAATGGCAAGTACTCACTGACCGTTCAAAGTGGGACCGAGGTAGCCGACTCCACGTCGATCCACCTCAAGGCCCCCAAAATTGTCCTCGAGGCCGATACCATGGTTTCCTTAGTAGTGGGCGGAAACTTTGTCACGATCGACAGCTCGGGGGTTGCAGTCACCGGGACCATGGTAATGCTGAACAGCGGCGGCTCGGCGGGCAGCGGCGGAAGTCCTGCTACCCCTGATAAAGCCGACGACGGCACCAAGTTCACCAAGCAGTAACGAGCACGAACGAAAGAAGCCAGCCAGGCAACTGGAGGTGTTCACATGGCGATGCAAGTTTGCATGAACGCCAACATGATGTGCAGTTTCGGCGCCGCTCCCAGTTCTCTCGTGGTTCTGCCGACCAACAAAGTCATGACCAACGAGGTCCCCGACGCCAACATCATGGACCACATCCCGATGGTCAACATCATGCCCTTCGGCATGTGCAGTTCCCCCTCGAACCCAACCGTAGCCGCAGCCACTACGGCCGCCTTGGGCGTCCTCACGCCCATGCCCTGCATCCCAGCCACCCCATCTCCCTGGACTCCGGGCGCGCCCACGGTGTTACTGGCCAACCAGCCCACGCTCGACGATACCTCGATGCTCATGTGTACCTGGGGCGGCCAGATTACGTTCCAAACGGCGGGAGAGACAACCGTGGAAGTGCCCTAACCGCCCGCACTCAGAACACGCTGTTGGAGATATTCATCGCGTCCACGCCTTGCGCTGCCCCGGTTCCCACCGCGGTGGTGATTGGGTCGCCAACTCCCCAACTCCATACATACTTCGCACCCCTCACCAGGAAGAGCGCCTCGTTCGAGGTCGGTACGTAGGTGGCGCATGTCCAGGACTTGGTTTTGAACATGCATTTGTATTCCGAGCACGGTTCGTGGTCGTCCGAAGGCAGGTTGGCCAGGGTCGCATGGGCAGTTTGATACGCGGCGTCCAGCTTTGCTTCCTCTGCCGTAGCCGCCTTGTCGACGGCATCAAGCCATTTATCCAGCTCTTTCGCTAGTTCCAGAACCGAAGTTACGCTGGCTTGAAATTTCTTCACCCGCGAATGGATGTAATAATACTTCGCAAAAACGCGCACCCAGGCATCGCAGGGCGGACGCCCGCCGTAATCTGCCTTAAGGATATCCGTGGTCGCTTTCTTATACTCATCCACGGCATGCTGCACCTTCCAGCGGTAGCCGTCCCAATCCGCCACCGTGGCGCCAAGTTCCTTGAGCTCAAATTTAATCTTATCTTCGGGAGCCACGGCGTAGGTAAGGTTGTTGGCTTTATCTTTATGAATCTTCCTCCGAATCAGGTTGCAGGTATTGTCAAAAGCTCGCTCGATCACCCCGCCGACTCCCGGAATCGGAATATTCCCCAGCCCCGCGCTGATTGCCGACTGCCCCATTTTGAGCAGACCCGATAGCGTGCCCTTCCCTGCCAGCCGTCGATAGCTGCTGAACGCACCGGAGCGGAGGAACCTCTTGGCCAGGCTCGGATTGGCGGCCACCTTTTCACCAATTTCTTTGAGGTCTCTCCCCACAGGGGGGCCGGCCTTAGCCGCAGCCACGGCGGACGCAGCGGCGGGCGTTTTCGGCTGCCCCGGTATTGCCGGCAGTGGCTTTCCAGGTCTCGGTGGCAGGGGTGGTGGCGTGGCCATTCTTTTTAAGCTCCTTGTCGATCAAGAATAAGATTGAGTCCGGCAACTACGGAAATCCGGCACGAAACTCTACCACAGTGGCTCATCGCCCACCATGGCCCAGGTTCCCCAAATAGCTTCCCGAAACCGGAGCCAGTCGGCTCCGGCAAAACCGTTTCCCACCGCCCCGAACCCGTGAGATGCGGTTACAATCGTTGGGTTTCAGCTCGACAAGGAAATCCCGCCTCATGGACGTCAACGAATACGACCTGGTAGTGATCGGCAGCGGACCCGCCGGACAGAAGAGCGCAATCTGCGCCGCCAAACTGCGCAAGAAAGTCGCCATCATTGACCGAAAAAAAACGATTGGTGGCGTCTGTGTCCACACCGGAACCATCCCCAGCAAAACCTTGCGCGAAGCGGTCCTCTACCTGAGCGGCTTTCGCCAGCGTAGTTTCTACGGCCGCAACTATGTTCTCAAAGATCGCATCGCCATGTCCGACCTGGTTTTTCGCGCGCAGGCTGTGATGGCGCGCGAAATTGAAGTCATCAAGTCGCAGCTTCGCCGCAACCAGGTCGCAACGTTCGAGGGCGATGCCCGTTTCCTCGATCCCCACACCGTCGAGGTCCGATCCGAAGAAGGATCGCAGCTTCTGCGCGGCCATTACGTCATGATTGCCTGCGGCACGCGTCCCGCCCACAGCGTTGACATTCCCATGGACGGCAAGCGCATCTTCGATTCTGACGCGGTCCACTGTCTGGAGGAGGTCCCGCGCGACTTGTTGGTCGTAGGGGCTGGCATTATCGGGCTCGAATTCGCTTCCATGTTCGCCGCTCTCGGAGTGAAAGTCACGCTGCTCGATCAGCGGCCGACCCTGCTCGACTTCGTGGACCACGAAATCGTGGAGAGTCTCTGTTTTCAGTTGCGCCAACTCGGAACCGTTTTCCGCCTCAACGAAAAGGTGGTTTCGGTAGGCTTCGATGCCGAACGCGACCGCGTCTTTGCCAGCCTGGAAAGCGGCAAGAACGTGCATGGACAGGGGCTTCTCTATACCGTGGGTCGGCAGGCCAACAGCGATCAACTGGAGATCGAAGCGGCGGGATTGAAGTCCGACGGCCGCGGCAAGATGGTGGTCAACGAAAATTTCCAAACCAGCGTGGACCATATCTACGCCGCTGGAGACGTCATCGGTTTCCCCGCGCTCGCCAGCACTTCCATGGAGCAAGGCCGTCTCGCCAGTTGCCACATGTTTGGCAAGCCCGGCAAAATGATTCCCAATCTCATCCCCTACGGCATTTATACAATCCCCGAGATTTCCATGGTCGGCCACACCGAAGAACAACTCACCAAAGAAAAGATTCCCTATGAAGTCGGCCTGGCCCGCTACGCCGAGTTGGCGAAAGGCCAGATGCTCGGCGATGACCAGGGTTTACTGAAACTTCTTTTCGCCCCCGACACTCTCAAGCTTCTCGGCGTGCATGTGATTGGCGACCGCGCCGCCGAGATCGTGCACATCGGCCAGGCTGCGATGTCCCTGGGCGGCACGCTGGAATATTTCCGCGATACGGTTTTCAATTATCCGACGCTGGCTGAAGCCTATAAAGTTGCGGCCCTCGACGGTTTAAACAAGCTCTGACACAAGCTCTGACACAAGCTCTAACCTTCCCCGTCCACGCGCCTTATGACCAACGAGGAGATCCGGCTCTCCGAAGCTCGCGACCGTAAACGGCACTGGAAGCGCTGGGGACCCTACCTCAGCGAACGTGCCTGGGGCACCGTCCGCGAGGATTACAGCGCCGATGGCAACGCCTGGGAATATTTTCCCCACGATCACGCCCGCTCCCGAACCTACCGCTGGAATGAAGATGGCCTCGCCGGCATCAGCGATCGCCGCCAGCTGATCTGCTTCGCTCTGGCCCTGTGGAACGAGCGCGACCCCATCCTCAAAGAACGCCTCTTCGGCCTCACCGGCAAAGAGGGCAATCACGGCGAAGATGTAAAAGAATGTTATTTCTACCTCGACAGCACTCCCACCCATTCCTACATGAAGTATCTCTACAAATATCCTCAGGCCGCCTTCCCCTACGCGCAACTCGTCGAAGAAAATCGCCGCCGCGGCAAGAATGACCCGGAATACGAACTGCTCGACACTGGAGTATTCGACGAAGACCGCTATTTCGACGTGTTTGTCGAGTACGCGAAGGGCGATGTCGAAGACATCCTCATTAAGATCACGGCCACCAACCACGCTCCGGAATCGGCCCGTCTCCGCTTGCTCCCCACCGTTTGGTTCCGCAACATCTGGTCGTGGGGTAAACCCGAACGTCGCCCGCATCTGCGCGCAGTCCCGGACGCCATCGAACTGAACCATCCTGAATGCCGCAAGCACTGGTTGTACTGCGACGGTTCTCCGGAACTTCTATTCACCGAAAACGAAACCAACCGCGCGCGCCTTTTCAACGCGCCCGAGAGCGGACTGCGCAAGAAAGACGCAATCAACGACTACATCGTCCACGGAAACAAACAATCAGTCTCGTCCGAATCCACGGGCACCAAAGCCGCAGCTCATTACGCACTGGAAATTTCCCCGGGAGCTTCGGTAATCGTTCGGCTCCGCCTCACGAATCTCGAACCCTCACAGCCCCCTGCAGCCTTCAATAGCTTCGATGCGCTCTTCGCAACTCGCAAGCAGGAAGCCGATGATTTCTACGCCACAATTATTCCGAAGGCGCTTTCCCCCGACGCAAAAAACGTAATGCGGCAGGGCTTCGCCGGACTCTTGTGGTCGAAACAGTTCTATCACTATGTTGTCAAAGAGTGGTTGGCCGGCGACCCCGGCACTCCTCCGCCGCCGCCGGAACGCAACACCGGCCGCAATCACGATTGGCCCCATCTCTACAATGCCGACGTTATCTCCATGCCCGACAAGTGGGAGTATCCTTGGTATGCCGCGTGGGACCTGGCTTTTCACTGCGTCTCCCTCGCCCTGGTCGATCCTGATTTCGCCAAAGAGCAACTCGTGCTCATTCTCCGTGAGTGGTACATGCATCCCAACGGCCAGTTCCCTGCCTACGAATGGGCCTTCGGAGATGTGAACCCTCCCGTGCACGCCTGGGCCGCGTGGCGCGTTTACAAGATTGACAAGAAGCGCCACGGTCGTGGTGACCGCGCGTTCCTCGTCCGCATCTTCCACAAACTGCTTTTGAATTTCACCTGGTGGGTCAACCGCAAAGACGCCGACGGCATGAACATTTTTCAGGGCGGCTTTCTCGGCCTCGACAACATCGGAGTATTCAACCGCAGCGAGCCTCTTCCCACCGGCGGCCACATCGAGCAATCCGACGGTACCAGCTGGATGGCCATGTACACGCTCAACCTGCTGGCGATTGCCATGGAACTCGCCACGCAGGACCCCGCTTACGAAGACGTCGCCAGTAAATTCTGGGAACACTTCATCTACATCGCCCACGCCATGAACCATCTCGGCCGCGACGGCATGGGCCTGTGGGACTCGACGGACGGATTTTTCTACGACGTGCTGAAGCTCCCCGATGGCGGTTATTTCCCCGTGAAGATTCGCTCCATGGTGGGATTGATCCCTCTATTCGCCGTCGAAACCCTGGAGCCCGGGCTTATGCAGCGCCTGCCCGGTTTCAAGCGCCGCATGGAGTGGTTCATCGACAACCGCCCCGACCTTACCGCGAACGTCGCCAGCATGCGAACCTCCGGAATGGCCGAGAGACGATTGCTCTCAATTGTCAATGCCGGCCAGCTTCGCCGAATCCTGCACATCATGTTGGACGAAAATGAATTTCTATCGCCTCACGGCATCCGCGCGCTCTCGCTTCATCACCGCGATCATCCCTTCGTCATCGCCTTCGACGGCAAAGAACACCGCGTAGACTACGAGCCCGGCGAATCTACCACCGGGCTGTTTGGCGGCAATTCGAACTGGCGCGGCCCGGTGTGGTTTCCCGTAAACTATTTGCTCATCGAGTCTCTGCAAAAGTTTCATCATTATTTCGGCGACGATTTCAAAGTCGAGTTCCCTTCCGGCTCCGGCAACCGGCTCACGCTTTCCGAAGTTGCCGCGGAAATCTCTCACCGCCTCACCGGGATCTTCCTGCGCGACGAACATGGAGACCGTCCCGTCTACCACGGTATGTCCCAGGGCAAGAACGGCAGCACGCCAAAGTTTCGCGCCGATCCCAACTGGAGCGATCTCGTTCTTTTCCACGAATATTTTCACGGCGATACCGGACAAGGCCTCGGGGCCAGCCATCAGACTGGCTGGACGGCCCTGGTGAGTAAGCTGTTGCAACAGAGTGGTGGCTCCCTGAAACCCGAACTCCGCCGCGGTGAAAAGAAGTGAACGATAGAATTAAGCCCGATAGCGGATCAGTCAACCACGACAGGATGCAAATTGTAGCGAGGAGCTTATTCGAGAAGCCAGCACTCAAGGAGAACCTACATGCCGCCATTCAACTTCGGAGAAATCAAGATCGCCGTCGACGGAGATGCCTCACCAGCTCGACCAGAACCAGACGCACCCTTCCGCGTCCTGCTGCTCGGTGATTTTAGCGGCCGCAGCGGACGTGCACCGAAGAAGCCGTTGCCAGCACGGCAGCCGGTGTTGGTGGATCGCGATAACTTCGACGCCGTGCTGGCGGCGTTTCATCCCGAGCTGCAACTGGGTTCCGGCAACGAAGAGCTCGCCGTCGTGCAGTTTTCGGACCTGGACGATTTCCATCCCGACCAACTGTTGCAGCGCGTCAACATTTTTCGCAAGCTTCGTGAGATGCGCGCACGCCTGGCAAATCCAGACACGTTCGCCGATGCAGCGGAAGAGTTCGGCTTGGGAGCCGGCACGAACAAGCCGCGCGAAGCTGCGCCCGCGGCAACTCCGCAACCTTCAGCGCTAGCCTTGGGTAATTTGCTGGATGACATGATTGAGCAGACGGAAGCTCGCGTCCAGGCGCGCCCTCCCGCTGAGAATGACTTGCAGAAGTTTGTGCGGCGAGTTACGGAACCTCATCTGGTGTCAGCCGCCGATCCGCGCCAGGCAGAAATCCTTCTGCTGGTTGATCGCGCTTTGGGCGCACAGATGCGCGCCCTGCTGCATGTCCCGGATTTCCAGGCGTTAGAAGCCGCGTGGCGAGCCGTCTTCCTGCTGGTGCGGAGAATCGATACCGACGAAATGCTCAAACTCTATCTCGTCGATTTGTCCGAGGACGAACTGCTTGCCGATTTAAATTCATCGCCCGACCTTCGCTCAACCTGGACTTACAGCCTGCTCGCCGGCGACACGACAAACTCCTTCGGCGCTCAGCCCTGGGCCGCAATCGTCGGCAACTACACTTTCGGCGCGACCCGCGCGCATGCGGAATCGCTCGGCCGGTTGGCGAAGATCGCCCACGCGGCCAAAGCGCCGTTCCTGGCGGCAGCCAGCCCTGCTCTGTTGGGCTGCGAATCTTTTTCGACCAGCCCCAACACGCGCGATTGGACTGCTCCAACCGATAGTGAGAGCGTATCCGCATGGACCGCCCTGCGGGCGCTGCCCGAAGCAAACGCGGTCGGCCTCGCCGTTCCGCGTTTCCTCCTTCGCCTTCCCTATGGCAAGTCCACCGATCCCATCGAATCATTCTCCTTCGAGGAAATGCCCGACCAACCGGAACACGACGACTATCTCTGGGGCAATCCCGCATTTGTGTGCGCCCGGTTATTGGCGCAATCTTTCAGCGAATCAGGATGGGACTTGCGCCCCGGCCAGTGCGCGGAACTGGACCGTCTCCCCGTTCACGTTTATCAGCATGACGGGGATTCCGAAGTGAAGCCCTGCGCCGAAGCATTGATGACCGTCGATACCGCCGACCAAATTATGGAGAGCGGCCTCATGCCGCTTGCCTCCATGAAAGGCCAGGACGAGGTCCGCCTCGTCCGATTTCAATCAATCGCCCAACCTCTGCGCGCGCTCGCCGCCCGCTGGAACAGCTGAACGCCAGATGCGGCCGCCGACAGTCCCACCCAGCCAGTCCCACCCAGCCATGTGGCGGACGGGCGCCTCGCCCGTCCCGAAGCGAAGCAAGGCGGAACCTCCCCAAAAGATCAAGCCGCCACAGACCCAAGTCACCACAGCTCAATCCCCACAAACTCAAGCAGCCTCACCTCACCCCCCGAGGTCCCGCTCGCGTCCACGCACCGCGAGTTTATTAAGATGGCTTCAGGCAACACACGCGCGGGATTAGGCACCTAATACGCGGGCATAAACGGCCACGCCGTGACCTTGGTTACTTGCGGCCCCTTGTGCCGAAACGTAATCTGCAACCAGAGTGAGGAGTACACTCTCGATCCGCGCGCGGACCAACCAAGCCAACGTCGCGATCACGGGTGACTCAGCAAATTGATGTTTAATTCAAATCAGATCAACACGCTGCTGCGTCTCGTGGACGCGGAGATCGAAGCAGAGATCGCGCGCATATGCGCCATCCACGTCACCCCCAGAAAGTACGAAGATCTCCTCACGTTGAACGACACGGAGTTTGCGAAGCAGATCGGAATCACTCTGTCCTGTTGAACTCGTCCCAACCCCATGTGGCGACGGGCGCCTCGTGAGCCTGCCCTGAGCGAAGCCGAAGGGTCCCGCCGAAGCGAAGCAAGGCGAAACTTCCCCAAACCATCAAGCCACTAGAACTCAAGCACACCGATTCACTCAACTTTCAACGGCGCCGCAACCGAACCCGTCCGTCCACTGAGGTCATCCCGAACCACAAAGCGAACCGTGTATTCGCCGGGAGCAAGATCGAGAGCGTCGCGATAGACCACACCTTGCTGCCGGATCGCCGACAATCTCTCCGCAGTCAGATGAACATCAACTTTCTGGCCCATGGGATGATCTACCGGTTTGCCTTCAGGAGTTTTTGCCATTGCCACAAAGTCCAGCGCAACGTGATTGTTGTCGGCGTCGTTGATCACGCCGGCGTCGGGCGCCAGGCGCATCTCATACGTCACATGCTTCTTGCCCGGCTCTTTTCCCGGCTCGATCTTGTCCCAGCGCGCCACCAGCGCCAGCGACGTGTAATCGAGCGGCGATTGTAGCGCTGACGAAATGTCGTTGTTGCGGCCGCTCTCCGGGTCCATCGTGGCATTAGTCACAAAAAAGCCGCTGCGTGCCCGCACTTCCACATGTTCGCGCTTAACTTTTACCGCGAGCTTGCGCCATCCGGCTTTGGTCTGTGCGCGATCAATGTAGTAGCCAAGCATGTAGTATTCGACCGAGTCATTCACCGCCTCGCGAAAACCTTTTGCCAGATCGTTCGACCCGAAATAGGCGCGCCCTCCGGTCATCGAAGCAAAAGTCAGGAATGAAGACTGAGTGTCGAACTGTTTGTTTTGCATATGCCGGGAATAGTTTTTCCCCGGATTGCGCAGCGAAGCGCTGGGCATGCTCACCACCTGCAGGCCCTTGACGTCCACCGGATAAAGAGAAATCTCCGCGTCGTTCAGCAATTGCCACGTGCGCTCGTAAAGCGGCAACACATCGGCCAGCGTATCCCGTCCGGCGGGAGCGAGCTGCATAGTGTTATCGCTCACGCTGAACGGAAATCCGCCGCTCGCCCAGATCAGCGACTTCCGCCCCGGAACTCCAGCCAGTGCCTGCGCCACCGTTTGTAATCCATCCAGCGTGTAGGTAATCGCCAGGCGCTGCTCGAACGACTTAAAATTCAGCTCCGAATCTTCCATCATGCTCTGAAGTTTTTGTGCTTCGCCCGACACGGCAGGCTGCGAGCTCCCTTTCGAACTCCCACCGCTTTTCGAGCTCCCCCCGCTCGGCGCGCCCGAACTGCCGTCCGGGCTTGCGGTTCCCGTGATGGCTTCCGTTTCCTCGTCGCTGTCGACCATCTGGTAAGAGTCGCCCTTCACCACGTGCAGCGCCGCCACCAGAATCCGAGGATCGCTCGTGAAATCGTGCACCACTTGCACTCCGCTGCGGGTAAGCGTGTAGAGACCGGTGGGTTCGCGCTCGTTCACCGATTGCGTAAGATATTTCAGCAACTCCGCGCGCGCATTCGCTTGATCAAGAAACGGCGTGTTGATCAAGTCGAGCACAATCAGCGTGACGCGTCTCGCAGACGCGCCCCCAGCCAGTGCGTTGTTGAATTCGTTGGGATTTTTAGGACGCGACAACCGGTGCGGGTCGCTGGTAATTTCCTCGAAGGTGGCTATCTTCTGCTCGGCGCCATTCTCCAGCACCGTAAAATCTTCCTGCTTGAGTCCGCTGATGTGATTGCCTGACTTGTCGGTCACCAGCGTCGGCACCAGCACCAGCTTCGCGCCCGCACTGAACTTCACTTCAGAAGCGTTCTCTTTATCCTTATCTTTGTTTCCCGCTCCGGCGAAGGCAACCACGGAGCAAGCCAGAGCCGCGGCGAGAGCAACCGCCGCAACGGCATAAATCGACAACTTACCGCGTATCCTCATCCCCGCTCACGAAGCTGACGCAGAAACCGGCTGCGTCACCTCCGCCTCTTCCTGAATCATTTCCGGTTCAAGCGCTGCCGGCGCGTCGAAAGCCGGTACCGGCCCCAGCGGGCAGTTCGGCGACAAGTATGCCAGCTTCTGCTGCATGATCTTTTTCGAATACTTTGCCAGGTAGTGAACAATCGTCTCAATCCGGATCTTCACCCCGCCCGCCGGCTTGGTCGAATCCAGATCCCCAAACTTGAAGAACAATGTCCCGGTCGCTTCCACAATTTTCTGCGTCGGCGTGTACGTCGGCTGGTCCATCCCGCACTCATAGCTCGAAAGCCGCACCACGCACGTAATCCACGGACACCGCGCCGCCACCTTCGCTCCCCACATAATCTCATTCGTATTGCTGCTATAAGAAGACGTCCACACATCCGTAATATCAAACGGACTCTTAATCTTCCCCGCCTTCAAATCCGCCTCGAACAGCCAGTTCATCAAATCCAAATCGCCCGGCAGATACTGCAACCACAAAATCGGATACCCATGCGCCTGCAAATCTCCCTCAATCTCATGCCCGATTCCCGTATCCATATGATAAGGACGCGCCAGCACCAGGATGCACGGTTTCTGGTTCTTCACGCACCATGTCAAAATATCCCGGCTTTGCTGTCGCGCCTTGTCGGTGAAACTGTCGAGCGCCGCAAATCCCGCCTTCACCGCCCGTTCCGTCTCGTCCAGTTCAAGATTGAAAATATCTTTAAGCGAACTATGCATCTGCTCGACCACCATGTGCCGGTCGCCAAGACTCACAAACGGAGAAGCGTAGGTAATCCCGTTCTCGCCAAAAACGTCGCGCTCCTTCAAAAATCCAGACTTGATGCTCTCCGGCCCCGCCATCACCCGCGTGCAAGTCACCGTATCGACCACATGCCCATGCAACACCGAAGGCAGCGAGTGAATCATCGGACTCAGCAGAATATTAATTTTCTTTTTCTGCCCAAACACCAACTCGCCATAATGTCCGCTGATGCACTTCACCGGATAGCAGCAATCCACCGTCCCGCGCCCCTTGCCGAACTCGCGCCCTTGCTCCTCCGAAGTATCCGAACTGAACACAATATTTTCCGACTCAATGCCGATCGCCCGCAGAAAGCCCACCCAGAACTGGTGAGTCGTCCACACATTCAGCACCTTCGGAATTCCAACCCGCACCTGCGACCGGTCTTTAGGTGGAGACGCGGCGGAACGCTTCTTTGCGGACCAAATCGGCAACGTTGGGAAACGCATTCTTCGTCTTCTCCATCCCGATCTTAATAACTTTCATCTCGTTCAAATCTTCCACCAACCCCTTGGGGCACGAGTTGTTCACAATCACCCGCTCCCATCCTTGTTCCAGCGGAACCTTGCTCCACTCTCGTCCTTTTCCGCCTTCCAGTTCCACGTCGATGAAACTGCGCTGGCACGTCACCGGGCACCAGTGGCACACGGTGTCGACAGACGTCGCCGTCTTATAAGTCAACCTCTCGATCGCATCAAACCCGCGAAACTTGCTCGTCCCACCGGCATCCCACCAGTCCAAAGCAACCAGCGCCGCGCCAATCGCCCCTGCCTCACCCGAGTAAGGATGCACCACCACATCCGCATCCGGCACCTTCTTCAATATAAAATCCACTTGCGTTTTCACCACCGCAAGATTCTTGTGCGTGCCACCCTGCAAAATATATTTCTTTCCCACAGACGTCAGATTGTTCAACCCGCCCGCATAGATCCACACATTCAGCGGAAGAATCGCGCACAGTCCCGCGAGAATTTCTTCCGCCTGCCAGCCCTTGCGCTGTTGATTGACGATGTCGCTCTGTAGAAAAACTCCGCATCCCATCGAAAGCTGCGGCATCGCCGTAGCCTTGAACGCACGGTCCGCCATTTCGCTCATCGGAATACTGAAGCGCTCCGCGATTCCCTGAAGAAATGCGCCGTTCCCCGACGAGCACTGCGAGTTCAAACGGAAATCCGTCACCGCCCCGTTATTCAGCAGCATGATCTTCACGTCCACGCCGCCTACATCGCAAATGCAATCCGCATCCGGAAAATAATGCAGCCCGGCACTCGCGTGAGCAATCGTTTCCACCACCGGACAGTCTGCTCCGAGTATATCTTTCAGCAAATCCTTGCCGTATCCTGTGATCGCCAGGCCAAGAATCTCTCCGTCTCCCACCGCCTCGCGAACCTGCCGGAACAAACTCTTCGCATCATCGATAGGATTTCCCCGGCTCAGCGCGTAGCAGGAAAACAACAGTTCTTTATCCGGCGACATGCAAACCGCCTTCGCCGTCGTCGACCCGAAATCGCAGCCCACCACCACCGGCCCGAGCTTCGCAGTCTTCCCGAGCATGGGCAGCCGGAATTTCGGACGCCGGGTAATTTTCCCGACGCTGACCGGCCGTCCATTCTCCTGGCCCTTGCCATTTCCGTCCCCGTTCCCGTTGGCGTGCCCGTTCCCGTTACTCTTCGCCGCCGCCGCGGCACCATTCCCGTTGCTCCCCGGCGTCGAGTACCGCGAAAGAAACGATTTCAGTTCCGCTTCTTCTTTCCACAATCCTGCGCTGCCAAGTTTTTTCTTTTCCTCGTGCTGCCCTTCGTCAATCCACCAGCGTAGCCTCGACGTTCCCAGGTAAGTGCCAACCGTCGGCGAATCTCTCAGCCCCACCTCAATGCAGCCCTGCGCCGCATAATACAAAGCGTCGTCAGGCACGCGGATAAACGACTCCGGATCCTTACCCTCCGGCAGCTCCACCTTGCGTTCTTTCCACAATTTCGCCAGATGGTACCGCCACGCCTGCTGCAATCCCTTGAAGAAAAGATTCGGCCCGCCCAGCAAAAGAATTTCCGGCAGCGGCGTGTTGCCGCGCGTCAGCGTCGCCAGGTTTTGATACACCACCGCTTCAAACAGCGAAGCGATGATTTCCTCCACCGAAACTCCGGCCTTCAGCAACGTATTGGAATCCGCCTCGGCGAAGATGCCGCACTTGCTGCTGATCTTGTGCAGCGTGTAACCGTCGTAACCCATCTGCGAAAGTTGATCCGTCGCAATTTCCAGTTTCCGCGCCGTCTTCTCAATGAACGTTCCCGTCCCGCCGGAACACGCGCTCTGCATCAGCACCTGCTTGCTCTTGGCAGCGCCAGCGCCGCTGAAGAAAATCGTCTTCATGTCTTCGCCGCCAATTTCGCTGACGAAGCGCACGTTCGGATGAACTTTCTCCACCGCCGCGGCCACCGCCACCACTTCCTGAATCACTTTCCCGCCCACCAGCGGCGCAATCAGCCCCGCTCCCGAACCCGTAAAAAAGACGCGGTCCTGCTCCGGAGTAAAGTTGTACTGTTTCTCCATCCGGTTCAGGAAGTCGAGAACTTTTTCCGCCTGCTTGGTGTTGTGCCGTTCGTAGGCTTGCCCGAGCAGTTCCCCGGACGGCCCCGCAATCGAGTACTTGCAGGTCGTGCTGCCCACGTCGAGCCCGGCAATTTTTCCCGTGCCCCTGGGAACATCCCCCGATGGTCTCGCCAGCGGAGCATCTCCTTCAAGCGGTTGAATCTGAATCAAACCTTCACTCATGCCTCAACCTCGTCTCCGGATTTCGATTGCTCGTGCCGATTGCTTGTGTGGAGCGGGCACTCTTGCCCGCTTGCTTGCAGCTTTCCAAAACCAGCGGGAAAAATTCCTCCGCTCCACACAACGCCACAATCAAGCCCGTGCCAGCCCCTTGTCATAAGCCAGATGCATCACATAGTTGGCCGCGGTTCCGGCATAAGCCCGATGCGGCACCTGATACGTCGCCTTCCGCACCTCCGGATGCTTAGCCTCATACGCGCGAATTTTTTTCTCGGTCAGCCCAGTCTTCTCCATCACGCCTTCGAACTCCGCGTGCGCCCGCTTTTTCGCTTCCGTCAGAATCATCTGGCACCGCGAGAGCGCGTGCACTTCCGCGTCGCCCTTCACTTCGATCGGCGCGTAAAGCAGGTCGGGATATTTTCCGATCACGTTGGCCATCGACCCAATCGACATGGTGTTCGGCATGCACGAATACGGGGACAGCTCGCAGATCATGTGCGCCGTCTTGTGATGGTAGGAATGCAGTGCCTTGCCGATCAGCATGTGCCCTTCCCCGCCCCGCAACTGGAAGTTGTAGAAAGGCTCCGCCAGCGTCTTGAGTTCTTCCTGATCCGGCAGTTCGTGCGGCAAATATGCCAGCGCCTTGCGGAAGCGGTTGTAGGTGCCGCGATAAATCCGCTCCAGCGCGTGCAGCGCCAAGTTCTCAACCTTCGGGTGCTTGCTCGTGCTGTGGCGGTGCTCCAGTTTGCGGATGGTCGGGTGCATCAGGTAGTGCAGCCACACCGCAACCGGAGGCGCAATCACTTCCGACTCTTCCGACTCCAGCCAGCGCTTGATGTTGTAGTTCCCTTCCCCTTCATGCGTCTGCAGCCAGAACTCGCCGGTGATCTTCACCTTCGCCTTCACCCGCAGATGGTCCACTTCAATCCCGTCCCACTTCCTGCGGACCTCGCGCAGCCCTTTGGTGAAATAGTTGCTCAGTAAATGCCAGGCCATGGTCCCATACTTCTTGCCACGACTCGGCCGGTGCAGAAACAACTCGTACATCTGCTCGACGCACTCACGCAGCACCAGTTCCGTCTGCCCCTTGTTCATTTCGTAGGGACGCGTCGCATATTCCAGATCGGTCACCAGATCGCCGCACAGGATCGACCAGATAATCCCCAGGCTCATCGGCATGTTGATATCCAGGCCGCCGCCATTTCCCGGCCCCTGGTCAAGCTCGTCCTGCGCCAGCAGGAATAGGCGGAAGTCGCGCAGTCCCAGCCCGTCGAGGGCCATGGCATACGATTCGTGATATTGCCCGAAGCGGCACGGACCGCACGCCCCCGCCGTCAGGTAGACAAACTTTTTACTCACTTCCTCCTTGCCGTGCTCCTTCACTTCCTTCTTCAGGAAGTTCACCAGGCTTCCCGTGGTGAAGATCGTCGGGCAGCACGCTCCCGTGTCGATCAACTCCTTGCCGGCGTCAAGGTCATCCCGCGCAATGTTCGGCAGCGGCTCCGCCTTGTATTTCAGGTTGTGAAGCGCGCCTTGCATCATCCGCTCGTGCTTCCACGTTAGGCCTCCGTAGAGAATCGTCGTGTCGGCACGCTGGTCGCGCGTGAAGGGCTTGGGTTTGTATGCGCTGTAGTGCTCGATGATGGGCAGCTGTGCCACTTGTGCCATTGGATTCTCTCCTCGCTAAATTTTTTCCCCAGGGAAGTTGTCGGGATTGTACATCCCCTATCAGTTATCCTCAAACACCAATGCGACTGCCGGCACCAGTGTTCCCGGCTCATTTTCCCAGTGGCGGGCGAGTACTGGGTGATGAAGCCCGTCGTGCCGGATGCACTGGATCACCAAAACGAAAAACGCCGCGCCCGCCAGTTGCGCCACAATCGGCACGTGCAAGGCAGTAATCAGGTTATATCGGTCCGCCACTCTGCCGATGACTACAGGCGCAATTGCCATGGAAAACAGGTTCACGAACAAATAATAAAACCCTAACGCCGTCGCGTGCCCGCGTGGCGGAACCAGGTCGTGAATGGTCGCCGTCAGGGGCCCGTGATACCAGCTTAAGAAAAATGCTCCCAATCCAAAAAGTACGAGGAAACGCAATTTTCCGTTGGCATGCAGCGCAAAATAAATTGCTGGAGCTGCCAGCACAAAGCCAATCGGGACCACCACCGCTCGTCCCCAAACGCGCAGTTTCGCCAATAAGTCGGACAGGTACGCGCCCGTCGCGATGCCAAGCATCCCGCCCAGTACGATCGTCAACCCAAGGGCCATGCTCGCTTCCTCTGGGCTGAACCCTTTGTAGTCCTGGACGAGTTCCGGACCCCAGACAACATAGGAATATCCGGCAAAACTGCAGAAGAATCCACTGACCAGCAGGGCCAGGAAAGCCGGCACCCGCAACAGTTCACGCACCCGCATCGATTCCTTGGCAACCGCAACCACTGACTTTGGCAAGCGCAGCGCAGTCAGACCAAGGATGAAACCGGGGATCCCAACCAGGAAGAATGCGTACCGCCATCCGAACTTAGCCGCAATGTATCCGCCCAGGCTGATGCCGGTTGCGCCTCCGATGAACATGCCGATGTCGAAAGCACCCTGAACCCGGGCGCGGACGTGTTTCGGGAATGACGCGGTGATCACCGCCGCACCTGCTGGGGTATACGCCGCTTCTCCGATTCCCACCATCCCCCTCGCGATCAACAAGGAGCGAAAGGAGCCAGCCAGTCCCGTGAAGAACGTCGCGCCGCTCCAGAAGAGGATCCCTGCACTGATTACTGCCCGCCGTGAAACCCGGTCGGCCAACATACCCAGGGGGAAACTGGCCAGAGATAGCACCACCGTGAACGCGGTCGCCAGCGCGCCAAGCTGAAGACTAGTAAGCCCAAAATCACGCCGGAGGAAGGGAAACAGAGCGAACACGATCTGCCGGTCAACATAATTCACAAAGTTGACCAGCATCAAGATCAGCAGCACCTGCCACTGCTTCGCGGTGAAGTCGGAGAGCTTCATCTGGAGACGCTCACTCCAAAGTGAGTATAACGGGTCAAGCAAGCACGCAAGCGACAATGCGCGACATCGCGCGTCAAGTGAACAAAAATCAGAGGTTAGCGAGGTTTGGACCGCGAGTCTTCGACTATCGGATGAGAATGGAAGTTGTGTTTCGCGGGACGGTAGCGCCTAACCGGCTAACTGCCGGACGGCGGTTATGGCTGATGACGGGACCTCCTGCCTAACCGGGTATCTTGCGTACAGTGGTTAGAATCCTCACGCCTTTGCGCGATTGTGGCGCGAGCACTCTCTTCGGCGGGATTAGGGCAAGCTTGCCCGCGACTCGCCATCTTCAACTAGTCGGCGTTGGGCAAAACCGCTCCGGCCGACGAATACTCTTCCCTTAAAAGGCAGCGGCAAAATCGGCCTGGCTTCAGATACGCTTCCCGCAAACAGCCGCCGCAAGACCGCTCCGGGTTCAGATACGCTTCCGTCAAAAGGCAGCGCTCGCTTCGCTTCGCTAGACGGCCGAGGCTGCCGTCCCCACAAATTCCTTTCGCAACTGCTTTTTATTCCCGCAACTCGATTGGACTAGAAGTGACAAGAGCGGTATTCTTGCGCCACTCTGCAAGCTCGAGTCCCTTGGGGGAAGGACGAATGGGTGGGGACGGCACACAACCTCGGATGACGGCACAGGACCGGCCCGCCCACGACCGCCCCGCCAATGACCGCCTCGATTCCTGGAAGGAGATTGCGGCTTACCTTAATAAGGAAGTTCGGACCGTGCAGCGGTGGGAGAAGAATTTGGGTTTGCCCGTCCGGCGGCTTGGTCAAGGCAAGCAAGGCACGGTTTTCGCATACAAGGTGGACCTGGATGCGTGGTGGCGGGAGAGCCAGACCAAGCTTGAGGACGAAGACAAGAGGTCGGACACACGTGGCGGGTCGGGGGTTTCGGGGTCGGGCATTACTGGTTCGAGCGCCGAGGCGAACTCTTTTGGGTCGAATTTTGTTGTGCTGGCTTCTGCCGGGGATCGTCTTGAAAGAAATCCAGCTGGAAAACATCAGGCTGAAAAAGACCAAACCGAAAAGGATCAAACCGAACAAGATCATGCCGAACAAGACCGGCAGAGAGAAATCACGGCTGCCGATCGTGCGCCAGACCTTGTACGACGTCTCACGGTTTTGTGTCTGCTCATTATTGTGGCTGGGGGCGTAGGGTCGGTGGCGGCTCGATTCTGGCGGCAGACTCCTGGGGACGTCCCCAGGGCCAAGGTGGTGTTGGCGGTCCGCCCGTTCAGAAATATGAGCGGTGATCCCGGCCAGGACTTTGTCGCCGACGGACTCACCGAGGAAATGATTACGCGCCTCGGGCAACTGCATCCGGAGGAAATGGGCGTCATCCGGCTGGGCCCGGCCTATGGGGCGAGTGCCTTCGACCGCATCGCGAAGGACGTGCATGCCAACTACGTGCTCGAAGGCAGCGTGCGCCAATCCGGAAAGCGCGTGGCGATTACCGCACAACTGATTCAGGTGAGCGACCGGACGCAGGTTTGGGGTGAGAGCTATGAGCGCGACTTGCAGGACGTGCTGAGCATTCAGGCCGAGGTCGCCACCGCGATTGCCGGCGGAGTGCTGAATAAGTTGCCGCACGCTCACCCACTGGTTCGGCAAGTGAATCGCGAAGCCTATCTCGCCTACCTGGAAGGGCGCTATTTCTGGAACAAGCGCACTGAAGAAGGTTTCTCGAAAGCGATTACGCTGTTCAAGCGGTCGATTGAGATTGATCCCACCTACGCGCCGCCATATGCGGGGCTCGCGGATTGCTACGAACTGCTGGGGTCTGCGCCCTACTCCACTCTGACGCCCAAAGAAGCGTTCCCGCAAGCCGAAGCTGCGGCCCGAAAGGCGATTGAGCTCGACCCTACGCTGGCCGAAGCGCACGTGCCGCTGGGTTATTCGGAGCTGGTGTACGAATGGAATTTGCCCGAAGCGCAAAAGGAGTTCGACAAAGCTCTGGAATTGCGGCCCGGATATGCCACGGCTCACCAGTTTTACGGTTACTACCTTACGGCGATGGGCAAGTTGGACGATGCAATCGCGGAGAGAAAAAAAGCGGTCGACCTGGACCCGATCAGTCCTCTGTTGAATTCGGCCCTGGCGGAAGCGTATTACCACGCGCGGCGTTTTGATGTGACCATCGAAGAGAGTCACAAGGCGCTCGAACTGGATCCCAGCTATGCGATCGCGCTGGTCAACATTGGCCGCGCTTATGAGCAGATGGGGATGCACCAACAGGCCCGCGACGCGTTCCAGAAAATTCTCGCGTTTGCTCCCGATAGCCCCGCAATTCTCGCGCTCATGGGCCATGAGTACGCGGTCTCGGGAGACAAGGTGCGTGCCCACCAGATTCTTGCCAAGCTGACGGAGTTGTCGACTAAGAAATATGTGCCCGCGGTTTACTTCGCGCTGGTTTATATCGGCCTTGGCCAGAAGGATGATGCGTTCCGCTGGCTCGACAAAGCTTACGACGAGCGTTGCGAGTACCTAGTTTATTTGAACAGCGAACCGCTGGCGGACCCGCTGCGCGGCGACCCGCGGTTCGCGAGCCTGTTGAGCCGGATCGGGTTGAGGAGTGCGGGCGCTATGGCGGAGCGGCGGACCCCGTAGTTTTGTAGAGGTCAGCTAGTGTTCTGTCCCATAAGTAAGTGGCATTAGTATTGCAAGGAAAATAGGTGTCTCTGATGCACAATGGAGGTGCCTATGGCGATGGGACGACCGAAAGCGGCGTTGGTGTTGAGCCCGGAGCAG
>JBAUAN010000139.1:0-5400 GCA_049675725.1 Candidatus Sulfotelmatobacter sp. | reverse complement strand
GGTAGTTTCGCGACTTTTACGTTTCGTGATGTGCCTGATGACGACCCTTTCACCGGTCCGTCGACTTACTGCCGACGTTGGTCAGCCCCTCGGATCATCTTTCCGTTGCCGCATGCCTCGGCACAGGCTACGAAACATGAGCAGTTCCGCCACGGGCTGCTAGGCGGGGCCCGGCAGGGATGATATCTTCTTCAGGCGGGAAAGCCACTGCAATGCCTGCTGCTCGGCTTCCTCGATCTGCTTGGGGGTCATCTGTTTGGCGATGAGCTGGCCAGCTTCGTCGGCTCGCTTGGTGGCTACGATGCCCACATGTAGGCGCGCACCAGATTCTCACGCTGAGCTGCGAACAACTCTACCTCCTCCAATGGCCTTTCCGTAGAGAATTTCATGTCTAGCTTATTTTTTCTTGAAACCGTGCCAGTTCTTGGCCGTGCTTTCCGCTATCTCAAATAGAGCTGATTTGCTAACGGGATCGGCAGCCTGGGAGGGCCCGACGGACATACTCTAAGAGTCAATTGGGCGCTCATGCTATGCGGCAAGAGATTGGGTTAGGATTGCGGCCCAATCAGTGGCAGGGGTGGAGCATCCAAGCTGATTCCCCAGGGATACGTTCGTGGAAGAGGCTAACAAACGTGCCCGAATTCCACTTACCCACATCGCAGAGGTTGTGGAGATGACACCCGACTCGGTTTAGCGGAGATGGCTGGACTATAGGGGATCTCCCCCGACCGAGCACGGGGCCTAAAGAAAGTTTTCTTTTTCTTAGACCAATTCTCCAGGAAATTTCGCTTTAGTAGATGACAAGGCTTTAACTGCTTGCGCACGGCGAGGGCAAGCAAAATCTTTGCTAGCGGAAGCAGAGCGCCGGTAGCGGTGATGCCCGGCTTCGAGCTAGTTGAGCCTCGTTTTGGCGGACGAAAAACCGCTTAAGAATCCCGGTAGGTTCGAAGCGAGGCGTCAGTCGGGAACTCGACCGTAAGGAGGGCCGACCGTGAAGCGCCTTCCCGGTTTTATAAAGGCTGCGCGTGGGCAAGACCGCAGGCGACAACAAGCCCCGCCCGGCGCAGGTAACGAGAGAAATCGGCAACATCACTGCCGTAAGCAAATGAGCGGATGCGGCGGTAAAACCACACCGTTTTTATCTGGGGGCGAGAAGAAATGAAGACGCACAAGGTGTTTGCCGGTTTCGGTGGAGTTGTAATTTCGAAGTGGAGGTTGGCAGCGGCCAGGCGGTTTGCTGTCAGTATTGCCGCTGTAGTTCTGGTTTGCTTACCGGCTGGGGCTCAAAATTGCGCTAATTGGCAAGGCGTAAGCTCCTGGCAAGGAACAATTTCCATCAGCGGTAACGGTTCCGGTCCGGACAACGAAGATGGCTACAACTGGACAGTAAGCCATGCCGCGCAGAACCCGGCTTCGCTTGTCGCATCTACCACATCTGCATGTACATGGATCGGAGGAAGCGGAACTGGCACCGGATCTTTTAATGATCAGGGGGTGTCATCAGAGCCCTGCGGTAACCCTGGAGCAAACACGATGAGTCTTGTCGGCAGCCAGTTTGTTGTTGACGGTCTCACATTAACGATCGACGGAACCAACAATACCTACACGATTTCTCCAGGCCCTGCGGTTGGGGGAACGCTCACTGCAGTTTGCGGCAGCCAGCAAACGACCGAGACCATAGATCTCTTTGTTGGGCCATTTAGCTCGAGTTGTGCGGCGCTCGCATCCGTCACCCTTCCTCTTCCGGCCAGCGTTGGTGCCCTTCAGCAAACGGATATGAGCTTCACTGGTCCCGCGGACTGCAACATCGACGGCGGAATTCCGGGGATCAATTGGACACTGAGCTTCACCTTGACGCCGAGTTCTGCCACCAACACCACCACCGTGGACAACGGTTGTCCCAAGGACGGAGGGTCAAGTATCAGCTGCCAGAACCAAAGCCTGGGCGAGGATGTGCCCATCGTGGGGACGGGATTCTTCCTCCACTATGAGAGCGACCGAGCCCCGGGCACCGCTGGCGCAGATAGCGTGGCCACCGCGGATGCGGCTATGATCGGCGGTTGGACCTTGAACGTCCACCACGCCTACGACGCAAGCAATAACACGCTATTTCTGGGCGACGGCAGTCAACGCAGCGCATGGCAACTCGCTGGGTCGTCGATGTACAGCGGGGACTACCTGGTTACGTCGAAGGATGGCAGCGAGGTCTATCTCTTCGACAGCACCACTGGGCGGCATTTGCAGACTCTCAAACCGCTTACCGGTGCACTCAAATATGCGTTTGCCTACGATGCCGCTGGAAAGCTGGCCTCCGTGACAGATGCGAGCGGCAACGTCACCACCATCGAGCGCAGCAGCGAAAGCCCGACCGCCATAGTCTCACCGTATTCCCAAACCACTACGCTGAGCGTGGACGGGAATGGATTCCTGAGCCAGGTCACCGACCCTCTTGGAAACACGGCTCAGTTCACGAACAGTTCCAGCGATTTGCTGATGTCACGCACGGACCCGAACAAGAATGTCTATACCTATGCC
Organism: Candidatus Sulfotelmatobacter sp.; assembly: GCA_049675725.1. GTDB lineage: Bacteria > Acidobacteriota > Terriglobia > Terriglobales > Acidobacteriaceae > Sulfotelmatobacter. The sequence goes on along the minus strand of JBAUAN010000139.1, from coordinate 2,865 downwards.
TATGGCAGCCAAGGCAAGCTGACTTCCGACTCTGACCCGGTGGGCGGTTCGACGGCTCTAAGCCTCACCAATTCCGGCACTGGCTACAGCGTGACCACGACCACAGCCATGGGCGTGACGAGCACGTTCCAGGTCATAACCCCTTCGTCTCCTGGCGAACAGTTCGTGAACACCTGGCCAAGCGGGTTGCAGGCGACAGCATCGAATACGCAGCAGAATGGCCAGCTTTCGGAGAATGCCACACTGCCGGATGGGACCAGTACTAGCTCGACGCTGAGCGCGGACCCGCGTTTCGGATTGCAGACTCCGGTGCTGACCAGCGGCAGCATTACCAAAGGCAGTCTTGCGGAGACGGTCTCGGGCAGCCGAACCGCCAGCTTCACTAGCGGCAATCCCTTCAGCCTGACTGCTCAGACCGACACGACCACGCTCAATGGCCGCACCTACACGTCTGTTTTCACTACTGCTGACCGAACCCTTGTAAAGACCACGCCAGTGTTGCGCACCACGACCACAGTGCTTGACTCGCTCGAGCGAGTCATCAGCACCCAATTGGGTACGCTAACGCCCGCCAAGTTCAGCTATGACAGCAAAGGCCGTCTGTCGACGATTAAACAAGGCGCTCGAACGACCACGCTGGCCTATGACTCGAACGGCTTCCTGGCCAGCAGGGAGGATCCGCTAAAGCTCAAGACCAGCTTCACGCACGATGCCGCCGGACGCTTGCTAACGACCACGTTGCCCGATGGGAGAGTCATCACCAATACTTACGACGCCAATGGCAACGTGACTTCTGTGACTCCGCCTGGCAAATCCGCTCACGATTTCGCCTACACCCCGGTGAACCTGACCTCGACTTACACGCCGCCCGTGGTCTCGGGAACTGGTGCCACCACGTACACCTACGATTTGGACAGGAACCTGACAACAATCACCCGCCCAGACGGTAAGACGGTCAACTACGGCTATGACAGCGCCGGGCGGCTGAGTTTTACAACCACGCCGACGGAGACAGTCAGCTACGCTTACGACTCGACCACTGGAAATCTGAGTGGTGCGTCGATCACTGGAGGCGAGGCGATTGCATACGGCTACAACGGCCCGTTACCGACTTCTTCGACCTGGACCGGCGCGGTCGCCGGAAGCGTCGGCCGCGCCTACAACAGCAACTTCTGGGTCGCATCCCAGAGCATCAACAGTGGCAACCTAATCGACTTCACCTACGACAATGATGGCCTGCTCACTAAGGCGGGAACGCTGGTCGTCAAACATAATGCGAAAGACGGATTGATCACGGGAACGACTCTGGGTAGCGCGACCGCTAGCCGCACCTACGACTCATTCGCGGAACTGACTGGGCTCACCGCGAAATACAAGACGACCACGCTATACACGGTAAAGTTCACCCGGGATGCGGATGGAAGAATTACCGGAAAGACCGAAACCATCGGCGGGCAAGAGAATGTTTTCACCTATACATATGATGCCGCCGGGCGTCTGATCGGCGTGGCGGAGAATGGCGCGAGCATCTCCAGCTACACCTACGACACTAACTCGAACCGGCTGACGGCAACAATGAGTTCCGGAACGGTGAATGGCACTTATGATACCCAGGACCGCCTCCTGACCTACGGGACTGCCTCTTTCACCTACACAGCGAATGGCGAGTTGGCGAACCAGACCGTCGGATCGCAGACTACCTCGTACCAGTATGACGTGTTGGGGAACTTGATTGCGGCGAATTTACCCAACGGCACCAAGATCACTTATATCATTGACGCGCCAAATCACCGAGTGGGAACGGTAGTGAATGGTGTCCTTCAGACTGGGTTCCTGTATGACGGCAGTCGGATTGTGGCGCAGTTGAACGGCAGCAATGCGATTGTGAGCCAGTTCATTTATGCGACCGGTGCCACAACTCCAGACTATATGTTATCGGGCGGTGTCACCTATCGGGTATTCTCCGATCAACTTGGTAGCCCGCGCCTGGTAGTGAACACTGCGACCAGTGCGATCACGGAACAAATCGACTACGACGAATTCGGCAACGTGATCAGCGATACCAATCCCGGCTTCCAGCCCTTCGGTTTCGCCGGCGGTCTGTATGATCAGGACACGAAGCTGGTGCGTTTTGGCGCACGAGATTACAACCCCGCCATTGGCCGCTGGACGGCAAAGGATCCAATCCTCTTCGCAGGCGGAGACACAAATCTCTACGGATATGTGCTGACAGACCCCGTAAATTTCACGGACGCCAGCGGACTCCTTCCAGGCTGGCTAGCTGCGATCGTCAATTATTTTCAAAATCCCCCCCGAACTCAGTTTGGAGATCCTGCCGCCGAAGCTGCGGAGACGGAAGCGGCCAACCAAGCTGTTGCAGATGCGGCTGAGAACGCTGGGTTTAGCCCTGCGGAACTTGGCAGCGACGTGGTGCAGTCCAGCGGGAAGTGCACGTCCTTCCCGAAAGGTCCGCGCTTTGGAGGCTGGAGTGGGGTGCAATTGATAATTATTGACCCCGCTATCTATCTGCAGAGTCTCGAGCCCGACTTCGACAGTATTTTTGGGGCAAATCTAACTTGCCCAAGATGCAATTCGGGTTCGTAGTGGTGTTCTTCACTATCGTGGATCTCGATGCCGAGGCCGCTGTCGGTCCAGGGGGGAAGCCAGGCACGGACCTACCCCTGTCGGATATCTGGGTTTGTCAATGGTCTTTTGCGAGACATGGGCGTCAGCGCAATTGACCGGCAGCAATGCGATCGTGGGTCAGTTCATTTATGCGACCGGATCCACAGCTCCAGACTATATGTTGTCGCGTGGCGTCACTTGTCGGATATTCTCCGATCAACATCCGTGCCGTCGAAGCTG
>JBAUAN010000138.1:0-68364 GCA_049675725.1 Candidatus Sulfotelmatobacter sp. | reverse complement strand
CGCTCCTCGAGAGTGCGGATGGAAGCATGGCGACAGTGGCTAACTCGGCGGGAAGAAGAAGAAAACATGTTCAACCAAGCCAGACAAGAATCAACTTGACTCCGACCGGCCTTCTCATGGAAGGCCGCTACACTCAGAGCCCCGACAGCCCTCTGCTTCGAAGCGACTGCGGTGGTGCTGCCGGCAAACAGCAGATTCCCCCCACTCGCTCGCTCCGGGTCGGAATGACAAATCTTTCGGGCCATGCTTAACACGAGCCGCGAAGGAGGGCCAGCGCCTGTGCCTGCACGTCGCGCTACTGGATGCGCAGGATGGTGATGATCTCGAGGCTGGCGATGCGGGCGCGTGGCGGGCCAGATGCTCCCCAGGACGGGGAAATATCTCCACGGGACTACCGCCCAGGCGCCTCCCGACTCAAATCATTTCGCACCACTTCTCCGCTTTTCATCACGAACTTCACTTTCTGCAATTCGGTGATGTCGTCGGCTGGGTCGCCGGTGGTGGCGATAATGTCGGCGAACTTGCCGGGCTCGATTGATCCAACGCGATCCTGCCAGCCCAGCAACTCCGCGCCATTCGTCGTTGCGGCCTGGATGATCTGCCACGGAGTCATCCCCGATTCGCTATACGCCTCATAGATGAGCTTGCTGGTTTCTCCGCGAGTGCGGTTCCCCGACTGGTAATATTCGTCGGAGCCGGCGGCGATCCGGACGCCGGCGGCAATGGCGCGCCGAAGTCGGTCGTGATTCCCCTGCGCAAACTTGTTGAACCTGGCTTCAGTTTCCTTGCGCTCATCGCCGGTCGCAGTCGCCGGGGCAAAGGACACGTAAAACTCCGCAGGATAATCGGTCGGGACCAGGAAAATTTTCTTGGCGGCCATCATTTGCAGCACATCATCGGGCACCGTATAAGCATGCTCGATTGAATCGACTCCCGCTTCCGCCGCAATGCGGGTGGCATCGTTTCCAATCGCGTGAGCGGCAACTTTTCGGTGGACCCGGTGTGCCTCCTCGACAATGGCATTCATCTCTTCCAGGGAAACCACGCGCGGCCCCGTGTTCACGATCACCTTGATGCAATCGGCTCCATCGTAAAAAGCCTGCTGCACGGCCCGCCGCGCCTCGTCCACGGTAGCAATGGCGACGTACTCCTGCTCCACCAACCCTTCTGCATCGTGTTGCAGATGGCCGAATTGGCCGCCCGGCGCCGACAACGCACGCGTAGACGCCACAATATGTGGTCCGCTGACCCAGCCCTTATTGATCGCGTCCCGCAAGGCAACATCGCCATTGATCCCGGAGTTGCCGACGTCGCGCACCGTGGTGATGCCCGCCTCCAAATCCTCGCGGCCCATTTTCGCGCCCAGCAACGCGCGCTCGGCCGGACTCATCTGCGTGACGGTGAGGACCATGTTGTTGTCGTCGCCTCCGTAAGCGAAGTCGTAGTTCTGCAGCAGATGGGTGTGGGCATCGACCAGCCCGGGCATCAGCGTCGCCTTGCCCAGGTCAATTACCTGCACCTGCGCCCCGGCAGGGACTGGAATGCCCGGGCCCACTTCTTTAATGTGCGCTCCGTCAATTACGACAACGGGGTTCAGCACCTCCTTGCCGTTTTTGACGTCAAGCATCTTCGCCGCGCGAATCACTACCAGAGGATGACTCTCCGGCTGCGGCGTTTGTGTGAAGCCATGAGTGCTCAGGCCATGGGTACTCAGGATTAGAAAAAGAACGGCAACTGCCTTTAGACGAGGAACGTGCATGGGAAGTTCCTTTCGACCTCAAAAAACGGCCCGATCATACACCCATCTTTTATCTTTCAGCTCACTCACCTGTCGCGCGGCTCAACCCAGCGTGAAATGACCTCTGCGCGGATGCGCAGAAATGGACGCGCTCCGCCCCAGATTGCAGTGTGAAGGTTACCGGCCAATCCAACGTCTATTCAGCGCGCACGATGGCCATGATATCGAGGCTGGCGATGCGGCGCGTGGCGGACCAGATACTCGCCGACGCAATCAGTGCGAACAGCGAGACCAAGCCAGCGGAAGCACCCAGCCCGATGGGCTTCGCACCTTCCATCAGGGTTTCGAGGAATCGGCTGGTGAGCTGCGCTCCAGCGATTCCGGGGATGGCGCCTGCCGCGACCATCAGCAAGCCTTGCCGCAACAGCATGCCCCGAAGCCGCGCCGGCGTGGTGCCGAGCGCGATGCGCACGCCCATTTCTTGCGTCCTCTGGATGACGGCGTAGGAAACGATGCCATAGATTCCAATCACCGCCAGCAACACGGCGAATCCGGCAAAAGTCCACACAGCAGTGCGGTAAAAATTCGGGCTGGCGAAGACTTCATCCAACCGCTGCTGCATAGTTTTCACGCTGAACACAGGAACTTGCGGGTCCACCGACTGGATAGTGTCGCGAATGGCAGCGAGGTGATCTTCCGCGCGGCCGTCGACCCTCACCACGAGTGTCGAGAAGAAGCTGCCGGGATTCTCCGACGGAACAAAAACCTGATTACTGTTTGCCAGTGTCGGATCAGTCTCGTACTCCATTCCCTTCACCACGCCAACAATTTTTCGCGGCGCATCTCCCTCGTTCGTCAGCTGATGGCCCACAGCGTCCTGCGGCGCGCCAAATCCGGCAGCGAATCGCTCGTTGACGACAGCAACCTTGGCGCCGGAGCGGACTTCGGCTTCCGTGAATTCGCGGCCGTAGAGAATCTGTGCACCCATGGTCTCGAAATATCCCGACAAGACCGGGACGAGCGTGGAATTGCGCGCCGCCTGGCGCCCATCCATTCCGAATGGCCCTCCAACAAACGCCGAGGCGTAGAGCGGAAGGAATTCTGTGGCACTGGCCGAGCGAACTCCAGGAAGCCTGCGCACGCGGTCCAGCACCTCTTCAAAATAAGCTAGCTGGCGCTTATCCAGTTGGTGCGACGTGCCGTCCAGTGAGATGCCTGCCGTCACGATTCCCTGCACGTCATAGCCGCGGTCGATTCTCATCAAGTGGACGAACGCGCGTCCCAGGCACACCGACGACGCGAGAAGAATCATGGTGAGCATCACCTGCGCGGCGACCAGGCTTTGCCGAACCACCCGCGAGCCGCGGCTTCGGCTGGAACTCCGGGAACCGAGCGCGCTGAGGCGGCCCGACCCTAGCGAAGGAAACACGCTCGAAGAGAAAACGATCGACGGCAACACCCCCAACGCCAACGCAGTAATGAATGACACCATCGCGGTAAAAGCCAGAACGCGTCCATCCAAAATTGAATACGACTGCGCGCCGAGCGGTGGAGGTTCAATCTTCACCGCAAGCGAAGTTGTCCAAAACGCGATCAGCAACCCGGCGAGAGTGGCAACAAACGCGAGCAGCAGGCACTCGGTGAGCAATTGCCGCGCGATCCGGGCGCGACTTGCTCCCAGCGCGGAGCGGATGGAAAGCTCCGCGGCGCGATCGGTAGTGCGAGCGAGCAGCAGATTCGCAACATTCGTGCACGCAATCAGCAGCACCAAAACCACCGCGCCCATGAACATCAACGACGCATTCTTCACCGGGCCGGCAAGTCCGTCCTGCAGCGAGGTCATGCTCGGACGCAGGGTGGAATTGTCGATGCCTCCCTGCTTCAACGATTCGCCGGCTACCTCCACGGCAAACGCCGCGCGCGCCTGCGCCCACGAGATGCCCGGTTTCAGCCGCGCAAGCGCGCCCCAGCCATTGTTGCCCGGACTGAAAGCGGCCGGCTTCCACAGAACGGCCTTGCCCGGATAATCAAAGCCCGGCGGCGCAACGCCCACCACGGTAAGCGCATTGCCATCGAGTCGAATCGTCGAGCCCACAACTGTCGGGTCGCCCGCAAAAAGCTGTTGCCACAATCCGTAACCGATCACAGCAACAGCGTTCGGTCCGGGCAGTCCCCAGCCAGTTGCGTCAACATCCTCGTCGGCGGCGAATCCAGTTCCGAGCACCGGCTGCGCGCCCAGCACGGAGAAGAAATTCCACGACGTCTGCGCCACGTGTGCCCGGCTGCCGACGCGCACGCCGCCCATTACACGACCCAGATTTACACTACCCAGATTTTCGCCACCCAGATTTTCACCACCCAGATTCGCATCGAACTCCTCAAACAGCGCAGCATCGGCGAGGTAGGCACTCTGCTGCCGCCAATCGTGAAACTGCTTCGCGCTGTCATGCGGCGGAATGAACTCGTGCAGAAGCGCCAGCCGGTCCGGCTCGCGAAACGGCAGAGAGCGCAGCAGCAATGCGTTGACTACGCTAAACACACCCGTATTCGCGCCAATGCCAATGGCGAGAGCCGCGACGGCAAACGCCGTGTGCCACGGCCGCCCGGCCCAAAGCCGCAGAGTGTATTTGAGGTCCTGAAACACGTCGCCGCAGAAACGAGATTCCGCGCCAGCATTTTACGCCAGCCGCGGCGACAAACGCAGTCGACGGGACTGCCTACCGTCGCCACCACCCCCGAATTGTCATCCTGAGCAAGGATTGGTCTTTGCGCCCCAAGCGCAAAGGCCAACCGCAGTCGAAGGACCCCTACCCACCCGATACCCTAGCCCCCGCCGCAGGGAGTTCTCCCCGCACCCATGTAGGACGGACACTCCTGTCCGTCGCCTTTGACTCAAGATTTAGGTTTTGAACTCCCCCACCCCCGTGCCCCACCCCACCCCACAAAAGTCCCTTGCCACCCCTCCCCCACAGGTGCAAAAAAGGACCCACTGCGAGGGGGTCGCGGCCACACCAGGCCTCGACCCTTTTTTGTCCATCGAGGCATCAGCCATATGTATCTTAGCCATCTCTACGTAAGGAACTTTCGCTCCCTAGCCGAGCTCTCGATGGTTCACGAGGGGAGCAAATCTTATCGTCGGCCCCAACGCGGTCGGGAAAACGACCGTTCTTGAAGCAATTCGGCTAGCGAAGGCCGTCCTCGCCCCTAGAACCCAACAGGAAGCCAGGCAGGTGATGATCCAGCTCTCAGCGACCTCGGCGCAGCTGCCACAGATGTTCAACTTCGCGGCGATTGCCAAAGATCACGCCAAACCTATCGAAATTAGATGCACGTTTCGGCTAACGGAAACTGAGCTTTCATCGCTGGATGCTCTCAATGAGGACATATGCAGCCGGATTGCGGCCGCACAGGCAGGCATTTCGATGGATTCAGGCCCCTTCGCCCTTGTCCAGTTCCTCTCATCCCCAGTTGGACGACAGATTGTAGGCTCTCTCCGGCCCCAAGTTCGCGACTACTCCGAAGGACTGAAACGGAAGCAGCAGTGCGAGCTCGTGCTAATCATGGACCCGGGGAAGGGAATCAGGGGCGGCGATATCTACCCGCAAACGTTGTTGTCAGCCCTCGAGAACGGGCTCAGCCCCTCCCGCACCCGATTCACTTATTTCCCCGCCGACCGCGCCCTTCCGCACGGCGAGGTCGCGATCCAACTGGGAGCCCCAGACGCCGCTCAGCAACTGGAGTCACACAATTCCACTCCGGCGATAAAGTACCAGCGCCTGAAAAACACAATCTTCACATGGATAACTGAAACGGAGAAAGGGAGGGGTCTGCTTAATGCGGAGTTCTCTAAAATCTTCGAAAAGCTATTGCGACATCGCGAAATGGCGGGCTTCGGAGTCAATCAATACGGCCAAGCCTCTATCCTCATCAAGGATAAAGAAACGGCCGAACTTTTCGACATCGACGCAATGAGTAGCGGAGAGAAGGGACTAATACTAACCCTCCTGGTAATAGCGCGCTCCGTCGAACCCGGCGGAATCATCCTTCTTGACGAGCCGGAACTCCACCTTAACCCCGCGGTCACCAAACTCCTGCTCAACTTTCTGGTGGACGAGTACCTTCGCCCCAAAGACCTTCAGGCGATCATCTGCTCGCACTCGTCAGAGATCCTCGGTACCGCCATGCGAAGCGACGACTGCAGCGTGTACCACCTGCGCCGTGGCGCCGTCGCCTCCAAAATCAGGAAGAGGGACCAGCCCGAGGTCGCCCGGGCCCTCAGACTGCTCGGTACATCAGAGGTTGAAGAGATGCTCTACGACGGGACGGTTTTCGTGGAGGGTGAGGACGATGTCGAGCTCCTAGAAGAAGCGTTCCCGCAAAGCTTAGCCAGGATTAAGTTCAAGGACCTCTCGGGAAGAGGCGAAGTCGAAAAGCAGATCAAGAGATTGCAGCAAGCGGAACTCGACGGCCAAAAGGAGAACATTTCCTACTTCATATTCGACCACGACCGACAGACAACGAAGCTGGCGAACACGTCAAAGGTGCGAGTGCGGCAGTGGGGCAGATATTGCATCGAGAACTACCTACTGGAACCGGAGATTCTCTTCGACGTCATCAGCAAAGAGAAGCACAAGCAGTTTCCCACGACACTTGGGGAGGCCGAACAACTTTTCAAGGATCTCGCACGGCGGCAACTCCAATACCAAACGGCGGTAGAGGTATACAAAAGCTATGGCTACCTCGACACGTGGGCGAAGGATGTCGGACGGGACGTCGCGTCGGCAAAAGATTTCGGGGGCGCCGCGATCGTATTGCTCAAGCGACTCGAATCAATACGATCTCAGATCGCTGCAATCGATAACGCGCACTGGCCGGACGACTTTGTCGGAAAATGCACAAAGTCGTTCGCTGAAGAAGAACCAAACTGGCGCTCGACCTGGCAGATCAAATGCAGCGGCAAGAAGTTCTTCAGGGATCTCTATGTCGAGTGCAAGGTTGGACCCGACCCGCTGGTCCTTAAGCGCAGAATTTTGAAGGAATGTAAGTATCGCGACGCGGTCGGCTGGAAAGAACTCGAGGAAACGTTTACGAGCCTTCTCGCAGACTGCCTCCCAGCGCCAGGAGCGGCGGGTACATCCAGCCGTTGAGCAGCGAAAGCGAGTGGCCCGCTCCCCCAAGCCCAAAATCTCAAAACGCTACACCTCGAGAGACCGTTTTTGGCGTGGCTTTTTGACCACACTTGCTGCCGGCATTTCGGCAATCGTCCCTAAGCCCATCATTCCGATCCGTTTGCCGTGTTGACGCTTTTTGCCGCTTTTCCACAGGTGTTCCTTCAGGAACACTTTTACAAATCGACGATGTGTTCGGGGCTGGCCTACCCTTTCCACCAACCCAAATTCCAAGCGGGTGCCCCATCCTTGTCGCGCTCTTCGCGACAGGGTGGGGACTTTGACTCCCGTTCAATCTCCACGAACCCACCTTGCATTCCGCCCATAGTCATAATAAAATGACCATACCGAGGTGCTGCCATGAAACGAATGCCCGCAGGCCAATTCAAAGCCCAATGCCTGGCGGTGATGGACCAGGTCCTGCAAAGTGGAGAGCCCGTCCTGATCACCAAGCATGGCAAGCCCGTGGCCAAGCTCGTCCCGGCCGAGAAGCAGGCGGACGATCTGTTCGGCTACATGGCCGGCAAAGTAAAAATCGTCGGCGACATCGTCGGCCCGGTCACTCCGCTGGCGGACTGGGAGGCGAAGTAGAGCCAGGTTTCAAAGTTTCGAAAGGTTTCAAGGTTTCAAAATCCACACCTCAACTCGTTTCGTTGAAACCTTGAAACTTTGCAACCTTGAAACCTGAGAAAAACACATGATTCTGCTCGACACTCACGTTTTGGTTTGGATGGCGAGCGACCCGAAGCGTCTCTCCGCGAAAGCACGGGACGCCATCCGCACAGCTCGACAAGAAAAGCCCCGCGAAAACACCGGAGTCGCCATCGCCACCATCACTCTCTGGGAACTGGCGTGGCTGGCTCATAGTGGCCGCCTCCAGGTTTTGAGCAGCGTGGAATCGTTCGTCCGCGAGACGGTTGCACGAGTGGCCCTGAAGCCCATGACCCCGGAGATTACCGCCATGGCAGTGCGCCTGCCGGCCGCCTACCCCAAAGACCCAGCCGACCGCGTGATCGCATCGACCGCCATCGTCGAAGGCATCCCTCTGGTCACCGCCGACCAGCAAATCCGCCGCTCCAACCTCGTCACCACAATCTGGTGAAAAACGAGGCCACTACCCAGCACCGCAGAAAAAAGAGCCCCTGGGTTTTGTTTTCTCTGTGTCTCTGTGTCTCTGTGGTGAATTCTCCTAGCGGGCTCCAATCTCAAAACGATGCACCTCGAGAGGCCGTTTTTAGCGTGGCTTTTTGACCACACTTGCTGCCGGTATTTCGGCAATTGTCCCTAAATCCATCATGCGGATGCCTTTGCCGTGTTGACGCTTTTTGCCGCTTTTCCACAGGTGTTCCTTCAGGAACACTTTTACAAATCGACGATGTGTTCCTTCAGGAACATTTCGGTGATCCGAATCAAAAGCGAGCGACGCGATACACCCGCGCCGCCAGACAGCCGAGGGCGGCTGTCCCCACATGAGCCGTGACAGGAGCGGTTGGGTTCGCTAAGAGCTAAGAGCCAAGAGCTAAGAGCCAGCGGCTGACAGCTGAAAGCTGAGAGCTGACAGCCGCCTCCGCTATAATGTCCTCAAGGAGTCCGCATGGCAATCCAGAAGACTGACAAGATCTGGCACAACGGCAAGCTCATCAACTGGGACGACGCCACCATCCACGTGATGTCGCACGTCATCCACTATGGCTCGTCGGTGTTTGAGGGCATTCGCTGCTACGACCTGCCTACCGGGCCGGCGATTTTCCGCGCCCAGGAACACATTCAGCGGCTGCTGGATTCGGCCAAGGTCTACCGCATCGACGTGGACTACACGCGCGAGCAGATCGTCAAGGGCATGCTCGAAACCGTGGCCCACAACGGCGCGTGGCCCTGCTACGTGCGCCCCATCGTGCTGCGCGGATACGGCGAGGCCGGAGTGAACCCGTTCAATTCGCCGACCGAAGTCTACATCATCAACTATCCGTGGGGAAAATATCTGGGCGGCGAGACCGACGGCTGCGACGTTTGCGTCTCTTCGTGGACGCGCCTTGCTCCCAACACTCTGCCCGCGATGGCCAAGGCCGGCGCCAATTACATGAACTCGCAGCTCATCAAGATGGAAGCCATCGTCAACGGCTACGTCGAAGGCATCGCGCTCGACATCAACGGATTCGTCAGCGAAGGTTCCGGCGAGAATATTTTCCTGGTGCATCGTGACAAGCTGATCACCGCGCCGCTCGGCAACTCCGTGCTGCCCGGCATCACCCGCGATTCGGTGTTGCAGATCGCGCGCGACCTGAACATTCCGATCGTCGAGCAGATGATTCCGCGCGAAATGCTTTACATCGCCGACGAAGCTTTCTTCACAGGCACCGCCGCGGAAGTCACGCCGATTCGTTCCGTCGACAAGATCAACGTGGGCAAAGGCGTGACCGGGCCGATCACCAAGGCGCTGCAGAAAGAGTTTTACGCCATCGTGCGGGGAGAGAAATCTGACCGCCACGGCTGGCTGACGCCGGTTCCAGTGCGCACGAAGCAGCCGGTCGGCGTATAATCCGGCGTCAAAGCTATTTAACCCGAGGGGCGCTCACTGCGCCCCTTTCGGCTTCTTGAATCAGAAAAACATAACAGCGCTACAAGGAGGAACAATGTCCGAACAAGCTATGAGTCCTGAATTTGCCCTCGGCTATTGCGCGATGATGCTCGACGGAATCACGCGGGAAGCGGAGATCACCAAGAAAGTAATCGCGGCCGTGCCCGACGCGGCCTCCAGCTACAAACCCGACCCTAAGGCGCGCACGGCGAAAGAACTGGCGTGGCACATCGCCAACTCCGACATTCAGTTTCTGGATGGCATTGCCGATCTGAATTTCAAGATGGAAGCGCCGGAGCATAAGCCTGAGACCTCAGCCGAAGTGGTGGCTTGGTATGACGACAGGATCAAGCAGGGCGTGGCTCGCATCGCGACGATGACGCCGGAGCAGTTGCTCACGCCGGTCGCTTTTTTCGGCGTGTTCAATTTGCCGGCCGTGCTGTATTTGGGCTTCCTCACGAGCCACAGCATTCATCATCGCGGAGAATTGTCGACCTACCTGCGGCCCATGGGATCGAAAGTTCCCTCGATCTATGGCGGCAGCTACGATGAGCCGTTCCAGCCGCCTGCGCCAGCTGAGCAGGCCGCGTAAGACTCTTCCGTCAAAACGGGGAGAGCCGCCCGAAGGGGCGGCTTTCTTTTTTGAATTCACTTTGAATTCAAGCCTCGACTGGCGCGTCCAAGCTGGTCAGCGCGCCCGCGCTGGCGCGTTTCATTTTCCGCACCACACCAGCTCGACGTCGTATTTCTTAAAAGCCCGGTCGGAGGTTAGGATCGCCATGCCTTCGGCGATGGCCTGGGCGATGAGCAAGCGATCAAACGGGTCGGCATGATGGAGAGGAAGATCGTAGACGCTCAGAGTATGTTCCTGGGTGAGTGAAAGCGGGCGGATGCCTTGCATCGCCAGTCTTGTGCGAACGTAGGGGCCGGGCGATTCCGGCAGTTGAAACTTTCCTGACTTTGCCTTGATGGCGATCTCCCAGGAACTCGCGGCAGAAAGGTATATCTCCTCAGATCCGCTGCTAAGGATTTCCAGACCGGTTCGTCCGATCAATTCTGTTGGCCCCACGCTCCATAGCCAGACCATGGTGTCGAGCAGGTACTTCACCGGCGTTTCCGCCTGCGGGGTTTCTCGAGCTTTGGAAGCTCGCCACCGTAGAACTGTTTCAACAGGTCGTTGGGCAGAGGAGCGTCGAAGTCGTCGGCGATCCAAATGCGGCCGCGATCAAATCCCAGGGGGCGGACTTTGTTCTTCTTGGGTTCGATGGGGACCAGGCGGGCCACGGGGACTCCGGAGCGCGCGATGGTGACCTCCTCTCCAGCGGCGACGCGCTGCAGAAGGCGGGAGAGATGCGTCTTAGCCGCGTGGATGTTGATTTCCATAAGACCCAAGAATAAACTAAGTCCGTGGACTAAGTCAACCTGGGTGGGCGCTCCCCCTCGAAATCGGGGCGAGCGCACCGGAAGCCAGCGGCATCGGTGCGGCATTTTAGCCTTACTGCAACCCGCGCCAAGTATTGCCTCTTGCCTTTCCAGCATCGACCTGCGGCCTCTTAAAGTTCGGTCACTGCGCCCAGGTGCAAACTTAAGGCTGTGTCCAAATGCAGAGCGAACGCGGTTACCTAGGTCATCTTGGGGAAGGTGACGATTCGGGTCATCATAGTGAAGAGCTTTTACGGAAACTCTTTCGATGAATATTGATGACCTGCTGCGGATTGCGACAGAACGCAAAGCTTCGGACTTGCATTTGAAGGTAGGGAACTACCCGCATCTGCGCATTGACGGCGAACTGGTGCCGTTGACCGACCAGCCGCGCATCAGCGCGGAAGACATGCTGACCATGGCGTTCAGCATGATGTCGGCGCGGCAAAAGCAAAAATTCAAAGAGACCACGGAAATCGATATGGCCTACGGCGTCGCCGGACTGGGCCGCTTCCGTGTGAACATTTTTCAGCAGCGGGGCAACGTGGGGCTGGTGCTGCGCGTGATTCCCACGAAGATTCGCGCGCTTGACGAATTGTTTTTGCCCAAGGTGGTAGAGCAGATTTGCGATATGCCACGCGGGCTGGTGCTGGTGACGGGCGTCACGGGTTCCGGTAAGTCGACTACGCTGGCCGCGATGGTTGACCGCGTGAATTCTTCGCGCGCGGAACACATCGTTACTATTGAGGATCCCATCGAATTTCTGCACCGCGATAAAAAAGGCTACGTCAACCAGCGCGAAATCCAGGTGGATACGCCTTCGTTCGGCGCGGCGTTGCGCGCTTCTTTGCGTCAGGATCCGGACGTGATTCTGGTAGGCGAAATGCGCGATCTGGAAACCATTTCGACGGCGCTGCACGCGGCCGAAACCGGCCACATGGTGTTCTCGACTTTGCACACGCTGGATGCGGTGGAAACCGTGAACCGCGTGATTTCTATTTTTCCGCCGCCGGAGCAAAAGCAGATCCGCATGCAGCTGGCGGCTGTGCTGCGCGCCATCGTCAGCCAACGGTTGGTGAAACGCTGCGATGGGGAAGGGCGCGTGCCCGCGGTGGAAGTGATGATCAACACGGCTTACATTCGCGAATGTATTCTGGTGCCGGAAAAAACACGCGCCATTCGCGACGCGATTGCGGCCGGCACGTCGCAGTATGGGATGCAGACGTTTGACCAGTCGCTGTGGGATCTTTTCCGCGCGGGGCTGGTCAACTACGAAACCGCGCTGGAGAACGCCTCGAACGCCGACGACTTCAAGCTGCGCATGCAGGGTATTGCGTCGACGGCGGATATTTCGCGGCAGTCGATGCAGTCGGCGGGGTTTGGGCGGTAGCTTCGGGCTTCGGGCTTCGGGCTTCGGGCTTCGGGCTTCGGGCTTCGGGCTTCGGGCTTCGGGCTTCGGGCTTCGGGAATTAGAGATTTGCCTTCTGTATTCGGTTGCCTCCTTTCATCGGGTGCGCTCTGCGCGCCCTTTTTTCTTTTGTCGACCCTGACTGCCGCGCACTAGCTACCGGGTGGTGGATAGGGCTATCGTTAGGGCATGGCGTTCTCCCGTCCGAAAAAGAAATCTTATTCTGAAGATCAGCTCTACGAATATGCCGTAGGGGCCTTGGCGCGGCGCATGCGGACTGTGGCCGAGTTGAAGCGGCTGATGCGGGCGCGAGTGGAGGACGCGGAGTCGGAGTATGGGCAGACGCTGATCGAGCTGGTGATCCGGCGGATGAAAGATCAGGGTTATTTGAACGACGCGCAGTACGCGGCTTATTATTCTTCGCTGCGCCGCGACAACCAGAAATTTGGAAAGATGCGCGTGGTCACGGAACTGAAAACTCGCGGTGTGCATGGAGCGGTGATCGAGAAAGCCATCGAGGATGTGTATGGCGGGACGAGCGAAGAGAAACAGGCGCGGGCCTACTTGCGCAAGAAGCGCCTGGAAAAGCCGAAAGACCAGAAGCAGGCGGCGCGGGTTTTTCGGCAGCTGGCGCGGGGAGGCTTCGGGGCGCGGACGATTATCGCCATCCTGAAAAAATGGGACGTTGACGACGAAACTTTGAGCGCGCTCGAAAGCGAAGGCGTGTGAGCGACGGATAAAAAACGCGGCCATGAAGGTTTCCTGCGGACCGCGATTTGCATCTAATCAACTACCGTGCCTGGGGAGTTAGGCTTGTGCCGCACGTGCTCATGCTTCATACTGCAATCCTAGTTTCTGCACAACTTAATTCCTGCACGACATAATCGTGAACCCGTGAGGAGGAATCACTATGAAAATGAAACTGGCGGTAATTCTTGCAGCGGCGTTGAGCATTGCACCGTTCGCGTTCTCTGAAGCCGCGGCTAGCGCGGATAGGAGTCAAGATGCGGCCCAGAGTCAGGACCAGAAGACGACGACCGCGAATCCGATGAAGAAGGCGGCGAAGACCACGGCGAAGGATACCGAGAAGGGCACGAAAGTGGCAGCCAAGGACACGGAGAAAGGCGCGAAAGTTGCCGGCAAAGATACGGAAAAGGCTGCCGACAAGACGGGCGAAGCTACCGAAAAGGCTGGCAAGGCAACCGGCCACGCGACCAAGGTGGCCGCGAAAGACACGGCCAAAGGCGCGAAGACCGTGGGCAAGGACACGGAAAAAGGCGCGAAGGTGGCGGGGAAAGATACCGGGAAAGTGGCCAAGAAAACGGGTACCGAGGTGAAAAAGGGCGCTGAAGATACGGGACATGAAGTGAAGAAGGGTGCGGAGAAGACGGAAGACGCGGTGAAGTAGGGCCAACAGCAGATCGATCGACGCAGCCTGATCAACGCAGATCGATCAACCACAGAGGGCACAGAGAGCACGGAGGAGGCTAGTAAGTCGGCTCCTCTGTGGTCGCCAGTGTTCTCTGTGGTTTGATTTTTGGCGATGCTAGAATTGAAGTTTGCTCGAACTGATTTGCTCCAAACCATGCCGACTGGATCTGAAATCCGCCGCAAATTTCTGGACTTCTTTGTGCAGAAGGGGCACAGGGAAGTGCATTCGTCGCCGCTCGTCCCGCAGAATGATCCCACGCTGCTGTTTACCAACGCCGGGATGAACCAGTTCAAGGACGTTTTTCTGGGACTGGAGAAGCGCGACTACTCCCGCGCCACGACTTCGCAGAAATGCGTGCGCGCCGGGGGCAAGCACAACGATCTGGAAAACGTGGGGTTCACCAACCGGCATCACACATTTTTTGAGATGCTAGGGAATTTTTCGTTTGGCGATTATTTCAAGAAAGATGCGATTGCTTACGCGTGGGAGCTGATCACTTCGCCGGAGTGGTTTGGAATTGCAAAGGAGAAGTTGTATGTGACGATTTTTGAAGGGTCGGGAGAGCCGATGCCCGTGCCTCGCGACGTTGAGGCTTATGACCTGTGGGTGGCGCAGGGCGTGGCGAAGGATCGCATTTTCGACGGTGGACTGAAAGACAATTTCTGGCAGATGGGCGATACCGGGCCTTGCGGGCCGTGCAGCGAGATTCATTACGACATGGGGCCGGCGGCGTCCGATCAGGGGCATGCGGATTGCGCGTTTCCGTGCGACTGCGGACGGTATGTGGAGATTTGGAATCTGGTTTTCATGCAGTTTGACCGTGATGCGAGCGGGAAACTGAATCCGTTGCCCAAGCCGTCGATTGATACGGGGATGGGGCTGGAGCGGGTGACGGCGGTGCTGCAGGGAGTGATTTCGAATTATGAGACGGATTTGTTTACGCCGCTGATTAGGCGGGCAGCGGAGTTGACCGGGACTTCGCTCGGGAAAGAACTGGAGAAAGAAGCCAAGGCGAAATCAGCGGCCTCGTTGCGAGTCATCGCAGATCACTCGCGCGCAGCGACGTTTTTGATTTCAGACGGCCTACGGCCTGACAATCTCGGGCGCGGCTATACTCTTCGGAAGATCATACGACGCGCCGTCCGCCACGCGACACTTTTGGGGCAGAAAAAACCTTGCCTATATGCCATGGTTCGGACCGTTGTTGACGTCATGAAGGACGCGTACCCGGAGCTTGTGGAAAGCGCTGATCGAGTAGCCAGCGTGATCGAGAAGGAAGAGAGGAGGTTTCTGGAACTGCTTCGATCTACGCAGGACCTCCTGGACGACGAGATTCAGCGCATCGTGAGAGATTCCGGAAAGCTCAAGGAAGAGGGCAAGTTCGAGGAGGTCTTCACCGCCCAGAGTGATTTAGTCTCGAAGCTCAGAAAGATTTCGAGGGGCGTCTGGGAGGAAGGGGGAGGCGCCTTCGGCGCTCGACCGATGCTTTCATGGAAGGACCAAGTGGAATTTCGGAACACGTTGAGCACGGATTGGGTAGATCTAATTCCGACCACCATGGGGCTCCTGCAGGCCCGCTCGGATCCTGACTGCGATTTCCAATCGGACTATAAGAGGCGGAAATCGTTTTTCCTGGGGGAACAGGCCTTCTATTTATTTTCCACTCATGGGCTCCCTCGCGATTTCATCGAAGACGCGGCCCGGGACGCGGGCGTGTTTTTTGACACAGAAGGATTTGAGTGGGCACTAGAGGCCGAGCAGGCCCGTGCCCGTGTCTCCTGGAAGGGCGCTGCAAAGCAAACCGCGAACCCCGTCTACCAGCAGCTTCCAAAATCGCTCTTCGAGGGCTACTGGCAGACTCGGTCGGACGCGTGCGAGGTGCTCGCTATTATTCACAATGGGCAGGGAGTGCAACAGCTTTCGGCTGGTGAGGAAGGCGAAGTCATTCTTGATCACACGCCGTTCTATGCTGAGTCGGGTGGGCAGGTGGGAGATCGGGGATGGTTTTATTCGGACGATCACAACACTGTCGTTGCTGAGGTGAGGGGATGTTATTCGCCGATTCAGGGGGTGCGGGCGCATCAGGTGATGGTAAAGGGTGGGACGTCAAAAACCCCACCCTCCGCAAAGAACGCGGAAGGATGGGGCACCCTTAAGGTGGGGGATAAAGTCGACGCCGTTGTTAACACCGACATTCGCTCGGCGACCATGCGGAATCACACGGCGACGCATTTGTTGCATGCGGGGTTGCGCGAGGTTTTGGGGAAGCATGTGAAGCAGGCGGGGTCGCTGGTGGCGCCGAATCATTTGCGGTTTGATTTTTCGCATTTCACGGCGGTGGAAGACGAAGAGTTGCAGGATATTGAAGACATCATCAACAAGGAAGTGCTGCGCAACCGGAAAGTGGAGACTCTTACCGATGTGCCGATCGACGAAGCCATCAACAAGTATCATGCGATGGCGTTGTTCGGGGAAAAGTATGGTGACAAGGTGCGCGTGGTTCGCATCGGCGATTTTTCGACCGAGCTTTGCGGAGGCACGCACACGGCTGCGACCGGGGAGATTGGGCTGATCAAGATTCTCAAAGAAAACAGCGTGTCTTCGGGCGTGCGGCGCGTGGAGGCCATCACGGGCGAGGGATCACTGCGGCATTTCCGGAAAGATCATGAACTCGAACAGGTAGTGTCGGCGTTCGTGGTTCCCACCCTTGCGCAAAAACCGCGCAAGAATGGGGCACCCTCAGAGGAGGAGATTTCGACCCACGCCGAGACGGCGTCTCCGGCCGAGGCATTGAAGGCTGAGTTGGAAAAGAAAGACGCGGAGATCAAGCGGCTGGGGCGCGAGCTCGACCAGGTGCGGATGAAGTCGGCGTCGGCATCGATTGGCGCGGCGAATATTGGCGACAAGGCGAAGGAAGTGAAGGGCGTGAAGGTGTTGGCGCATCGCGTGGACAATCTGGAACGGCCGCAGATGCGGACACTCGTCGATCAACTGCGCGACAAGATCGGGTCGGGCGTGGTGGTGCTGGGGTCGGCGTCGAATGGGAACGTGTCGCTGATCGTGGGCGTCACGAACGATTTGACTGGGCGCGTGCAGGCTGGAAAGGTGATTGGTCCTGTCGCTCAGAAGGTTGGCGGGAAGGGCGGCGGGCGTCCGGATCTGGCGGAGGCTGGGGGGAAAGATGCCGGGGCGCTGGATGCGGCGCTGGACGAGGTGTATGGGGTGGTGGATTCGCTGCTGGGGTGATGAAAAGCAGGGGCCAGGGGCCAGGGGTCAGTTCTCGGTTTTCGGTTTCTGTTTTCTTATTTTCTTCTTGTCTTCGCCAGGAGTTTCTTGTGGAGGAGCGGATTCGGTTCATCGAACACAGGGGCAAGCAGATTCTGCTGGCCGACTGTTCGCACTGCACGGCTGAGGAGCTGGAAACGATGTCGCGGCTGGTACCGAGTTATGTGACGGCGGAGCCGAAAGGGTCGGTGTTGCTGCTGGCGGATTTTACGGGAGCACACTTTGATCGGAGCGCCATCGAGCGTCTCAAGCAGGACACAGTGTTCGACCGTCCGCATGTGAAGCGATCGGCGTGGGTTGGGACGGAGACTTTGCCGCACATATTTTACGAACATCTGAAGAGTTTTTCGCAGCGCGAGCTGCCGACGTTCAAGACGCGGGAAGAGGCGATGGACTGGCTGGTGGCGGAGTGATGCGACCGAAAGCAGGTCCGCCTACATGAGACGAGGGATCCCTCGCGACAAACGCTCGGGATTTCGGCTGCGTGCTCCCGCTTCGCTCACGCCCGCAATGCGCCTCAACTTCTCCACTTCAAAGTAATGGGCCCGGGCAGCGGGTGCTTCATTTCGGCGCCGGTGCGTTTTGCTTCGAGGTGCGCGGCTTTCAGCTGGAAATACCATTTCGCGGGACGGTCGGCGTCGTCGATCAGCATTAAATGCGGGTTGTGCTTCAGGCCTTCGGCTTGCATCTCCATGGTGCGGCGGTCTTGTTCGACGAATTTCGCGAACACAAACTTCAGCAACTCGGGTCCGAACGGCACCCAGCGAAAAATATTCCAGGCCGCGACTACGTCGATGCGGCAATGATTGCGCGTGATGGGTGTGACCGTGGTCAAGCTTGAGAACCAGAATTTTCCAGCGCGGATGGTCTCGCTGCGCAGGTTGGGCAAAACGAAATCGATGGTGGTGGTGATGGAGTTGGCGGCGGCGTACAGGCGCAGAAGCTTGTAGGGCGCGGAGTTTGAGCTGGGTGTGTGGGCGCTCATGCGGAATCCGTTAGGGATCGGCTCGAAATTTTTCCGCTTGTCGTGAATGCTCTGGCGGCTGCGCCACCACCACGCCTGATGAACGAAGGGTCCGTGCGCAGGGTCCATCAGGCCGATGATGCCGTGATCGACACTGACGGGCATGTCGGCGGTGAGATAGGCGAGCTTGTACTTGCCACTCGTACTTTCGCCGAACTTCTCAATTTGCGGCGCGGGATGCGGAGCGTCGGCGGACTTCGTGAATCCCGCACCTTGCTGGTTGGGCTCGGGAATGTAAACCCAGACGAAACCATCTTGCTCTTCGCAGGGATAACTGCCGGCGTAGATGCGATCCGCTCTTAGATTTTGGTCGGCGGTGAGCGAAGGAATGAGCTGGCACTGGCCGCTGTGGGCGTCGAACGTCCAGCCGTGATAGGGACACTCGACGCTGGCTCCGTCGAAGTGGCCGGTGTGGAGCGGCATGCCGCGGTGCGGGCAGGCATCGCGCAGAGCGAAGGGACGGCCCTGGCGATCGCGGCCGACTACCAGCGGAATTTCGAGGAGGGTGGCTTGATGAAGCTGGTTGTGTTGCACTCGGTCTGCGGGCAGGGCGCGATACCAGAAGCCGGGGAGCATGAGTGCATCGGTCGTCTGGCGTTGGGGTGAGTTGAGTTCGGGCATGGGCTGGAAATTGTTGATTGCTGATTTCTGATTGCTGATTGAAAAACATATGCTAGCATCCGCAGGACTTGGGCGGAGATGGAATCGCCTCAGGGGCTAAAGCCCTCAGAGTCTAGTAGGACGTGAAGGCACGACTGAAGGCGTGCCCTTCGCAGTTCGCATCGGTGTTCGTCTGTAATTAATCGTGACCCTTCGCATTCGACGAAAAGCAAATGGAATTTATTGGACATTTTCGCAGGCTTACGCCGGTGCAGCGAAATACGTTTGTGGCGTGTTTTCTCGGCTGGTCGCTGGATGCGTTTGATTATTTTATTCTGATCTTCTGCATGAACGCGCTGGCGACTCAGTTTCAGACGAAGGTGTCGGCGATTGCGGAAGCGATTTTTCTGACGCTGGCGATGCGTCCGGTAGGCGCGCTTCTGTTTGGTTGGATGGCGGACAGGTTCGGCCGGCGTCCAACGCTGATGGTGGACATCATTGCGTATTCGGTGTTCGAACTGGCTTCGGCATTCGCGCCTTCGCTGACGTTTTTTTTGATCATGCGGGCACTGTTTGGCATTGCGATGGGCGGGGAATGGGGAGTGGGCGCGGCATTGGCGTTCGAGACGCTGCCGGCGGAAGGGCGTGGATTTTTTTCCGGCGTGCTGCAGGAGGGCTACGTCGTCGGGAATCTGCTCGCGGCGGCGGTTTATGGAACGTTGTTTCCGATCGTGGGCTGGCGAGGGATGTTCGTGATTGGGGCGCTGCCGGCGTTCCTGGTGATTTACATCCGCAGCAAAGTGGATGAGTCGCCGGCATGGCTGCAAGGCCGCGTATCGCGGGAAGCGGAGCGGCACGTGGGCAAGGACATTGCCACGTATTTCTGGAGTTTTCTTTTTCTGGTGGTGCTGATGTTTGGCTTCAATTCTTTCAGCCACGGCACACAGGATTTGTACCCGACATTTCTGGAGAAAAATCATTTGTTTGATCCGCAGACCGTGAGAACGGTTTCGATGATCGGCAGCATCGGAGCGCTGCTGGGCGGGATTTGTTTTGGCGCGTGGTCGGAGCGAATCGGGCGACGCCGGGCGATCGCGATCGCTGCGGTGCTGGCGATTCCGATGACTCCTTTGTGGGCGTATTCGCACAGCGTTGCCATGCTGGCGGCGGGCGGGTTCCTGATGCAGTTCATGGTGCAGGGCGCGTGGGGAGTGATTCCCGCGCACTTGAATGAACTTTCTCCGCCGGCGGTGCGTGGGACGTTTCCGGGATTCACGTATCAGCTGGGGAATTTATTCTCGTCACGGAACACGGTGCTGCAAGCCAAGTTAGTGGAACGCCGGTTTGGAGGCAGCTTTCCGCCGGTGCTGTCGTGGACGGTGGTGATGGTCGCGTCGCTGGTGGCGGTGGTCACGTTGAGCGGGAAAGAACGAAGAGGCGTGGATTTGTCGAACACGAAGTCCGGAGATTTGCTGAAAGAATCAGCGGTCTCCCCGGAATATCCCTTCAGCGGCTGAAGCCATCCTGCCAAGGCGCTTATCGGAGCGCGCATTGCGCAACCCATAATCACATAATCAAACGAGGTGACCGGGAACAAGATTATAAGGTTCTAAGGGCGCGTGCCACGGTCCGTCGGTGCCCGAGGATGAGATTTGGGAAGAGTTGCAAGACTCGGCACACGGGTTGACGTGCGGGGCACGACAGGATTGTTTCGGGGCGGTTCCTGTGGTACGGTAAGTGAAAATTCCACGCCTTCGTAAATTACATTCACAGGGTCCCGGAAGTTGGTTTTGCGCGAAGGCGCGTAGGGAATGCGTGTATCGAACGTATATACATGGGGCGCCACTATGAAGGAAATTATGGATCAACCTGTCCCTGCCGGTGAATCCGCTGAGAAAGAAAACTTTGCGAACCGCAAGCTGATCCGGCCGACGCTGCCGCGCGGAGAGAACCACGGCAACCACAACTCGGCTCCATTGCAAGTGCGGGAACGCGCAGAGCGTCCGGAGCGGCACGACCGGGATCGCGGCGAGCGCGGCGGCGGGATGGGAAGCGGGGCGACCGGCAGCGGGCGAAAGCTGACGCCTCCGGAACAAACCAACGCCGAGAATTTCTATTACCAGAAGCAGATGCAGTCACGCACTCCGATGGTGGTTGTGCTGCGTGACGGCGAGGAAGTGCGCGGCATCATTGAGTGGTACGACCGGCAGTGCATCAAGGTGAACCGCGACAACGGCGGACCGAACCTGATGATCTACAAGCCCGCTATCAAGTACATGTATAAAGAGGGCGAGAACGAGCGGTAACGGATTTTTCCTGTGCGGCAACGGCCCCCGGTTGCAATCGGCGGGACAGGGACGGAATCGGATGTTCTCCTCACGCGAAATTTCCCGCAGAAAATTTGTGCAGTCGGCGTCGCTGGCATCGGCGGCGTGCCTGGTCCCAACTTTTTGCGGTCGAGGTTTCGCAGCCGCTGCGGCCAGTTCCACTCCCCTGGAAGAATTCGATTACGGCGATGTGACGCTGGCCAGCGATCTCCACGAAAAACAGTTGGCGGAAACCCACGCCCTGCTTATGGATTTGAGCGAGGACAGCTTGCTCAAGCCGTTTCGGCAGATGGTGGGCCAGCCCGCGCCGGGCGAAGATTTGGGAGGCTGGTATCAGTACGATCCGCACAATCAGGATTATCTTTTTGAAATCGGTTTTGCCCCGGGATGCACATTCGGGCAATGGGTTTCCGCGCTGGCGCGTTCGTATGCCATCGACCGGTCGCCGGAGACGCGAGAGAAGGTTCTCCGGCTGAATCGTTTGTACGCCAAGACCATTGCAGGCGACTTTTATGAGAACACTCGCTTCCCTGCTTATACCTATGACAAGCTGATGTGCGGGCTGATTGATTCGCACAAGTATGTGGGCGATCCCGATGCATTCGGCATCCTGGATGAAACCACGAAAACAGCATTGCCGCACTTGCCGAAGAAAGCCGTGGAGCACGGGCAAAGATGGCGCTCGAACCCGGATGATTCGTATACCTGGGACGAATCGTACACAATTTCTGAGAATCTGTTTCTGGCTTACCAGCGCGGAGCGGGAGAGCAGTATCGTGCTCTCGGTCTGCAGTACCTGGACGACGCGTACTACGATCCGTTGGCGGAAGGCCGGAGCGACCTGGAAGGACGACACGCTTACAGCCATGTGAATTCGCTGTGCTCGGCGATGCAAGCGTATCTCACGCTGGGCAGCGAGAAGCATCTGCGCGCCGCTCGGAATGGGTTCGACATGATAGCGGCGCAAAGCTTTGCCACTGGCGGGTGGGGACCAGACGAGATCCTGCGTGCCCCGGGCAGCGCCGAAATCTATAAAAGCCTCACGGGCAGTCACGCCAGTTTTGAAACCCCCTGCGGCTCCTATGCTCACTTCAAGCTGACGCGCTACCTGCTGCGCGTGACCCGCGATTCACGCTACGGAGACAGCATGGAGCGCGTAATGTACAACACCGTGCTGGGATCATTGCCGCTGAAGGCGGATGGCCAGACCTACTACTATTCGGATTACAACGTCAAAGGCCGCAAGGTTTACCACGAACAACGATGGGCGTGCTGCTCGGGGACATTGCCGCAAGTGGCGGCGGATTATCGCATCAACACGTACTTCCGCGACGCGCAGGGCGTGTATGTGAATCTCTATATCCCGTCGACGGTGCGGTGGACGCAGGGCGGAGCGCAGATCGAGCTGACGCAGAAAAGTGACTATCCCTACGATCCGCAAGTGCGGTTTGAAGTGAAGGCCTCGAAGGCGGCTAAGTTTGCGGTGAACTTGCGCATTCCGCAGTGGGCGGAAGGGGCTTCGATTGCCGTGAACGGAAAACGCGAAGCGGCTGCGGCCGGGAGTTTCGCGCGCGTGAAACGGCACTGGAAAAACGGCGATCGCATTGAACTGGAACTCCCGCTTGCGACGCGGCTGGAGCCGATTGACGCGCAGCATCCCGAGATGGTGGCGTTGCTGGCGGGGCCGATCGTGCTGTTCGCGATTATGGATTCGCAGCCGACGGTGACGCGTGCGCAGTTGCTGGCGGTGAAGAAGATAGCTTCGGAAATATGGCAGGTTGAGACGGCGACGGGTGTAATGAAGATGATGCCGTTTACTGCGATCGAGGAACAACAATACTCGACTTACTTAAGCGTTTAGCGGGGAGCGTGTTGAGGCTGGGCTTGAACTTCTGTTCGGTTGTATCGGCCCAAGGACTTGGCTGGATTCAGTCCAGTCGTCTCGGAGGTGCCATCGTTGCCCACAGTGAAGCGGTACACAGTGCTGGCCGCGGCGTATGCGGCTGCGAAGAAAAAAATCGGAGAAGTTCCGACTGTCCTCCTGCTCCCGGGACAAACTTTGTTCCGCTCGTTCAATCCAAGTAGCCCTTACTCGCTGCTTCCCAAGCCCAAGGCGGGGACGCACGTTTCAAAGTTACAAGCGAACAAGCTCCTGATTCCCGGTGATGGTGCACTGGAACTTGAAAACCGTTTTAGCGGCCCCTCACACGACGCAGCCATTCCCGCGGCGGCAGGGCTCTATTGCGTGCTTCAGCAGCAGGCGCTGGTGAATGAGGCTATGCATTACACCGGCAATCCCGGAGTGTGGGCGCTGACGGGCAAATGCGTGCTGAAGATGCGGCTGATGGGGTCGATGCTGGTTGCGGACCTCTCGCCGCACAATCCCCGAGCCCGGCGATTCGTTCGAAGTCTGGGAGCGGACATGTGGGATCAGATGGTCGATCCAAAGGACTGCTCGGTCGCACGTGGGATCGGATTGGCCATCGCGCAAAACCCCGCGCTGCGCGGTCTCTCGGTCCAAACGGTGAGGGAGTCTGAACGGTCCTCTGAAGAGCGGGGCGACAATCTCGTATTGTTCACCGCGCCCGGCCGGGCGATTGCGGGCGTATATATCGAAGAGGCTTATTATTTCGGCAGGACTTACGCCCCGGAGGCGTTTCCAGTCGCATTTCCGTGATGGCGCTCGCGACGAGGGCCTTTCGCGAGGATTGGTCAATTCTGTTCTGTTCCCGGCTGGTGTCCAACAAAACGGCGCATTTTCGGCGCGGGTGAGGATTCCTGCCCGTTTACGGGGCAGATGCTCCCGTTGACAATCTCTCTTATCTCCCCTAGCATCAATAACTTGAGGCATATTTTGACCTCGAATTCGGGAGCCCCTTGTGATTAAGCTCGACATCATCAACGAAGTTGTGGCCCGCACCGGCATTACCAAGACGAAAGCCGAACTGGCGGTGGAAACGGTTTTCGAGAGCATGAAGAAAGCGCTGGCGCGCTCGGATCGTATTGAGCTGCGGGGATTTGGCGTGTTCAACGTGCGTCCGCGCAAGACCGGGATCGGGCGCAATCCACGTACCGGGGCCGAAGTTTCCATTCCGCCGGGGCGGGCGGTTCGGTTTAAGCCGGGGAAAGAGTTGCAGTCGATTGATTAGAGGGCAGTTACTAGTGGCTAGTGTCTAGCGGCTCGGTTCTGGGTTCCAGCGGCTCGCTTCTAGCTTCTTAAGAATTCTGCATTTCGTCGACGTCTGCGCTTTCGTCCGGATCTATGGAGGATTGACCGCTCTGAATTCCCTGCTGGCTGCTCTCCGCCGCAACCTGCACCTGCGACTCGTAGTAGCATCAAGAGAAGCCTGGGTCGAATGCCGGGCTTTGATTCTGACTGAAATTTCGAATGTCTGATCCGATTCCTTCTGTAACGTATCCCCCAGCGGACGATTCCCGGCCCGCCGTGGAGTGGATGCTGCGTCCCCCGGGCCAAATTTATTGGCTGCATGCGCTGCTGCTGCTGCTCACCTGCTTTACCACGCTGGTAGTGGGGGTGCGGATGCAAGCCAATTTTATGATTGGCAAGCCGGCGTTCTCGCTCGACGACGATTCCCTGCCGCTGTTTCCGGTGCGGTGGATCTTTGACCATCCCTGGTCCCGGCTGAGGATGGGCGTTCCTTTCGCGGGAACGCTGATGCTGATTCTGCTGGCCCACGAGATGGGCCACTACCTTTACTGCAAACGCTATCGCGTATGGGCCACGCTGCCATTTTTCATCCCCGCGCCGGGGATATCGCT
Source organism: Candidatus Sulfotelmatobacter sp. (assembly GCA_049675725.1). Classification (GTDB taxonomy): domain Bacteria; phylum Acidobacteriota; class Terriglobia; order Terriglobales; family Acidobacteriaceae; genus Sulfotelmatobacter. The sequence continues at coordinate 43,602 of JBAUAN010000138.1, read as the reverse complement.
GTTTGGTACGTTAGGTGCCTTCATACGGATTCGATCGCCCATCCGGTCGCGGACGGCTTTGTTCGATATCGGCATTGCCGGCCCCATTGCCGGTTTTCTGGTGTCAGTGGGAGTGCTGTGGGTCTCGCTGGGATTCTCCAGGCCGCTGCCGATTGGGGTGCGGCCCGATCCACACAATCTGCAACTGGGACTCCCCTTGATTTTCGAGTGGATGCAACGGCTAGTGGCCTGGCAAAACGGCGGTCACGGTACCGCGGCGTTGCCACTTGATCATCTGCTGCTACATCCTTGTGCAATCGCAGCCTGGGTGGGGATGTTCGCGACGTCATTGAACCTGCTGCCCGGCGGCCAACTGGATGGCGGGCACATCGTTTTTTCTCTGGCGCCGCGCGCACACAAGTTTGTGTCGCGGCTGACGATTCTCATCCTGTTGCCCATGGGATATTTTCTGTGGCCGGGATGGTTTCTGTGGGCAATCCTGCTGCAGTTGAGCAGCCTTCGGCATCCCCAGGTGGCAGAGTTGCCGCGCGTTTCCGGAGCGCGTGCGTGGCTGGCGCTGTTCGCGGTGGCTATGTTGGTGCTCACGCTTGCTCCGGCGCCGATTCAGCATTCTTCGGTGCCGGAGATGATCCGGCAGTTTCGGCAGCCGTAAGGGAAACCGCGGCCGGGCTTGACCGATTGTGAACGGAGACGAGCTCAGCCTCACATCATTTAGCTGCGGAGTGAAGAGCTTCCCCTCACATCAACCACAGCGCATCCACATCCACGATCACTTGCGTGCGTGGAATCTTCAGCTGCGTGGCGTGAGCCAGCATGGCGCGCAGCGTACCGTTCAGCTTTTCGCGGCTGGGCGACTTGAGAACGAAGTGATAACGATAGTCGCGCTTCAGCCGGACGATGGGCGCGGCCGCGGGACCGAGCACCCGCACGCTCTCATGTCGAGTTTTCTCAAACCACTTTCCCAAGAGGCCCGACCACTCGAGAGCTTCATCGAGCTTATCGCTGCGCACCAGCACGTTCGCGAGCGCGGAATATGGCGGATAGTGCATCCAACTGCGGAAGCGTAACTCTTTTTCGTAGAAGCCGGCAAAGTCGTGGTGGGCGGCATATTGGACGGCATAGTGATCCTGAAAATAAGTTTGCAGCACTACTTTCCCCGGGGAGTGGCCGCGTCCGGCGCGTCCGGCGACTTGAGTAAGCAGCTGAAACGTGCGTTCGGCGGCACGAAAGTCCGGAAAGCCCAAGGCTGCGTCTGCGCCCACTACGCCCACCAGCGTGACGCCGTGAATGTCGTGGCCCTTGGCGATCATCTGGGTGCCTACGATCATGTCGAGGTCGCCTTCGTTGAGCGCGTTCAGGGTGCGTTCGAAATCTTCATGGCCGCGGACGGTGTCGCGATCGAGTCGCGCGATGCGCGCCTGGGGAAACATGCCGTGCAGAAGCTCTTCCAGTTTCTCGGAGCCGGTACCCAGGAAATAGACATATTCGCTGCTGCAATGCACGCAGGCTTTCGGAACCGGCGCGGTGTAGCCGCAGTAGTGGCAAACCATTTTGTGCTCGCGCTTGTGATGCGTGAGGGCGATGGCGCAGTTCTTGCATTCCAGAGTTTTGCCGCAGGCGCGGCAGAGCACAACCGGCGAGTAGCCGCGGCGGTTGAGCAACACCATCACCTGCTCTTTGAGTTCGATTCGTTCTTTGATTTCAGCGGCAAGCTTGCGCGAGATGACTTGCTCGTGACCAGTTTCCTGAAACTCCTGACGCATGTCGACGATCTCGACTTCGGGCAGCGGGCGCTGCTCCACGCGGTCGGGCAACTCGATCAAAGCGTATTTGTTATTCTTCGCGTTGAAATACGATTCCAGCGACGGCGTTGCCGAACCCAGCACAACCACGGCCTTCGCCATTTTAGCCCGCATCACTGCGATGTCGCGGGCGTGGTAGCGCGGCGTTTCCTCCTGCTTGTAAGAAGCATCGTGCTCTTCGTCGACGATGATCAAGGCCAGGTCGGCGACGGGAGCAAACACCGCGGAGCGCGTGCCCACGACCATGCGGGCCTCGCCGCGCTTGATACGGTGCCATTGCTCGGCGCGTTCTTTATCGGACAGCGCGGAATGCAGAATGGCAACTTCGTCGCCGAAAATCTGATGCAGGTCGGCAGCGACGGCGGGGGTGAGGCCAATCTCGGGCACGAGGAGAATGGCGGAGCGTCCGGCCTCAAGCACGTCGCGCATGCCAGCCAGATAGACGGCAGTTTTCCCTGAGCCGGTGACGCCGTGCAGCAGCATTCCGAAGAATTTGCGGGATGCGACGCCTTCGCGAACGCGGGCTAGCGCGGATTGCTGAGCGGGATTGAACTCGAATGCGAATGGCGAGGGACGCGGCCGGCCGCGCGAGATGGCGCGATCCGCGGGCTGTTCGACGATTTCTACCAGTCCTCGTTTAACCAGGGTGCCGAGCGTGGTTCGGGGAACCTCCAGAGCTTGCAGCGTTTCGACTGGAACTCTGCCGCCGGATGCTGCCAGAGTGTCAAGGATGGCTTGTTGATTCGCGTTTAGTTTGCCTTCTGAGGACTTGAGGAGCGCGATCTTAACAGTGCGCGTGGCATCGCGGGCGGCGGAAATGTCTTCGCGGAGGAGCCACTTCTTACGGACCATTCCAGCGAGGATCGATTTCGAGACGCGAGTGGCGGAGCGCAGCGTTTCTTCTCGCACCAATTCTTTAACCGGCTCCGTGCTTTCCGATGTGCGCGCCGTCAGGTAGTCGAGCACTCGAAACTCGGCGGCCTGTTCTTCGGGTGTGCGTTGCGAGCGGGCCGACGATCCCGACATGCCCGCCATGTGCAGCGCCATCTGGCCGCCATCGCTGATGCTGTAACCGATAGAGCGCTTGAACTCCGCGCTCAAGGGCAGCATGGTGCGAAAAACTTCGCCGATCGGAGCGAGATAGTAATCCGCGATCCAGCGGCCGAGGTGCAGGAGTTGCTCATCGAGGACCGGAGCAGGGTCGAGCACGCTGATGAGATTCTTGATCTGGACCGAAGGCTTGCGGTCGTGCAAGTCGACCACGATGCCCGTCATGCGCTGCTGGCGAAATGGGACCAGAACGCGCCCGCCGACAATGGGCACGGCGTCCGCCGGGACACGGTAGGTGAAGACCATGTCCAGCGGCACGGGCACAGCAACGTCGCAAAATTCGGGCATGATACGCTTTCTAGCGGCATCCTATCATTGCTGGATGAAACGGCGGTTCATCGAGGCGATGGCGAATTGAGCGATCTTAGTTTCACCATCGAAGGCGAGGATCAAAACTTCACGATTCGCTACTCCCATCGCGAAGCGAAGTGTCTCGGCGGGCCGCTTCTGCCGTCGGGCGGGAAGTTCCAAGGGGCACTCGGACTGTGGGACAACTTTTCGGTTGCTAAGGGCATGGACACTCAGGCCTGGACGGTAAAGCCCAGGTTTCCACTTCTTCGCGCGGCTGAAGAATTGCTCGCAGCGCTGGAGGCGGACCGTGAGCTCTTCCGATACGACTATCAATACAGCTTCTCCAGCATCCCCAAACAAAAAAATACCGGTGGCAGAAGCATCGTCGTGAATGAACGGTCGGGCCTAATTGACGCCCGGCGTCCGGGCCAAGTATTCATCAGGTTCGCGGCTTCGCAATCCGGAGGAGGCGACGGTGCCGTCCTCGATCTGCGCAAGTGTGCACCGATTGAGACGTCGCTCGGACTTCTCAGGATTCATCGCCGAAAGAACCAACTGGACTGGAAACCTAAACTTGCGAAATTAATTGGCTTCCTTCATTCGTTAAGTGTGGAGATGGTAAGAATCCGCCACCACTATCCGCAGTAACTGCGACGAGTGGTCAGTCAGTGCTTTTTGGGGGCGACTCAAGGTCCAGGTACTTCATCACCATCTGCAGATCTTTCCAGGCCTCGCCTTTCTGTCGCGGATCGCGCAGCAGATACGCGGGGTGGTAGGTGACGGCAAGGCGCGCACCGGGCCATGAGGGATCGTTGCTGCGCGCACCCGCAGGTTTGAAGTCGTAAAAGCGGCCGCGCAACTCGCCGAGAGATGAATTCATGGCCAGCAGATTCTTGGCTGCGGTGGCGCCGAGAGCGACCACAACTTTGGGTTTGATGGCCGCGATCTGCCGCATGAGAAACGGCGAACAGGTGTCGCACTCGTCGGGCTCGGGCGTGCGGTTGCCCGGCGGACGGCACTTGACGACGTTGGCAATGTAGACATCTTCGCGCTGCAGTCCCATCGCTTTGATCATATTGTTGAGCAACTGGCCAGCGCGGCCGACAAAGGGCTCGCCCTGCGCGTCTTCGTCGGCACCGGGACCTTCGCCCACGAACATCAGTTCGGCGCGCGGATTGCCCACGCCAAAGACGATCTGCTTACGGCCTTGCTTGTGCAGCTTGCAGCGCGTGCATTCGCCGAGATCTTCGCGAATGATTTTGAGCGCGGTGATGGCATCGGTGACACCGAACTCAGGCCTTGATGCGTGAACCTCAAAATTCTCTCCGGCGACGGATGTAACCACGGCGGATTTTCTGGCGGCCATTTCCTCTCGCAGTTCTGGCTGAAGTGCAGTGGACGATCCTAACGATGAATCGATGCCCGCGGCTGCCGCGCTGCCCGCTGATTCCTGGACCGCAGGCTCTCTCCGATAGAAATCGTAAATGCCCAGTTCGTTATAGTAGCGTACGCGATCGGCGAGAGCGCGGCGCAGCGCAGGGTCGAGAGTGCGAGGCATTGGTTCCTAGATTGTAATGGAGAATTCTTGATAACGATCAGGCTTTCACCGGCGACTTGCGTTGCTGGCGCAAACGCACGATCTGGTCGAGGACGCGTTGCGCCACTTCCCACTTCGTGGTTTCGGGAACTTCCACGACTTCGTCGTGCGTGAGAATGGTGGCGGCGTTGCGGTCGGAGTCAAAGCCTACGCCTTCATGCGAAACGTCGTTTACGACGATGGCGTCGAGATGTTTGGCGGCCAGCTTCTGGCGGGCGTTTTCGAGCACGTTTTCGGTTTCGGCGGCAAAGCCTACGACGATTTGCGACTGCTTGCGCAGGGAAATTTCCTTGAGGATGTCGGGCGTAGCCTCGAGCTCGAGGGTCATCGGCCCTTTGCGTTTAATCTTCTGCCCGGCCGTGACTTTCGGCCGATAGTCGGAGACCGCCGCAGTCTTGATGACAATGGTAGCGTGAGGCAACAGATCGAGGACCGCATGGCGCATTTCTTCGGCGGACTCAACGCGCGTGAGTTCGGCCGCTCCCGGTGGTGTGAGCGCGGTCGGCCCACTCACCAGCAGCACGCGAGCGCCACGGCGCAAGGCGGCCTCGGCCAAGGCGTAACCCATGCGACCGCTGGAGCGATTGGTGAGATAACGCACGGGATCAATTTTTTCGCGCGTCGGACCCGCCGTGACCAGAACCGTCTCGCCACTCAAGTCTTGCGATGCGCCCAGCGCCTCAAGCACCGCGGCCACGATCGCTTCATTTTCCGCGAGCCGCCCCGGGCCAGTCATTCCGCAGGCCAGGTAGCCCGAGCCAGGTTCGACGATCTTCACGCCGCGCTGGAGGAGGATTGCAATATTTGCCTGCGTGGCCGGATGATTCCACATATTGACGTTCATGGCCGGGGCCACGACGACGGGCGCTGTGGTTGCGAGGTAGAGCGTGGTCAGGAAGTCGTCGGCAATGCCTTGCGCGAAGTGCGCGATCGCGTCGGCCGTGGCGGGAGCCACCACCAGTGCATCGATCGCCTGCGCAACCGCAATGTGCTCGATGGCAGAATCGATGTTGGGTTCGTGCTCTTCCCCTTGACCTTCCCCGGGCGAGAACATGCCGGTAATCACTTTTTCACCGGAAAGCGCCGCGAAGGTGAGAGGACGAACAAATTCCTGCGCCGCGCGGGTCATCACGACTTGCACGCGAATTCCGTGGTCCTGCAGCAGGCGGACGATTTCTGCCGCCTTGTAGGCCGCGATGCCACCAGTCACAGCGAGAGCGACTTTCATAATTATTGATTGTTGATTTCTGATTGTTGATTGAAAAGCTCAAACACACAGGACGGAAAATCAGCAATCAACAATCACAAAATCAACAATGCTTCCCTCAGTCCTGACCGAGAGCCTTGTCCAAAGCCTCGCCGGCTTGCTCGACTGCGGGGCGGATTTCTGGAATTTCCCACTTCACTTTGCCGGCCCGAATCTCGTCCTGCGCGATGCGGCAGGGTTTACGCGAACTGGTGTCGACCACCGGCGGTGCGCCGGACTGCAATTGGCGCGCTCGCCGCGCGGCCACCAAAATATACCGGTAATTGCTGTCGAAGCCTTCTATCAACTTCATACAGGGATTCTCCCTTAATTCCGAAATCGCCTTTCAAATGTCCGAGCCTGCCATAGTCTTTCGGGGGAAATCGAGCCTTCGACCTACTTGCCTCTTCTTATCGTTTTATGTGGTATCGCTCTGCGGCTTGTCGTGCCTGCCGCTGTCTGTAATGATACCGCGAAACGGTTACGCGCCTGAAGCCTCTGGCGGAGAAAAGGAATCGAGAATGCGTCGAACGCGGCCGCGAATATTTGCCAGGCGACAACGATCGGCCAATGCCACAGTGCCTTTCTCCTCGTCCGTCAGCGGCCGGCCCGAACGGCACAGACGCCCCGCACACACAATAGCCTCCAGGCTTTCGACGGACTCCTGCAAATCATCGTTGATCAAAATATAGTTGTATTTGTCGTAATTCTCAATCTCCCGACGGGCCGTGACCAAACGGCGCAGGATGACTTCGTCCTTATCTTCCCCTCGAGCCTTCAGGCGCCGTTCCAGCGTCTTTCGGTCCGGCGGCAATATAAAAATACTGACGGCTTCGGGAAGCCTCTGTTTGATTTGCTTGGCGCCCTGCACGTCAATATCGAGCAACACGTCTTTGCCCTTCCGTTCCGCTTCCCGCAGCACTGTCCGGGCAGTTCCGTAGAAGTCGATGCCGTAGAGCACAGCGTGTTCGAGAAACTCGTCCGCATCGATCATGCGCTGGAACTCGTCGCGCGATACGAAAAAATATTCTTTGCCATTTTCTTCGCTGCCCCGCGGCAGGCGGGTCGTGTAGGAGATGGAAAATTCGAGGTTGGAAACAAGTTGCAGCAGCTTGGCCACCAGCGTGGACTTCCCCGACCCTGAAGGCGCGGAGATGATGTAAACCAGCGGCTTGCGGGCGGCGCTCATTCCAGGTGAAATCATTCCGGCTGTGCTCGTTCCAGGTGAAAGCATTCCAGATTCTTTCGTCACTCCAGGTTTTGCACCTGCTCGCGCGATTTTTCGATCTCCGCTTTCATAGCCAAGCCCGCCTCGGTGATTTTGAGCGCTTCCCCGGCTAACCCCGACGTTTTCGACAGAAGCGTGTTGGCCTCCCGATTCATTTCCTGCAGCAGAAAGTCCAGCTTCTTGCCGACCTCGCCGCCCTCGTCGAGCAGTCCAAGAAAATGTTGCACATGCGTCTCCAGGCGAACGATTTCTTCCTGAATATCGCTGCGATCTACCAACAGCGCTACTTCCTGCAACACCCGTTCCTTGTCGGCACTCGCGCCCAGCAATTCCTGAATGCGCGAGTGCAGCCGCTCCGTGTAGTTTTGCAGTACCGCGCGCCGGTGCTGCTGCACGCTCTTGCCGGCTTCCACAAGATGGGCCATGCGCTCGCGCAATTCGCGTTCGATGCCGCGGCCTTCTTCTTCGCGCATCTGGTTGAGCCGCAGCAGAGCATCGCCCACCTTGGCCAGGACTGCACCCTCGATTTCTCCATCGACGTTTTCACGAGCCGAGTCCATCGCGCCCGGGATGCGAAGAATGGCGTTGAGGTCGGGTTCGGCAGCCAGCGAAAATTCGGCGGAGGCTTTCCGAAACGCGGCAATATATCCGCCGACCAGTTCGCGGTTCAGGACAAACGTCTCGCCGCTCGCGCGTTCGAGGCTGAGGGTCACTTCCACATGACCTCGCGCCATTCCCTCTTTCAGTAGGCGGCGCAGCTGCATTTCGAGCGAGTCCGTCCCGGAAGGCAAGCGAAAGTGCAAATCCAAAAAGCGGTGATTCACTGCCTTCAACGAGAGCGCGAAGCCTAGATGTCCGTTTGTGCCGGCAGTTGTGCTGCCGAAAGAACTCGCCATGCTGGCTCGGCCCTGGGGTTCGACCTCGCCCTTCACTTGCGCGAACCCGGTCATCGATCTTATTGGCATCGATCGTATCGGCATGGATTTCATCGGCATCGTGTCCGCCTTCCGTTGGCTAGGGCTGTACGACGATTCTCGGCGCTTCGAGGTTCGTGAATTGCAAATCGTACAAACGGCGATACGTTCCGAGCCGGCTCATCAACTCGTCGTGCGGGCCTACATCAGCGATGGTGCCGTTCTCGATCACCACGATGCGGTTGGCGCGCCGCACCGTCGAAAGCCGGTGCGCAATCACGAACACCGTTCTTCCTTCCATCAAGTTGTGCAGGGCGGCTTGCACCAGCGACTCCGATTCACTGTCGAGCGCGGAGGTGGCTTCGTCCAGAATCAGAATGGGCGCATTTTTGAGAATCGCGCGGGCAATGGCGAGGCGCTGGCGTTCTCCGCCCGAAAGCCGCACCCCGCGTTCTCCGATGGGCGTCTCGTAACCCCCGGGCATGGCGCGAATAAAATCGTGCGCCAGAGCGGCGCGGGCGGCCGCTTCCACTTCTTTCTGCGGAGTGAACGGCTGGCCGTAGGCAATGTTGTTGCGCACCGTGTCGTTAAACAGGACCGTATCCTGCGTGACGATTCCGATCTGTGCGCGCAGAGATGCCAGAGTCACGTCGCGGATGTCATAGCCGTCGATCAGCACGCGTCCGCTGCTGCTATCGAAAAATCGCGGAATCAGATGCACCAGCGTGCTCTTGCCTGCTCCGCTGGATCCGACAATGGCCAGCACCTCGCCGCGCTTCACTTCAAGATCGATGTTGCGCAGCACTTCGCGAGCTTCGCCATCTTCGCTCTCTGCAGCGTAGGCAAAGCTCACTCGTTCGAACTGGACGCTTCCCGAGAACTTGGGCAGGGTCTTCGCACGCGGCTTCTCACGCACGTCATCCTCGAGATCCATGAAGCGGAAGATTTCCGACGACGCACCCAGGGCCTGCTGAAAATTATTGTTGAATTGCGCGAACTTGCGCACGGGATTGTAAAGACTGTAGACAGCGGCCACGAACGCCACGAACGCTCCGGGGGTAAGCTGGCTATGCCTGATCTGGTTATGCCCTAACAGCAAAAGCAGCGCCACCGCGATCGCGCCGAAGGTATCCATCAGCGGTGAACTAATGGACGCCGCCGCTACCGACCTCAGGTTGGCGCGGAACAGACGCCGCGCTGCCTGACGAAAGCGTGAGATCTCCCAGTTTTCCGTGTTGAAGGCTTTCACGATGCGGTTTCCGGTGATCGTCTCGTGCAAAATGTTCTGGATTTCAGCCAGCTTGTCCTGTCCGCGCCGTGTGTGCGTGCGCACGCGGCTGCCGATCTTGCGCGAAGAATAGATGATGACAGGCACGAACAGAACCAACACCCACGCCAGCCTGCCCCCGATCAACACCACCGCGCCCACCGTGAACAGAAACGTGAAGGTCTGCTGAAGAAACTCGGCCAGCACTGCTGACATCGCGTATTGCACCCGGTCGATGTCGCTGACCATGGCTGAGAGCAGCGTGCCCGTAGCGTGCTTGGAAAAAAACGCTGCCGACTGCCGCAGGATCGCGTTGTAAAGATCATCCCGCAGGTCGGTGATCATGCCGAAGCCGGCGTGATTCACCAGGTAAGTGCCAGCATAATCCAAAAGGCCCTTCAGGATCGTCGAAGCCACCAACGCGAAGGCCACAATCCTCCAGGCGTCGTCGAAATGAACGGGAACCAACTGCTCCAGGTAGACAGCGTGGTTTATCCGCGGAATCGTGAACAACAGAATGTTTCCGGATCCCGAAACGGTGGGGTTGAGCACTTGATCGAGCACCGGCTTCAGCAGGATCAAGCGGAACGCTTCCAGAAATCCCACTGCGGCCAGCAGCGCTACTCCAGGAAACAGTTGCAGCAAGAATGGGCGCACGTAGCGCAATAAGCGCGTCAGTTGCCGCATGGGGCTCCCAGGCGGGATAGGCCGCAATCGCTTGCTGCCGGTGGAATAGGCATGAGGTGCAAGCCGTTATTCTACCGCTCTGGGGCAGGGTTTGTCGTTGACTGTGAGGGCGACCCGCCAAACTTCCGTGACCATCACTTAGGGCTGTCGCGGTGCACCACCTTCACGCTGTAACCTGCCTTCCGCAGGCGGCCGCAGACTTCTTCGGCGATCATCACGGAGCGATGCTGGCCTCCAGTGCAGCCGAAACCGATGGTCAGATAGCTCTTCCCTTCTTTGATGTAGTGCGGCAGCAAGTAAACCAGAAGATCGGAGATACGCTGGATAAACTCGCGCGTCTGCGGAAATGAGCGAATGTATTTGGCCACGCGTGCATTTCGTCCGGTAAGAGCGCGGAATTCCGGCACGAAATGCGGATTGGGGAGAAAGCGCACGTCGAACAGCAGATCAGCATCTTCTGGAACGCCCTGACGGAAGCCGAAACTGACGCAGGACACCAGAATGTTCTTTTCCGAAGATTGTTCACGAAAGCGTTCGGTGATGTGGGAGCGCAACTCGTGAACGTTGAACTTGGAAGTGTCGATGACAAAATCGGCGAGGGCGCGGATGCGCCCCAGGTGGCCGCGTTCGGCCTTCAACGCGGACTTGACGCCCGCTTTCGCACCCAGCGGATGCGGCCGCCGTGTCTCGCTGAAACGGCGCAGCAGCACCGCGTCGGTCGCTTCCAGAAACACGACTTTCGCCGGGATCATCCTCCGCACGGCCTTCAGAATGCCGGGCAGGCGTTCGAGCTTCGATCCTTCGCGCACATCGACCACCAGCGCCGTGCGGCGGATTTCGTCCGACTGCACCGCCAGCTCGGCAAAGCTCGGGATCAACTCGATGGGCAGGTTGTCCACACAGTAGTAGCCGAGATCTTCGAAAGCCTTGAGTACGGAAGCCTTCCCCGATCCGCTCATGCCGGTGATGATCACCAGTTCGCGTGAGCGCTGGCTCGCGCGCGTTGCGCGGCGCGGCTTCTTGCCCGCTTTCCTGGGCAAGGTTTTCGGACGATTGCCAGAAGTTCTTCTACGGAGCATCTAGCCGATAGTAGCAAAGAAGCCGGGGGATATTGCCGATTTTCGCGGGAAGAGAAACTTAACCACCGACGACCTAACAGGATCACGGAGTAACTTTGCGATTTCCTTCTTCCATCTCCGAGCAAGGGTTTGTCTTCTGCCCGCTCCGGCAGGTAAGCTAATGCGCCATGAAGAAGTTTCACGATCTCACGGAACGTGAAGTGCTTGCGCTGGCGATTTCGCTGGAGGAAGAAGACGAGCGCGTCTACGCCGACTTTGCCGAGGGTTTGCGGCAGGACTATCCCGCGTCGGCGCAGATGTTTGAGGGCATGCGCGAGGAGGAGTCCGGGCACCGGCGACGGCTGATTGAACTCTACCGCCAGAAATTCGGCGAGCATATCCCTCTGATTCGCCGGCAGGATGTCCGTGGCTTTGTGGCGCGGCCCGCGCTATGGCTTATGCGCCCACTGCGCATCGAGGCGGTCCGCAAAGAGGCGAGCACGATGGAAGTCGAAACTCGCAGGTTTTACGAGAAAGCCGCACGGCGCACGCAGGACGCCAGCATCCGGCAATTGCTCGACGATCTCATCAATGAAGAGCGCGAGCACGAAGAACGCGCCCAGGAACTGGATAAACAAAAACTTCCGGCTCAGGTGAAGCAGGATGAAGAGTTGGCACAGCGCCGGCTTTTCGTTTTACAGATCGTGCAGCCTGGTCTCGCGGGGCTGATGGATGGGTCCGTCTCCACGCTGGCACCCGTGTTCGCCGCCGCTTTCGCCACGCGCAGTAGTCAGGATGCGTTTCTGGTGGGCTTGGCCGCGTCGGCTGGCGCGGGCATCAGCATGGGATTCGCCGAAGCGCTTTCCGATGATGGCAGCCTGACCGGGCGCGGGCATCCGTGGGTGCGGGGCGTAATCTGCGGGGCCATGACGGCGGTGGGCGGCATCGGGCACACGCTTCCGTTTATGTTCCGCGACTTCCGCCTGGCCCTGTGGGCCGCGGGCGCAGTGGTGATCGCCGAATTAGGCGTGATCACCTGGATTCGACACCGTTACATGGATAGTCCGTGGATTTCGGCGGCGCTGCAAGTCGGGCTTGGCGGTGTGCTGGTGTTCCTCACGGGCGTGCTGATTGGAAGCTCGTAGCGAAATTTCAGATTTTAGATTTCAGATTTCAGATTGTTGATTTTCAGACGAAGGCCCATCATCGCAGGCTTCTCAATCTGAAATCTGAAATCGACAATCTAAAATCCCGTCACGGTTGGGTGTCCAGAGGGTGCGTGCTCTTTTCGTAGAACTCGTTCTGCAGTTTCAGGCTTACATCGTCCGCTTTCACCGCCTGGATCGCTTTCACCACCGAATCGATCCACCACTTCATCTGATATTCCCCGAGTTCGCGGGTCGCGGCGGAGCCGTCGCCGGAATAGTGATTGGGAAAACGCGTATACCACCAGATGCCCGTGTAAACGTCGTCTGGAATTTTCTGGCGATGCTGGTCGGCGCCGGATTCGTTCGCGGCACGCTCCTGGTGCACGAGGTCGGGGCGAGAGATCATCATCTTCGAGGTTTCGCTTTCGCCGGCGTGCATGTCGATGGTTGTCTTCTTTGCCGGGCCACCGTGTTGCGGCGTGCGCTCGTTGAAAACGTAGACCACATAATCATGGGGCTTATCCAATTGCGACTGGCAGAAATAAGGGAGAAGGCTGTCGTTCCCGCCGTGGCCGTTGACAATCAGCACTTTCTTGCAGCCGTTGCGCGCCATCTCGTCGGTGGTTTCCTGCAGCAGCGCAAGCTGCATGTCGCGGCTGTAGGCGACGGTTCCTGGCTCGTGGCGCGCTTCGGCGATCTGGCCGAAATAGTATTCAGGAAAGACCACGGCATATTCCTGCTCCGCCGCGTGCAGCGCGGCATAGCGGACATCGAGCAAGTCGGTTCCGAGAGGAAGATGCGGACCATGCTTTTCCAGAATGCCGAACGGAAGCAGGCATGTGCCTTGAGAGCGCCGAATACCCTCGCGAAAATCGGAGGCGGTGAGCTCTTCCCAGTGCACGGAAAGCTTTGCCGCGGGCGAGACAACAGCCTGCGCCGCCACGAAATAGGGCGATGCAAGAACGACGCACAGAAGCGAAAGCACGCAGGAAAGCTTGCGGAGAGTATAGGTCATCATGGCTAAAATCGCCCGGCGGCGAATTCTAACACGCCGAATACAAGCTATTGAAACGTATCAATGGAAAGAAAGCGTAGCTTCCGCTGGGTGCCCCATGTCTCGCCTCTTTTGCGAGACGTGGGAATTCTTCCTGTGTCTTCAAAATCAAAATCCCCACTTCTCGCAAAAAACGCGAGAAATGGGGCACCCAAAGCTGTTTTGCTGAAGGCCGAAAGCTGGAGCCCGACGCCCGCTCTCACGGCGCTTCGATCAGCTCCATCTTACCGTCTCGGGTGCGGTGCAGGATCATGACTTTGCCTTTGGGATCGCGGAAGACGAAGACGTCGCGGTCGCGGAAGTGGGCTTCTTTGATGGCCTCTTCGAGAGTCATGGGGCGCATGGCAACGGCTTCGTCGGAGCGGACCAGATGCACCTCGGTGGTTTTGGCCACGGCAGGATATTTGTGCACGACCACGGGCACGGCGGTTTTTTCCGAGAGGCCGACCGTGGTTTGCAGGTCTTCTTGCGAAGGCGCCGCGGACGGAGACTCACCGTTCCACTTTTTCGTTTCTTCGATCTTGCGGGCCGAGCGTTTCTTTGACTGCCAGCGGGTTTTGTACTTCACTGCCTGTTTTTCCAGATGGTCGAGCGCTTCGTTGACGGCGATGGTCATGTCCTTGGCCTGGGCCAGTCCGACCAGCGGGCCGTTGCGGGGGCTGATGGTGATCTCGGCTTTGTGGCGGTGCTTCTCGACGGCCAGAATGACTTTGCTATCAAATCGGTCGCCCAGAATTTTGCGGATTTTTGTTAGTCCGGTTTCTACTTCTTTGCGGATGATGGAAGTTACTACGTAGTGTCTGCCAGTGTATTCCACGTTCATGAGCGCCCCTCCTGAGTTCGTTCTATCGAGTTAAGTTGGGCACTGCAATCAAATCTCAGGGGACCGAAGTCCCTATTGTGGTCGTTTCTACATGATCACCGCCGCTGATGCGCTTGAGTCGAAATACGTGATGGCCGTCGGGCGGAGCGCTGCCCGCTGCGGTTTGCGGTTCAAACCCTTGCTTCTGGATCGTTATAGTGTATTTTGTGCTGGGAGAACCGCTGATGTACATGAGGACGAATGCGCCATTCCTCGCCGTTACCCGTTCAGTTGTTATCGGCGTAATCCCCTCGTAGACTGGAGTATCCAGATTAAGAACAACTTCTACATCCTTGATCGGTGTGCCGTCCTCGGCGCTCACGACTCCCGTAACTCCGAACCTGTAATCGTGATCGCGGCGCACGGCGCAGCTCGCCGCTGCAAGCGCACAGACAAGCGCAAGTAATGTGAAGGGCCTGTTCCTCGATGCGCGGTTGGGTTCCTTCATATCACCCGAGTCGGCACGGCTGAAGCCGTGCCCTTCCCGTTTATTTCTTTACTCTGCGCTGGTGCGTGCTCGGTATCCGCATGTCTTCGCGATATTTCGCCACCGTGCGGCGGGTCACCTGGATGCCTTGCGATTGCAGGATGCGGGTGATCTGCTCGTCGGTCAGCGGACGGCTGGGATCTTCTTCGTCGATGAGCTTCTTGACGCGGCGCTTGAGAATCAGCAATGAAGTGTTGCCGCCCTCGGGGCCCTGCACACTCTCGCTGAAGAAGTAGCGCAGCTCGAATACGCCTTGGGGAGTGTGGGCATATTTGCTGGCCACCGCACGGCTTACCGTAGAAGGATGCACGCCGATTTCTTCGGCCACCTCCTTGATCATCATGGGTTTCAGCTGGTCGATGCCACGTTCCAGAAAATCCTGCTGGCGGGCGACGATGCAGTAACAGACTTTGGTGATGGTCTGCTTGCGCTGCTCGATATTCTTGATGAGCTGGATGGCGCTCTTGTAGCGCTCTTTCACGTAGTCGCGAGTCGTCTTGTCGTTGGTGCCGTCGCGAGTCACCAGCTTTTTGTAGGCCGGATTCAGGCGGAGCTGGGGCAGATCTTCGTCGTTCATGATCACCAGCCATTCGTCGCCGTGCTTGACGAAAGCAACGTCGGGTTCGATCAACCGCGGCTGGGTTTTGTTGTAGCGCAGGCCGGGGCGGGGATCGAGCGTCCGGATGTAGTGGAGCGCATGTTCGATCGCATCCACCGGACGGCCGATGGCTCGCGCGATTTCTTTGTGCTGCTTGTTCTGCAGCGCGCGCAGATGCTGATCGACAATGGCGGTGGCATCCTGAAGAATTTGCGCCGTGCCGTTGCCGTTTTTGTCGCCGTTCTTCTCTCCGCTTTTGTGCAGCGCGAGCTGCTGCTCGTGATACCGGAGTTGGTAGAGCAGGCACTCGCGGAGATCGCGACAACCCACGCCGGGAGGATCGAGCTGGCGGACCGTGTCCAGGGCTTCCTGCAAATCGGCGGCGGAGAACTTGGGGGTCCAGGCCGGAGACGCGACCGGCTGCGCAGGTGCGGGAGCGGGGGCGACGGCTACGGCCGCGTCCCCGGAGCGCATAGAAAACGCCGCGGTCGCATCAGGGCCGGCGATGCTGGTTTCTGTCGCGGGTGAAAATTCGTCCGGGGCGCTCAGGTGAGTTGCGCTTCCGAGCGCCGCGTTCTCAGCTAGAATGCCTTCTGCTGGGCCGCTTTCGGTCAAATCGCCGGCGCTCCTCTCGGATGGAGCTTCTCCGGCGAAACCATCGTCCGCCAAAACTTCTTCGGCTAGGCCATCTTCCGCGAGAGCTTCCTCGGCTAAAGCGTCCTCTGCGAGTCCCAAGGCCTGCGCCTCGCTCACAATTTTCTTGGCGGTGACCGCATCTGCTTCGGCAGACGCCGGCGGCGCAACGCCGAGCAGTTCATCGTCGCTCGCGATCAGGTAGCCGTCTTCGTTCAGATTGCCGATGATCAGATCCGCGGCTTCGCGCACTTCCGCCCGCAGGCTGAGAGCGCCCAGCTGCCAGGCCAGATGATCGGTGAGATTGCCGGGTTTCGAGAGAAAGTTCTCGAACGACGGGCGCTCGATTTCTTCCATCTCGCCGCGGCTGCGGTAGCCGGGATCGAGATAATCCTGGAAGAACGAACCGAAGTCGATCTCTTCGAACGGATCTTTCTTCTCAACGGCAGCGATGGGATTTTCTTCGGTCGAAGCAGTGGCGGCGCGCTCGCGATCCGCCTCTTTGCCTCCGACTTCATCGAGCAGTGGGACGGATTCTTCGAGCTCTTCGAGAACCGGATTCTCCACCATCTCGGTATTGATCATGTCCTTGAGCTCTAGCTTGTTGAGCGCAAGCACGGAAACCATCTGCACCAGTCCCGGAGTGAGGATCTGGCGCTGCGACAGCTTGACGCTCAATTTGTGCTGCAGCATGACCATAGGTTCAGTCGTTGGTCCTTCGTCGTCGGTCGTTCGCCCTTCGCCGCCGGCCGCTCTGTTTAGCCAACGACTAACGACGAACGGCCAACGACGTTCTGCTCACACCAGCGAAAAACTCTCTCCCAAATACACCCGCCGCACTTCCGGATCTCCGGCCAACTGCTCCGGCGGGCCGTGACGGAAAATTCTGCCGTCATCGATGATGTAGGCACGGTCGGTGACCGAAAGCGTCTCGCGCACATTGTGATCCGTGATCAGTACTCCGATGCCGCTCGAGCGCAGGCCGCTGATTATTTTCTGCAAATCGAGCACAGCAATCGGGTCGATCCCGGAAAACGGTTCGTCCAGCAAAATGAATGTGGGATTGATGCACAGGCAGCGGGCAATTTCCACGCGCCGGCGCTCTCCCCCGGAGAGGGCATATCCGCGATTCTGGCGGATGTGCTCCAGTCCCAGTCCATCGATAAACTTCTCCATCTTCTCGCGGCGCTCGTGCCAGGAAATCGGCTGCGCTTCCAGCACCGCGAGGATGTTCTCTTCGACCGTAAGTTTGCGAAAAACCGATGCTTCTTGAGGGAGATAACTGATGCCATACTGACGGGCCCGCAGATACATGGGCACGTCTGTAATGTCCTGACCGTCGTACAACACGCGGCCAGTATCGGGAGGGATCAGGCCAACAATGGCGTAAAAGGTAGTCGTCTTTCCTGCGCCGTTAGGGCCTAATAAACCAACAACTTCGCCCTGTTCGACCCGCAGACTGACACCATTCACCACGCGGCGGCCACGATACGATTTGCCAATTTCTTCCGTGGCTAGGGTACGCATTTAACTTGCCATCTACCGGGCCACTCGCGTCTGAGTTACCACAGGAGTACTTGCTTCGCCTTCTACCAGCACCCTATCATCGGCCCTGAAGAAAGTCAACGAACCGCCCGTAACTTTGCCTTGTTCGGCATCAAAAATGCTAGGCGGCCCGCCGGTAAGCACAAACTTGTCGTCAGCGGTGGTGTAAACCAGCTTCTCACCTTCGGCGCGGCGGTTGGGTTGCAGGATTAAAACGTGGCCCAGCGCAACTACTCGGTCGACCCGCCCCTGGCCCGTAACTGATTGACTGGGCTTGGTTTGGCTCGCGACTTTGCTCGTATTCTTGCTTGCGATTTGGCTCCGCGGAAGCAGATAGACGTCCATGGTTTGGGACGAAGCGGTGAAGTCGGAACTCTTCGCGGAGACTCCGCCTTCATAGTGCGCCTTGCGTTCAGAATCGGCGTAGGTGAGTTTGGCCGCCGTGATGGCGACCAGGCTGGGGAGGTCCGATTTCCCCGCGGAGGCCCGCTTCGCCGTCGGCTGGACGGTCGTCGGCTGGGCTTTCTCCTGTTGCGCCGTCTGCGGCTGCACCAGGATCGTCGAGACTGGCCGGGCCGGGGTGCCCTGCGCCACCAGGGAACGGTGTTCCCGGTCAAACTGAATGGTTGGGGCTTCGATGACGTTGGCATCCTGCCAGAGGCGGGCGCCTCCGGTGTAGACGGCGATGGCGGGATGGTTGCGCGCGGTCATGCTCTGCGCTGTGACATGAATCGGCGACGACGAAGCCAGCAGTGAGCCGTTGGGCTGCTCCTGTAATTCGCTGTAGGTGCTCTTGACGTCGCCTTCGGCCAGAGCTTCTCCGGTGGCGCGGTTGATGCGGATGGTCTGCGCAGTGGTGGCCATTCCGCCCTCCACCACACGCGGGTTGCCGGTGACGGTGCCGCTGAGCGCAAGCATCTGGTCAGCGGGGGTGTAACGCGCCAAATCTGCCGTAGCCTGCGTGCGTCTGTCCGGGCTCTGATCGTCGGCGTAAACCACGTTGCCCTGCTGGGTGACGGTCGCGATGCCTCCCTGCGGGAGGAAAGTGGCATCCACGGTTTCGCTGGTGCTGATTCTTTCGGGCTGGCCCGGACTCTGGTTCACGATGCGAGCATCGGGCGCGCCGTGGATGGTGGCTAAGCGGCTGCTTCCGGCGACAGTCTCGAACTTCGCGTTGAATTTTCCGGCGGTGATAACGGTTTGCTGCGCAGCGGAACCTGGGGTGTCGCGCGGGCTTGAAGTTTGGGGCGCAGATTGCGCCGAAAGCGGCGCAGAAAGAATTGTGATTTGCGCAGGGCCGAAGGTTTCGGCGCGATCCAAAAACCGGCCGTCGACTACAAGAAAATCAACTGCGGACGCGGTCAAGGCGAAGTCGTGCGGACCGGAATCTTTCACCGCTGCCGAGTCGCGATTCGCGGCGCTTTGCGTTAGACGCACATGGTCGAGCGCATGTACCTTCTTCAGCTGGTTCTGGCCGGCGTAGTCGAGAATCACGCGGCCGGCGGTGCCCTGCATCGGTTGCGCGCCGGTTCGATCGAGTTGCACATGGCCGGTCAAGATTGCGGTGCGTAGCTGATTCTGTTTGCCGGTAAGCAGAAACTCGGCTTCGTCGGAGTGAACCTGCGTGTCGGGAGATGGTTTTTGAAGAGCACCGCTCGGCGCCGGAGCAGTCCTTGCTAGCCTGGCCCTGGTCTGCGGCTCTTTTCCTTTCGCAGTGCTACTCTCGCTTGCTGCCTCGTTGAGCTGCGCGCGCACATTGCCCGTGGCTATGATCCGTTCCACATTGTTGTCGGCGTTCAGGAACAGCTTCGCGTGATCCGCCTGCATGGTTTCATCGCCGCGCACGAGATTCGGACGTTCCAGCAGAACTACGCGAGGCTCGCCGGTGATGAGGCCGCTCGAAGCCTCGATCGTCGAGGGGTCGCCTCCGGACATCTCCACGTGAACCTGGGATCCCAGGGTCAGCGTGTTGGCTTTGCCCGCATACAGCACGCCCACGGCCGATCCCGAGGCCTGAGGAGTGCTGAACTCAACCTGCGCCGCGGTCGTGGCATTTCCGCTCTCTCGATTGAAAACCAGGTCGCGGGTCTTGAGGTGGATGGAGCTCCTCAGTCCCTTGGGAACGGATTGATCGGGGTTGGTGCGGCCAGCGGGATTGGCTTCCAGATCGATCTGGACTTCGCCTTTGGCGGTAACATCGCCGGATTTCGGATCGTAGGCAAAGTCGTCGCCGTAGATGCGATCGAAGCGCGAGGAATCGCGTCCGTAGAGCACGATGCTGACGTTGTGTAACTCGGCGCGCCCGTCGAGTTTGAATTCCTTGAGGTCGCTGGCCTCGATGGTGAAGAGCGTGCGTTCGCCATCGGACTTGGAAAACTGGAAGCCGGTAGCGGTTTGCTTGATGTCGATTCCCATCTTGCCCGGAATGGCTCTCAGCACGCTGAACTGGTGCAAGCGGACGCGCAAATACATCCCCGCAACGACCACCGTGCAGACGACGGCGATAACCACCAACCAGCGACGCAAATGGTAGACGGGGAGCGGCATGGGCTAGGTTCAGTGTAATGCTTAAAGGGCAGCTGTCAGCTCTCAGCTATTAGCTCTCAGCTTTTAGCGCTGAGTCAATGCCTCATCTACACTTGGATGCAATGAACACGCACGAAACACCACTGCTGCTGGAATTAAAGAACATCTGCGTAATGCGGGGCAAAACCCCCGCGCTGGACAACTTCAGCCTGCGCATCGGCGCCGAAGAACACGTTGCCATCCTGGGGCCGAATGGCTGCGGCAAGTCCACGCTGATCAAGACGATTACCCGTGAGTGCTATCCGGTGGCGCGCGAGGACTCGGCGATGACGATTCTGGGCGAAGAATCGTGGGACGTTTTCAGCTTGCGCTCTCGCCTCGGCATTGTCTCGAACGACCTGATGGCTTTGTGCACGAGCGAGGCGAATGGGCGCGACGTTGTGCTTTCCGGTTTTTTCGGCAGCATCAGCATTTTTTCAAATCACACGGTCGATCCGCGGCACCGGCAATTGGCGGACGCCGCGCTGGAGCAGTTGGGCATTTTGCATCTGGCGGACCGTTCGGTGTGCGACATGTCGTCGGGCGAGGCAAGGCGTGTGCTGATTGCGCGAGCGCTGGTGCATAATCCGCGAGCGTTGTTGTTCGACGAGCCCTGCAACTCGCTCGATCTCGCTGCGCAGCACACGGTGCGGCAAGCCCTGCGCACGCTCGCGAACTCGGGCATTGGGATTATTCTTGTGACCCACGAACTGGCGGACATCGTTCCCGAGATTCAACGCGTCGTGCTGATGAGCCACGGACGCATCGTGGCGGACGGACCCAAGGATGAAATCCTACAAGTGGAACGGCTATCGGAGCTGTTCGGCGTGAAAGTGGAATTGGGGCGGCGGGATGGGTACTACCGTCTGTGGTAAGTGCTGCCGGCTACGCAGAATGCGGGCTGGTGTGAGTTGTGCTGGTCTTCGTTTCGGTCCTTGTTTCGGCCTTTGATTCGCTCGCCGTTTCCTCGGATGCTTTCGTTTCCCTCTTGAGGTCCCGCAGGGAAAGCTGCAGGCCGCCGTACTCGGGATGATCGTTGTGGCCGATGGTGAATGCGATATCGATGGCGTCGCCGGCGAGGAGTGGCGTCAGCTGGACGCGTTCGGCCATGTTCCATGCCAGGGCATCGAAGACGATGGACCTTCGCCAGGTGCCGCCAGAACGGGCAGCGTCCGTACTCCGGTTGCTCTCGGCGGCTCTCACCTCGCGTCTGGGAATCGACGCGGAATCGGGATGGCAGCGAGGTGAAGCTAGAACTGCGGCCTCTGACATTTCTTGGATCGCCTGTTTTGTCGACAATTCACCGCTCGGCGGCTCCCCGGTCTTTGGAGAGTAAAACCCAGCCGCTCGCGCGGCCGGCGCGGGCGGGGCGCCCGCGCCCACACGAGCAGAAATGGCACCGGCGGCCAGCTTGAGTTTGACGTGTTTCTCTTTCAAAATGCGCGGCGGGGCGGTTAGCTTTGTGCCGCGTGCGGAGAATACTGGTTCGGGATTTCCTACTCCGTAGGGCTCCATCAAACGCAGCGCCTGAAAAAGCCCGGGCGTAATTTCTTCGAAGTGCAGCTCGGCGTCCAAGTCGAGCACGGGCTCGAAATCCGCTTCAGTGAGGCGGGCGCGCGCGAATGCGTCCAGCCGCGCACGCAGCGGATCGATGTTAGCGGCGGGCATGGCGAAGCCGCAGGCGTGAGCGTGTCCGCCGTAGCGCGAGAAAAGATCGCGGCAGGATTCAACTGCCTCCAGCAGATGAAAGGCGCGAATCGAGCGGCCCGACCCGAAGGCCTCCTCGCCTTCGCGTGAAATCACCAGCGTGGGGCGGTTGTAGCGCTCGACCACGCGCGTGGCCGTGATGCCGATTACGCCGCGATGCCAGCCCTCGCCATCGAGCACGATGCAATAGGCGTCGCAGAGCGCGGGATCGCCGCTGATGCGCTCTTCGAGCGAACGCAGAATGCGGCGTTCTTCTTCCTGGCGGCTGGTGTTGAGCTGGTCAAGTTTGGCCGCCAATTCTCGGGCGCGTGTAACATCCTTCACGCTGAAAAGTTCGATGACGTCTCGGGCCACGTCCATGCGGCCGGCGGCGTTGATGCGCGGCGCAATGCGGAACGCAACTTCCGTGGAAGTGGGCGGGCGCTCAGCAGAAATCTGTGCGACTTCGAGCAGCGCCTTCAGCCCGGGATTCACAGCGTGACGCAGCGCATCCAGGCCGAGTTTGGCGAAGACGCGATTTTCTCCGGTGAGCGGAACCGCATCGGCAATAGTGGCAATGGCCGCAACTTTCATGAACGACAACAGCAGCTTGTTCTGGTCTTTGCCGTCGAGACGGCGCTGCATCAATCCCTGCGCCAGCTTGAATGCCACGCCAGCGCCGCAGAGCTGCTTGTAGGGATACTCGCATCCCGCCTGATTCGGATTGACCACAGCCAAAGCCTTAGGCACGCCGTCGGGACCGGGCAGGTGATGATCGGTGACGATGAGATCGACTCCGAGCCGTCGCGCCGTTTCCGCAGGCGCGAAGGCGCGAATGCCCATGTCGACGCTGATGATCAGCCGAATGCCGGCCGCAGCCGCGCGTTCGATTACGTCGTCGCGTAGATCGTAGCCTTCGCGAATACGGTGCGGGACGTGGAAATCGGCTGCGCCACCGCAGAGTTCGATGGCCGTCTTCAGAATGATGACGGCCATGGTGCCGTCGACGTCGTAGTCGCCGTAAATCAGAATCGGCTCTTTGCGTTCGAGTGCGGCGTCGATGCGATCGACGGCCGCGCGAAGGCCAGTCATCAATTCGGGCGCGTGCAGATGGGAAAGTGATGGAGAGAGAAAGCGGGCGGCGGATTCTGCGTCGGTGATGCCGCGCATGATCAGCAGGCGGGCCAGGGTCGTAGCTTGATCGAAGGTCTTCGCCCCAATACCCGGATGTGACCACAATTCTTCCGCGAGCGATTCCACGTTTGCCGGTTCAGTGGTTTTGAGAACCCATTTCATATCAATCTCGGAAACCGCATCCGTGGCAGAAGTGGGGAAGAGCTAACGCAGTTCGCCGGCTGAGAAGACAACCCTCCGAGCTTCGCTCGGACTGGACGGGCGAGAGCCTGCCCTGAGCGAAGTCGAAGGGGCGCCCGTCCCCACATAATCCATTTCCACTTTAGCTTTCTTCGTCCTGTCCGGGTTCGTCGATGGCAAGGCCGCCGAATTCGTCGGAGACTTCGAGCAGATGCTGGTAGCGTTCGTACCACTCGGTGCTCACTTCGCACAGGAACATGGACCCCTGGTAGGCCCACCCCAGCTGAAGGAATCCTACTTTGCCGGAGTAGGCGCGGAGCCAGCGCGCGTCTTCCACGTCCTCGGTGTCGGTGAACTCCGAGGTGGAAAGCCGCTGCACCAGTTCGTCGAGCTCGGTGCGTTCGAGAGTCCAGGAATGCATGGTGAGGAAGGCCGCGCCGGCGCTCTTGGCCAGCTCCACGAAATCCTTCCATCCGTCGGGGTTTCCGCCCGTCTCCCACATGACGCACTGCACTTCTTCGAAGTCCACGTAGCCGTGAAAGCGGCGCATGCCGTGCCCTTCGACGAAGGCGATCATGTCGTCTTTGACTGTTGTGAGGTCGTCAGGAATGGGAGACATAGGAAGTTCGGCTAATGCATTGTATGCCGTTCGTGAGCCAGGTGCCAGCGGCGGGTATGTGGCCGCATCGCAACCACGGGCTGTGTATACTCGTTTGCCATGAAATCAGATGCCGGCCGCCGCAAGCGATTTTTCTTACTCTCCTGTGTGATCGCAGCCTCGTTCACCTTTGCTTCCCCGGCGCACGGGCAGGTGTCAGCGCCTTCGCGCGCCGCTGGCGTGCTCGACTCCATGCCGCACGCCCGGAGGATTGATCAGGTGGCGATATCGCCGGACGGAACGAAGGTTGCCTACATCGTGGATGGGGAGATCACTTTGCTCGCTCTCAGTGGCGCTGCTTCACACACGATTGCCGTCGAAGGAAAACTTCCTCTGCGCGAGGTCGCGTGGTCGGCGGACGGCAAACAACTCGCGTTCCTGGCGGACCTGCCCGGCGACGTGCCCTCGGCGCAGCTCTGGACCGCAGCGGCCGATGGCGGCGCTCCGGTGAAGCGCGCGGAACTGAAGGGCTACGCCGAGAATCCGCGGTTTTCTCCTGATGGATCGAAACTTGCTCTGCTCTTCATTGAAGGCATGCCGCGCGTGGCCGGGCCACTGCAGCCGATGACGCCGCTGGCCGGAGTCATCGACGAGAAAATCTACGAGCAGCGCATCGCGGTAGTCGATCTTCGAACAAACGATCTCAACCGCAACCAGCTGACCCAAGTCACGCCCTCGGACATATACGTCTACGAATACGATTGGGCTCCCGACGGGCAAAGCTGGGCGGCAATCGCTGCGCATGGCAACGGCGACGCGAACTGGTGGGTGGCTCGACTGTATCGAATTAACGCGCAGTCCGGGGAGATGCACGAGATCTACAAGCCAAAGCTGGAACTCGCCGACCCTCACGTTTCTGCCGACGGAAAAAATGTGACGTTCATCGAAGGCCTGATGAGCGACGCGGGGCTGACCGGTGGAGAAATCATGATGGTTCCGCTGGCGGACGGGCCCGCGCGAAATCTTACTCCGGGAATAAAAGGTTCTCCCTCGGCTGTAGCGTGGTCGGGTTCGGACCGCATCGTCTTCGCGCAGGATCTGGATGGAAATTCCAGCTTCGCAACGATAGCCATTAACGGCGGCGCGAGCCAGATTCTCTGGACTGGCGAAGAACTCACCGGCACGGCCAGCGACGGCTGGGAACCAACTGGTTCTTTTTCGCGCGACGGAGCAAAGATCGCCCTGGTTCGGGAATCCGCAGGCACGCCGCCGGAAGTCTGGGCCGGAACGATCGGCAAGTGGGAGCAAGTCACTCATTTGAATGACGGCGTGAAACCCGCGTGGGGCGAGACTCGCAACGTGCACTGGATGAATGGCAAGACGCGCGTGCAGGGCTGGCTCACGTTTCCGAAAGACTTCACTCCGGGAAAAACTTATCCACTGGTGGTGAACGTCCACGGCGGACCTGCACATGCCTGTACTTCGCATTGGGACGAAGGTCTTAACGGGGCGGAAGCGGCCCTGGGTTACTTCGCGCTGTGTCCAAATCCGCGCGGCAGCTATGGTCAGGGAGAAACCTTCACGCAGGGCAACGTCAAGGATTTCGGCGGCGGCGATTACCGCGACATCATGGCGGGAGTGGAGTCGCTGATCAAGCAGTATCCAATCGACCCGAAACGCATCGGCATCCGCGGGCACAGCTATGGCGGCTACATGACGATGTGGGCGGAGACGCAAACCACGCGCTTCGCCGCGGCGGTTGCGGGCGCCGGCCTCTCGGACTGGCTCAGTTACTATGGCTTGAACGACATCGACGAATGGATGATCCCGTTCTTCGGCGCTTCGGTATATGACGATCCGGCGGTGTATGCCAAGAGCGATCCCATGCACTTCGTGAAAGCGGTGAAGACGCCCACGCTGATTCTGGTGGGCGACCGCGACGGCGAGGTTCCCATGGAACAATCTGTGGAGTGGTGGCACGCGCTGAAGGCGATGAACGTGCCGACTACGCTGGTTGTCTATCCCGACGAAGGACACATGTTCATAAAGGCAGCCGACGAGCGCGATTACAACCTGCGCACGCTGGAGTGGTTCGAGGAGTGGTTTGGGAAAGCGGGAGCGCGGTGACGTGTTGACGCCCTGGAAAAGACATCCCTGCCGTGTCATCCTGAGCGGAGTTGGCCGTGCGCGAAGCGCACGACCGACACAGTCGAAGGACCCCTTATTCGCCGACGCAGAGATAGACGCCGCCAGGCATTCTTAACTGTGCGTTGGCCGGCGGTGAGAACTCCCTGGAGTCCCGGCTGGCTTTAAGTTGCGAGGGATCCTTCGACTGCGTAGCCGTCCGCTTCGCGCACGACAACTTCGCTCAGGATGACAAGCCCATGAAGGAAAGCAGGTTCGAACTGAACAGCCGGCTCGCGCCGCCCGCAGCGCTGCTCGCCGTGTGTTACACTTTTTCATTCACAATAACTGACGCAGGGCCTCCGATCCGCAATGCTTCTTTCCAAAGAATATGTGGGCTATTTAGCCCGCGAAGTCACCAAGAAACTGATTGCCGGCAAATTCATTGAGACCGACAAGGTCCCGGCGGTCACCGAGCGCGTGCACGCCGCGCTGGTGGATGAACTCTCGCTCGAAGACCGCATCAACGACGAAGTCCGCGTCATCCTCGAAGCTTATTCCGACGAGATGCAGAAGAGCGGCGCCAACTACCAGGAGATGTTCCGCAAGGTGAAAACCGAACTCGTGCGCAAGTACAAGGCGGTGCTGTGAGGCTCAGCCGCGACAAAGTGAACGTGCTGGCCCGGGCGGTCTCGGACGTCCTCAAGGCCATGGACGAAGTGGAATTCATCGAAGACTTCAATACCATCCGCCAGGAGACCCGCAAGCTACTCGAAGAACTGCTCAATCAGGAAGAACGAATCGACGTCGCCGCCCGCCAGAAAATCGAGAGCCAGAAACGCACCATCCTCGAAGGCTCCCAGGAGTGGGACATCCTCTACCGCAAGTACTACAACGAAGAAGTAAAAAAGCTGGGCGTGTAAGGTAGAATCTCCTCGGCCTTCTCTTAATCAGCGCTCGTCGGCCATCTTCAGTTCGAGACTCACCAGATTGCGCACGGAGCGCGCCGGACGCTTGTCCTCGGTGACGACCAGCTTGAATGGGCCAGAGTGTGCGTCGAGCGGATGATCATTCATGGTATCGGCGACGAGGACCTCCCCCGGATGAAAGCTGGGATCAATCTCCGCGAGTGCAAGCACGGCCTGGTACCCGTCGGAACCGGCTGCAACGATGAAGCCCGATAAAGCCTTCCCCCGCAATTCGTTCCCCAGCGGCGCTCCCAACTTTGTTTTCGTGAAGAGATCAGCCAGGCGAACACCCGAATAAGTTTCGCCGGCATTTGCGTGAGAATTGTGAACCGTCACCGTGATGCGGGGCAGGGCCTTCACATCGGCGGGTGTCAGCGCGATGAGCTGCGAAGAACCGGCCCACAGTTGCAGCGTGTCGGCCGCGGACACCATCATTCCGGGGATGCGTGCGACTTCCAGGGTGACCGGAACGGTTTGTTGCTGCTTCGCGGCGCTCACGTCGATCTTAGTGACGAACTGCTTGAATCCCGGACTACTCACAAAAAGCTCGTAACCACCTGGCTCCAAATCGAGGGCCAGTTCGCCCTTGTTGTCTGTTTTCCTCTGCGCGTCGGGGATCGGGGCAGATGTCAACCCAATCTGCGCGTGTGCAACGCTAGCTCCGCTGGTATCCGTTACAACGATCGTGACATGTACGGCAGCCGATTGCTGGGCCAGGGCAAGCGTAGAAATAAGCAATGCGACTGAGAGGGAAATGAAAACAATTCTTTTCACAAGCATGGCGGAAGCATAGCGCTTTCACCGAGTCCATGTCAGCCTTTTCGTCCTGTCGTAGACTTTGTACCTGGGCATGTTTTTCATGAGTGAGCTCGTCAAACTTACGTCGATCATCAAGCGTGCTGCCCAAGACGCCGGTTTCGAACTCTGCGGCATTGCGCCGACCGGGCATGCGCCGGAACTCGATCATTTTCCCGCCTGGATCGCCTCCGGCCGCGCCGGCGAAATGAAGTACATGGAAGCCCGCGACGAGCGCGGAGACCTCAAGCGCGCATCTCTCGCACGGGTTGCGCCCTGGGCGCGAAGCGTGGTGGTCTGCGCCATCAACTACAACACTGCGCAACCTTATTCCACGGAGTTGCCGGATGACGACTCCAGCAACGCCAGCCGCGGCTGGATCTCGCGCTATGCCTGGGGCCACGAGGACTATCACGAAGCCGTCCTGCGCCGCTTGCGGCAGGTTGAGGACGCTTTGCGCCAAGCCGCAGAAACCGACGCTTCCGCCAACAATCCCGCTGAACTCGTCACGCGTTCCTACGTCGACACCGGCCCTATCGTCGAGCGCGTCTTCGCCAAATATGCCGGCGTAGGATGGATCGGCAAAAATACTTGCATCATCAACCAGAAAAAAGGTTCGTGGCTTTTTCTGGGCGTGATTCTGACTTCGCTCGAACTCGAGCCCGACCTGCCCGCGCCCGACCGCTGCGGCACCTGCACGCGCTGCATCGAGGCCTGCCCCACCGACGCCCTCATCGCGCCATACCAACTCGATTCCAATTTATGCATTTCCTATCTCACCATCGAGACGCGCGGCGAGATTCCGGAAGAGTTGCGAGCCGGCATCGGACGCCAAGTGTTCGGCTGCGATATCTGTCAGGACGTCTGCCCGTGGAACCGGAAGGCTCCGGCAACGTCCGCGCCGGAATTCGCTCCCCGGCCCGAACTGGTGAACCCGGCGCTCGACTGGCTGGCGGAAATCAGCGAGGAAGAATTCCGCGGCGCATTCCGCAGTTCGCCGGTACGCCGCGCCAAACGCTCGGGCCTGCGCCGCAATGCCGTGATCGCCGCCGGCAACAGTGGCGCCCGCAAATTTCTGCCGCTACTGGAAAAGCTGGGCAGCGACGAGGATGAGACCGTCGCCGCGACCGCGCGCTGGGCGTGGAAAAAGATTCTCAATCAAGAAAAAGATCAGGAATAAAAATAATCAAAACGTTGCCAACGGCTGACCGGACCACAGCCAGCCGCTGGGGTAGTTTCTGAGCACGGCCCACGCGCCCGTTCTTACTGCATCAGCGTGAAATTCACCACCACGGTCGTGGCGATTTCGATGGGTTCGTTGTTCACTAGGGTCGGGCGATAGCGCCATTGGCTCACAGACTCAACAGCGGCGCGCGCCAGCTGGGGATCGACCTCGGCATTCCGCACGCGCAAGGCCAGCGGTTTGCCGTCCACTCCGATGATCGCATCCAGCGTCACCGCGCCCTGAACGCGGGCCTCCTTGGCTGCGGCGGGATACGATGGGGTAACCTTGGTAAGAATTTTTGCCGACTGAACTCCGCTATCCAGCGGCAGTGGCGGCTTGGCTCCAGGTTCCAGCGCCGGCATTGCGTTCCCGTCTTCCGTGGCGGCTTCCAGCGTAATGTTCTGCGACGACTCCCCGCTGGGCTCCAGCCCCGACACCCGATAAACGGCAAATCCCGGCTTCACCACTTTCATTTCATACTCGCCCGCCGGCAAAGACTTGAACCTAAAGTTGCCCTCCGCGTCCGACACGGTCATGACGGTCGTATTCAATTTGCCGCTAGTCATGATCACGGTCGCGTTCTTCGCGCCACTCCCGTTTGCATCACGAATGGTTCCACCAAAGCTGCCAGAGAGGTCTTGAGCCGGCAGCCGCAGAGCGGCCAGGGGAAGCAGAAAGCATAAAGCGGCAAACGCGGTGAAGAGCCCAGCCCCTCGCGACATTTGCTTGCGATTGATCGACGGATTCAGCATGGCAATAAATCTCCTTTCAAGAGTGGATGGTCGTGCGATGGCGAGCGCGGTAGCCCAGGTGCGGCTTGAGTTTTTCAGCGTTCGTGCGAGATCGAGAAGCTGCGTGGCGTATTCTGATGCTGCGATGCCGGAATTCAGCACGGAGTCGTCGCAGGCGCGTTCACTTTCGTGGCGCAAATTTCCCGCCGCGATCCACGCCAGGGGATGGAACCAGTAGAAACATCGCAACAGCTCGGCGCAAATCTGCAGAAACCAGTCGTAACGAGCGATATGCGTGAGTTCGTGAAAAAGCACCATGCGCCCCCTGCTCTCGGGCCAATTGGACGCGCTCGCCGGAAGGATCACCACGGGTCGAAACACTCCCCAGGTGATCGGCATGGCGAACGGATTGTCGCACTCCAGCACCTGGACGCGACGCCTGATCCGCAGTGACCTGGAAAATTCGCCAGTAAGATGCTGCCAGTCGTTCTGTAGCAGCGGCCTGGCCTGTGCCGATGCCCGCGCCAGCCGCGCCAACCCATCCGCGAGCTTGAGCGCAAGAATGAAGAAGCCGGACACCCAGATCAGTAGGAGGATCACCGCCATCTTGCCGAACAGTGGCGAAACCGCACCGGCATTGACGACGATCGCGTTGACGACCAAGGCCGGAAAATTCTCGGACTTCGCCTGGGTCGCCATCGCACCCGCAGGACCCCATAGCGCCGCACCCGCGAGCGCAGCAGAATGCCACGCCGGAAGCAGCGGCGCGAATACCGGGAGCGCGAGCGAACTCAGAATCCCCGCAGCCCACGCGCGGTGCCGCAGTGCTGCCGATTGATTGCGCAGCGCGATCGCCAGCAACCACACCACAACCAGAAGCCCCGTTACCTTTACGGAGCACACAATCAGAAACCCCAGCGCTGATCCGGACTCAATGACTGGCTTCATGATCCGCTCTCCTTTCCGCCTTTGGCGATCAGGCGCGCCAGTCGATCCATTTCTTCCGGCGAGATTCGTGAAACTTCTCCGCCGAGCAACGCGGCCACAACTTTTTCCGTGGAGCCGTCAAAAAATGTTTCTACCAGGTGCCGCAGCGCCGAGCGGCGCGCCACATCCCGCGGCACAGCAGGAAAGTAGACATACCTGAGCCCATGTTCTTCGTGGCGGACGTGGCCTTTTTCTTCAAGCACGCGGAGTTGCGCCCGCACGGTCGAATAATGCGGCTGGTCGGGAAACGCGGCGACCACTTCCCCAACCGTCGCCCGCTCGAGTTTGTAGAGCACATCCATGATCTGGCGTTCGCGCCGTGCCAGCGGTGTAAGTTTCGTTTTCTTCATTTCATTTTGTATGCTAGTTTTATAGCACTATGCGACAAAAATAGCAGCCTGGGGATGGGGTGTCAAGCTAAATTTCGCGCAGGGCGTCGATGGGGTCCGCGGAAGCCGCCCGCATGGCCGGAAGCGTGGAGGCGGCCAGCGCCATCACCATCATGGTCAGGGCCGCCGCCAGGTAGACAAGCGGATCGGTCGCGCTCACGTTGAACAGGAATGAGCTGACCATCCGGGAGATCGCGAGCGAGCCGAGCACACCGAAGCCGCAGCCGATGAGCGCCATCTTCGCACCCGAAATCAGAACCAGCCGGGCGATGCGGCTGCGCTGCGCCCCGAGCGCCATGCGGATGGCGATCTCCTGCGTGCGCAGCGAAACCGAGAACACCATCACCGCATAGATCCCGGTAATCGCAAGCAGCAGGGCGCCCACAGCGAAAGCGGTGATGAGGTCGGTGTTGAAACGGCGTGGCGCTTCCACGTTCGAGATGACATCATTCATCGGCTGCATCTGCTGCAGCGCCAGCAGCGGATCGACCTCGGCGACGGTCGAACGAAGCGTTTGAGTCATCTGCTCGGGAGGAAGCGTTGAACGCAGCGTAATGTACCCGCCAGCTGCGCTAGTGAGGGCGCCCGAGGCGTCAGGACCAAAGAGAATCGCAGGCTGCTCCGCACTCAGATACCACTGGTCGCTGCTGGGCTCATCGGGTGACCCGATCTTGGTATCGGCAACTACGCCCACCACGGTTGCCCAGGGCAGTCCCTTGTGCGGGTTGCCAACGTGCATACGCTTGCCGACGGCCCGCTGACCGGGCCAGGAATGTTCGGCCATGGACTGGCCGACAATCACGACGAGCGATGAGTTTGCACGGTCGTCCACTGTAAAGTACCGGCCATCGAGCAGGGGTATGCTCATGGCGCGGAAATAGTCGCCGTAGGTGATCGCGAACATGGAGAATTTCAGCTTCCAGTTGTCCACGGGCGCGCCCTCAATGGTGTACGCGGCCCCTCCGTAAAGACCCGAGGCGGGGAGAATGTTGGTGATGCCAACGGCCACGATTCCCGGCATGCGGGCGAGCCGGTCGACCACGGCACGGTTGAAGGCTTCGGCGGAAGTCTGAGTATTGTACTGGTTGAGAGGCAACTGATAGCTGGCCACCAGGACATGGTCAGAACGGAAGCCCGGGTCGACGGCGCGCATCTTCTGAAAGCTGCGCAGAAACGCGCCGGATACGGTGAGCAGTACCAGAGCGATCGCAATCTCGGAGACGACGAGGGCCGAGCGCAGCCAGGCGTGGCTCGAAGCGCCTGTGCCGGTTCTCACGCCCTCTTTCAGGGTTTCTGTCAGGTTGGTCCGCAGGGCCGCGAAAGCCGGAGCAAGGCTGCACAGCATGCCGGTGGCAAGTGCGAGAAGCAACGCGAAGGCGACGACCGTTCCGTCGATCGCGATGGAGTCGACCCGCGGCATGGACTCTGGCAGCAGATGCAAGGCGGCACGGATGGCGCCTACGGCAAACGCCAGACCCAGGAGGCCACCAGCCAGGCTGAGCAACAGGCCTTCGCACATGGATTCGCGGAGGATGGCGCTGGCACGTGCGCCCAGAGCCAGTCGAACGGCATACTCGCGACGGCGCCGAATCGCCCTCACCAACAACAGGCCGGCGACATTGACGCAGGCAATCAGCAAAACGATGGAGACGGCGAAGAACAACGTGCGCAGCAAGGGCTGGACGTCCGCGACGGCATACTCCATCAGCGGCGTGACGTCGCCCCGAATGTGAATGGCATTCATGCTCGCGGGAAAGGTGCGCATAATCTGCCGGGCGACGCGGTCCGCATCCTGCGCCGCCTGCGGAAGTGTGACGCCATCTTTGAGGCGGGCAACTAACTGGAATCCCCAAAAGCCCGCATTCTTTTCTGAAAGTTCCTCGGGTGTAAGGCTCAAGGGCACCCAGAGCTGCGCCTGATCGAGCTGCCCATCTTCCAATGGAAACTCAAAACTGCGCGGCATCACGCCGATGATCGTGTAGGGCCTGCGGTCGAGGTCGATGGAGCTACCGAGCACGCGGGGATCGCGCTGGTAACGGTTTAGCCACAGGGCATAACTGATCACGGCAATCGGCTGATGCGCGTCCTCTTCCTGTTGCGAAAAAACGCGGCCAAGAATGGGACGAACGCCGAGGGTCGGAAACACACCGGCGTTGAACCGGGCAGCGTGGACTTCCTCCGAAGTCGCGCCGCCGGAAAGTTCATAGCTGGTGGAGATGTAGCCGCCCATGGAAGAAAAGGCGCTGGTTGCGCTTGGGTAAATTTCGATCTCGCGGGCTGTAACGGGAGTGTGCGGGCCGTCTCCCAGGTGATCTCCCAGCAGAACGAGGCGATCCGGATTGCTAAATGGCAGCGGGCGCAACAGAATGCCTTCGACCAGCGAAAAAATGGCTGTGGTGGCTCCAATCCCAAGAGCCAGGGTGAAGATCACGGTCATGCTGAAGCCCTGTGTTTTGCTAAGCTTGCGAAACGCAACGCGAAAATTCTGTGCAAGTGTGTACATGCACCCTCTCCCAGGCTTCGTGAGCAGCCGGAGCTAGCTTTAGAGAAGGTTTTGCGCCTTTTCAATCGCCAAGATCAATCAAAATCATCAAAATCAAGGAAAAAACGCTCTCTTGTCGATAGAAATCCGTGCCTTGCGAGGCCGTTTCGGTTAGCCCTGGCGAATTGGGTGCGACAAGGGTGACGGGCGGTTCCTACACCCGTTCCCGCCAACCGGTTGAAAGCAAGCGGCCTTGCCGACACTCTCGGAGTCCGTTCCGCAGATTTTCCACAGCCTCGGCCTGCGTCGACTCCGGATGTTATTTCGTTTTTTATTCGCCCACGAAAGAACTCTTTTACTACCCCGATTCTTGCTGGACTTCGGTAACTGGTCTTTCCGATTCTCAGCAACTAATCTTCTGCTAAAGGGTTTCAAATAAGAGGGTTAGGACTTTATCAGGGGTAACAGCATGTCCCATCTCGACATCCGGGGAATTCGACGGGCGTGTTGCGCGTTCATCGTGCTGCTCTCGGCGTGTGTGCCGCGTGCGGGGGCCTCGGCGACCTTGCTTTTGGAAGAGCCTTACGGGCATTTGGGTTTCTTCACGGCGACCGGGCATGCCGCGGTATATCTCTCCGGGGTTTGCGCCGATACGCCGAGGGTGTTGCGGGCGTGTACGCCGGGTGAGACCGGAATCGTGATCAGCCGCTATGACGGCGTGGGCGGTTATGACTGGGTGGCGATTCCGCTTATCCCTTACCTCTATGCCGTTGAGCGGCCTGAGGATATACCGCTGTTCGCCGATGCCAGGATCGTGTTGCAGCTCCGCGACCGCTATCGCCGGCAACATCTGCGGGAAGTAGCACCGGACGCTGCCAACGGCGGCATACCCGGCGGAAACTGGTATGAGCTGGTCGGCTCTTCCTACAACCGCACGATTTATGGCCTTGAGATTGAAACCAAGCCGGAGCAGGATGCGGCCCTGATCCGTACTCTCAATTCATCGCCGAATCGTTCGCACTTCCACCTGGCCTGGCGCAACTGCGCCGATTTTGCGAAAGACATCATTAACTTCTATCACCCCAAGGCTTTACATCGCAGTGTGGTGGCCGATCTGGGCATAACTACTCCCAAGCAGATAGCGGAGAGGATGATCCGGTTCAGCGAGCGCCATCCGGACCTGCAATTCGCGAAAATAGTGATGCCGCAGATTCCAGGCAGCATGCCGCGCAGTACCACGGTGCACGGCGTGGTGGAGTCGTTCTTTAAATCGAAGAAGTACATCGTCCCCAGCGCCGTGGCCAGCCCGATTTTTGCGGGCTGCGTCTTTGCCGTTTTCGTCGGAGCCGGCTCGCGGCACTTTGATCCCGCGCAAAACGCCCTGGTTTATGCCGCAGATGGCGAGCGAGGACTTCCCATGAGCCGCGACGAACGCGAGACGCGTCAGAAAGAACTGGAAGGATTGCTGACCGAGGCTGATGCCGAAGGGGCTGGGAGAAATGTACGTAAAGAATGGGCTCGAATGCAGTCCAAAGCCCAACTTGAGTTCGATGCCCAGGACCGGCCGGTGCTGCGCATGCAGGTGGGAGATCGGCTGGTAAGAGTGGGCCTTTCCGCCGACAACATTCTCAGCAGCAGCGCTCCGCCGCAACTTGTCCGGGAGCTTCTCGAGGCCAGGCTGCAAGCGGAGTTGCGCCGAACCGCCACACCAACCGTCTCCGAACGAGACTTTGCCCGCGACTGGAGACTGCTGCAGCAGGCCAGAAATGTCGAAGGAAAAGAACTGGCCGGCAACCTTCCCTGACGTGAACCGGATAAGCGCAATCCGGATAAGCTCCGACCCTGATTAGCTCCACTCCGAACTACGCCAACTCAGCTTTCAATCGGCTCCGAGATCGCGCGTTCCCTTGCCCAGAATTCCGAGCGCGAGAGGGAACGCCCGGAGTTCTCCGTGTCACCGCCAAGCCTACTGCTCCGGCTGTTGCGGCGGCGGCTGCGGCGGCTGCGGCGGCTGCTGTTGCGGTCCCCGCAGCGGCGTGATAACCGCGCCGGGTTGTCCCCCTGCCTGTTGCTGCTGTTGCATCTGCAACTGACGCTGCTGCATCTCCTGCAACAGTTGCTGTGGAGTCTTGACCACAGTGTCCCCGGGAGCCGCCGGTTGTTCGGCCGCTTCCATGCCATTCTGATCGGCGCTGTCGTCGGTGCTATCGTCGGTCGCATCGGCATCCGCGTCCGCAGCGGCTTGCGCCACGATGGGCGGCGCCCCTGGGTTCGCAATGGCGGTGACTCCGGGCGCAGTTGTGTCTGGGCCACCCTTGGCCACCAGAACCACGCGGGTCAGGGTATTGGCGTCAGAGGGCGCGCCCAGCAACACATAATTGAAGTGCGACCCGTTGAGCAATTCCGCCACCACGCCGGGAGCCGGACCCGGCCCCAGGTTGGTCACTACGCGCTCCGTGGCATTGGCCGGGATATCCATCTCGGCGCCCGTCAGCTTGCGAACGGCGCGCAGAATGTCCGCCAGAGTCGAATTCGGAGCGACGATCGTGAGCTGACCGCCCTCGTAAGTTACGTGCGGAGCCACGGCTTGCATCGAGTCCAATGAGATTTGCGGCACCGGCCCTCGCGGCCCCGAGGGCAACGGCGGAAGCAGTGGTTTCTTAGCCGGTCTTCGGTGGCTCTTGGAAGTGGACGCGGGCTTCGATTGATCGACTGCTCCAAAACCTGCGGCGCACAGAACGCCGATAAGGACGCCGGCGATCCACAGCGATGTAAAACTCCGTCGTGTGCGCATAACAACCCTCCCGGAACCTTGGCTCGTGCCCCACCAGCAGTCTTGCAAAAATTCTACACCGCTCCCGCTACCGGATGTGAAGAACCTGCTGGGCTTGCATAATAGAACGCAATACCGGCCATCCCTTGCAGCAAACAGCAAGCGACGCGGGAGAGATATCGCACCGGGAGTTTGCCCTGGGTCCGCGGCGCCCCCACAATTTACCGTGTACGGCGGCGTACAATTTAGAGTCGGGCGCAAGCGGGGCAGCATGCCGCAAGCGGTACTCTGCGCCAACCCTGTGAAAGGAAAAGGCATCAAGAGTTCGATGAGTCGTGGTTCCCCCCATTCGGCCGCCGTCCTGGGCACCGTGTCCGGCTTTCTACTGCTGCTGTTATTGACTGTGGGCGCGGTCTTCGCCCAGGCCGAAAGCTGCAAAACCGCGGATGATATGGACGCTGCCTCCCGCGCCGCCATCATCTCCGCCGGGCGGCGCTATTTCGATATGGCGGCCAGCGGAGATCTGTCTGGTCTCCGCCAGAATGCGATCCCCAGCGTCGTCTCCAACTTCAGCGGAATCGAAGCGGCGGTCACAAGCCACAAATCCGAGATTGCGGGCGCTCACGGAACAATGCGTCCGCCGTTTTTTCTGGACGCCGAGGGTGCAGCTTCCATCGCGCATGCGGAGTTTCTCTGCGGCGTGTTCGACAAACATGGCCAGACTGCGGGCAGCGCCGTTTTCAATCTCGACAATCTTCCGCCGGGCAAGTATGCCGTCGTGATTCTAGACGTGGC
The DNA here is from genome assembly GCA_049675725.1 of Candidatus Sulfotelmatobacter sp. GTDB lineage: Bacteria > Acidobacteriota > Terriglobia > Terriglobales > Acidobacteriaceae > Sulfotelmatobacter. The sequence continues at coordinate 6,643 of JBAUAN010000138.1, read as the reverse complement.
GTCATCCACTCGAGCAACGGTTTCTTTTATCTTGCAGCAGCAGGGAAATGACTGGAAGCTGGGCGGCCTCTACATCAAGCCCGTTCAGGCCGCAGGGCACGCCGCTGACTGGTTCCTCAGCCGCGCCCGCGACTACAAGACAACGGGCCAACTGCATAACGCCTGGCTCTATTACCGGCAGGCGCTGAGTCTGATTTCTCCCCTGCCGTTCATGAAAACCGCCGCCACCGACAAGCTCATCGACGAGTTCCAGCCGCTGCAACCTGCGGATTTTCCCGCTGATGGAAGAACCGTGGACCTGCCCGCGGGAGACGCAACCTACAAGCTGACGATCGTCTTTCCCGAAGCCGTCGGCAACGATCTGGACCTGATCGTGAAATACCAGGCCAGCGACGTCTCCGATACCACGCGCACCTATCAAAGCAACGTGACTGTGATCAAGGCTCTGATCGCCAAGTTTCCAGAATTGAAAGCCGCTTTTTCCGGCGTGGTGGCCCGAGCCGTGGACCCTGGCGGCCGCGATTACGGCACGCTGCTGGCGATCAAGGACATTAAGAAGGACGTTAAGTAGGAGAAATCGAAATGCAGCGTTTAGCCGGTTACGGAGCTGTGCTTGCGCTTGCTGTTCCGCTGACGACCGCTTTCGGGCAAGTGACCACTTCGCAATATGACAACCTGCGCACCGGAGCCACGCTCAACGAAAAGATATTGACTCCGCAGAACGTGAATGCCAGACAGTTCGGCAAGCTGGGCGCGTTCAAAGTTGACGGCGCGGTCTATGCGCAGCCTTTGTTCGTGCCCGGAGTCGAGATCCCCGGCAAGGGAAAACATAATGTGATCTACGTAGCCACCGAGCACGACAGCGTTTATGCGTTCGACGCGGAGCCTCCCGGCGACGCGCCGCTGTGGCAAGTCAGCTTTCTGGATCGCAAACGCAGCCTGACGACGGTTCCCACGCGGGACACGCAATGTCCCTTCATTCAGCCGGAGGTTGGAATCACTTCCACCCCTGTCATTGATCTGAAGACTGGCACGCTCTATGTGCTGGCGCGGACGATGGCCGACCCAACGTTCGGTGACAAAGAATATTTTCAGCATCTGCACGCACTCGCCATCACCACTGGCGCAGAAAAGTTTGGCGGGCCGAAGCTGATCTCCGCATCGGTGCCGGGCCGAGGCGAGGGAAACAGCAACGGGCAAGTGCCGTTCAATCCTCTGCGCGAAAATCCGCGGGCCGCGCTGCTGCTGGTAAACAGCACGGTGTATCTGACCTGGGCTTCGTCCTGCGATCTGGATCCCTACCATGGCTGGGTCATGGCCTATGACGCGGAAACGCTGTCGCAGAAAGCCGTGCTGAACGTAACTCCTGACGGAACCGAAGGTGGCATTTGGGCGAGCGACGCCGGACTGGCTGCCGATCCCAACGGCAATGTTTACGTCCCCACCGGAAACGGTACATTCGACGCCGCTTCGGGAGGACGGGACTACGGCGACTCCGTCCTCAAGCTGGCGCTGGATGGCTCTTCACTGACTTTGCGCGACTACTTTACTCCTTACGATCAGGAGCGATTGAGCCATGACGACGCCGATCTCGGCTCCAGCGGCCCGCTGCTGTTGCCAGATCAGCCAGGATCTCATCGTCACCTGCTGCTGCAACCGTCGAAAGGTTCGCAGATTTACGTCATCGACCGCGATAGCATGGGAAAGTTTCGACCCGACGGCGACGCGATCGTGCAGCGGATTCATATGGCTGGCGGCGAGTACGGGGCGATGGCGTACTGGAACCAGCATGTGTTTTTCGCCTGCGACAATGATTTTCTGCGCGACTATGCAGTCACCAAAGATCAGCTGATTCTGAACACATCTTCGAGCATAAAATTTCAGAATCCCGGCGCGAGCCCGTCGGTTTCCGCCAACGGAACGAAGAACGCCATCGTGTGGGCGATTGCGACCAAAACGTGGAACGGCAGAGATCAGCCGGCCGTTCTTTATGCGTTCGACGCGACCAACATCAACCAGCCGATCTATAGCTCCGAACAAAACTCTGCGCGCGACCGCGCCGCGACGGCGACCCGCTTCGTGATTCCGGTCGTGGTGAATGGCCGCGTCTATTTCAGCGCAAGGGGAGAAGTGGAAGTGTACGGACTGCTGCAGTAGGAACCAAACCAGCTCTCAGGTCTCAATTTTCCCTTCCAGCTGACAATCTTTCGGATCTTTATCATCCCGCAAGCCCAGAAACACCGGCGCCCGCAATTTAGGCGAGCCGCCGTCCGCCCCCTTGGTCCATTCCGCATACTCAATCTCGGCCACGAGTTCCGGCTTGACCCAACTCACCTTCCGCAGCGCCTCCACGTCGCCGAAGAACGGATTCCTCTTCGTCTCCCGCTTCTTCAGCAACTCCCAAACTTCTTCCAGAGACCTCTGATCGAACCCGCTGCCCGCCTGTCCTACGTGAATCAGCCGGCTCTCGCCGTCGTACAGTCCCAGCACGATCGAGCCAAAAAGCGCGCGGCTGCCTTCGGGCTCGGTGAACCCGCCGATCACACACTCCTGCCGGTGTTTGATCTTGATCTTCAGCCATTCGCGGCTGCGGCGTTCTTCATAAAAACTCTGCCGCTTCTTGGCCAGGACGCCTTCCAGTCCCTTCTTCTGCGCCATCGCAAACAACGCTTTTCCCTGCTCCGGATAATGATCGGAGTAACGCACCGCATCGCCCGCCACCAGCAGCGATGCCAGCTTGGCCTTGCGCTCTTCCAGCGGAACGCACCGCCAATCGTAACCATCGAGATAGAGCAAATCGAAGGCGTAGTAGAGCACCGGCACGTCGGCTTTCTCGGCGGCTCTGCGTCCGCCGGGACGAAAGCCGGTGCGCTGCTGCATCAGGCTGAACGATGCCCGGCCTTCTTCATCGAGCGCCACCACTTCGCCGTCGAGAATGGCCTCGCGCGCGTGAACAAATTTCGGCAGATCTTTCAGCTCTGGATAGCGCGCGGTCAAGTCGTTCTGATTGCGCGAAACCAGCCGCACCTTGTCGGCATTGATAAACGCGACCGCCCGGTATCCATCCCACTTGATTTCAAAAAGCCATTCCGCCCCGTCAAACGGTCTGTCAACCGATTCCGCCAGCATGGGATGAATGGTCAAGGGCATGGGGCGCTTCAACGGCGCGGCAACTTCTTTCACCACAGAGATCACAGGGGACACGGATTTTCTTGTTTTGGCTTCGGGCTTTGTCAGTGCCGCGGGAACCCCACTTGCGTCAGGCTTGCTTTCTTTTTCTTTTTTTCCTTGCTCCTCTCTGTCCTCCGTGGTCAGCTTTTTCTGTTTTTTTTTCTGATCAAGCTTGGCCACGGCATCCGCCAGCCACGCCGCCTTCAACCTTCCCCGGCCTGTTGGACGGCTTTTCCACTCCGCCGAGCCGGCATCGCCTGCAATCTCCTCCAAGGTGCGGCCGCTCAGCACAGATGTTTCGTGCGACTCGATGTCGTACCCCTCCTCCACAAACTCATCGTGCTTCTTGATCATCAGCCACTCGGTTCCCTTGCTTCCCGGGCGCCGTCCGCGCATCTTGACCAGCGCGAAATCTCCCTTCAGCCGCTTGCCCTGCAACCGGAACTTCAAATCGCCCTTGGCCAACATCGTCGCGGCTTCCGCCTCGGTCCCGGGCACATACTTCCCCTTGACCGCGACCGGCGAAAGTGGCTGCCACGTGCCCACATCCCACACCAACACCGTGCCCGCGCCGTAGTTGTCTTCCGGGATGTTGCCCTCGAAATCGAAATACGAAACGGGATGATCCTCCACCTGCATCGCCAGCCGCTTGTCCGCCGGATCAAGAGATGGCCCTTTGGGCACCGCCCAAGACTTCAGCACACCCTCCAACTCCAGCCGGAAGTCGTAATGCAGCCGCGTGGCATCGTGCTTCTGCACCACAAACCGATGCCCCGCCTTAGTCTCCAGTTTCGGAGGAGGCTCTGGCGTTTCCTCAAACCGCCGCTTCCGTTTGTATTCCTCAAGCGCCATAAACAGCTACATTTAACCACAGAGCCGCGAAATGGCTCGTGTGGGCTTAGCTTGTGTGGGGACGGGCGCCCTCGCCCGTCCAAGCCGAGCGCAGCTCGGCAGTAGTCCCGCTAGCCCCAGATTCCCTTTAGAATGCCAGCACCATGCAACGAGAATATCCTGAGCAACCGCTGGTTGGAGTCGGCGCCATCATCATCGAAAACTCCCGCGTCGTTCTCGTAAAGCGCGCGCACCCTCCCCTGCAAGCCCAGTGGTCGATCCCCGGGGGCGTGCTGGAGGTCGGCGAACTGGTTCGCGATGCCGCCATTCGCGAAGCCTGTGAAGAAACCGGGCTCACCGTCGAACCCGGCGAACTGCTGGGGGTCTACGACCGCGTCCTGCGCGACCCGGGCGGCCGCGTGCAGTACCACTACGTGCTGGTGGATTTTCTCTGCCGCCGCGTCAGTGGAGAGTTAGCAGCCGCCGGCGACGCCGCCGCCGCCCGCTGGTTTACCCGCGACGAACTGCCCGCCCTGAATCTGGCCGAAGATACTTTGGAGGTTGTTCACGAGGGTTTTGCTCGAGGCATCTCGATCTGAGGAGGACGCACTCGCAAGAGGTCAATCTCGCCGGCTCTCTCCTGTTTGATCCCCGCCCGTTTGGCCCTCGCCCGTTTGACTCTCGCCCGTGCCTTGATCGTCGCTTTCTTCCCACTCGGCGTTACATGCGTGGCAGCGCCAGGCGCGCCGCTTCCACGGAACCGGCACGCCGAAATATGCGCTGACGTAGGCAACCGGCTCATCCAACTCCTGAAAACTCACGTCGAGTGACTGACACTTCGGACAACGCGGCTGCTGATATTCCCCCACGCCCGCAACATCGAACCCTTCGGGAATCGGCTGGTCGAGAATTCCGTTCGCAGCCTCAGCGTCTTGCTGATCCACCTGCAGCTTGATCCCGCCCATCAGGTTCGACCAGAACCAGTCCAGGCGAATTATGTTGTCATCTGCGAGCAAAGCTTCAATGCCTGCCGACTCAAGACTGCCCTTCGCGAGCAGCGCTTCGGGCAGATCGCGGAACGTGCGGATCGTCACCAACTCCCGAAGTTCGCCTTCCCCGTCGAACGCCACCTCGCTTCGTGGAGGCATGGGCGCACCGCCGGGAAATCCGTTCTCGAGGGCAACATTCTTAGTGACATCAGGCTTAGTGACATCAGGCTTAGTGACATCAGGCTTAGTGACGTCAGCCTTAGTCAAATCGGGCGCGGTCTGCGCCAACTCAGCGCTCAGGCCTCTCCGCACAAGCTCGGTTCGCAAGGCCTCGCGCGCAAGATCGGTCAATTCGTACGCCTGCCCCGCGACTTTTTCGAGCTCACCATCCATCTGCCCGGAGTAAAAGTCGATGAGCCGACGCCGCTCCTGTTCGGGATCAATCCACGCCATAGCGGAGCAATCATACGTCGGCCGCCAGACGCGAGCCAGCGATTTCGCGGAATTGTTCCCTCGCGCCTCAAAAAAAACAGCCCGCAAGTTGTTAAACCTGCGGGCCGTCCGGCGGACTGTATGGGATTGACCAAGAGGTGGTCACTCTACGTGGCCTCTCACGGCAACTCCGGGGTGCTACCCGATCAACGCCGCTGACCGACCTGAGCCAGGCGGACGCCGATCCTCATTCACCGGTTAGTGTGCGGGCTGTAGCTTCGGGCGTGTCGCGTATTCGCGGCTGCGTCCAAAGCCCCGCTTAGAGCAACCAGCCCTAAGTCTCAGCCACCTCACCTGGTCTTAGACTCCCACAACTACTGCCACATTCAGAACTTGTCATTCGACCACCTCCTTTCCGGTGTACTTCGGACAATAACGCTCCCAAGTTTTGTTGTCAATGACATCCCAAGCTCCCGTGCGAGACACGCGAGCGGATAAAAACCGGTGCATTTTCACGGTGCTTCTTCATGGCACTTCGCCGCACAAGCTGGACCGTCCGCCACGCTAGCACAACCGCGGGGAGAAGTCGGCTAAGGCCATGAAGGTGGAGTCCACTTTCTCCACCAGTTTGCCGTTTGCTTCGGATTTGTCGCGCACACTCTTCCACTCCGGGTCGTCTTGGAAGGATTTCCAGTTGGCAGCTGCCGCTTCACGGCTCGGGTGCCGCAGAATGTAGATAAGCGTGTTGCTCTTCTCCGGCTCAACGAGCGGAGTCCAATAAGCAACGCTCTTCATTCCGTGGCGATCAAAGATTTTTATAGTGTGTTCACGGAAGCGCGACTGCAGCTCGCCCAATTTTCCTGGCGCTGCATGATAGATGCGAAGTTCGAAGACGCCCGTCGTGGCTTGGGTTGAATTGGCGTCGTCAAGCGGAAGACCAGCCCAAAGGGATGAGGGAAGCAAGGTTGCCGCGGGAAGAGCCTTGAGTAATGTTCGTCTTTTCACGGCAGGATTCTAGTGGCCTGTCGCAGTGAATACGTTAGTGCGGACGCGGCGGGTGGGGTCGGAGTATTTCCACTGGATGGGCCGAGCATGGGCGGAGTAGGCATTGATGTAGCGGCGGAGTTTGCGAGCCAAGTCGGGAACCGAGGTGAAGATGCCCCGTGCGATGACCTCGCGTTCGATCTTAGCGAACCAGACCTCGACCTGATTGAGCCAGG
>JBAUAN010000137.1:0-7014 GCA_049675725.1 Candidatus Sulfotelmatobacter sp. | reverse complement strand
TCGACCGTCACAACGAAAGTCCGAAACCCTTCATCTGGACCGCGCGAGCTGCCGACATCCTGGAAAAAGTGAAACGCGCTCGCCGCACCCTGAATAAACGTCAATCTGTTTGACGCACTACACTAGGCTGTTGGATTCCTTGCCGATGTACTTAACGTGATCTATCCGAACATGGCGTCGCTGGAGCAGGCCGACAGTTTGCTTTGTGCAGGATTCGCCGTTTCCATCGGCACACTTAGATTCCGCATGGAATTCGTATTCGCGGATCACATCACCGTATGTCTTCACACGCGCTGTTTTTCGGGTGCCGTGATGTCCGGCTGTTGTGATGCGATAGCGTTTTCCCGAATACTGGTCAATCCAAAACATCTCAAGCCATTGCTGCGAATCCGGAACATACTGGGATATAAGGTGGAAACGCTCCGCGTCGATTCCAAGTGGATGTCCAAATGGTTTTACGTGACACGTCAATAGAAAATTGAAAGGTTTGAGCTGGTCACTGTACTTTTTCCCAGCATTGAATTCTGCCAATGAACGCAGCATGGTCGGACTGCTAATGCTTGCCCGTCCCACAGCCGGTGAATTCTCGAAGCTCAGAAGTTGAGTTGGAAGCCTGCGAGCGCGACGTACCATATCAAGCCAGACGGTCGCAGTCCATTTGCGATCTTCACTCTCTAGATCGGTGGGATTCAGGAGATGGCCTAAACCGTGCTGGGACCAACGGTCGGACTTATTATTCACTCCTCTCCGGAGCAAAACGAGGTTTTCCTGGGCGTCCCGCAAATAAAGCGCATAACGCTTTGCCGAAATAGCAAAACAGTAGGCTTGGCGCTGAATTCGGGTCTCGGGGTCGAAATTGTCTTCTTCGATCTTCAGGATGGAGCCCGGTACGGCATCGCGCTCGTACGGATTTAATGCAGAAAATTGTTGAGAGATCGATTTAACTTGTGGCCAGGACAAGGCTCGAATTGCCTTGTGCCCACTGCCCGTTCGACACGAACCGCCCGGACATGGAATCAGTCCTCCGCGCTTTGTGGCAACAATCGCCATGGAATCGGTGTCTTCCATTGCATATGTTCCACCGAATTCGCGAACTCGATGTTCCAGGAGGGCCAACATGAGCCGTGCGGCACCGGTAATTAGAGATGCCAACGGTGGAAAACAATACTCACCCGGTACATCTGGATGCGCAACCCGACAAGTGAAAGACTCAGTGTCAATGCCATGGCATATCACTTTGACCGGATCGTCTGCTTCTTGACGATTCATCTCGGCGTAAATGCCATAGCTCGCGGCATTGGCTAGAACTTTCAAGGCCTTGTCGAGTCGATCTTTTTCGCTTTCGGAAAAATCAGCGCGCGAGGGCAGCCGCTTACGCTCTTCGATGACAACCTTGAAGAAATCTTGGCGTCTGGGGTCAATCTCGACTGCTCCGCAAAACCGGGTCGCTTCCAGCCCCGCTAGCTGACCTACTGCCTCAATCCGAAACGCATCGATAATCTTGGGAACACGGCCAGTCAGAAGAACGGATACGACGATATCCGGCAGTGAGAACCAAAGCGCATGGCCGGGGTTGTCGGCATCGCCGTAGAGATGATTGACTGCGACTTGCCAGTCATTTGTTTCGGCGCTGTACTTTCCCCGAGTCGGCAAGATGTCACCGTTCGGAATGATCTTGACGAATCCGGTTAGCTGCCTCCACGTTTCGGGCTTGAAAAGAACGTCGGCACTCACGTTCGCAAGGAATCTTTGAATCTCCTTGCTGCAATGCTCGACGACTCGGATTTCCTCGGCTGTGACGAACTGCCACAAGCCCATGAGGCTGTTCACCGTGGGATACATCGAAAGAAAATCGGTATACACAATTGGGACCAGGACTTTTCGAATGTGCGCGCTGGTGCGACCGCTAAAAAATGCGGTCTCCGCATACCCCAAATATTCTTTGGGAAAATCGGGCTGTCGCTCCAGGACCGGCTTGATTCCCATCGCATGCAGGTAGGCCTTTCCGATGGAGGCTGGTGAATACGCCTTTGTGGCCTGGAGGGTTATCGGATGTTTGTCATATTCTTCAAGCAACTTAACCGCCAGTTCCCACGTTGCTAGAACGTCGCGCCGGTTGTAGTCGATGTACTCTTCCGTGACAATTCCATGACGAGAAACGCTCTGTTTTCCATGTTTAACGCCAAACGCTTCGCACGCCGTTTCCAAAGAATATCCTCTGTCGGTAAGGGCAAACGCGAGGGTGCGCAGATCAAGAAAGTGCCCGCGAAAGTTATAACCCTTTTCCGGAGTTCCGTTCGTAGATTCTTCAGGAATTAGGTCTGTTTTGTCGGGTTCGTTTCGACCCGTAAATCCTTTCAGTGCTCGTTTACTGTCAATGTGTTTGATTCCGACTCTGGGGACGGTACTGGTTTGCGCACTCATTGCCCGACTTGTCGAGGTATGACCACAAGCCGAAAGAAAAGCCCCCGGCGAATCGCCCGCGAGCGTCCGTTACATCGTAAGCAATGCGGGAAAGATCGAAGGGAAGATTGAACCCGACGAGTAGACAGCGAGCCTTGTACACGGCCTTATAGAACTTCGCAAGAAATTGGCGACGTGTCAGCAAGTGCAACTGTCGAACTCTGCCGTCAGCCGTATCAGCTCCATGTTTCGCGACATAGGCTTGGAGAATCTCCAGATCGGGCTGTGGCAAGTCGTCGCCGTAAAACAACCCCTCTTCCAGACACCGTCCGGCCACAATGAATCGATAGCTCCCAAAGGTCATGCCTTGCGTTCCATCCGTGCGTGTTTCGGTGTCGAACACGAGCAGTGCCTCCGGGCACTGCCATGCTTTTCGTGAACAATAGGAGACTCAATCCTTTGCCTTTCCGCTCTTATGCTGAGCGCTTCCGGTTTTCGTCGTCGGAAATCTGCGCGGATTTCTTTCTGGACGAAAAGGGGGATTCTGGTGCGGGCAGGAAGAGCGGACGGTAGTGCTGGCGCAGACATACGTGACACCTGACCAGTTGGAGGAGGACGAGCACGCAGGCTCGATCCAGCCACGTCACCGGTTGTGAACGGTAAACGCGAAAACTGGGGCAGTAAGGGCAGCGGTTAAACCCAATTCTACGCATGATGATACACCGCCGAAAAGCACTATAGCCTTCGAGCAATCACGCCCCTGGTCCTGGCAGGCAGGAGAGGGATACAAACGGAATCATTGGGGCGAGAGGAACGGGATCGAACCGTCATTTCCGGGATGGAGCCCCGGCGCATTGCCGTCGTTATGCTACTCTCGCGCATGGCGCTTCGCAAGAACATTAGGTTGTTCGTGCACAGGTACTCCACAATCCTCGGATCAAGACTCTCGACGCGCATTCAGGCGCCGTTATGTTAGGCTTCACGTCAGTCTCTTCATAGAACTAGAGGAAAAATCACCCGAAGCAAGTCGCGCGACGTTTGGTTGCCAATCCCACAGATGTGCCACTGGAAGCTATGGATGCCTGTTGCAAGGTTTCGGCTCGCAATTGTGTGGGAATAATGCCACTGGCATCGCTCATGCGGCATTCTGGTCGTACGGGCATCCTGCGCCTCCCGAAAAGGATACTACTCCAGAGTCGGATGATCTGAGCTGTGTTCGGATTCTGTTACGAAAACCGAACAGATGAGGAACTGCCTCGCAGAACTCCACGGGGTACGCGGATCAGCTCACGTGTGCTGCACCGCGAACAACCAACAGGGGGTTAGGAGAAAGCCAGTAACGTTGCACCCGCTCCAGCTGATGCCGAGTCTGCCCTGACTGATGATTCACTAGTCCGTCTGCCACGGAGCTAGATTCTCGCGCCGGCGCGGCACACTCGATAGCCAAGTTCAGTTCTGTTACGAAATCCGAACAAATAGTTCTATTTTCCCTTCCAGCCCGATCCTCGTCTAAGTGCCGGCGTAGTTGATAGAGAATTTCGCGACGCCTCGCTTGGTGGGCTCCCCAAGCAAATTTCTGGTATTGCCTGGATGGCTGTTTCGCGAGTCCGTTGTGCGACAAGGTCGATAGCCAAGAACGGCATATCCCGTATCTGGTTGGAACGCGCTTCATGCTATCAACCGAAGCAAATATTGGGCATTCGGGTTCGATGACGCGGCAGCCAACTTGGCGGCAGCTAGCCCGCTAAAGGCAACTAATCTTCCGCCCTGATCGCCATCTCACCCTTCGGAACATTCAGGCATGACAATGAAGGCCTACCTTGCGAGCCCGCGCGCGGGCGGGCTGGCCGGGCCAACACCAACCCCGGCGGGGCTTTGCGTTCAGTGCTCTATGCCACCGAGCGCACGAAGCCGGGGAAAGGGCTGGAGCCGCAGTAACCGAGCAAGGCTTCCTTCAATTGCGAATCCACTTCGTCCGCGATGGTGATCACGTCCAAGAGCACCTTGCTGAAATCTACTTTGGACAGATTGTTTTGGATGGTGTTGAAGATGCTGACTTGGAGGATGCGCGATTCCTCTACCACCATCGCGGGAGTATAGCCTTGCTTACGTCGCAGAATTCCATGTGCGCGTGCAGAGGTGGAGACGTCCGCCTTTGCTGTTCGAGGGAGGCGTAAGCGGAAAATCAAGTCAGCGATGAGACTTGGCAAATGGCCGGTGCGGTCTTCAAAACTCAGCGGGATACAGGTCAACTCTTCGTCGTTCTCCGCCAGCGCCATCCAGTCATGAATCGTAGCACTCAGGTCATGCTCCAGTATGGATGCCACGCTCTCCGTAGGCAGCGCCTTAGTAGCCGCCGGGTTCGCGAGTTTGGTGCGGATCGCTTCCCGAAGGGAGGAAATTTGTATTGGTTTCATTAGGACTTCGTCCGCCTGTAAGCGGATCGCAGACAAAGCCTCCTCTATCGCCGGATAGCCGGTGAGTACCAGAGTGGCGGCTCCCGGGTCGGTGTGGCGCATGGCGCTAACGACGGTAAAACCATCACCGGCCCGCGGCATGTGCAGATCGGAAACCACGGCATCAAATTTCTCTGTCGCGATGTAGTGGAGCGCGTCGCGCACGCTCGCTACAGCAGCTACCTCAAAGCCGTCGCGTTCCATGGCTGCCTGTAACATAGCGCGGACAGCGTCGTCGTCCTCGGCCAACAAGATTCTAGGCATACTTCCACTCCTTCCTCCGCCTGAGAGGTGTCGTGCCCTTCGAACAATTAACGAGAATAATAGCCACGCTTCGTGAATTCTGACTGTTCAGAATTGCACAGTCCTAGGTGCATAGACTGGTCCACGAGTGGTGCCTCCCGTCAGTTTCATGACAGCGTACTCAAAGCAAACTAGGCAGTAACGTGCGCATTCTGAATTCAGCTATAACGTCGCGAGACCCCCCCGTGGAAGTTATTAGTTCCAGTGCGCGGCCTCATGTTGTCGTGTGCAGCCCAAATTGTTTGACGCTACCGAGAGGGAAGCTGGCGGGGCGGCTGGTGGAACGGGCATGCACTCTGATTTCAATGGTGAACGACAGGCAACCGGTGGGACTGATCAGCTCTTGCAAAGATGAGGCATTGACACATCGTGCGGATTCCAACAATTGCTCGCGCAGCCGAAGAGGAACGTCGCACCAGAGCCACGACTGCGCGGCTGGAAACCCCAAGACTCTTTGCTGGCTCCAGGCGTCGTCCATCCCGCACTAGGAAAGCGACTTTGCCTAGCAAATGGGAGCTAGAGATGGGAGGATCGGGTTCGCGCAAGCCGTCGCCCTGCGTGACGATCTCCAAATCTCCACCGCTGGCGGACTTCCCTAAAACCCGATGAACGAACAGTCGACGATCACGACCGAATAGCACGATGTCTCCCCTGCCCACGCAGTCGCCGCTCGCGCGCTCAATCAGGAGTGTGTCGCCGGGAAAAATTGTGGGTAACATGCTCAATCCCATCACCCGGAGGCGCAAATGACCCCATGAGCGCAGAACCTCGGTTGCGAGTTCGCATTTCAGCGCATGCGATTCGGCTGAAGTACATCCTTGCAGCACGTCACGACACCTTGGTGTTCATCATGCCACAGGTGCCCGCAGTGATTTTGCCGCAGGACAAGGCTGTATTTACGAAGACCTTATCGTGACGAACCACAGGCTTCTCGTACGGTTGTTTATGGTTCCGAGGTGTGCGCGCGTGCTCTACAGAGCCGAGTTCGACATTCGCGCCTATATCGTCCATAAGCTCGGAGGGAAGATCCTTTTTCTTCATAGCTCGCTAACCTTGCCTTACCGGGACCACACGCGATTCGGGGGGACCGACATCAGTATGCGGCCGCCGAGACACAATGCAATAGGCAATGCCCCGTTTGTTACAAATTACGGACAACGGACGCACGCGCGACGCGAGCCGGGCGGTCTGTGACGGATGAACACTTAAGACTGTGGAAAATCTCGTCTAGGCTCGGTGCCGGGGCGACGGACGCATAGAGCGGAGCGACACCGACAGAGTTTATAGGTCGCAATTGTCGCGACGCGCTCCATTACATCTACATCGCCACAGAGAGCCTTGACATGGTCCCACCTGCACGTGCCACAAACGGGTTGATGGGTTTACAGTCGCGCTCGCCATGCGCCACATCACCCGCAAGCCGGTACTCTCGGTGGGGCGGTTACCCAGCGATAGACGAGGGTTCGTCTGCTACCGGCTAGGGTGACGAAGTCTCAATGAAATGAATCCCAGGTCGCCTGGTTTAAACACGCTCTATGTCGATCTGGACGGAAGGTACGTCTTGTCCGCCGTTTGTGATGCGCGCACGCACGGAAAAGTAAAGAGCCAGGCGCGAATACGGCCGCGTCTGGCTCGAAGTCCCGGCGCGGTTTTCCCTGGAGCGGCAACCCTCCGCGAATCCTCTTAGACATTGCCTAGATAGCTGTTCCGGACCCGGCAGGAGTGTCTAGTGTAGTGCGTCACAACTAACAACCTTTATCCATCGGCGAGCGTCTTATGATAGAGGAGACGCTTGCGGATGCGAATCGCCCCAGCCATTACGTTGAGTTCGGAGGAAAGAACGCAGTTGGAA
>JBAUAN010000136.1:0-8562 GCA_049675725.1 Candidatus Sulfotelmatobacter sp. | reverse complement strand
TCGACCGTCACAACGAAAGTCCGAAACCCTTCATCTGGACCGCGCGAGCTGCCGACATCCTGGAAAAAGTGAAACGCGCTCGCCGCACCCTGAATAAACGTCAATCTGTTTGACGCACTACACTAGGTCAAATCTGGCACACAACTCGCACACAGAGTGCCCACCCTATCGCAAGAACACAACATTCGCGAAGTCACTTCCAGGTTGAGTTGTTTTAATCATGGTCGCGGCTCAGCGTTCGCGCCGCAAGAAGTACACTTGGTTGGCCCAGTCAATTTCCCCGGTCTCGGAAGCGAGCAAACTAAGAGCGCGGACCAGCCCACCGATGTCCGCCGGGGAGACTGTCTTTTCATCGACAAAGATCACACCGCCATGGGATCGCCCTTCTTCTGCCCAGAGCTTCAGCAATGGGGGAATGGTCCTGCGATCATACGTGACCAAGGTTAATCTCTGCTTCGATGCTTCTAGCAAGCAAGTAGAATCTTCCTTCCCGAGAAAATTTCCACGTTCCCACTGAACCATCGGATAAACAACTAGCGATCGATTCCGACGTTGAAGACCATTTGCCACGGCCGGGGAAATGTGCTCATCTAGAAGTAGCTTAAGCATGTTAGCCCCGCTTAGTGTTTCTGGCGGCAAAGTCGACCGCCTGGGGAAGCATACGCTTCAGGCTGTCGAAATCGGTCGAATCGTTCTCTGCTATCGCCTCGTTCACCTCCTCGGGGAATGCCTCCGAGTAATTAAGAGCAGCTCGGACCTTTGCTTCGGGCCAATTTAGATGCTTCGCCACATTCGTGACATTTCCTTTGTAGCTCCGAAGCAGCAACATGACTTCCCATATCGCTAGGGTACTGCCTTGGATGTAGGCCTGCCGGCCGGCCGGCGAATCCCGAAAATCCAGGAAGGCAAATTCCGACCGTCGCAGGCCCTCTTCCACTAAGCGAGCACTAGCGTCGCTCGGCGTCCAGCCGTGCCGATTCGCGATGCGCTTCAAACGTCTTCCACTCTCCACTGGCAGGCGCATACTGAGCACTATGGAACGTGATTGTTTCATCGGGCGTTTCTCCTTGTAACTATTGTAAGCATTGTAACATTTTAACGGTGAGCAAGTGGGGTTTGCCTCCAAGCAACTTCTTCATGATGCAGTTGCTGGAGGGCAGGCTTACAAGGCCATCCTCGTCTATGACGTGAGTCGCTGGGGAAGATTCCAAGATGTTGACGAAGCAGCTCATTATGAATTCCTTTGCAGGAGGTGCCGGCCGGCGTCTCGATGTCGGTGGAGTCGTCGCTCGGGTCGTAGCCGAGCTGCTTCATCAGCGGAATGTAAACCCCGCCGTTCTTGAATTCCGCCATCACGACAAATCCAACCAGTTGGGCGATCTCGCCCAGGGCCCCTACTCCGATTGGACCGCCTATCTCGCCGGGAACCGTTCCCGCGCGTGCTCCTTTTGCCAAGCCGTTAAATCCTGAGCGCTGGCAGCCACTCAGCTACACCGATGCGACCGGCAATCTCGTGCTGCAGATGTTCTCGGGGGCGCAGTGGTGCTACGTAACGCCCTTCGCCTTGACCAAGGGAGACGAGTTTCGTTCAGCCGTGGAGCCCGGCCCGTTCCGATACGGATCTCCTGGATACCAGGAACAGGCGAAAGAATTGGTCGCCATCAGTGCTGGTCTAACCGACCAGCAGAAGATGATCTCCGAATATTGGGCGGACGGCCCAACTCGGAACAGCCTCCCGGCCATTGGGCGCTGTTCGCGCAGTTTGTCTCCGAACGAGACCACCACACTCTGGACGATGACGTGAAAATGTTCTTCGTCCTGTCCAATGCCGTGTTCGACGCCAGCATCGCCGCCTGGGACGCGAAGCGAGAGTACGACTCGGTTCGTCCGGTAACTGCCATCCCATTTCTGTTCCGCGGCAAGACGATCCGCTCCTGGGGCGGCCCGGCCAAAGGGACAGTGGAGATGGACGGCTCGCAGTGGATTCCGTATCAACCGGCAACCTTCCCCACACCGCCGTTCCCCGAGTACCTCTCCGGCCACAGCACCTACAGCGCAGCCGCCGCTAAGGTTCTGGAGCTCTGGACAGGAAGTGATCATTTCGGCGACTCAGTCACTCTTCCTGCCGGCAGCTCGAAAATCGAACCGGGAGTCACGCCCGCGCATCCGGTAACTTTGAGTTGGGAGACTTTCACCGATGCCGCCAACCAAGCAGGAATATCCCGTCGTTATGGCGGCATCCACTTCCGCGCCGCCGACCTAGCCGGACGACTGTTAGGCCGCCTCGTCGCTGTCAAGTCTTGGCAGAAAGCGCAAAGCTACTTCGACGGAAGTGTTGCGGACCATGCTGCCGACAACGTTTTTGGTCTGGATCGTAAAGCTAGACTGGAGTCGGGCTGGCCAGGCTGACAGCAAACAGGCGGACTATTGGCCTTCGGGGAAAAACTAACTAATTCCGCCAGCGCCAGCCAGTGTCGTGGATGTGGACGGTAGCCCTCTCGAATGCGCCCAGCATACCAGCGCGAAACTGAGATTTGTCGCGCGATGGCAGATGCTGACATGGCGGCGAGAATCGGTTGGATCTTTTCGGAATAAAACGTGTCAGTGAGCCATGCCGGCTGGTCCGACGGCTCCCAAGCATGCTGTGCCGCTGTGCCAGGGCGTTCTTCCGTTGCGTACTCGCCCGCTTCTCTTGTGCCTTGGGACCGTTCGCCGTTCGGCGTCCAATCCGTGCAGCGTCGAGCATGTTCTTGGTCGCATCGCCGACAGCGCACGTGGCACAGTTCTCACGCCCGTCTTGGATCGTTTTCCCGCAGCCTCGACAGAGGTTGTCTCGGCGTGGCGTTTTAATCGATGGTGGCTGTGACGGTGCACCCTTTATCTCTCGCTTGGTGCGCTGCGTTAGTCGCGTAGGCGGAGCGGATTCACGAGCAAGCCTGGCTGAACTAGACCACAGCGCGCGAGTGACCCACTCGCCGAAGGGCGCAACTGCACGTCCCCACATCGGCGCCGTTTCCGATAGCTGAGCGGTGAATTCGGTCCTCAACCGGCAATTCCCATCAGGCTGCTCAAACAGCCACCCGCGTTTGAGCGGTTCGTTCATGATCCAATCGAGCAAGAATGCATCAACCTTTGGGCGGACGGGTTCCATGAGATCGCAGGCGAGACTATCCCGCGCTTTGGTGTCAACATGGAGCACCCCCATACCTGGATCGAGACCGAGAGCGACAGCAGCAAGACGCGATTCGGATTCGAGAAGACTGTAGAGATAGTTGAGAATGGCGTTCGGCGGATTCACAGCAAGTCGGGGGAGAACCCGTAAGTGGGGAGACGCGCGTACCGAACTCACGCCAATGCGCGGGCAGTCTGGGCTGATCTTTCCTCGGAAAATTGACCGGCAACGTCCGCCACGCTGACCAGTAGGCAGCAGCGGCGCGGGATTCGACTAATCGCACTCTATCGATTGTGTCAGCCTCTGCCAACTCAGATCGGTAACGATGAATTGCCTCGGCATATTGACTCGCCGATAACTTGTCACGAGCAACCTGTTCTTGTCCTGCAAGCTTCTGGTCAATCAGCTCTCGTGCAATTCGGAGAGCAGCGCCCGAGGAATGAGCCAAGGCTTGCGCGCGGCGCAACCGCACGTCGCTGGAAGCGGTTGGTCCGGTTACGAACAAGACCTTGCCGATGCGGTTGAGCATCACAAACGAAGCGCCCACGTCCGCGAGCCACTTCAGCGCACCGAGTGTCGCGAAACCGTCCTCGGAGATACAGATCAGACGCTTCAGCCTGTGACCGATTCTGGCGAGCCGGATCGTACGTCGCTCCGGTCCAATTCCATCCTCAATTTCAAGGTGACCGGACTGCATCCGTACTTTGATTCCAAAGCCGGTGAGCGTCAGAACGCCTCTTCTAGAAATAGGCGATTTGCGGGATAGACCCTCTTGCGGTAGGGTGCCTGAAGCTGCCATTGGAGCTCATTCCTCCCGTGGTGGTTAGGGCTTGTCGGCTGCTTGTAACAGACGGCAGGCCCGCTTTAAGTTACTTGTAATTCTATAGCTTACGTGGATAATGGGGCACAAAAATCGGCCTGTCTGCAGTCGTCCGAGAACACGTTGGGCGCGGAGTCGCCGGGTGCCAAGTCCCGAGCGAATAGCGGGTGGGCCGCACATCCGATAAACTTCACTCGAAGTGACTCGTACAAACCGCACACCGCTTCGTACCTTAACACCGGCTCTGAAAGCCATTGCCGATCTATTTCAGGATGGGTTCGCCCAAATCCCTCACGTCGGCGTGACTCAAGCACTCTTCGCCCACGGTGAAATTGAGCAGGCACTTGTTGCCTCGAAATCGATCTCCTTTTTTCAGCGCTTTGTTCCTTTGCGCAATGGCATGTTTGCACTGCTTGCCGATACCTACCGACGGTACTTTAGACTCGCTCTCGCCCACGCGAGCCAAACCGGAGAGGATCCTGACATCTGGGCGCAAAGTCAGCTTCAACCCTGTGTTCGCGCCGCTCGGGAATGGATTCTCGACTGGTACATTTTGGCGTGCGATGGCGAAAGCCAAAGTGTGCGGCGGGTAGGATCACTCCCGTTCGTTCCAGGACAGACAGTTTCCTTGTCAATCCCATCGACGACTCCTTCTTTGCCGCCGCCGACCTCGTGGCGCGCTCCCTCTTGGCTCTTCGGAATCTCTCTGGCACTGTTTGGGGTTGGAGTTATGAAGCAGCAACATGTCCCAGCAAGAGACTCCGAGGAAAAACTTGGAGAGGCCCACACCCGCTTGTTGCTTAAAGGCACCCGCCGGGTGTTCCTGTGGGGCTTGTGGGCGACTATTGAAACAGTGCGGAACGAAGAAACCGCCGCTGCTAGTGCAATTCGAGTAGAGGCGGGCAACAGGCAAGGGCGGCGGGGGCCGAATAAACGACAGGGCTGAGAACAAAGAGTCAGACTGTACAGCACGATACAGAAGGCGCTGAGTGCCAAACCCAGTCTGGAAGGAATGGAATTCTGCGCCGAGTTAGACCGGCGACACGCTCCACCACTCTTCGACTGGACAAAAAGTGGAAAATGGCGGAAGGGACTTACTTGGAAAGAAGCGTGGGACGATCACGAGCTGCGCCGTAAAATCCGCCGGGTACGGCAAGAAGCACAAAAGGCGAGGTGAGCCGCTCGTTTGCCTGCTTGTGTCTTTCAACGGACGAAAACTTTAACAGGCACTCACACACTGTTCAGCGTACTCGCAAAATAGATGCGAGTAGGGCTATCAGAAGTGTCGCTAGATATGAGCGTTACGGGTCCAGCCTACTCGCCAAATAAATGCAAGCAGGGACTCCGTAAGCGTGGCGAAGACGTGACTGAACTACTCGCAAACAAGAGCGGGTACTACAACTGTGCCATATGAACTCATATCCTCGCGAGCATGGCGAAGGTTGACAAGCGAACTGATTAGAGGGAAAATACGCCGCCTGAGTTGGGTCCCCAAAACTTTACCAACAATCATGTCCCTCTTGTGGGATTGGAGGTCAATGCCTCCCCATCCGCAAGGACATCCTCGGTCTTAATCAAATCAACAGCGATGTATCGCCCAACTCTGCTGCCTAGCAGAGGGCGATCTGGCTGATATCTCCCCCCCATGTCCAACACCCTCAGATTCCCCCGTCCGAGATGGCTGGCCCACTTGGAGAAAATGGCCGTTCGGGAGCGAAGAACCAGATAGCTGGGTACGGTGAGAGACGGGTAAAGGCGTTGATGAGCCGTTTTGAGCAAGGCTTCGGTTGCGCGGTTTCGGTCATCGTGCGACTTTACGTTGTCGGTTGTCACAGAAATAAGAGTACGGGCGGCGCAGGCCCTCGTTGAGATTCTTTGATCGGTTTCAGCACCACGGAAGTCTACTCGGGCCTGGGAGCCGACGTTGTTATGAAATCAATTACGCTCAGCGGAAAATGATTACCCTGAAAATGTCGTGGTAGACCGGCTTGAGCTATTGCTGTAACTCCGCCAGCTTTCGTGCTTCGATGCGGTCGGTATATTATATTGCGATTGTTCACCAACTGTCGAAAGAGGCAGCCTGTCTGAGAGTACCTTGCCGGAGGCTAACGTGCACCGTTTTTACCCTCCCGCCAGCCTGCGGGTAAACGCGTGGGTGTCGTATATAATGCCCCCCAGCATCGGAGGTTTGAGGAGAAGCCCTTTCCTCCGGCCAGGACACCACCTTCGACTCGACCACAGATTTGATTCAACAAACGCAAGCTCCATTCAACCGTGAATATGCAACGAATACCATCGCTGGACGGGTTGCGGGCAATCTCAATCACCCTGGTCGTGCTCAGTCACCTGGTAAAGTGGAAGCATGTTTCTCTCGAAGTGCTTGGGAGTTATGGCGCACTTGGTGTCCACGTTTTTTTTGTGCTTTCCGGCTACCTGATTACGAACCTTCTGCTGCAAGAATTTCAGCGAAGCTCCACGATTAGCCTGCGCGATTTCTACATTCGACGGGCGTATCGAATTTTTCCAGCGGCATTCGTATTTCTCGCGGTCGTCATTTTTCTGTATTGGCAGCAGATACGTTGGTACCACGCGGCTGCGGCACTGTTGTATGTCGCGAACATGGACATTACTCGCCCCTGGATTTTCGGACACCTCTGGTCGCTGGGTATTGAGGAGCAATTCTATCTCCTTTGGCCCTTTGCCTTAAAGAAATGGCAGAACCACAAGACAACTATTCTGCTCTGCGTCTTGATGGCGACACCTGTATTCTGGACGGCCCTTTATGCCTTTAAGGTGCGCAACGGGCTTGTCGGCAGTTTGCCTGCATACGCCGACCAACTCGCCATCGGCTGCCTGCTGGCGATCTTTGCGCCACGCATTCCTAAGATGAGAGGTTGGCTAGCATTCGTAATGGTTCTCGCGACGTTCTTCATTCTATGCTTTGCCGCGAACAGCCCTAGGCGGACATTGTTCATGCTTTTCGTTCTTCGCCCTCTGCTCAACCTATCCATTGCCGGTCTCGTGTTGCATGTGATCCAGGTTCCCTATCGGGCACTGAACTGGTCTCCAGTCGCATGGTTGGGAAGGATTAGCTACAGCCTCTACCTGTGGCAAGAATTGTTCTGTTCAAACGCTTCGCTACACTTGGGATATTTGCTCATCCTGCCTGCGCTGGCTTGCGCTTGCCTGTCGTATTACTGCATTGAACAGCCCATGCTTCGGCTCCGCGAGAAACGCCGAGAAAGAACTCGGCTGCGGGAGCAGGGGCCAGTCGCCATCGTGGCGTGAGGTGCTACTCGCTTATTCACAAGCCCGCGGTTTGTAGAAACTGGAATCGGCCTACATGGCTATAGCTTCCAAGGGAAGTGGATGCACTTCATTTTCGTAGATGAGGTAGTTCGAGGCAAGGATGCAGGGATAAAGTCGGGCTTGCCTCAACCGCTTCGCAGCAGCGAATTCTTTCGAGTCAACTTTGCTCACGTTCCGACCCGTGCGATCTACGCGCTCAGATACGGAATGTTCTGGTCTTCCACGTGCATGTTGTCAAAATGTAGACTCTGAGGTCGCCTTGAGGTTCAAGCTGGCTTGCCGTTCAAGATAACTATTGAAACGGGCGTTTACACGTTTTGACCTCCAGCTCTTGAAAATCCATTCAATAAGAAGGATGCTAGGAGTTCATCAACCGCTTCGGCCACAGAAATCGTCTTTGTGCAATAGAACAAGCAAATCTCTCCCTCGTCTGTCCTACCCATGCCGAAGTGAGACATATTCGTGTCATCGATCTTGAACCGAATCGTTCGGAGGTCGTCCCCAAGCTCCACTCTGAGACTGGAGGACCCGCCATCCATTCGGGTAACCGAAAAGCGTGTAGGTGCTTCTTTTCGAAAGGTAATTTTATCTTGCGAAAACAACGCGTGGACCTGCGTTTCAACCGCCCCCTGCAATTCAGCGAATTTGAGATGCTCCGCAGACGGAAATGCACCCAGCGCTGTCATCGATTACCACTTTCAGAGTCGGGCTTTCATGGGGTACCGAGTTGCTTGCTCCTGCAATCTTGCGTTTTTCCGAAACACCAGCGCGGGCCCAAACCAGGACCTTTCTTGGACACACTTGAATTAAAGATAAACAAAAGGCAGGTTCTCTGCAAATGCACCAGCGGGATGACGATGATCCGCTGCTTAGACGAAGCGTCGTGAGTTTCTCACCTAGTCCAGCGTGAGACAAATTCCAGGAGCAATCTTTGATTTTTGAGGTGGGGGTCTGCGTCGTCCAGTCCTCGCATCAATCAGCGTCCTGCGTGAGAGCCCGGTCTCCTTCTTCTGCACGGACAAAGGAATTTGTTGCAGAGCCGGTCGAACATTTGTTTCCCATTCATCGCGTCGGGGATCGGGATATTCTGTATAGACATTCTGCTCTGAGTGAATCAAACCGGATTCAACATCTTCTAGTGTAGTGCGTCACAACTAACAACCTTTATCCATCGGCGAGCGTCTTATGATAGAGGAGACGCTTGCGGATGCGAATCGCCCCAGCCATTACGTTGAGTTCGGAGGAAAGAACGCAGTTGGAA
>JBAUAN010000135.1:0-6776 GCA_049675725.1 Candidatus Sulfotelmatobacter sp. | reverse complement strand
ATCATCTTGCGTAAACGGGTCACAGGAATCTCCTTTCCCTATGACCCACACTATGTCAGCTGCTCCTGAACTCTCTCGGTCTATCCACGCGGTAGCGTCCGCCGCGCCAGCGGCTTCGTCCTTGTCTGCCACTCTTACCTAATCGGTAAAGTGAGGTTGGCCTTACTCGCCCAGCAAGAAAACCTTATGAGTTCTGAAAGGCGTTTGCGGTCGCGAGGTCGTTCTCAGAAAGATTTCGGGATAGATGGCGACGACCTATTTTTTCAGCAGCGCAGGCCAGTTGAGCAACAAACTGATCGAACTGGATTCGGCCCGGGCCGCCTTAAGCGAAAGCGCGACACCTTTCTCCCATTGCTGGAGCATGCGATTGCCTATCTCAGTGAATTCCGCGTGCGCTTTCATGTAGGCGTGCAGATCCTTTGAGGTTTCCGCAATTGCAGCTTCTATGCGTTCGAGAATCTGCCGGACGCGTGAAGGAGTCCCTCCCATCCGCGTCTCGCCCAGTCGCTGCAAATTCCCTCGAGCTCGCCCATTTCGTCGTGCCATTAAGGACACTCTTGTCCGACGCCTTTGACCTTGGCTTTAATTGTGGTTGAAGTGAATCGAGGCCGTGATGCCCTAGGCCGAACCCGCAGTGGCAGCGAGTCCCCGCTGCTTCCGTAATTCTTCGTGGAATGAATCGCTTGGAACCGTGCCCTGCTTGCGGAAGAGATTGAGCAGCGGATCCTCGGATTCCGCCATTTCGCGGCAGCCTTTTTGGCCGGGCGCAGCATCGGATTCCAATCCCTCCGGCTCGACCATCAGTTCCGGCAAAACATCCCGGTTCTGGGTGAGCACGCTGAGGAATTTCTCCACCGCCTGGCGGTGCTCCGGCGTGGTCTGCGAGAACTCCACACCCATACCCTTTTCCGGGTGCATCACTCTCACTACTCCTTCCGCCCGCATTTCCGCGGTTCCGGCGCGCATTGAAAGGGTCACGCGCGTGCACACCGGGAATGGCGACGAAATATCCAGATAGCATCCGCCCAGGCTCAGATCCGTGAGCTGGCAGCGTACTGGCGGATCGTCCTGCTCAGTCTCCGGCGAGTTGCGCTTGAGCCAGTCGCACAATTGCCGGAATGCATCGGGCGCAACATCCAGGAAGCGCAGCCCCGCCTGGGCCATGTTTCCCTCCCAGGCAAATTCCGACGACAGTTCGAACGAGGTCTGGGTTCCAGGCAAGGTAAACGCCACCTTCCACAGTCCCGTGGGCCGCTGGCGCCCCGGAATCCGCACCGCCATCCCTCCCTCGCTCAGGTCCGTGGTGGTCACGCGCAGCGTGGCGTCGGAATCCACCTTGCGGATGAGCACGGGAATTTGCACGGGAATTCGAAAATTTCGCCGCCGCTCGCGCTTCATCAAGGCTCGCGCCGCCCGAAAACTTGACTTGGCGCGCTCGGTCGAAACCGGCTTGTAGAGAACGAAATGCGCTCCCAGGTCAAACACCGATCGCAGTCCAGTCGCCGTATCTACCACCGCGACCGCAACGGCTCGCTTGTTGCAAAGGGCGCTCCGGGCGCTGCGCAGCACCTCCGCTGAGCGCGGATCGGCGCAATCCACAATGATCGCCTCAAAACGCTCGCGGGTCAGTTTGCGCAGGGCGCTATCGGCGTCGGCGCACAGTTCCACGCCAATCTCGAGGTCGCCCAGGGTCCGGCGCAGCACTCGTACGATCTTGTCATCGGAGCAAAGCAACAGCGATTTCAGAGTCATGGCTCGCTCTGTCCCCGCCCAGACGTTTACAGGTTGGGACAGCTTATGATCCAGTCGAGGAAGAAGTCCTCATTGCACTTTAAGGCTTCGCGCATATCGTGAGCAATGGCCCGCAAGCGCCACGAGTTACGACCGTAACTCCGCCAATACGGCATCCAGAAAGCGCGCCAGATCCCAGCAGCTTTCTCAGTCGCTGTCACCCACCCCCCCTCAAGTCCGGTCATTCCGAAGCGAAGTGAGGAACCCCACGTACGCCTGAGCCACCACGACCGGCCTCTCCAGGAGCTTCCGCCACGGATTTCGGCGTAGGTTTCGGCGTCATCCCCATACGCGGTTCAAATTCCATGCTCGAAAATCGACCATACGTGCGCCACCGTTCCCAGATCGGCACTCTCCCCAACCCAGAACCATCTTGTTTACAATCATTTACAATGATTTCACGTAACCTCGACCATATGAATTCCGTTGACTTTCAACGCAAAATCACCATAAGATACTGAGTCTCCATTAAAGCGTTTGGGGCGACAGTAGGATATCTAGCCGGGTCTAGTTGTCCCGGGCCGAGTTCCGTCCTGTTTGAATCCAGACGACGACGTGGAGAATCATATAGTTAGACGTATTACGTATTTGTGAAGCAGTTGATTCCCCCAAAAAAGTAGAAAGGCACTTTTCATGGCCAAGAGACGCGGAAATCCTAACTGGGGCAAGCCGGAGCCGATCGGCCCCATTGTCCCCACCATCACCGAGTTTGAGCAGGTCGTTCGTGAATATAAACTCTCTCCCGACCAATACTTGCGCTCCACGCGCCTGCGGGAGTGGGCCCGTCGCAACAAGAATTCCAAGTATATTCCCGAGCCTCTTTTGGAAGCCTGGGGATTCGAAATCGAGTCGACGCTGTAAACCAAGCGTCCACAACGACTTGAAGTTGAAGCTGCAGTGGAAGTTCGAGGGTCGCTCGCAGAGCGGCCCTTTGTATTTTAGTTGTCAGTGGTCAGTTGCCAGTGGCCAGTTCGAGCGTATAGGCTCGCCTTCAAACTAGCATGGCGTTCTAATGGTCAACTTCGTGCAAATCCCGCCGGCTGAGCTGTTTGCCTTCCTGGCGGCGATTGCGTTTGCTGCCGGGCTCAACGTCTACGCCACGGTAGCGTTCCTGGGATTGCTGGGGCGGTTTGGGCATTTGCCGTTGCCTGCTGGCTTGCATCCGCTTGAGAACTGGATCGTGATTGGCGCCAGCGGCGCACTTTTTTTCATCGAGTTTTTCGCCGATAAGGTTCCTGCGTTTGATTTGGTTTGGAATGCGCTCCACACGTTTGTACGGGTTCCGGCTGCGGCCCTCATTGCTTACGAAGCCACGAAACCCCTTTCCCCTGAACAGCAACTGTTCGCCACGCTGCTGGGAGCTGCCGTCGCTCTCGCTGCTCATGGCGGCAAGACTGCCGCGCGAGCTGCGGTTACGCCTTCCCCGGAACCGCTTTCGAACATTTCCCTCAGTTTGGGAGAAGACGTTTTAGCCGTGGGTCTGGCGTGGCTCGCTACGCGGCATCCTTACGTTGCCGCAACGCTGGTTGCCCTATTCGTGGTGATCATTATGGCGCTAACCCGCTGGGTAGTAAGAGCTTTGCGCGCTCTCTTCCGCGGCGCCGAGCGCGAACTGACGGGCGCCACGGATTCAACGGATTACCACGGATAAACCTAAGGCGTTTGCTCTATCCGTGATGATCCGTGAACCGAGAAATGGGGCACCCGGAGCCCTTCGACCCTCGGGTCGGCGGCGCTCGATAGTTCCCTCACTTTGCTTGATAGACAGTTTTTCCGGCGACCATGGTCCACACGACTTTTGTGTCGCGCATTTGTTCGGGAGAGACTGTCAGGACGTCGCGGTCGAGCAACACTAAGTCTGCGCGTTTGCCGGGGGCGATGGTTCCGATGGAATCGAGGTTCATGGCCCGCGCGGAATTGCGAGTGTAAGCGTAGAACATCGCTTCCCGCGGCATGTCCTGCGAAGCGTCGAGCACTCCTTCTGATCCTTTGCGCGTCTCCGCCTGATAAATTCCCCAGAACACATTCGCGGTGGAAACCGGCCAGTCGCTGGCGCCGGAGATGATTCCGCCGTTGTCGAGGATGGACCGGGCGGGATATTGCCATTTGTAAATTTCTGGATCCAGATAGGGCTTCACGATCTCGATGGTATCTGGACTGGCCTCGGCCCAGAGAAGCTGCAACGCGCTGACCACGCCCAACTCACGGAACCGCGGAAAATCTTCGGGCTGCACGAATTGTTCGTGGGTGATGGTGTGGGGCAAGCCGGAATTTCCATTGGCCTTGCGGGCCGCGGCAATCCCGTCCAGCGCCGCTTTCACTGCGCCGTCGCCGATTGCGTGCACGTGAATGATGAGTCCTTGTTTGTCGGCGGATATGCACAGCTCGGCAAATTTTTGGGGCTCAAACAGCAGATCGCCGTTGCGGCCCGTGTTTTTGTAGGGCTTGCTGAGATTCGCCGTCTGCGACGGATATTCCACCACTCCGTCGGCGAAGACTTTGATCCCGGTCACATGCAGATTGGGGACGTTCTTGTAGAGCTCGCGCGTCTTCTGCACCCCAGCCAGTTCCGCCGCAGGCTCTTTCGCGAACACCTGGGGAAACGCCACCACCTCGGAAATCAGCTCGCCATGATCGGCCAGCAGCTTGTACGACTTCAACACATCGTCCGTGGCCAGGGGATCAAGCCACGCCGTAATGCCGAGGCGGTAGTTATATTCCAGGGCGGCGCGGCCAGCCGCGAGCAGTTCGGCGGCTGTGCGTGGCGGCAGCAGCGGCTCGATTTTCTCGGTGCCGGCATCCACCAGGAATCCGTTCGGCTGCATGCCATCTTTATCAAGACCGTAGTAACTGCGTTCTCCGGGAGAAAGCTTCTTCAGGAAATCAGCTGTGATGCCGGCGCGTTGCAACAGCGCGCGATTCGCCCAGGCGGTGTGCCCATCCATGCCGCGCAGCAGGACGAATTGCTTCTCGTAAGCCCCGGTGCTGAACTGGGCGTTGAGCACGTCGGTCTGCGACCAGAACTCGAGCGGCATGCCGTAAATCTCAAGCACGTCGCCGCGCATCCCTTTGCCGGACTTTTTCGCGGCGTCGACAAAAGGAGCAAGCTGCTCGATCGTTTCTACTTTCTCACTGGCGTCGGCACCAATCAGACCGAGTCCGCCATCGATCGAGTGGGTGTGCGAATCGATAAACCCGGGAAACAAACTCTTCCCTTCGAGATCAACGCGCTCGGCGTTCTTGGACGCAGTCTTCAAAACTTCCGCCAGGCTGCCCACCGCGACGATCTTGTCGCCGCGAATCGCAACCGCTTCCGCGTAAGGACTCTCCGGGTTTCCGGTGAAAACTTTCGCGTTAAAGAAAATCCGTTCCCCGGAAGACGCCTGCGCACGGAGCGAAACACCGGTGAGAACAAGAAGGAAAAACGCCGCGAAGAGAGCCATCAAACTTCGTGAGAAGCGTCCCACTGAGTTGCCTTTCCCAAACCAATGCCGCAGGATTCACCAAATGTGCACCCCACTATACACAAACCCGTAGTCTGAAACCCTCCCCGCAAACCATTCAACGCAGACCGCTCTTGTTTCAGTGAGCGAAGGCGCATGGGAGGGCCGCTTTGCTACAATCGCGTTAGCATGAGGCTCCAGCCGCCATTTACCGACGTTCCCGATGCCCTCGAGGAAATCCGCGCGGGGCGCATGATCGTTGTGGTCGACGACGAAGACCGCGAAAACGAGGGCGACCTGACTCTGGCAGCAGAAAAAGTCACCCCTGAAGCCATCAACTTTATGGCCAAGTACGGGCGCGGGCTGGTGTGCCTGGCGATGACCGAGGAGCGGCTCGACCATTTGCGAATTGGCCCCATGACTGCGGAAAATACTTCGCAGTACGGCACGGCATTTTGCGAGGCGATCGACGCGCGCACGGGGGTGACCACCGGCATTTCTGCTTACGACCGGGCGCACACGATTCAGGTGGCGATTGATCCCGCTACGAAGCCCAGCGACCTGGCTCGGCCGGGGCACGTCTTTCCGCTGCGCGCACGCAAGGGCGGGGTGCTGGTGCGGGCTGGGCAGACCGAAGCATCTGTCGACCTGGCGCGTCTCGCAGGGATGGTCCCGGCCGGCATTATCTGCGAAATCATGAAAGACGACGGCAGCATGGCGCGCGTGCCCGACCTGATTGAATTTTGCCACGAGCACAATTTGAAGATGCTGACGGTAGCGGAAATCATCCGGCATCGCATGGCAAACGAGCGCTACGTGCACCGCGTGGGCGAAGCGATGGTGGATACGCGCTTCGGCGAGTTCCGGCTGATTGCCTACGAAAGCGAAGTGGACGGGGGCGAGAGTCACGTGGCGCTGATTCGCGGCGAAATCGAAAACAGCGCAACTCCGGTGCTGGTGCGCATGCACGCGCACTGCCTGTTGGGCGACGTTTTCGGCGCGACGGGATGCGAATGCCACGCCACGCTGGAAGGCTCGTTGCGGAGAATTGGCGAAGCAGGCCGCGGGGCGCTGATTTATCTGCATCAGACGTCGCAGGGATTTTCGATTGAGAAGGTTGGAGACCGCTCGGCGCTCAGCTTTCACCGCGGACGAAAACTACCATCGCTGCTCGATAACGAAAGGCAGACGCAGCGCGAGATCGGCATTGGAGCGCAGATTTTGTCGGACCTGAATCTGCGGCATATTCGATTGCTGACGAACCGGCCGAAGAAAGTCGCGGCGCTGGAAGGATTTGGAATTGAGATTGTAGAGCAGGTTCCGGTGGAACTGGATGCGAAGAGGGTACAGTAAGAACAGGGGTCAGGGGCTAGTGATTAGTGGGTAGTGAGAACTGGGCTGGATTTGTCGCTAGCTACTAGTATAGTGTCCCAGTGATAACGTAATCGTGCTTCGACCGTCTATTTGGTATGACGGATAATCGAAGCTTGCTCAAACTGAGTCCCGAACAGAGAGAAGACTTACAACGCTGGGCGCAGTCAC
>JBAUAN010000134.1:0-2647 GCA_049675725.1 Candidatus Sulfotelmatobacter sp. | reverse complement strand
CCTCAGTGATCACTTCAAAAGCGGCCAACGGTTATCACTTCAAAACCGGCCAACGGAAGTGGCCGTCCAGGACTGAGATTGTTCTACCCTGCCGCCTCCTGTGGTGGCAAGTCGGTTTTGGTGCGCCAGCTTCGCGGGCCACACTTGAGCACGTGTCCGTGGTGCAGTAAGCGGTCGAGCATGGCGCTCACGGCGGCCGCGTCTCCCAGCAGTTTGCCCCAGTCTTCCACCGGGCGGTTCGAGGTCAGCATGGTGCTGGCCCGCTCGTAGCGCCGCATGATGATCTCCAGGAGTTCTTCGGCGGCGGTGAGCGGCAGTTTGCGCATTCCGAGGTCGTCGAGGATGAGCAGGGGCACGGTGACCAAGAACTCCATGTGCTCTTTGCGGGTGCCATCGAGAGTGGCTTCGACCAACTCATCGAGCAGGGCGTGGGTTTCGCGGTAGAGCACGCGATACCCCTGCTGGATGGCGGCTTGGCCGATGGCCTGAGCCAGATGACTTTTGCCGGCGCCAGGCGGACCGAGAAACAAGGCGTCTTCGTGGCGGGCGATAAAGGCGCCGGTCGCCAGGTCGAAGACCAGGCTGCGATTCATCTTCTTATTGAAGGTGAAGTCGAAGTTGTCGAGTGTCTTCTGGGCGTCGCGGAACTGGGCTTGCTTGGTCCGCCGCTCCAGCAAGCGCTCGCCACGCCGGGCCAGTTCGTCGGAGACCAGACAGGAGAGCAGGTCGATGGGGGCGAGCGGTTCGGCTTGTGCCTGGCGCAGACGAGTCTCCAGCACGGCGGCCATTCCGCCCAGGCGAAGTTGTTTGAGCGCACGATCGAGTTCGATCAGATTCATTCTTCTATCTCCTTGGTTTTGTAGTTAATGAAGTCGCGGTACTGCACTAACTCGCGGATCAGGGGATCAACTTGCTGCAAACTGAGTGGGGCTTGCGGGCAGCGCTCCAGGTAGCGGCGGACAAAGCGGTATTCGTGCACTCCCATGTCCAGCGCGGCGGCGCAAGCTTCATCGACCGCTGCGGTGCCGTATTTCTTGGCCAAGGAGAGAACGCCCAAGATGCGGCGCACACCGACCTCTCCTTGTGCGCGGTGGATGGCATCGCAGAGCGCACCGATGTGCGATCCTGCGCGACCGGCTCGCCACAGCAGTTGGGAAGTGCGCAGCGGCGTCCGCTTGGGGTGGTCCTCTTCTTTAATGCGATACCATCCGCGCTTCTGGCGCACGTGTTCGCGCAGCAGTTGTCCGGTCTTGGGATCAAGCAGTCGAACGTACAGCTCATCCCATTGCACGCGCAGCCCGCGCCCGATCCAGCCTGGCGGTGCGCCGTAGTAAGCGGCCTCGACTTCGACGCAGCCATCCAGATGAACGATGCGCTCGCCGTGCTGGTAATAGCGGAAGGGTTCCAGGGGCAGCGGAAGCAAGGTGGGCTTCTCTTCGGCAAACATGGCGGCGACCTGCCGCTTGGTAGTGCCGTGGATGCGCGTGTCGGCCCAGCGTTGCTCCCACTGATCGAGGTGAGCTTGGGCTTGTTCCAGACTTTCGAAGCGCAAGCCTTTCAGCGGTGTTCTCTGCGCGTGACCGACGCCGGATTCGACTTTGCCTTTGCGGTCGGGATCTTGAATGCGGCAAGGCATGGCCACCGCGCCGTAGTGCGCGAGGACGTCGCGGTAAAGGGGATTGAGAGCGGGATCATAAATGTCGGGGACGAGCACACCCTCGCGCAGATTGTCGAGCACGACGATGCGCGTGGCGCCGCCCAGCCGGCGAAAGGCGGTTTCGTGCAACTCGGCCCAGATTCGCGAACTGGAGCGAACGTCAGCAGACGAACTGACTTGCGACTGCAGCCCAGCGTCATCACGAACAGCCGGGTACGTCGGAACTTGCGGCTCTCGCGATCGCGCACCATGGGACCGGTGCCGTAATCGACTTGCGCCTCCTGGCCGGGGGCGGTGACGATCACGACGCGAGCTTCGGGGGTTTGCGTTCCGCGCTGCTGGCGCACGAAGCGCTGCACACTTTGGTAGCTGCTGGCAAAGCCGTACTCAGAAACTAAGTCCTGCCAGATGGCCTGCGCATTCCGGCCTCGACTGAGCCCCAGTTCGATGGCTTCCCGGTACGGCTCGCAGGCACTGGTGGAGGGAGCGCACTTGGAACTTTTCCGTTCCCAGCCGCTCAACTCCACGCCAAACCCGGTGATCACCTCCGTCTCGTTGGCCGGTTTTGAAGTTGCTTTTGCTTTTCCCTTAGTAGAAAGGTTTTCGGGGTTGGGGTTGGGGTTGGGGTTGGGGTTCAGAGGACCGGGGATCACCGGAATGGCCGGTTTTGCTGCACCCGAGTCGGCGATCACTTCGTTGGCCGGTTTTGCCGCTCGCCGGCCCCACCCACCTGGCGGACGCACTGCAATTCCAGCCGCTTTCAGGTACGCGCTGGCGGTTTCGCGACGGATTCTGGTCGCTTGCTGGATGCGCCGCACCGGCCAACCCAGCCGTCCCAGAGCTAAGACTTGTTGTTTCTTCTCTTCGTTCAAGACATTGCCCATGCCCATGGAGGTTACAAGCCTCCGCGGGTGTCAATGTCCCAGACGCCGCTCTCGTTGGCCGGTTTTCAGGTGATACTCATTGGCCGGTTTTGGGTGATCGCTGAGG
>JBAUAN010000133.1:0-10597 GCA_049675725.1 Candidatus Sulfotelmatobacter sp. | reverse complement strand
GGCTGGTATTGCTGCTGATACTAGAAACATGCGATCTCGCATTGATGAGCTGCTGCCGTTTGCCGAAGAAAATGAGGGTTTCGTGACAGCGGCGCAGGCCCGCAGCCTTGGCATCAAGGATTCAGTTCTGGCGCGTCTGACCCAACGGGGAAAACTTCAACGGGTGGCGCGCGGAGTGTATCGAATTCCTTACTTCCCGTCGGATCGCTTGGGGCAATATCGCGAAGCGATCCTGTGGGTGCGTGCTGACAGTGGGCCGAAAAAAATAGCCTTATCCCACGAGACCGCGTTGGCGGTTTATGGCATTTCTGATGCGAATCCGCCACGCGTACAGATCACAGTGCCGAAAAGTGCCCGCCTCCGCCGCCGCCGTCCCAAGTGGGTGGAAATTCATCGTGCTGATTTGCGAGCATCGGATATCGTCAATCGCGAAGGACTTCCCGTGACCACGATCGAAAAAGCCATTTCCCAACTTTTGGAAGAAACTGGCCGTGTCGGATTGGCGCGAGGCGCTCTGAAAGATGCGCGCAAGCAAGGCTACATTAGCGCCGAAAGCCTCAGCGCTCACTCGCCGTCTCAATCGATACGTACACGCGAAAGGGACACAAGAGGCGAACGTGGGGAAAGTTTAGTTCATGACCCCGAAGCAGGTAGAGCGGTTGGCAGCGGTCGCACTGCAATGCCCTGTAAGCAACCACTGAGAGCGCGATGGAGCAGGTTTTGGTTGTACCGTCTTGTACTGCGAGTTTTGAATTAAAGGATCTTAAAACCTGTGGAGATCTAGCATTGAATGAGGCAGATCACTTCCGCAATGCCGACTTCGCGATACCGATCCGGAATCCTCTCTCGGAGACTAAGAAACCGCGAGCATCAGATCGAGAGACTCATGTAGCTGGTATGCACTCAGAAAGGGGGCTATATGCGTGCTTAAGGAAGGCCGATGCTTCCACGGTTCCTAACAGAGAGATTACCTACTGTTCGCGTCAGACAGTTTCTGCGCAGGCCTAAACTCGATACCCATAAAGTGCTTCGCAACCCCATTTTCAGCGGGGGCCCTTTCCAGAAAGGCTTTCGCGGAGGCGTCGTCTTTTAGGTTGGCGTCCAGAAAGTTCAAGGTGTAGAGCGCAACCCATGCATAACTCGTGTTGGCGTCGTCCCGTCCGTAATCGGCTACCTGGTTTTCCGCAAAGCGCTTCGCGCTCTCCCTTCGTTGAAACATCGAGCTGAACTCTGAGTGTGCCATGCCGAGCATATTCACGGTGAAGAGATCGCCGTGTATCCAGGCGTTCAAAACATTTGGACCAAGTTTGTCTGCGGCAGGGGCGTCGTCTTTTGCCAAGGCTTCAAGGCTGAGACCTCCCCGGGTAAAAAAGAGAAGCGGTATGGTCATTTTCCCGGGATGAACGTCCCCGGCCTGCTGCACGAAGCCTGGATAATACCGCATGCTGCCGTCCATCTCCACCAGGGCAAGGATGCGAGAGTCTCGTGCCGCGGCAAACTGGCTCGAGATGCCGCCCCAACTCCAGCTCAATACAGCGACCTCCGATAGATCCGCGTCGGGGAGCGACTTGGCATACGTGATGAGAAAGGAGATGTCACGCGCCTGTGCATTGATCCCATCCAGGTCGTCCGTCATGTCGCGCGTCGAGGCGCCCATCGACGGGCTCGCAAGAATGACGTAGCCATGGCTGGCAAGATACTCGCAAAGATCGGCGTTCTCCCATGAAACGGAAGAATCGCTGAGCCCGTAAATCACAACTGGATAATGCCCTTGTGCTGGCTTCGCATCCCGCACCGCCCACAACGGAATCCCGGACGAGGCCCTCAACAGCGAACGCCATCGATTCTGCTCGGGATCGGGCGCGTCGAAGTGGATCTCCGTATCAGCCAGCTGAGTATAGTCGCCAACCGTCATCGGTTTGCCTGTGCTTCTCAGCGATGGATACCAGATCAACGTTTGCATGGGACGGGCATCATCGCCCATTGAGGACTTTGACGAATTCTTGAGGGAAACGGGGTAGGCGCGGGAGTGATCATACTGATCGACGACCTTGAGCCCTACCGGATACGGTCCGGGTCTTTGCAGGAATCGGAATGACGATGCTTGTGAGGCCGCGAATACTGATCCAGAGCATAGACATAACGCAAGAACTGCATGTAAGATTCGAGCTCTCAAATTGGCCTTTCTCGCGATCTAATTATACGGCTCACGAAGCTAAGAAGTTCCGAATCGCCACACACCATTCCTTGCCCAATCGCCAGATCAGTCCTCGGAAACGTTAGGACCCTATCGAAACTGCCCCGACCACACGACCGCGCACCCCCACACTTCTTCTTTCGGGGCAGTCCCGATAGGGCCCTAACGTTTCTGGACTGTGTTCGGTCTGCCGCGCAGCTAATTACCGACGCACTTCCAATACCACGGGCCGCGCCGTCGATGCCACCTCCGGATCGTAGTATTCATACACGCGCGATTGGAACGTCCGGACTCGGATCGGATACTTAGCACGCAAACGGAATTTCACCTTAACGGTGTCGCCCGGAGCGAACGCGTCAAAGTAAAGAATCGCTTGCGTAGCGGTGAGATTGAACTTGGAGAGATGGCCGCTGTTCATCTTGGCGCTCTTCGCCTGATAATCCTGCAGGTCCTCACTTAGCAACTCGAAGCCCGGCGGGATACCCAAATCCACCATCACCATCTTGGCAGTCTTGCTGAGATTGTTCTTGATCGTGGCAGTTGCTGTCGCCAAGTCATCCTGCGCCAGGCGCGTGCGGTCGTACGACATATTGATCGAAAGGGCCTCCGGTGCTGGCTCTTCGTCCCAGGGCAAGAAATATTGGCCCACCACCTGATAGGCAAGCGCTCCCTTCCCTTCAAACCGAAGTTCCACCGTGCTCGGCGCTTGCTGCTCAATGCCTTTGAAAACGAACTGATGCAGCAGATCATTATTCTCCGCCGTCAGTTCCAGCTTCTCCGCAGGCTTCCCGTTGACCAGCACGATCACGGTGCCTTGCACATCTGCGGCCGATTTTTCCGTAGCCGTGAGCAGCGCGCGCAACGCCATGATCGTGGCCTGCGTTGTTCCCCAAGTTCCGTTCGCGTCCTTTTTCGATGCAAGATAGTTCAGCGCCCTGCGAGCCGTACCCGCGGCTTCACCCGACTGCAGCAAAGCCTGCACCGCTAAGCCTGTGGTTTCCACGCTAGCGCTTTCGCCACTTCCATAGACTCCGGTCTCTTCGGCCGTCCACCAAGCTTTTTCCTCTTTCTCGGTGCGCGCATCCAGCAGAAGCTGGATCGCATGTCTGGTGAATTCGCGGTCCGATCCGTAACTCGCGGCAAAGTTGGCGATGACCGCCAGCGTGTACGCGTCAGGTTTCTCCCCCAAGTGCGCTTCCACAAATCGCTTGGCACGCTCCACAGCGTCGCCCTGGTATCCCGTGTTCTTGAGCGCCCAGGCAACATAGGCGCTGATGCGAAGCAGGTCCGTGTTGTAGCGGTTCGTCGCGCCTTCGTTGATGAATTGCGTGTCTGGCTTCCAGCTTCCATCTTTCTGCTGTTCTCCGGCCAGCCACTGTTGGGTTCGTGCGATGAGTCGCGGGTCTACGTCGTAAACCTTCGACATGTCGTAGAACTCCATTAATCCGTATGCCGTCAGAATCTTGTTCGCAGGCGCGCTTCCGAACCACGAGAATCCTCCGCCCGGCACTTCGAAAGTCAGCAGCCGCTGATATCCGCTCGCGATGTACCCTTCCGCTTTGGCATGGACTTCCGGGGTCAGCGTCTTGGTCCGCTTCATGTAGTCGAGCGCCATGACGTTCGGATATGTACTCGAAGACGTTTGCTCAAAACAGCCATTCGGCATGCGCAGAATGCTGTCCATGCCCTCAACCACCTGGCTCATCGGCCCGGGATAGAGCCGGACGAAAAGTTTGCTCGCTTCTGCAATCGAAGTTCGCGGAAAATTCAGCTCATGCTGCACCGAATTTTCCAGATTGCCGTTGAAAACCAGATTCTGCTCGCGGCCGTTTGGAATCACTTCCACTTCCCTCACGACCACGTCCGCCCTCTCCGACGTTCCCTTCATCTGCGCGGCAAGCGTGAGTTTGAATTTGCCGATGTGCCGGGCTTCGAGCGTGAACTGCGCTCCGCCCACGCGCGACGATTCCACCTGCAGTGTCTTTTCCGCCGCATCGTCCACCAGTGAAAACCAATCGTCGGACTGAAGTTGCAAGGCCACATCGCCCGCTGCCCCCGAATAGTTGTAGATGGCCACAGGGATCGAAACCCGGTCTCCCTGGGTCAGCGTCACCGGCAGATCGAGGTCGACAAAGAAATCCTGGAATACTTTCAAGCTGGAAGTTGCGGTGCCGAGCGCTCCGCTCTGGGTAGAAGCGATCATCGCCATCCGCCAGGTGGTGATCGAGTCTGCGATCGGGATCACGATGCTGGCGCGTCCTTCACGGTCGGTAATGATTTCGGGATTGATGTACAGCGCCTCGGGGAAATAGGAACGAACGTGCGCCGCCGGAGCTCCCTTCGATTCTTTTGCCAGAACTCCGCTATTCAGGGCAGTCAGATGTGTGAAATCGCGCCCATTGATCGCTAAGGACTTTGCGTCCTGCAGCGCGATCGCCTCTCCTCTTGCTCCGCCACCAATGCCGCCTCCAACGCCGCCAGCAACGCCAGCAACCGGTGCCGGAACGGCCACCATGGCGTTTTCCGTTTCGAGCAGCGGAGCCGCGCCGCTCACCTCCACCGTCTCCGTGCTTTGTCCCACAGAAAGCGTAGCCGACATGACGGCGCGGTCGCGCGCGCGGAGATTGCACATACCCGAGGCCATTCGAAACCCGGCCATGGTGATTTGAATCTCATAGTCGCCCGGAAAAACCCCAGCCAGACTGAATTGCCCTCTCGCATCCGTGACCGCGTTGAGCAGGAGTTTCTTTCCTCTGGCGCGCACCTCGACATTCGCACCCGCCACAACTGCTCCACTTGGATCGATCACCGTGCCCACAATTTGTGCTTTGCCATTCATCGCTCCGCGATCGTGCTCCACGTCGATGTTGAGCGCTACAGCGGACGCGCTCGCAGTACTCGCGATCCGTTTGCGCTGGAATAGCAGGATCGCCTGAAACTCATCCCCCGCGTTATGGCGGTGATCGGGACCAGGACTGATCACGATGTAATAGTTCTTAGGATCCCATGAGGCCGGTTCGAATCGCAGTGGATTGCCCCATGGATCAATAAATTCCATACTTCCTGACTGCGTGAGCTGCTGGTAAATCTCAATTGGAGTGCCGGCTTTCGGATTTTGCACGTAGACGTCCGATATTGCCTTCGCCAAGTCATTCGTTTGCGTCTGAAAGCGCGCCTGATAACGCTGACGGTATTCGCCATACTTCGTCATGGGCAGGTCTTTGCCGGTCTCAGTTTCGAACTTGTTGCTGGCCACAATCTCCGTTGCCGAAAACAATGCCCGGGCGGCTCGATCGCGTTGCTCCGCGCTCGACTCTTCCGCCGGTTCAACAACGTCGGTCATTCCAATCGAGTGAATCTCAAACCGTGGCTTCATGACCTCCTGTTCGAGATAGAAAAACACTTTGGCGAATCCGGGCTGCTTCTCGGCCAGCGCAAACACCGCTTCATCCACCACCTGAAGACCCATCGCCGCGTGTACCCCTTGCCCGTGCGAATTGGTCACGCGAAATTGAATTCGAGCGTCGCTGCCCGGCTTATAGCTTTTGGCGTCGGCCACACTTTCGATCTTCAGTTCGTCCGCGGGCTGCACGAAGATCAAACGGTGATCGCCAATGGGGCGGGCATCTCGGCCGAACAAATAAGCGCTCAGATCGAGTGTGCCCGACATCTCCGAAGTCGCTGGCACGGAAAGCTCCGCCCGACCGTTTTCAACATCCAGATCGTGCGTCAGCACCGTCTGCCCATCTTTCACAATGTCGACGTAAACGGCGCCATGAGCCTTCGTCGAATACACGCTCAGATGAATCACGTCCCCGGCGCGATAGACGGCGCGCTCGGTTCGCAGCAGAATTTGTTCGTCTCCATCGCGGACATCGAGTTCCACTTTGCTCGAGGCTCGGTTCCCGTCGCGGTCCGTCGCCTCTATCTCCAGCGCCTGCTTACCCTCATCCGGCCTGACATACGCGACCGCCACGCCTCCATCGTCGGTTGAAGTGACTTGTTCCGCCCGGCCGCGAGTATGAACTTTGATATCGCTCTTCGCAGGGCTCCCATCTGGATAGGAAGCCAGAATAAACACCTGATTCTCCAGATGCGGAACGAGTGTGCCCCCTTCAGGAATTGCGGTCAGCAACATCGGTGAATCGCTGACAGTGATCGGCTCTCCGCGTGTTTCCGCATGGCTGGCGGAATCTTTTACCGTCGCTTCGATCAGCACGCGCGTCGCGCCATGGCTAAGCGGGCGTCCCGCAAAGTAGTTCGGCAGCCGGATATCGAAACGGTACACACCGTCGGCGTCGGTCTTGCCATGTGCCGATGCGGCCTCAAACAATGCCACATCCAGGGCCGAGGCCTTCAGATTGACCTCAGCGTTATCGACGGGCTTTCCGAAAAAGTAATTCGCCCGAACCTTGCCGATGACGTGATCGCCAGGTTGAAAGCTACGCTTATGCTTCTTTCCTTCTTCCGCGAGTTCGACCGCAACTTTGAACTTGGGAAGAACGTATCGCTCCACGTTGATGGCGATTTCGCCAGTATTCGTGGGAGCGTCGGCATCGCCCATCAGCGCCCGCAGATGATACGCACCAAGATTGACCTCGTCGGCGAGGGAAAATTCGGCCGAGGCTACGCCGTACTCGTCGGTCTCGGTAGCCTTCTTGAAAACTTTGTTGCCGCGTGAGTCTTCAACTTCAAACGTCAGCTTGCGTTTGCCTGCCGCTTCATGATCGGCGCGA
The DNA here is from genome assembly GCA_049675725.1 of Candidatus Sulfotelmatobacter sp. Taxonomy (GTDB): domain Bacteria; phylum Acidobacteriota; class Terriglobia; order Terriglobales; family Acidobacteriaceae; genus Sulfotelmatobacter. The sequence continues at coordinate 3,664 of JBAUAN010000133.1, read as the reverse complement.
TTCAATGCCAGCGCCCGCGCATGAATCGTCTGCCCCGGCTGGTAGAGCGGTTTTTCCGTCGTCAGAAGAATGGACACCTTGTCTTCCAGGTGCACATTTTGCGAGAACTCGGTTGTCCCAATCGCAGTCTCCGCGACGTAATGCAGTTGATAAGCGCCGGTCAATCCCGTCGGCAAATGAAACTGTGCCTCGGTTGTTCCGCGGCGGTTCAGTCCGCCTTGAAAAAGAACGTGTGGCTTTCCATCCGGCTCAAGAAGTTCGATCTGCACCGAGGCCCTCCCGGCGATTGGTTGATTCTCGGAGTCGGTCACGATCACTCGCACAGCCGCCTGGCCGCCGGCAAAATAGGACTGCTGTCCAAGAATGTGCATGACAGGTCGGCGCAGAATCTGCGAAATAGATTCCTCGCCTTGAAGAGCACCAATTTCCCTGTCGTCGTATTCAAAGCGATAGCGCAAGCGATGCCAAACCAAATCCTCCAACGCCAACGGCTTCTCCAGCCGAATCTCCTCTTTCCATCGGCCTGCGCTGGCATTGACCTTGAGATCTCGCTGGGCCCGCCCAAGCACATCATCTTCCGGATCGAGCACTTCTACTGTCAGTTGGCCGGATCCGGTTTCGGCACCACGGTACGGGATCGTTACATGCAATACGCCATGCGCATAGGTGGCCACGAGAGAGGGAACAGGCCCGCCAGCTTCAGAAGCGCGCAACCTGAAAATCGTAAGGGTCGCTACCAGACCAGCGAGAAGCAGGATAGCGAAACGAACTGCGGTTCCCAGCAACTTACCTTTAGACATTGGGTCCTCCCCCCGGCCGCGCTTATTTGCTCAATCGGAGTTCGGGCCTGGTTGGGAGTTTTGCAGACTATTTTTAGGGAGTTTTGAAGTTACTGCTGGTGCCAGTGCGTCCCATCATTACTGGTCCAAATGGCACCAGCGTCGGTGGTCAGTTGGAAGACGTCGGTGGCGTTCACTGAGCCCGGGGTTTCGTTGTCGCGCTTGGGCGAACTACCACTATCGGATGGCGGCTTCAACTCGATGTGCACTGCCTTCCCCGCCCATTTCGGATTGATTCTCTTCCACTTCTTGCCGCCATTGCGGCTTAGGAAGAGATTGCCTGCACTGTCGAGCGAAAGAGAACGCTTGCCAAGCGACACAGTCGCCGCAACCGGCAGGCCGGACGGTACCGGCATAATCCGGCTCACGCTGGCCGATTCTGTTTCGAGCGTCGGAGCCGCTCCGCTCACCTCCACCGTCTCTGACGCTGTCCCCACGTCAAGCACCGGCGCCATCACGGCAACCTCGCTCGCTTTCAATTCGATCGACTGTTCCTTTGTCTTGAAGCCCGTTGCCGTCGCCATCAAGTCGTACCGACCAGCAGGTAATTCCGTCAGATGAAAGCTTCCATCGGTGCCGGTCGTCGTTTGTCGGGTCTTGCCACTCGCATCGCGTAACGTGATCGTCGCGCCCGCAACGACGGCCCCAGTCGGATCGGTAACCCGCCCGGAGACTCCAGCTAGAGTCGCACCCCGCCCGCCGACGCCCTCAATCTCCAAGACGGGCAGCTCTTTTTTTGTGGCGAGACTATTTTGTGATGCTCCGCTCTTTGCGTCTGCCGGCGGCAGTTGCTGAAGCTCCGTGAAGTTCCGCCCATTCAAAGGCAAATCGGATACAGTCCCGGAACCGACACCTCCCGAGACGCCCGCCGCCACACCGGCAACCGGGGCCGAAGGAGACGGAGCGGCTAACGCGGTCGGCGGACTAGCGATGTTAGCGGCGATTTGCTGGTTCTTCGCTTTGGGCAACTGCACGCCATTTGCAGCCTGTTTCGCTTGCCGCGCGAAGTTAGGCGCCGCAGCGCTCGGTGCGGAGCTCTTCTTTGGACTTTCGGATCGGGCAAAACTCTCTGAATCAGTGGTTGGCGCAACCGTCGTTGGAGGACGCGGAATCTCTGGCTGCCTTACGCTTGCATTCTGTTGGAGGACCCCAGGAGAGCGGCCATGTGGCCGGAGGTACACCACTAGCGCAATCACGGCGCAAGCCAGCGCCGCCCCAGGCAACGCCATCGGAAACAGCCGCCGCCACGTCCATCCTTTCACCGGCTCTGGCCTGGGTGCTTGCGTCTCCTCCTGCGGTTGCATGAGAAACACAGCTTTCCGGCACTCCGCGCATTCGGCCAGGTGAGCCAACATGCGCTGGTGTTCATGTGAGCTGGCTGCGCCCTCCACGAACACACTTAGCTGGTCAGCGTCAGGATGGATTCCGGGTTGAAAGTTGGCCTTCACCCTTGCTCTTCCTTATCGGGGATCGGGGCACCCTCCGAATTTTGCAGCAACTTACGCAGATTGATCTCGATGTCCCTCGGATCGCTCCCCAGCGCTTCCTCCGCTGCACGTCGGCTCAGACCCTGTGCCACAAGAGTCCGCAGTAACTGTTTGCGCAGACGGTCGGTGGCCCGCTTCAGTTTGCGGCTGACTGTCGCCACGTGAACTCGGAGCACGCCGCTTATCTCCTCGAGCGTATGCTGATCCAGGTAGTAGGCCGAGAGCAGGAAGCGTTCTTCTGCGGAAGCCCCGCTCAGCGTCATCTTGAGCGCCACCCGCAAATCTTCTATTCGTTTTAGCTCAATCTGCTCCGAAACCGGCGCCGGAGGTTCGATCTCATTCAGCGCAGTTTCTCGGCCGATTTTCCGGTACTGATCGACGCGGCGTTGCGCCAGAATCGCCCGCAGCCATCCCATCAGCGATCCTCGCCCCGAGTATCCAAGCAGCGGAGACCAACGCTTGCCTTCGTGCTCCGTCAACCCGAACAACTCGGAGTAAAGTGCGCTCGCCAACTCTTCACCCAAGGCCGCTGATCGTGTCATCTCGACAGCAGCTCGAGTCAGCTTCTCCTGATATTGCGCAAGAAAGCACCGCCATGCGGACTCCCGCCCCAGCGCACATCCGCGCGCAATCGCAAGCTCCTCCAGATGCAGAGCCCGCCAGAATGTTTCTCGCTGCCGCTCACTGGCCTGCTTCCCCGGCTCCAGACCGAAATTGTCCCTTGCTCCGATTGTCTCAAGGGCTTGCGAGAACTCAGCCTTGCTGACCTCCACTGACTCTGCCCCGGCTGTCCGCCAAAGCTCTGCGCCCAGCATCTCGGACAGGAGACGGCTTTCTGGCGTTGGTTCCGTTTTGACCGCGACCGACTTTGCCACCGATGCTGTGGTGCAGTCTTTCCCGCCCGAAGGTTCTGTTGGAACAATGTTGGCAGATGGAATATCCACGTGCGCTCATTAAATCATACTGTCCTACCCTGTCTCATTTCTGACAAACTGTCGAACTGACGCGGTTTTGTGCTAAGTTCGCCGCGACGTATTCTTGTTGCCGTCCCGGATGATATGGCGCAAAAGTAAGGATCCAATCCGGCCGGTCCGCTGATCCGAAACTCGAAGCCAGGGCTATTCCTGGACCTTGAGACCGCAACTGAAACCCGAAAGTGGACCACGGCGGGCTCGCGGGCAATACGTCGGCTTCTGGGAGGTTAGTAACGATAAACGTTAGGGCCCTATCGGGACTGCCCCGAAAGAAGAAGTGTGGGGGTGCGCGGTCGTGTGGTCGGGGCAGTTTCGATAGGGTCGTTTGAACTGAGCCGCTGGCGTTTGCGGCGGACGCGGTGGA
>JBAUAN010000132.1:0-23383 GCA_049675725.1 Candidatus Sulfotelmatobacter sp. | reverse complement strand
CACCATGCCGCGCTCGACATCTTCTTTCGCGATGCCGCGCAGCAGCAGGCCTGCGTTGTCGCCTGCCATGCCTTCGTCCAGTTGCTTCTTGAACATTTCGACACCGGTCACGACCGTCTTGCGGGTGTCGCGGAAGCCGACGATTTCCACTTCTTCGCCGACTTTCACTTTGCCGCGTTCGATACGTCCGGTGACCACCGTGCCGCGGCCCTGAATCGAGAAAATATCTTCGATGGGCATCAGGAACGGCTTGTCCAGTTCGCGCGCCGGCTGCGGGATGTACTTGTCCACCGCCGCCATCAGCTCGTCGACCTGCTTTTCGCCCTTCTCTTCGCCATTCAGTGCGCTGAGAGCCGAAACGCGGACGACAGGCACGTCGTCGCCGGGAAACTTGTAGCTCTTCAGCAACTCACGCACTTCCAGTTCGACCAGTTCCAGCAACTCGGGATCGTCTACTGCGTCGACCTTGTTCAGCGCGACCACCAGATAGGGCACGCCCACCTGCCGCGCCAGCAGCACGTGTTCGCGGGTCTGCGGCATGGGACCGTCGGTGGCCGCGACTACCAGAATGCCGCCATCCATCTGCGCCGCGCCGGTGATCATGGTCTTGATGTAGTCGGCGTGGCCGGGGCAGTCGACGTGGGCGTAGTGCCGGTTCGCCGTTTCGTATTCGACGTGCGCCGTCGCGATGGTTATGCCGCGAGCTTTTTCTTCCGGCGCGTTGTCGATCGAGTCGAACGACCGGAACGTGTTCTTCGGATTGTGCTTCGACAACACTTTGGTGATGGCCGCGGTCAACGTGGTCTTGCCATGATCGATGTGACCAATCGTCCCGACGTTGCAGTGCGGCTTGTTACGATCAAATTTCTCTTTCGCCATCTTTCTTTCTCCTCGGCTTCCACTTACGCCGAAACTAAATCGTCCCCGTCGGCTTCGTAATACGCGCCAACGAATTCCTGTTTTTCTACGAGTTCGTCGACAATCTGCCGATCGAACCGTGCGAAACCTTCTGCATACCGCTCGCGGAAAATTTCGAAACCGCGATGCCCGCTCCAGAAATCCAAAACCCGGCACCGCTCATCGCTTCCCGCATCGGAAAACGATTCACGCTTCACTTCGGTGGCGATGTAACTATCCGCTTGCCGCAGAAACCGTGCCCAGATTCCGTCCCGCCCAAAAACAACTTCAAACTCAGCCCGCTTACTTTCTCTGACCCAGAACCTGCGGTCGACGACGAACCGCGGCGCTGCCAGTCATTTCGTCGTGCCCTGCACCTTCGCGATGATTTCCTCCGCGACGGATCGCGGAGCCTCCTCATAGCGGGCAAAGTGCATGGAATATTCCGCGCGGCCCTGCGTGGACGAACGCATGTGAGTCGCGTAGCCAAACATTTCCGCCAGCGGAACGATGGCCTTGATCACCTGCGAACCGGCGCGGTGCTCCATGCCTTCGATGCGTCCGCGGCGCGAACTCAGGTCGCCCATGATCGCGCCGGCGTAGTCTTCGGGCGTAACCACTTCCACCGCCATCACCGGCTCGAGCAGCACCGGAGACGCCTTGCGGGCAGCCTCTTTGAACGCCATGGAACCGGCAATCTTAAATGCCATTTCGTTCGAATCGACGTCGTGATAGCTGCCGTCGTAGAGCGTCGCCTTCACATCGACCATCGGATAGCCCGCGAGAATGCCGCCTTCAAGCGCTTCCTGAATGCCCTGATCGATGGGCTTAATGAATTCTTTAGGCACCGAGCCGCCCGTAACATCGTTGACAAACTCGTAACCCGTCCCGGGCGGTTGGGGATCGAGATAAATCTTGGCGTGGCCGTACTGGCCGCGGCCGCCGGTCTGGCGAATGTATTTGCCTTCCGCCTCGGCGTGGCGGCGGATGGTTTCGCGATACGCCACCTGCGGCTTGCCCACGTTCGCTTCGACTTTGTATTCGCGCATCATGCGGTCGACGATGATTTCGAGGTGCAGCTCGCCCATGCCGCTGATGATGGTCTGTCCGCTATCGGGATCGGTGTGAACCTTGAAAGTGGGATCTTCCTGGGCGAGACGCGCCAGCGCCATGCCCATTTTTTCCTGATCGGCTTTGGTCTTCGGTTCAACCGCGACCGAAATCACGGGAACCGCGAACGTAATCGATTCGAGCGCGATGGGATGATCTTCATCGCAGATGGTATCGCCGGTGCTGACGTTTTTCAGGCCGACTGCGGCGCAGATATCGCCGGCGAGAATCTCGCTGATTTCTTCGCGCTTGTTGGCGTGCATCTTGAGCAAACGCCCAATGCGCTCGGTCTTGGTGGTGCGAACGTTCTGCACCGAGTCGCCGGTCTTGAGCTGGCCGGAATAGACGCGAATGAAGGTGAGCTGCCCGACGAACGGGTCGGCCATGATCTTGAAGGCCAGCGCCGAGAACGGGTCTTTGTCGTCCGCGTGGCGGAAAATCTTTTCCCCGTTGTCGGGATTGATTCCATGAGTTTCGGGCACATCGAGCGGGGAAGGCAGATAGTCGACGACGGCATCGAGCAGCGGCTGCACACCCTTGTTCTTGAAGGCCGTTCCCACCACTACCGGAAATACTTTCAGCGCGATGGTCGACTTGCGCAGCGAGGCGCGCAGCGCGTCTGCGCTGATCTCTTCGCCTTCCAGAAATTTGTGCAGGATTTCGTCGTCGTTTTCTGCGATGCTTTCGACCAATTGCGCGTGGAAGGCTTCCGCTTTTTTCTTCAGATCGGCGGGAATTTCTTCGGTGACGTATTCGGCGCCCATGGTGTCATCGACCCAGACGATCGCCTTCATGTTGATCAGATCAACGACGCCGCGGAACTTATCTTCCTGGCCAATGGGAATCTGAATGGCGACGGGCTTGGCGCTGAGGCGCTTGCGGATGGTATCGACGGCATGCTCGAAATCGGCACCCATCTTGTCAATCTTGTTGATAAAACAAATTCTGGGTACGCCGTATTTATCGGCCTGGCGCCAGACTTTTTCCGACTGCGGCTGCACGCCGTGCACCGCGTCAAACACCGCGACTGCGCCGTCGAGCACGCGCAGCGAACGCTCCACTTCGGCGGTGAAATCGACGTGGCCGGGGGTATCGATGATATTGATGCGGATATCGCGCCAGGTGCAGGTCGTGGCCGCGGAAGTGATCGTGATGCCGCGTTCCTGCTCCTGCTCCATCCAGTCCATGGTGGCAGTGCCTTCGTGCACCTCTCCGATACGGTGCGTCTTTCCCGTATAAAACAGGATACGCTCCGTCGTAGTGGTCTTACCGGCATCGATGTGGGCCATGATGCCGATGTTCCTGCAGCGTTCTAATGGGACTGTTCTGGGCACGACGTTCTAACTCTTTCTGGGCTCCGAAATCAGCTGTCAGCTCTCAGCTTTCAGCTTTCAGCTTAAACTTTTTGTCATCCTGAACGGCGTCCTTTGCCGCGAAGGACCTATGCAACTTCTACCAGCGATAATGCGCGAAGGCCTTATTCGCTTCCGCCATGCGGTGTACGTCTTCTTTCTTCTTGATGGCCGCGCCTTTTCCATTGGCGGCGTCCAGCAATTCGTTGCTGAGCTTATCGATCATTCCTTTTTCGCCGCGCGATCGGGCGTAGGTAATCAGCCAGCGGATCCCGAGCGACGTCCGGCGGTCGGCGTTGACTTCCACCGGAACCTGATAGTTGGCGCCGCCGACGCGGCGGGTCTTCACTTCGAGCAGCGGCTTGGCATTTTCGACAGCCTTTTTGAACAGCTTCAGAGCTTCGTCGCCGCCCTTCGACTCCAGGCGCGTCAAGGCTTCGTAGAAGATGCCTTCGGCGGTCGAGCGCTTGCCCTGCCACATCATCGAGTTGATGAACTTCGTCACCAGATCCGAGCCATAAATGGCGTCGGCCGGGACGGTCCGCTTGGCGATATGTCCTTTTCGAGGCATTCAATTCACTCCGTGCTCTCTGCACAGGTTTCAAAAGTTTCAAGGTTTCAATGTTTCAAGGGCATATCGCTTCGAGGTCACCTTGAAACCTTGAAACGTCGAAACCTTGAAACCTGCTTCCTACCCCTTCTTCGGCCGCTTCGCGCCGTATTTCGAACGGCCCTGCATGCGGCCGGCGACGCCTACGGCGTCCAGCGTGCCGCGAATCACGTGATAACGCACGCCCGGCAGATCCTTCACGCGGCCTCCGCGGATCAGCACAATCGAGTGCTCCTGCAGGTTGTGGCCGACGCCGGGAATATAGGTGGTCACTTCAATGCCGTTGGTCAGGCGCACGCGCGCCACTTTCCGCAAAGCCGAGTTCGGCTTCTTGGGGGTCTGCGTGTAGACGCGGGTGCAAACGCCGCGCTTCTGCGGACATCCCTGCAAGGCCGGGCTGGCCGTCTTGTAACGGGGCCGCTTGCGGCCATCACGCACCAATTGATTAAACGTAGGCACTGTTTGCCGCTCCTTAGCAGCGCACCAGCCTAGCCCTGCGGGCAGGCGGCACACGGCTTCATCCTGTGGTCGAGGCAGCTTTCTGCCGTCGACGCAACCTCCGAAATACAGGTCGGAGAACATACCCGGACACATGGCCGCTTTTCGTCCAGCCATGACTTCTCACCGCACAAAAATGCCGGAGAGACTCTGGGTTCCCATTCAGACTTACGCTGCCGACGGTGGCACCCGGCCAAACTCCGGGGGCGCTCCGTTTCGTCAGCCTTCCCCTGCATATCCCTCCGCAATAGGGCGGAAGGCACCGCAGGAGTATTTCAGCGAGGAAAGTTTCCGAAACTACGGTTCGGTCCGGAAACGCGTTTCTCGAAAGCTCATCCGTGAATTGCGCACACAAAAGCGACAACGCACAGCCAGCCTGGGTGATCTCGCGGAACCCATCTACTATAGCAAGCGCGTCCGAACATCGTCAACCCGTGTTTTTGCATCCCAGAACCGGGCACCAGAACCGGAACAATTCTTGAACCTGATCTACCCAGGACCGCCGGGGAGTATGGAATTGGCTCGCGGCGCTTGCCGATTCCGCGTTGAGCCTCTAGACTACAGGTTTCCCAATTCATTGGGTTTTGCAATTCATTCAGGGTTTCGGAATTGTTGCCGTTCGCAGTCGTTCGTTTTGCAATTCTGTTTTCCCGCAATTTAAAGTTTCGCGATGTCGTAGCGGCTCGTCCCCGTGCCGCGCAGCGTGACGGCGCAAGGACAAAGGACGAGGAGAAAGGGTTCATGGGCAGGTCGAGTGCGGGTCGTGTGGTGTGCGCAGTAGCGCTGTGCGGAGTGACCGTGGGGTTGCTGTCCGTTCTCGGGGGCTGCGGCAAACACGCGGCTGTATCCAAGTCCGCCCTCCCAGCCAAAATTACAATTAACCCCGGGGGCACCACGTCCCTGCAGCTGGGCAGCACGCTCAAGTTTTCCGCCAGTGCCACGAACAGCGCGAACGCCGCCGTCAACGTGACGATTACCTACCAGTCCAGCGATACCAGCCTGCTCAACTTCGCTCCCGGTGGAACCGCCTGCGCTGGCGTGTGGAGCACCACGTTCACGGTCTGCGTTCCCGGCGCCGCGGGCGTGGTTCAGGTTACGGCAACGGCCGACGGGGTGGTCAGCTCCCCCACTCTGGTGTTTCTCCACCCGCCCATCGACAACATCGTGGTAAACCAGCTGCCTCCTTCTCCGCCGTACGTCAACCCGTTGCCGTGTCTTTCGCAGAATCAGACCATCACTCTGCTGGCAACGGCTTACAGCCAGGGTGTCGACGTTACCTCTTCGGTGGGCCCGTTTAATTTCTCTGCGGTCAGCCCCAGCGTCGTCACCATCACGCCCATCGTCAACAATCTGACCTATAACGTGGCCACCAATGAAGCCACCGCTACCGCAGCCGCGCCCGGCTTCACCCAGATCTTCGCGACGGCCAGTGGAGTAACCAGTACTCCATTCCAGCAGTACAACAATAACGGTCCGGTCTGGAACTTCTTTGAGACCTGTCCGGTGCAGCAGATTGTGCTGCAGCTGGGCGCAGCCGGCTCCCAGAAGAGCGGCGTCACCACGTTCGTCACCAGCAAGGGAACGTCGCAGACGATCAATGCCACGGTCTACGACGTCCTCGGAAATCTCATGGCGAAGCCGCCTCTGACCTGGAGCGCAACCGAACCCGGCGCCGTTTCCGTGCCCACGACGTGCACGGGCCTGCTCGTCTGCACGGCGACCACCCCCGGCCCGGGCGCTGGAATCGTAACCGCTTCCTGCACTCCGCCCGGCTGCAATATTGGATTTCCGCTGGTACCGGAGAATGTGTTGAATGATGGTGCGCTGAGCAGTCCCAATCCTCAGATTTACGTTCCCGTGCCCGTCTATGCCGCCACGGCGATCTCCGGCGTGGTGACCGGGACGCCCACCACCACCGGGGTGATCGCTTCCAGTCTGGATTGCGTTACCAATTTCGATTGTTCCGTTTCCCTTTACGACGTATCGACTGCTACCAATGTTCCGGGCAATCCCCTGGCCATGCCGACGCCGCCGAATTCTCTGCTCTTTGACGCGGGTGGCGATAAGGCCTATGTGGGGAGCAATTTTGGCGCGTTTACCATCAACCCGGCCAATATTGGCAGCTCCAGCAACCCTTTCGGCGGGCTCGGAACTTTCACGGGAAAGGTGTTGGCAGTTTCCTCCAACGGCCAGCTCGCGGTTTTTGCCGACAACGTCCACACGCCGAACCAGGTTTACATCACCAACTCTTCCAACGCCTCTTCGCCCACGCTCAGCAGCTTCACCATTTCCGGGGCGGTTGCCGCCGCCTTTTCTCCCGACGCCATGAAGGCCTATATTCTGGCCTGCGTCCCGGGCGGCTTGGCCTGCAGCAGTACCACCGGAAATACCATTTTTGTTTACTCCACGCTGCAGTCCATGCAAACCATTCCATTGACCGCGCCTGCCAGTGCGGTCGTGTTTTCCTCCACCGGAGCCTTCGCATTCGTTACCGGCGGCAGTACGACGTCCCAGGTGACGACGTTCAACACCTGTAACAACGAACTCGCTACCAACTCCGCAAGCGACCCGCTGCTCATTACCAACCTGCCCGCCCTGCCTGTGTTTCTGAGCGTGCTGCCGGCTGCGAGCGCTCCGCCTCCGGTGGTTGCAGCCCTGCTGACTCCGGACGAGAATTCCCCCGGACTGGACGTCCTCATCGGTCTCGACAACACCGGCATCGACCTCATTGCCACCGACACAATCGTGCCCGGTTTCGGCTATCCGCCAACTTCGACCCCGCCTTGCCCACAGTTCATCGAGCAGGCTGTGAGCCCTAATCCCCCTAACGCCACTTTCTCTCCGGTGCACTTTAATTTCGGGGTCGGCACATTTAATCCCATCAGCTTTTTCTTGTCCCCGGACGGCACCCGGGCCTACGTGGTCACTACCAACTTCAGCAGCATTCTGGTTTTCGATTTCAATACCGGCTCGCTCAGCGGCAGCATTCCGCTCGTGAACAATGCGATTCCAGTGAGCGCGTCGTTTACCGAAGATGGAACATTGATCTATGTCGCCGCCAGCGACGGCGCTCTGCACGAGGTGAACACAGTAACCGCCACCGACGTGCAGGAGATTTCTTTCCCCAATCTGCCAAACGTGAACAATCCTTTCTGCGGATTTGGAGCCTCCACGATCGCCTGTACATTGGATCTTGTGGACGTGAAACCGTAGGGCAGGTTCGGCGTGATTCAGGAATAGGCGGGCAATTTCGGGAGCGGAGCAGGTCTTGCTGTCAAGAGGGAGCCGAATCGACTACGTGGGCTTTTCCAGTTCCTTCCCGATGCTATCCAGCACGCCGTTCAGAAAGTGCACAGATTCGGGCGTGGAAAATCTGCGCGCGATCTCCAGCGCTTCGTTGATCACCACGGCTCGCGGAGTTTCCCGATAGGCCAGCAACTCCGCCACCGCGGCCCGCAAAAGATTGCGGTCGACTGCAGCCATGCGCTCCATGCGCCAGTGCTCGGCGTGGCGCTCGATGAGACCGTCGATTTCCCCGCCCCGGTCGGTGGCCACGCGGAAAAGATCATCGGCAAACCCACGCACGTCGGCGCTGGTCGTGCCGTGCTCGCCCCAGAACGTGCGGCGGACATGGTCAGCATCCTGCTTCCCCAGGTCCGCCTGGAAAAGCATCTGCAACGCCATTTCGCGGGATTTTCTGCGAGTACCCATAAGCGCTTTCAGCCTTCAGCTTGAGTCTACTAGAGGAAGCGGTCAGAGATGCGGATGATATGCAGTAAACGGAGAGCCAGGCCTAGCGTGTGTTCTGCGGAAATCTGGAGATCACTTCTTTCTTTTGGTTTTGGTTTTGGTTTTCGCCCCGGCTTTGTGATTGCTCTTGCTGACAGCTGACAGCTGAGAGCTGAGAGCTTTCTTGAGCGATGCCATCTCCACCGCCGCCAGCGCCGCCTCGAATCCCTTGTTGCCCATCTTCAGCCCTGCGCGATCGATGGCTTGTTCGAGTGTGTCGCACGTCAGCACGCCGAAGGCATGCGGCACGCCCGTCTCCTGCGCCGACTGCCCAATGCCGCGCGTAACTTCGTTTACGATCACGTCATAGTGCGCCGTATCTCCGCGCAGCAGGCAGCCGAGGCAAATGATGGCATCGTAGTTCCCGGTCTCCGCCAGCGTCCGAGCCGCAGAAGGAATTTCAAATGCTCCGGGTACACGCATAATTTCGATGTCTTGCTTTCTAGCTCCACAGCGCACCAGCCCGTCATAAGCGCTCTGCAAAAGCCGCTCCGTGATGAAGGCATTGAACCGTGCGACCACAATGCCGAAGCGCTTCCCAGCGGCATTCAACTCGCCCTCCAAGGCGCGTAGCTTAGGCTCGGCAGCTAGTTCGGCAGAAACTTCCGAAGCTGGAACGTGATTGCGTTTCTTCTCCGTAACTCCGTGCCTCCGTGGTGGATTTCGTTCTTGATCCGTGGAAATCCGAGTGAATCCGTGGCGAGAATTATTTGCCTTTGAACTGCGCGGGACGTTTCTCCAGGAACGCCGACGTTCCTTCCTTCTTATCTTCGGTGGCGCAGGATATCGCGAATAGCACAGCCTCAAGATAAAGCCCTTCGGCCAAAGTCATCTCCATCCCTTTGTTGACGGCCTCCATGGCGTACTGCACGGCCAGCGGCGCGTTGGCGATAATCTTCGCCGCGATCGCTTCCGCGCGCGGAATCAAATCCGCCGGCGATGTCACTTCGTTCACCAGCCCGATGCGATACGCCTCCTGCGCGGTGATCATCTCGCCCGTCAGGGTGTGCTGCATGGCCAGACCCTTGCCCACCAACCGTGGCAGCCGCTGCGATCCACCGTAGCCGGGAATAATCCCCAGCTTCACTTCCGGCTGCCCGAGTTTGGCATTCTCGCTGGCCAGGCGCATCGTACAAGCCATGGCAATCTCGCATCCGCCGCCGAGCGCGAATCCATTAATGCAGGCGATCACCGGCTTGCCGAGATTCTCAATCAAATTGAGAACGTTTTGTCCGCGATGCGTGTACTCCTTGCCGGTCACGGCGTCCTGCTTCGCCAGTTCGCCGATGTCGGCCCCGGCAATGAAGGCCTTTTCGCCCGCGCCCGTGAAGATCACCACGCGGATGGCGGCATCGTTTTTGATGTCATGAAACGCCGCCCGCAACTCCTCCATGGTGGCCATGTTGAGAGCGTTCAGCACCTTCGGCCGGTTGACGGTGACATAAGCGATGGAGTTTTTCTTTTCGAGGAGAATATTTTCGAAGTTCATAAAATCAAATTCCTAGCCACGGATTCACACAGATCTTCACGGATTAGACCCAACATCACGAAATTGTCATCCTGAGCGGAGCCGATCAATTCGCGAAGCGGATCGATTGGCGGAGTCGAAGGATCCCTTTCATCTCAATCGACCGGCGGCCTCGCAGCGAATTCTCTCAGCATCGGCAAAAAAACTTGCAGAGCCGGTCGCCATATCAGCTCAAAGGGATCCTTCGACTGCGCAAGAACATCGCTTCGCGATGTTCTTGCTCCGCTCAGGATGACAAACCGCTAAAGCTTGTTCGTCTTTGGCTTCTCCGGGTCCGCATAATCATAAAATCCTTTGCCCGACTTCCACCCGTACCATCCCGCCATCACCATCCGCTTCAGCAGCGGAGGCGAGGCGAAACGGCGCTCCTTGAACTCGTCATACATCACATGCGTGATGTAATAAGTCGTATCGAGGCCGACGAAATCGAGCAGTGTAAACGGCCCCATGGGATACCCGCATCCCAGCTTCATCGCGTTGTCGATGTCCTCGATCGACCCCACGCCCTCTTCATAGGCGCGAATGGCATCGAGCAGATACGGCACCAGCAGCCGGTTCACGATGAATCCCGTCTTATCCGAAGTCCGCACCGGAACCTTGCCCAGCTTCTTCGCAAACTCGTAAGCCGTCTCGTAAACGTCGTCGGTCGTAGCAATCGTCCGCACCACTTCCACCAGCTTCATCAGCGGCACTGGATTAAAAAAGTGCAGCCCGATAAACCGCTCCGGACGTTTTACGGACGTCAATAATTCGGTCACCGAAATCGACGATGTATTCGAAGCAAAGATTGCGTCTTTCTTCACGATGCCATCAATCGACGCATACATCTTCTTCTTCTCGTCCACGTTCTCGATGATGGCCTCAATCACAATGTCACAATCCGCCAGGGCGGATTTGTTGGTCGTACCCCTGAGCCGCGCCCGGATCGCGTCTTTCTGCTGCGCCGTGATCCCGCCCTTCTCGACCGGCCGCTCGGCAAACTTCGCCAAAGATTTCTCAATCCCAGCAAACCCCTTATCGAGAAACTTCTGCTCGACTTCCAGCACAGTGACGTCGAATCCAGCCGTCGCGCAAACCTGCGCGATGCCAGAGCCCATCAGACCACAACCCAGAACACCAACCTTCTTAATTTCCATAATTGCTTCCTTGGTATCAAAAATGCTTTGTCATTCTGAGCGAAGCGAAGAACCTATGCACTCTGCTGGCGCCGGCAAGTTGCATAGATCCTTCGCTTCGCTCAGGATGACAGGCATTTGAAATCGCGCAATTCACAGTAGGGCTAACTCATGCTCTCCACCACCATCGCGATCCCCTGCCCGCCGCCGATACACGCTGATGCCAGCCCATACTTTTTCTTCCGCCGGCGCAACTCATACAGCAGCGTGATCACCAGCCGCGTTCCGGTTGCGCCCAGCGGATGTCCCAGCGCAATCGCCCCGCCATTCACGTTTACTTTCTCGCGATCTAATCCCAACTCTTTCTCGACTGCCAGATACTGCGCCGCGAACGCTTCGTTCACTTCAATCAGATCGATGTAGTCGAGCGACAGCCCGGCCTTCTGCAGCGCAATCTTCGTGGCCGGCACCGGACCGCGCCCCATCACGTTCGGTTCCACTCCGGCAATCCCCCAACTGACGATTCGCCCCAGCGGTTCCATATTGCGCTTGCGCACGAGGTCGAGCGACATCACGACCACGGCCGCCGCCCCATCCACAATGCCGCTGGCATTTCCCGCCGTCACCGTTCCGTTGCGGCCAAACGCGGGCTTCAACTTCGCCAAACCTTCTATCGTAGTCTGCGGACGCCGGTGATCATCTTCCGTCAGCGAATCGCCGGTGGGCTCGCCCTTCGCATTTCGCAGCGGCACCGGCACCAGCTCTTCCTGAATGCGTCCTTCTTTATAAGCCGCGTCGGCTTTCTGCTGCGAACGCAGCGCGAACTCATCCTGCATTTCGCGCGTAATCCCCTGCTGCGATCCGTATAACTCGGCTGTGTTCGCCATATACGACCCGCAATAAGTGTCGAGCAGCGCGACCATCAGAGAATCTTCCAGTTTGCCGCCCGGAGCCAGAGTAAATCCGTCGCGCCCGCGAATTACAAACGGCGCCTGCGACATCGCTTCCATCCCGCCCGCCAAAACAATTTTCGCCTCGTCGGTCTGGATCATCTGTGCCGCCGAAACGATCGCCTGCATGCCCGACCCGCACAGCCGGTTCACGGTCAGCGCCGGAGTCTCAATCGGCAGCCCCGCCCGCAGTCCCACGTGCCGCGCTCCATACAGCGCGTCGCCGGAAGTCTGCTGCGCGTTGCCAAACACGACGTGGTCAAATTCTTTCGCATTGATCCCAGAGCGCTCGATCGCTCCCTTGGATGCAATCGCGCCCAGTTCTTGCGCGGTAAAATCTTTCAGCTTGCCGCAATAGCGGCCAAAGGGCGTGCGCGCCCCGCTGACGATGGCGATGTCTCCCGGCTTCAACATTGATTTTCCTGACGGATCCCTGACCCAGAATAGATCAGAGTCACCAAGCCAAACTCGTTAGTTTAGCAGCGGGCGGAGGTGGTTGGCGAATCGTAGGTCGATTTCACCACGGAGACACAGAGACACAGAGAAAGGCTTAATCGAGCTATTGCGAAATGATGTAGACAGCGAGGCAATTTTGCGAATAACGATGAATGGCTTGTGCGCGGCGACCGCAAATTCAGTTGGAATGCGATCACACAGAAAAGAGTGTTCTTGTTTTCTCCGTGCCTCTGAGTCTCCGTGGTAAAAACGCGCTTGCTGTTACGCCACTGCCCCCGCGGCCAGCGCCGCCGACAGCGCCACAACTTTCCCCGGCCCCTGCGCCAGAGACTGCGCGAGCGCGTGCTCCGCGCGGTTGATCACCTCGGTGACAATATCCACCGGATCGTATTCCTGCTTGACCACAGCTTCCGCCAGCCCCGCCGAAAACTGCGCCGGCAAACCTTTCTCCGCCCCGTTCCTGGCCGGGAAACGCACTTCAGAAATGATCTTGCGCAGCTTCTCAACTGCCAGCGTGGCTTCTTTGGTGGCGGTGTCTCCCAGAATGATGGCAACCGTGGTCGTGTCGTAGCGGAAGGCCAGATCGTTCGAGCGAATGTTCGCCGCAAAGAGCTGCCCGATTTTTCCCAGCACGCTTTCGATCTCCGCCTCGCCGTATTCCTTCACCAGCGCAGCGCTTCGGCCGAACTGCAACAGCAGCAGCGAAAGCGGAGCCGAGTTCTGAATTGCCCGCTTGCTCTCCGCCAGTAACAAGTCAATGTAAGACGCCCGCTTCAACAGTCCCGACTTTTCATCGGTCACCGAAAGATTTTTCACCAGCCTCCGCAGCCCGGCGTTGTTGAGAGCGATCACCATTTGATCCGCCACCGTCTTTAGCACCACCACATCCGAAGGCTGCCATGCCCGCGGCCGCGCATGCATTAGCAGCAACACGCCCACCGGCTCCTCGCCGTCGCTCAAAGGAATTGCCAGCAGCGAAGCCGCGCCGAGTTCGGTAATCCATTTCTGCGCCGTTTTCAGCTGCGGAGCCTTCGCCGCATCCGGAGCAATCAAAGCCTCCGGTCCCGGAGCCGATTCCTGCACGCAGACAATCAGTTTCGCGAGCGTCGAAAGGCTGGCCGCCTTGTGTCCCTCGGCGCAAAATTCTTCCAGCGCGGTCGGCGGCAAGCCCGGCTTAGCCATCGCGACCACGCAACGCGTAGTTTCCCAGTGCCCGCCAATTTCCTTCACTGCGGTGGTAAGCACAGCCTTCGCCGTGCCCTGGTGATAGAGCTTGCGCGTAATTTCGGCCACGCGGGTAAAACTGCGCACGTCCGCCCCTGAATCTACAACTGGCGCCGCGGCGGGCGCGGCTGCGGGCGTGATGCCCGGCACCGGAGCCGGAGCCGGCGGCAACGGTGCTGACCCCGCATAGCGCGGCGTGATCCCCGCGGCCAGATACAGCCGCTGCAAGTCTTCGTTGCGTTCTTCTTCGCGCGGAAACATTTCCTGAATGCGTTGCAATCGCTCCACCGCCTTGTTGCGCATGCCGTACTGCACAAGAATTTCCGCCTGCAGCATCAAGTCCTGCAGCGTGGAGGCGCCGAGCGTTGGCGCTTCCTGATGCGACGGTTCCTCAGCCGGTTTGGTCATCGGCGAAAAACGCGACGCGATCAGCTTGAAGCGGGTATCGTCCACCTTGCCCTTCAGCATGTCCAACCGCTTCAGGTGCCCGGCTTCATACGGATCCACTTCCGCCGAACGGTCCAGGCATTCCGCCGCCTTGTCAAATTCTCCGGTACCGCAGTAGAGATCAAACAACTTCAGCAACGTCAGGCAATATTCATTCTCGCGGTTCGACGCGTTATAAAGTTCGCTCAGGAACTCCAGCATCTGCGACGATGCGCGATGCCCCGCAGTAATGTCCTGCATGATGGCGATGAACTGCCGCCGCTCGCCTCGCCGCCGCTGGAACTGTTCCAACTTGCGCGCCAGCGCCACCGCCGCATCGTCCTGATTGACGTCGAGAAATTGTCCAATCAGCGCGATCACCTGCTGCACCCGCGCCGGGTTCTGCTCAAACATCTGCCAAACCAGCGGCTCGGCCTCGGCGAAGCGTCCTGCCGCCACGAGCGCTTCGGTGTAAACATCCCGCAATTCAGGAGTGGTCTGGCCCGAGTTCACCTGCGGCTCGAGAATAAAAATCGCTGCCCCGGCCTGCCCCTGCGCAAGTTGGCTTTTTCCGTAGGCCAGCGCGATTCCCTGATCGGACGAATCTTCCTGATAGGCGCGCTCATACCACGCCGAACTCGCTTCTCCGGCTTCCGCCGCCAGTTGCGCCACGCGATGGAACGCCGCCGCCGCCACTTTCCGGTTGCCCAGTTCCGATGAAAGCTCGGCGAAACGCTGGAAATTCGCCAGCGTCTGCTCCAGCGCCACCACCCGCTCCAGCAGCGTAGCCGCATCTTTTTTATTGTCCAGCTTCATCAGATCGGCGAAGGCTGCCTCGTAGGTCCCGACCGCGAGCTTGCGGTTCGACCCTTCCAGCAGCTGTCCAAAGCGATATTTCTGCTGCCAGGTGGGGCTTCCGTGACGGGTCAGTTTCTTGTAGGTAAGGCTGGCGCGGGTGGCGTCGCCCGCCGAAACTTGCCGCTCAAACAGGTCTCCCAGCAACTGCACGGCTTCCTTATTC
This sequence comes from Candidatus Sulfotelmatobacter sp., assembly GCA_049675725.1. GTDB lineage: Bacteria > Acidobacteriota > Terriglobia > Terriglobales > Acidobacteriaceae > Sulfotelmatobacter. Next base: position 8,407 of record JBAUAN010000132.1, on the reverse strand, counting down.
CGGCTCAGCGACAGACACAGATCGGCCGACAATTGCCGCACCACATCGTTTTCCGGATCGTCTTTCAGAACCAGCAGATACTCTTCCAGCGCCTCGGCGGTTTTCCCCTTCTGCAGGAGCTTTTCCGCACGCTCTACCCGCCGTGCGATCTCAACTCGGTCCGGTCGTCTGGTGGTTTCTGCCATGTGCGAGTACTGGGTATCGTGCAAAAGCTAACGTGTAAAGCCAACGTGTAACAGCAACGGGTAACGGCCAACAGGCGGAGTAACCCTGCTCCGATTCTAGGAGCCAGCCCAGACCGCAGCAATGCGGGAACGCCCAGCCGCGATTACGAAGGTCACAGCCCAGTTCCAGGTCTGCCCGAGGAGAAGGCTTGCTTCGCTTAGGAGGACGGAGAACTGGTTACAAACTCTGCGAGCGGTGGTGAAGTGGGGCGAGTGGATAGAGTATGCCCCACTCCCCGCAAAGGACGCGAGAAATGGGATACCCAGTCGTGAAATCTGAGAACTAATTTGCTGGCAACAGGCTGGCTTTCATGGTCACGCCGGGGAGCTCGTCGCCGCGGAAGAATTTGGCTTTTTCTTTCGATCCTTCTTTCAAGTCGGCAGCTTTCATTTCGGGCATGGCTTCGTAGGGCTTCGAGTAGTCGTTCGCGGCGTTCCAGAACAAGAACCCGATCCCGCCTTTCGCGCGGGCGGTGGCGACTTGAATCTTGATGTATTCCGGCGAGTAGGTCTTGGTGCGCCAGTGGAATGCTTGCAGCCAGGGGCGGATGACGACGCCGGTGGCGAGGTTTCCATCTGGATGGGTGATGAGTTCGAAGCGGGCCATGGATTCGCCGATAAAGTGCTCGGGAGCGTCGCCGGGGTGTTCGATGTTGTCCATGCCGAAGAAGTGGCTGGGGTAGATCATGGGGCTGAGCACGTCGCAGTAGTGGGCCATGCCGACGATGTCTTGTCCGGTATGGGAGAGGTCGACCTCGCGCTGCCAGGCCATGACTCCGAAAACGTCGAGCGAGAGCAAGGCGCCGGTGGGATGGATTTCGGCGTATGCCTTTTTCAGGAAGGCGGTGATTACGTCGGTGCGCTGGGGGCCGGTGGGGGCGGGATGGGCGACTGCGTGACGGGCAGATTTCGAGCTCCGTTGCGATCCTGCCGGCTGCTGTGATGCTGCGGGAGCGGTGGTGGCTTGATCTTGTGGGACCGTTCCGCCTTGCTTCGCTTCGGCGGGACGGGCGAGGCGCCCGTCGCCACATAGCTTATCGCCACATTCGGCGGCGTCTGGCGCTACAGGTTGGTCTTTTTGGAAGACGAAGAGCGCGTCTTTTTGGTCGCCTTCGGCGGGGAAGCGTACGTAGTCGAACTGGATTTCGTCGGCGCCTAGCTGGGCTACGTGTTTGGCCAGGGCGATGTTGTAATCCTGCACCTGGGGGTTCGAAGGATCGGTCCAGACCAGCTTGCCGTTTTCGCGCCAGGGCTGCCCGGTTTTGCGGGAGTGCACGGCGAGGTCGGGATGCTCGACCACCATGCGCTCGTCGCGGAAGATGGCGATGCGGGCGATGGCGTGCATGTTCTGCTGGTGCAGGAAGCGCAGGAACTTGGGCAGGTCGTGAATATAAACTTTGTGCTGGCCGAGCAGCGGATGGTCGAAGGGAATGTTGACGCTGCCGTCGGAATCCTTGATGTCAAAGACTACGGCGTTGCCGCCGACTTCGCGCCAGTGCTTGATGATGCGGAGTCCGTGATCGCTGGCGGCCATCACTCCGGTGAGGTAGATGGCGCGGACTTCAAAATCTCTGGGAACGGGGATGGTCTTCTCGACGATGGGTGCGGGGAGAATTCCGGGGATGATGATTTGTTCGTTCGCTTTGAGAATGTTGCTCGAGTCGGATTTATGGTTGACGGCGCGGATCGCCTGGGCAAGCTCCGACGACGTTAAGTAAGAAGTCTTGCCGAGATAACGGTGGGCGACGGTGGGGATGGCTTCTCCCCGCTTCGCGGTGTAGATTTCGGTGCCGGGCGCGGCGGTGAGCTGCAGCGCGGGAATGCTGGCCGGCTTGGCTGACGTGGAAACGGTTGCGCTCACGGGCTGCAGCTTGGCCGATTGTCCGGCGCCCGCTGACGTGGCGACGGCGGGCTGCGCGGTTCGAGCTTGCGCTTGCAGCGGGGCCGCTTGAGCCGATGATGAGTGCGAGTTCAGCTGCCAGGCGGCTGAGCCGAAAAGAATGCAAGAGACTGCAGTAACTGTAAGAACGGATGAACGGCCCAAGGTCCCTCCCGCGAGACTTCCCGATTGCGATAGTAGCTTGGCTCAAGTGCACCTGCTAGTTACGGCTGGCCAGCCACGATTGACTTCTTATGTTCACCTCACCTGGGATTAGATGTTCTTTCCGAGTAAAGGGACAGAGTTACGGAGCCTTCCCGAAACGGGAATCGAGGAGGCCTTTGGTTGACCTTGGGCGTTGGTTGTTGTTGGGTGATGAGTCGGCTGGATGCGGGAGTTGGGTCCCACCCCTTCGGCAGGCTCAGGGCAGGCTTTTGCCGCAAACAGCGCGGCAAAGATGGGGCACCCTCGGCGGTGGAGGTTCCGCCTCGCTGCGCTCCGGCGGGACGGCCGAGGAGGCCGTCGCCACATGAGTTGTTCAGTGCCGTTACTGGTTTCTTCCTTGATGGTGCAAAGTATTTCTCTTTGGCACTGTGCAGTTCTGGGCGGGGGTGCGGAGAACACCCTTTGATTGACGCTAAGTCCAAATAGACACAGGAGTTCCGCATTAGTCCGGTTCGCGGTCCCCGGTGGCGAACCGCTTGCTTATTCTCAGTCACCCAAGGCGCGTCGCCGAGAGGTGGACGCGGCCTGACGGGAAAGCTTCTCAGGTTCTACAACGCTGGGTCCGGAAAGTGGGGGCAATATGAGTGAAAAGGCCCGTAACTTCCGGAAAAACGTGGTAAAGACTCGAAAGAACTGGTAAGAAGACTGGTAACTGAAAGGAACAGCGTCCGGTGATGCGGGCGACGACCCTATGAGAACGAATCTTGCCACAGTGCTGGATCCGAACCGCCGCAGCAGCGATGCGGGAGAATTTGAAGCTTCGCTCCGCCGCCGGATTGTCGGTCAGGAGCAGGCGGTTGAAAAAGTGGTCCAGATCTACCAGATGTTTCTGGCGGGGTTGAATGCGCCGGGGCGTCCGGTGGGGAATTTGCTGTTTCTGGGGCCGACGGGATCCGGCAAGACGCGCGTGGTCGAAGCCATGGCGGAGTCGTTGTTTGGGGACGCGCGGGCCTGCATCAAGATTGACTGCGCCGAGTTCCAGCACTCGCACGAGATTGCGAAGCTGATTGGCTCGCCTCCGGGATATTTGGGACATCGGGAGACGCATCCGCTGCTGACGCAGGAAGCGCTGAACCAGTGGTATACCGAGAAGTTGAAGCTTTCGATCCTGCTGTTTGACGAAATCGAAAAGGCCAGCGACTCGCTCTGGCAACTGCTGCTGGGAATTTTGGACAAGGCTACGCTGACGCTGGGCGATAACCGGCGCGTAGATTTGTCGCAGTGCATCATCATCCTGACCTCGAATTTGGGCGCAGGAGAGATGACCAACCTGGTGGACGGCGGCTTCGGGTTTGCGCCGAAAGTGGTGGAAGTGGACGAGTCGTTCGACGACAAGATTCAGCGCACCGCGGTGGAAGCGGCGCGGCGCAAGTTTACGCCGGAGTTCATGAACCGCATCGACAAGACGGTGGTGTTCAAGACGCTTCGCGACGAGCATCTTTCGCAGATTCTGGATATCGAACTCGGGATGGTGCAGCAGCGCGTGCTGATGGCGGCGGGCGCGAACCAGTTTGTGTTCAACTGCACGGCGAAAGTGAAAGAATATTTGCTGAAGGAAGGCACCGATCCGCGGTATGGCGCGCGGCATCTGAAACGCGCGATTGAACGGAACCTGGTGTTTCCGCTGGCGAATCTGGTGGCTACCGGGCAGGTGAAGCTGGGCGACTTCGTGCGCATCGACATGGCTTCCGAGGGCAAGATGATCTTCGTGAAAGAAGCCGAGAATACGATGGCGCCCGTGCTGCTGGAACGCTACGGCGCAGCGGCGGCGGCGCAACCGGCCGCGCGGGCTGCGAAGACCGCGGTTAACAGTCGCCGCGACTTTGGAACGCCGGGGCCTTCGGTGGCAGAGAGCAAGTGACGCTCTTAGCTTTTGGCTCTTGGCTATTAGCTTAGGACAAAATCAATTTTCTTCTCGCTTGACCGCATCTCGCGAGTCGTATGGCACTCGATGGCGCCGGGAGTTTTCCGGCGCCATTTTTTTTTGGTGAGGATTGTTTGAGTATCCGGCTGTGGATCGACAGCGGCGCGGTACAGATGTTTGAAGCGCAAAATTCCCCACCCTTCGACTTCGCTGAGGGCAGGCTTTCTCGCAAAGGACGCGAGAAATGGGGCACCCGGGCTTGTGATGGTTGCTGGCTGCCTCACGTGGGCAGGGCACGGATGCTGGTAGGTATGCTTCGACTTCGCTCCGCATGACAAGGCGTTTAATGCAACATTAGAAGGTCAACCGGGCTGCTAGTTGTCCGATGCGGGGGGTGGGGCCGCGGAAGCTGCCTGTCGTTGTGATTTGGCCGAAGGTGGATCCGTTGATATTGGTGGCGCCGTCGAGGGTGGTGGGCTGGGCGAACTCGGGATGATTCAGCACATTGAAATATTCCACGCGGAGTTCCAAGCTGACGTGCTCGGAGAAAGCAGTGGTCTTAGCCAGGGCTACGTCGAAGTTTGTGAGGTGCGGTCCGCGAAGCACGTTGCGGGCGAGACCGTAGGTGCGGTCGGCTGGGTTATCGACCGGATCAAGCATGGGGAAGCACGGGTTGTCGCCTCCGTAGTAGGCGTTGTTCTCGATCGGGATGTTGGAAAAGCTGTTGGGATCGAAAATGAAATGGCCGCTGACGGGAGCTCCGGTGGAGATCTGGCAATTGCCGTTTGCATCGCTACCGTAAATGGTTGGCGTGATCGTGGTTAACTTTCTGGGATCGAACGTGCGGATCGGGGCGACGACGGCCGCGCGGGAAAGAGAGGGATCTCCGGCGCCGGAGGTTCCGGGATTTGTCGGATCCGTAGTGCCGCCGAGGCCCGCAGGGATATCAAACGGGAATCCGGTGCGCCAAGTCACGATGGGATAGACGCTCCAGCCTTTAGTCAGGCGCTTTGGTCCGGTGGCCCAGGCGCGATCGAAGGGCAAATCCCAGCCGCCGCTGAAGCTGATGCGTTGGCGAACGTCGCTGTCTCCGGAGGCGTAGAAGAAGTCGGGGCTATATGCGGGCACGGCGTCGTTGCGTTGTTCGAAGCCGGAGGCGTTATCCATATTGTGGCCCCAGGTGTAGGCGAAGGTGTAATAGGCCACACCAAGTTTGGAACTCTTGGGCTGGCGGGTGAGGCTGGCTTCGAGCGCGTTGTAGTTGGCGTTCGATACGTTCTGGAATTCGGGAAGCTGGCCGTAGCAGCCGGGACAAATATTGTCGAGGGTGCGGTTGGTGGTGCCCAGCACCGTGGGGTTGATGTCTTTAAGGGATGTCAGTCCGCGTCCGGAACTGCCCACATAGTTGGTTTCCAGCACGGTGTCGGCGAACAGGTTGCGCTGCAAACTCAAGTTGTACTGGTAGACGTAGGGAGTACGCAGGTGCGGGTCGACTACGAAGACGGCTCCGCTGCTGTTGATGGGCAGAAACTGTGTGAAATTGACGTCGGATGGGGGTGGTGTGGAGGGAAATGGGTTTATAGCTCCGGCGGACAGAAACGGTTGGCTGAGGTAGCCTGGCGGCGCGTTACCGATGGTGTTGAAGAAGAGACCGGGCTCGGCATAAAACGGGACTTCGCCGTTGAATTGGAGATTATCTTCACCTTTCAGGATGTCGTAGAAAACTCCGAACCCGCCGCGAAGGCTGGTCTTGCCACTTCCGGTTGGGTCCCAGGCAAAGCCGACGCGCGGGGCGAAGTTTTTCTTGTCGGGAAAGTTGACTCCTTTGGGAGCGCCGGGATCGCCGGGAAACACCAGTCCTGGCGGAGCCATCACAAAGCGTTGGGACTGCAATCCCGGAATCACGGAAAAGCTGCGCCCTTCGGTATCGTATTTGGGCTGGTTATATTCGTAGCGCAGGCCAAACGTGAGGACGAGTTTTTTCGTGGCATGTAACTCATCCTGGCCGAATAAGTACGTGCTCTTGCTGCGAATGTTGGACGCGGCCAGCGGTCCCTGGAAATAGGCAGACGCGCCTCCCAGAAGAAAATCGGCATACGGATTGCCGGACGCGGTAGAACTGCTGCCGGAATAGAAGTCGAATTCTCCGTTGGAGTAATAGTTGTAGGACAGGTTTTCCTGGTAGGGAGAGAATCCGGCGCCGAACTTCCAGTTGTTTCTTCCGCGAGTCCAGGAGATCGCGTCGGTCCAGGAAAAGGTGTTTTCCACGAAGGTCGTGGGACCGTTTTCGCTCGGACCGAACTGCAAGCCAGTGTCGAAATAGATGTTGGTGGGGCCGGTGGCCAGATCGGGAGTAATGCCGATGCCCAGGCTGGGCCCGTTGGGCAAATGCTTGGTCACGGCGTCCTGCAGATAATTGCTGCGATGGGCCAGAAAGTGAAACTCGTTCAACAAGGTTGGTGAAAAGATGCGGGTATAGGCAAGGTTGGTGAAGTAGTAATTGGCGGTGGTCCGGCTGGGGAATCCGGGGACGGTGGCGAAGGGAAACGGATTCAGGAACAGGGTGCGATTCCAGCCGATAGTGGCCGAAATTTTATCTTTTGAGGTCAGGTTGAAGTCGAACTTGCTGGTCACTTCGTCCGCATTATTGGTTTGCTCCAGTGAAGTGGAAAGCAGCCCGTAACACACACTCGAGTTGCAGGTAGTTTGGTTCGAGGTGGAAACCGGGACCAAGCCGGCATTGATGTAGTTCTGGGTAACGGGGTCGATCTTGGTGGGGTCGATAATTGCTTGTGCTGCTAAGGCGGAATTCGACTGAAAAAATGTATGAGGCGGCAACGGGTTGCCGTTTCCGTCGACGCAGGAGCTGAGCAGAGGAGTCGGCTCATAGCCAGCCAAGAAGCATGCCACCTCGGGATCCGGGCCGCCGTTCAGACCCTGGGAAAAGTTTCCCGCGAGTTCATTCGGCGTGTAGACCGGGATATCGATGTCGGGCACCGCTTGAATCTGCTTTTCCCCCTGATAGGCGACAAAGAAGAAGGCTTTATCTTTGCGAATGGGGCCGCCCAGGGTGCCGCCGTACTGGTTGCGCTTGAGATCGAGCCGCGGAATACCCTGGGGAATATTGAAGAAGTCGTTGGCGTCGAGGACGCGGTTGCGGAAGAACTCGAAGGCGCTGCCGTGAATCTGGTTGGAGCCCGATTTGATGACTTCACTGATGATGCCACCGCCGTTGCGTCCATATTCCGCAGTGTAGTTGCTGGTGAGCAGGCGGAATTCGGCGATAGCGTCGGGGTTGGGATCGAGCAGATTGCTGTTGTCAAGGAGATCGTTGTTGAGACCGCCATCGAGCAGGTAAGTGATGGAATCGGAGCGTCCGCCGGCGATGCTGTAGTTGCCGGCGCCGCCGTTGTCGTCGTTACTTTCCGTGACTCCGGGCTGAAGCATGGCGAGGTCGAGGGTGTCGCGGCCGTTGAGCGGCATATTGGTGAGGGTTCGGCCGGTCACGGATTGGCCCAGAGTGGCGGTAACGGTCTCTACGGGCGCAGCTTCGGCGCCGACTTCTACTTTTTCGCTGGCGGTTCCTACTTGCATCTTGAAGTCGACGCGCAACGCTTGATTGATGAGGAGTTTGTATTCCGTGCTCTCGACCGTGCGGAAGCCGTCGCGGGTCGCGCTGACTTTGTAAGTCCCGATCGGCAAGGCCAGAACCTGGTATACGCCGTCATGGTCGGTGGTGGCTTGGCGCGTGATCTGGGTCGCGGTGTTAGTCACGGTGACCTGCACTCCGGGAATCACGGCTCCGGTGGAATCGGTAATGGTCCCGGTGATTCGGGCGGTCGCATCCTGGGCGCGGCTGAGGGCGGGGAGGAAAATTGCGAGCAGGGCTAGAGTGGTGAGGTGCCGACGAAAAATTCGCGAGGCAGTTACCTGGGTCGTGGTCATGATGGCTGTTCAGACTCGCGCCCATGTTAGGAGCACCGGACAGCGATCGTCAAACACACGAGGCCGACGGGGATGAGTGCAAGTATAAATTGCACCACTCCAAGCTTTTGGGGGATGAGTAGCTGTCTTGTGCGGCAGTGGGTGAGGCAGGGATGCTTCGACTACGCCGGGGAGGATCGCTTTGCGATCTTCCCGGCGACGCTTGATTGCATAACGACGTTGGCTCGTCGCGAGTAGATTGGTATGCGATGAAGAAGACCAAGGCTCGTG
>JBAUAN010000131.1:0-4048 GCA_049675725.1 Candidatus Sulfotelmatobacter sp. | reverse complement strand
CACAACCTCCCAAACCAACACCTGGATTGATCGTGAACTCGCCAGCAGCGATTTCCGAGACGTCCGGCTCAACAAGCGATTCAGAAAGCTCTTCCAGCAACTCTCCGAGAGCACCGGTGAGAGCATTCCTTTGGTTTGTCAGGACTGGGCAAACACAAAGGCGGCCTATCGTTTTCTGTCCAACCACCGCGTCGCCGAAGGGGCTATTCTTGCTGGACACTTTCAATCCACGCGCGAGCGATTCGCTGCCACGGATGCCACTGTTTTGATCCTTCACGATACAACGGAATTTACCTATCACCGGAAGGATGTCCGCTCAGTGGGCATCCTGCATCGGCTTCCCGTGAGGAGACGTCTCAACGGGCAGCTGAAGCACTACGTGGTCTGCGGAATTCAGATGCATTCCAGCTTGGCGATGACCACCGATGGACTGCCTCTAGGCCTGACAGCCATGAAGTTCTGGACGCGCAGCAAATTCACAGGCTGCAACGCCCTAAAGAAGAAAATCAATCCGACACGAGTGCCGATTGAGAAGAAGGAGAGCGTTCGGTGGCTGGAAAACCTGAAGCAATCCACGGCGCTTTTGAACGACCCGGAGCGCTGTGTTCACATCGGTGACCGCGAGAGTGATATTTATGAGCTTTTCTGTACGGCGCAAGCGGCTGGTACACATTTCCTGGTGCGCACCTGCGTGGATCGTCTTGCGGGAGATGGGAAACATACGATTGCCGACGAAATGAAGGAGGTGCGCATCCGAGGGTTTTATCGCGTCCAGGTGACCGAAGAAAAAGGCGATCGATCGGAAGCCATTCTTGAAATCAGATATCGTCGCATCCGGGTTCTTCCACCCATCGGCAAACACAAGCAGTACCCAGAACTCACGCTCACGGTCATCCATGCGCAAGAGCGCGGAATACCGCAAGGGCGAGAAAAGATCGACTGGAAATTGATCACGAACTTGCCAGTACGCTCTCGCGACCAAGCCATTGAAAAGCTCAAGTGGTACAGCATGCGCTGGAAGATAGAGACCTTTCACAAAATCCTGAAGTCTGGCTGCAAAGCGGAGGAATCGCGGCTGCGAACAGCACAACGGTTAACCAACTTGATCGCGGTTTTTTGCATCCTTAGCTGGAGGATTTTCTGGCTGACGATGATGAATCGTGCGGTACCGAATGCTTCGCCGACACTGGCATTCACCGCGCTGGAAATCCATCTGCTCGATCAGCTGGCGAAAGATAAAGGAACGCGTCGTCCACAAATGAAATCGATTTCGAGCTATCTGATCAGGATCGCGAGACTTGGCGGTTATCTCGCGCGCGCCGGCGATTCTCCGCCTGGCAATACTGTCCTTTGGAGAGGCATGTCTCGGCTGACCGATATCGAGTTGGGCTTCGTCATGGGAGCTGAACTTGTGGGTAATTGAAAGCCGGTTCTGGCCGTCTTGACGGAGGATCACGTTAACGAAGCAAATTCTGGGGTGGAGGCCAGGTTCCAGGGCAGGAGTTCGCCGATGCGGTTGACGGGGTGATCGGCAATGCGGGTGAGGACTTCCCGCAGGTAAGCTTCAGGATCGATGGCGTTCAGTTTCGCGGTGCCGATGAGGCTGTAGATCGCGGCGGCGCGTTCGCCGCCAGCGTCCGATCCGGCGAACAAGTAGTTCTTGCGGCCAAGGGCCACCACGCGCAGCGCTCGTTCCGCGGAGTTGTTATCGATCTCGATGCCGCCATCGTCGACGTAGCGCAGCAGCGCTTCCCAGCGGCTCAGCGCGTAACGAACCGCCAGCGCCGTGTCCGATTTTCTGGACAGTTTACCTAGCGTGGCTTCCAGCCATTGTTGCAACGATTCCAGCAACGGCCGTGCTCGCTCGTTGCGGACCCCGCGCCGCTTTTCGCCTGAGTGTCCGCGGATTTCCTTTTCGATGGCATACAGTGCGCCGATGCGTTCTAGCGCTTCCGTGGCGACCGGCGATTTGTGCGCGACCACCAGGTCGTAGAACTTTCTGCGCACATGCGCCCAACAGGCGGCTTCCTGAATGCCTCCGGCTTCGTAGAGCTGCTCGAACCCCGCGTAGCCATCCGCCTGCAGCGTGCCCGTAAACTTGCTCAAGTGCGCTTGCGGATGCTCGCCCTTGCGATCCGGCGTGTAGGCGAACCACACCGCCGCGGGCGTCGCGTCTCCCGCGGGGCGATCATCGCGCACGTAAGTCCACAGCCGCCCAGTTTTTGTTTTGCCGTTACCCGGTGCCAGCACCGGAACCGGCGTGTCATCCGCGTGCAGCTTTGTCGCGCTCATCACGTGGCGACGCAGCGCTTCCACCAGCGGCGCGAGCAACGCGCTCGTTCCTCCCACCCAGTCCGCCAGTGTCGAGCGTTCCAACTCCACCCCTTCGCGCGCGTAAATCTCCGACTGCCGGTACAGCGGCAAGTGGTCGGCGTATTTCGAGACCAGCACATGTGCCAGAAGTCCCGGACCCGCAAGGCCACGCTCGATCGGACGGCTCGGGGCTTCCGCCTGTACGATGCGCTCACAGCAAGCGCACGCCAACTTCGGGCGCACCTGCCGAATCACTTTGAAGCGTGCCGGCACGTACTCCAGCATTTCTGAAACATCTTCGCCGAGATGCTTCAACTCTCCGCCGCAGTCCGGGCAAGCGTTCTGCTTCGGCGGATAATTTCGTGTTTCACGCGGCAGATGCTCCGGCAGGGGCTGCCGCACGGGTTTCGCCGTGTTCACGGAGGCGGCAGGCGCTAGCGAAGGCCTCGCATTTTCTCCCCGCACCGCTTCCAGCTCATCCAGCCGCAGCTCCAACTGCTCGATCTGGCGGTCCAGCTTTTCCGATTTGCGCCCGAACTGCAGCCGCCGCAGCTTGGCGATCAGCAGCTTCAAGTGTTCGATTTCGTGGTCGCGCGAAACCAGTTGCTGGTCTTTGCTGAGGAGTTGTTCGTACTGCCAGTGGATCTGTGCATGCTGCGAGAAGATCAGCGCTTTTAATTCATTGGGATTCAGTGCGTCGAGATCCGGGAGCGTCACACGCGCGGGCATCGTGAACGCAGTGTGCCAGAAGCGAAATTCCCGGCCAAATCATTTGTCAATAATTTCTCTGTTTACACCGCCATCTGCGGCGCGTAACTGCGCACCGGCCGCCGCCAGTCGATGCCTTCCAGCAGCATCGACAACTGCGCCGGCGTCAGCGAAACCGTTCCGTTCGCCGCTTGCGGCCAAATGAATCTTCCGCGCTCCAGTCTCTTCGCAAACAAGCACAGCCCGTCGCCGTCCCACCACAGCAGCTTGATCAGATCGCCGCGCTTTCCGCGAAACACGAACACCTGCCCAGAGAATGGATTCTCCTTTAATGCCGTCTGCACCATCCCGGAGAGCCCCACGAATCCGCGCCGCATGTCCGTCACGCCCGCAACGATCCAAATGCGCGTACCCGCCGCCAACCCGATCATCTCAGCAACTGCTCCAGCACGGTGCGCAACGCTTCCGCATCCACGGCTCCCGCAATGCGCAGAGTTCCTTTCGGAAGTTGGATCTCTATCGTTCCCGATCGCCAAGCGGTTCCGTTACCTTCGGCGGCTCTCACGGACCGCTCCTCGGTGACCTTCACGGGCAGGAGTTTCGTGGCTGGGCCGTTTCCCAAGCGCCCTTCGCGATACAGTTTCCGCCAGTGGAACACCTGATTCGCGTTCACATCGTGACGCCGCGCCACTCGCGACACCGACGCCCCAGGCTGCAAGGTCGCTTCCACGATCTTGCGCCGCTCTTCCACACTCCGCCGCCGCTTCTTCGCCCCTGCTACCCTCACACTGACTAGCTCATTCGATGTGTCCACGATGTCCCTTCGTGGACACAAATAGAAGTGCCCACAAAGGCCATCTTCCTCGACTACTTCCACTTCGCACAGACGGTTAGAATCGGCTTTCAATTACCCACAACTTGGGCAGTTCCAGTACCTTCTGTTGCCTAATTGGTTGAACCGTTGAACGCCTCCTGAGCATTGGCTTTGTGTAGGGTCGGCGAATGGTGAAACTTCGGCTATGACCAA
>JBAUAN010000130.1:0-4809 GCA_049675725.1 Candidatus Sulfotelmatobacter sp. | reverse complement strand
CGCGATACATGCCGTCGACCAGTTCCTGATTGCCCAGACGAAATCCCCAACGCGCTTCGAGATAATAAGGAACCCGCGACATCGATTCCGTGCCGCCGGCGAGGATGCAACTGGCATCGCCGAGCAGAATGGACTGATAGGCCAGCGCAATCGCTTTCATCCCCGAGGCGCAAGCTTTGTTCACGGTGAACGCCGGAGATTCCTGAGGAACGCCGCTGCGGACGGAAATCTGCCGCGCCGGATTCGGTCCGCCTCCGGCTTGCCGAGCGTTGCCGAAGATGCTCTCCTCGATTTGCTCAGGCTGGACTCCAGCGCGTTCTATTGCGGCCTTGGCCGCAACCACTCCCATGTCGGAGGCGGTGAGTGACGCCAGTGATCCGCCGAATTTGCCGATCGGGGTACGCACCGCGGAGAGAACGTAGACGGCCTGCAACTCACACCTCCAAACGTTTGAGTTTAGCAGGATAGGGAAAGCGCTCGGAAGGCGGTCTTGCGAGGCAAAGTACTGTAAAGTGTGCAAACTCTTTCAGCTTGACAACTAGGCTCCATAGGAGCAAATTGCTACGGAATCGCCCCGCCTATCCCCCGGGCACCGGCCCCGTCTCGTGCGAGCAGTCGTTTCTCGCCAGGCTAGACGCCAAAAAAGGAAGAGTTACTCAATGAAGAAGATGAGAATTCCGCTAGCCCCTGTTTGCCTTGTGGTGATGCTACTTACAGCGGCCGTTGCCGCCCCCGCCCAGACCAAAGGCACCTTCCAGGCCGGAATCAACTATCCTGCCGGCCCCGCGACCGTGCCCAGCAATACGGGATACCTCTTCGGTGGAATTACGCCCATTGAGGCTCACATCGGAGACTTCAACGGCGACGGCAAGCCGGATATCGTGGTCGCGGCCAATTGCGCTCAGCCCACTTTGGGATCTGCGGGCATTCCGGGCTGTCCAGCAAGTCAAGATGCCGTCGTTGTCTATCTGAGCAACGGGGACGGCACGTTTGGACCGCCCATCATCTCGGGAGGCGCTGTCTCGAGCCTACGATCCATTGCGGTAGGTGATTTCAATGGCGACGGCAAGCTGGACGTCGCGGCGGTCAGCGACTGTCTTTCCAGCTCAGACTGCTCCGCTGGCAGCATGACGATTCTGCTGGGAAATGGTGATGGGACGTTCTCACCTGGCGCTTATTACCAGCTCGGGGGAATTGTCAGTCAGGCCAACACGATAACGGTTGGCGACCTGAACGGTGATGGCAAGCCTGATGTCGTAGTGGGTATCGTGGGGTCGATAGAAGTTTTTGTGGGTAATGGTGATGGCACGTTTCAGTTGCCGAACAATTACACCACCGCCGGAAACGGGGCCATTCTGCCTGTCGTTGGCGATTTCAACAAGGACGGCAAGGCAGATGTTTTGGCGACCCCCGGGAATACGCTTGTATTCTTTCCCGGCAACGGCGATGGCACTCTTGGCACCCCCTCGTCAACGTCGCTTCCTGTTGGTGGGGCGGCAATTGCCGCTGCTGATTTCAATAAGGACGGCAACCTCGACGCTGTGGTGTCTGGCGGGTCCAGCGCTGGGGTTGTGCTCTACGGAAACGGCGACGGCACATTCCAGGCGCCAGTGGGCCTGAGTAGCGTAGGCAGTGCGGTAAACTTTGGGGCATCGGTTGTAGTCACAGACCTGAACGACGATGGTTGGCCCGATGTGGCTTTGAGCGGCATTCTTTTTGGCTTTAACGGACTGCAAGTCTTTCTCAATGACGGTGCCGGGAATTTTATCGCTGGAAACACGTACAACGCGGGCGGCTGGGGGGACGCTACCTTGGTCGTCGCCGACTTCAACGGCGACGGCAAGAATGACATCGCCCTCGTGAGTGGATTCGCCGAAGTCTCCCAGGGCGGTGGTGGCGGTTCTGATGGAACCATAAGCGTCCTGCTGGGCAACGGCGACGGCACCATGCGCAGCGCACAATATATTAACGAAAATCCAAACGGCACCAACCCAACCGTCGCGGGCGCGGCGGCGGCGGCCGATTTCAATGGCGACGGTTTCCAGGATCTCATCTTTCCGAGTGGTTGTGGAGGCGGCGATAGCTGCACACCCAGCGGCTTCACCCTTCTCCTCTCGAATGGAGCTGGCGGCTACCAAGCGCCGCTGAGTTTCACCGCACCGGTCAACGGCGCAAACTTTCTAGCGGTCGCCGATTTCAACGGCGATGGCAAGCCCGACGTGGCCGTCTTCAATAATTGCGACGCTTCCTGCACTGGGAGCTCGGTAAGCATTTTTCTCAACACCGGCAACGGCACGTTCTCGGACCCGAACGTGTATGAGAGCGGCGGAGTCACACAACGCGCCATCGTCACTGGAGATTTCAATGGCGACGGCAAAATGGATATCGCAGTATTGAACGCCAGCGATCCGTCGAGCAGCGTTCCCGGAGTGATTGGGATACTGCTAGGCAACGGGGATGGCACGTTCCAACCTGTCGTGACGACGAACATGCCAAGCGGTCCTGCGACATGGATAGCAGGAGCGGATTTCAACTTGGATGGGAAGACAGATCTTGTCGTCGTGGAAGCCAACGGGAATGTAAACGATTCCCGCGCCGGATCCGCTCAGATTTTGCTCAGCAACGGAGACGGCTCCTTCACATTTGGGAACTCGTATACGACGGGCGGAGACTCATCAGGAAACGGACTGGCGGTCACGACGGGCGACCTGAACGGAGACGGGAACGCGGATATTGTCATCGGCAATTTGTGCGAGCCAATCGTAGGCGGCCTGACCGGCTTTGACGTAAATTGCGCCAATGGTGCCATCGGCGTCCTGCTGGGAAATGGCAACGGAACCTTCCAGACTGGGCCTTCCTACGATATTCCCGACGCAAACTTCCTCTCCATCGCCCTCGCCGACGTGAACGGCGATGGAAAACTCGACTATGTTGCCTCCACGGAAACCGGCGTAGCGGTCTCCTTCGGCAATGGCGATGGAAGCTTCCAGCCGCCGACCGTCTATGCGGCGTTGGAAGTCGATCAGAACGTCCAACTGGCAATCGCCGACCTGAATGGAGATGGCGGCCTCGACATTGTTCAGCCGGGAATCAGTGGCCAGCTAGCCATCCTCTACAACCAGGGCTTCAGCAAGACCGCGCCCACGGTCACGCTACAGAGTTCTTTGAGTCCCGCCACGTTTGGCCAGACCGTGACTTTCACTGCGACCGTTACCTCGACATCCGGCACTCCCACGGGAACGGTTACCTTCTTGCTTGTGTCGAATTTTACGCATAGAGGCCCGGTAACCTTGCCGGTTACGCTTGTCAATGGCAGCGCATCATACAGCGCCAGTGGGTTCAGCGCGGGAACCTACTCTATCTTCGCCACCTACAGCGGCGACTCGAATAATTCTGGAAGCACATCGGCCGCCCTTCAACAGATGGTGAACCAGGCAAGCAGCACGATAACCCTGGTGTCCGGCGGGAATCCGTCGTACGTGGGTCAGACTGTCACCTTCACCGCGACCGTGGCTTCTCAATACGCGGGGGCGGCGAGCGGCACTGTGACCTTCAAGCAGGGCACCACCACACTGGCCAGTGTGTCCCTATCTGGCAACCAGGCTTCCTACAGCACTACCTACACAACCACTGGAACCCGTTCGATCACGGCTGTGTATTCCGGCGACAGCAATAACCAGGGTAGTGCATCGGCTGTGCTGAAGCAGGCGGTGGACAATTTCCCGGCAGCAACCAAGACCGTGGTGACTACTTCGGGCAGCCCGTCGTTCATCGGGCAGCTAGTGACCTTCACTGCCGCCATTACCTGGAGTTTCGGCCCAGTCCCGAATGGCGAAACCGTCAACTTCTTCGATGGCGCTACCGCGATTGGAACTGCCACCACGGCCGACAGCGTGGCGGTCTTCAGCACATCGGCGCTCAGCGCGACAACTCACACGATCAAGGCGACTTTTGTCGGCGACGGTACTTTCAAAACCGGCACCGGTGTGGTGAAGGAGGTAGTGAACAAGTACACGACTGCAAGCACCCTGAGTTCGAGTTTGAACCCATCGAACTTTGGGCAGAGCGTGACCCTCACTGCCGTGGTCGCCAGCTCCGGGGGGCCGACTCCGACGGGAACGGTGACTTTCAAGAATCATTCGACGACGCTTGGTACCAGCAGGCTGGATTTGACGGGCACGGCCTCACTAACCACGAGCAAACTACCGGTCGGCTCGAATGTAATCACAGCCTCGTACAATGGCGACTCGCAAAACGGCAAGAACACTTCGCCGAGCCTGCTGCAGACCGTGAATCAGGCACAGATCATGATGTCGCTGACGTCTTCGCCGAATCCTTCCAACAGTGCCAAGCCGGTGAAGTTCACGGCCACACTTGCGAGCAATGGCGGTCTGCCCAACGGTCAAGTCGTAACCTTCAGCTACAACGGCGCGACCTTGGGAACAGCGAAAATCGCGGGAGGGAAAGCGATATTCTCCACGACGGCTTTGCCGGCAGGCTCGGACCAGGTGATGGCCACCTATGCGGGCGATGTCGACTTCATCTCGGCCTCGGCGTCGGTGATCCAAACCGTGAACTAAGATTTTTGGGGTGGAGGGACAAAGCCACACGGTGTTTGACGGGCACGCATACTGGAAGAGTTCTAAGGCGTCGTGCCTGGCTGGCGGGCTGATCCCCGCCCCGATTTGCCATGTTATAATCTTTTATTCTCAGTCGCTTAGCAGGAGGGCTGTATCGATAAGCGTTTTATCCGCACCAACGATCGCATCCGGGCGCGCGAAATCCGCGTGATTGACGACGAAGGGGCGC
>JBAUAN010000129.1:0-1567 GCA_049675725.1 Candidatus Sulfotelmatobacter sp. | reverse complement strand
ACTTATCTCACAGCGATAGTACCGATCGGAGCGACCAGTGGATTCATCAAGGTGACGACACCAGGCGGAACTCTTGAGAGTAATCAGGCGTTCCTAGTGATCCCGTAGTGCACATGAATTGGGTCGGCGTGGGGCAATAACTTGTTCCAGTTCGAGTGCGAATGAAAAAACAATCCGGAGCGTGCCATGAAAAACCTAAAGTCACAACTGCTCGTTCTTCTGCTCAGCCTAGGCTGTTTATTGAGCGGCGCTTATGCACAGCTAACGCCCAGCGCGGATTCCTACACGAACACTGCCTGGACCATAAGTGGGCCATCGTTGGACCATGAATCCTAATGTTGTGTGGTTGCACCTAAAAGCAAACTGCCAGCAACTCACGGATCAGTCGAGCCTTGTTGCAGAATCAACGCGACAGCTCAAAATCACACACGGCCTTCACGCGGCAGAGGCCCTTCTCAAATGACTCTGCCGGGGTACCCAGATAGCGAGGGGGCACTTGAGGGCCTCTATAGTCGGAAATCATCGAGAACGATGTGGCTCAGGCGCTGGCGATTGCCGCGACTAAATTCGTAAAATTCTTTTTGAATTTCTGCCGCTTTCGTCGTACGGTATCCCAACTCAGCGGCCAGCGTTTCAAGTTCTACAGTCCACTCCGGAGGAATGATCGTCTCCGGTGGAAACCGATGGGTATTTCTCTCCCCGAAAATTCGCACCGCCGCCGCGCGTGCGCGCACGCGGTCCAGTTGGTCGAGCATATCGACAACGAGGATATCGAGTATGTCGCGTGCGCGATCCTGCCTTTGAGGACCGGTACATGCATGAAGCTTCTACGCCACTTGCTCATTGATACCAAGACAACGTACTTGGTTGGTGATGGGCAGGCCCATTTCGGCCACACCTTCAAGGGCGGGCGTCACCAGGTCTACCTCGCGTGCTTCGCCCGGACCGAGATCCACTTCAATGGTCTGCCATGCCCGTGTTTTGTATTCCGCGGCAACTTCAACCCGGACAGTGTCTGCCAGTTCCATCTCGTGCTGTTCGGGCTTCAGGCGGAAGGTGAACTCGTCAAAGCTGAGTTGCAATACTTCCGAAAGCCCGAATACGTTCCGCGCGGTTGCCTCTAAGACCAAGATCGAAATCTTTGGTGGTGCGCGCCGCCCGCGCGAAGCGCAGTTCCATAGCGACTCCGCCTTTCAGGTAGTAGATATCGATGACACCTTTCTCGACGGCGCTCTCCAGCACGCCGCAAAGTGCGAGAAACGACACCCAACGGCGAAGCCTTTCCTGATCGAGACCTTGCTCGCGAGCCACACGTCCGAGAGTCTTCTCCAACCGCTCTATCTGCTTCGGGGTCATGAGCTAAACTTTTCCCACGTTCGCCTCTTGTGTCCTTTTCGCGTGTACGTATCGATTGATACGGCGAGTGAGCGCCGAGGCTTTCTCGGCGCTAATGTAGCCTTGCTTGCGCGCATCTTTCAGAGCGCCTCGCGCCAATCCGACACGGCCAGTTTCTTCCAAAAGTTGGGAAATGGCTTTTTCGATCGTGGTCACGGGAAGTCCTTCGCGA
>JBAUAN010000128.1:0-2503 GCA_049675725.1 Candidatus Sulfotelmatobacter sp. | reverse complement strand
GCGAGGGAATTGGTGGCGCAGAAGTAGGTGCCGCGTGGTCGTGACTGAGCTCGCTGGTGGTTGCCAAGAGCCCGTCGAGCTTCGCTCGACCGGACAGCCGGGGGCGGCTGTCCCCACATGAGCATCTCTCGAGCTACGCCAGCAGTTGTTTCAGGCGGTCGGCGAGGCGCATGCAAAGGGCGATGATGGTCAGGGTTGGGTTGGAGTGTCCGCTGGTGGGAAAGACGGAACTGCTGGCGATGAACAGATTCGGCAGGCCGTGCACCTGGCAGTTGCGGTCGACAACTCCGGCGCGCGGAGAGTCATTCATGCGCGTGGTTCCGATGTGATGATACTGGTCGTTGATGTGAGAGGTCCACTCTGGCGAGTCTTCCAGCAGCCAGGGTTCCAGTTCAATCTCTCCGATGCCCGCCTGCGCGAACTGCTGGCGCAGGGTCGCGGCAAATTTTCTCATAGTGTGAAGAGTAAGGTCGGTCAGCTGCCAACGCACGTTGGCGCGCGGAACGCCGAGAGCGTCGAGTTTATCGGAGAGCAGGATTCTGCTTTCGGGGTTCGGTTGCTGCTCGGAGGTTAGGCCGATGAGCATGCGCGCCCCCGGGGCAAAGCTTTTGCCTCGCACGAGGAAGTGGTAAGCCGGGGAAATAGCGGCCGCAGGATGCAGGACGGAGTGCAGGAGCTTGCCCGCAAAGTCCGGGCCCAGGCGCCGCTGCCGCAGTGCGGTATAGATATCTTTCACGTGCTGCAGCGTGGGATCGTCCTGCACGAAAGTGGCGCCCATGGAAATATTAAGGGTTTGATGCTGCCTCTCCCATTGCGGGGTCGCGGTGCAGCGGACCGAATATTTCAGTCCATGTTTGTGGAATACGTTGAGGAGTTGCTGGGCGCGGGCGGGTGAAGCGGCTTTCAACGAGCCGACGAGGGCGCTGGGGTGGTCCTGAAAAAAGCGGCCGACGAGATCGTGCTCGTTTCCGATTCCGTTGAAACGCTGCTTGCGGTTGGCAAGCAGAAGGCGCGCGGTTTCAATGCCTCCCACCCCAAGGACGAAGGCTCGGGCGCGGATTATGGCGGACAGTCCGCGGAGCGATTGCAGTTCGACCTGCGTAACCTGACCCGAAACTGGGTTGAGCACAATTTGCGTCACATTGGCATGTAACAGGAGCGTGCATTTCTGCGACTGGCGGAGTGCGGGCAAGTAGCGTTCGCGCACGCTGGGCTGAGGACTCCACTTGGAAAAGTGATACGAGAGTTGCGAGGCGTCGAAAGCGGGCGGAAGAGTTCTTAAGAATGAAAATAGATCGGTATCGAAGTTCATTCCATCGATGAGGAGAAAGCGGCAAGCGCGCTGGTAGAACGGGCGCAACTCGTCGAAAGAGATGGGCCACCCGCTGTGGGGAACCCATTCGCGTGGTTCGAAATCGAGAGGCATCAGAGGCAGGGCCTGGCCTCCCCACATGGTGGTGGAACCGCCGCACACGCGAAACCGGCCCTGCGTGGACCCGGGATGGGGCAGGCCGCTGATGTCAACGTCGTAGAGAGCTTGCGTGGGCGGTTCGAAATCAAGGCCGCCGCTCTCCGCGATGGCGAAGGTCAGGGAAGATTTGGCCATCTCGGAGGCGATGGCGAGGCCTGCCGCTCCGGAGCCCACAAGGCAGAGATCGACGCTGAGCGAACGGGGTTCAGTGGCTTCGTTCAGATCGGCGATCATGCTCGTTCCTGGGTGGTCGCGGCGGGCGGCGGGGCGGGATTGTGGGTGGCGCCTAGGATCTGGTCGACAAATGCCAGGAAGTGTTTAAGTTGCAGGTCATCGAACCGTTGCGACCGAGCTTCGCGAACATTGGTTTCGAGGTGCGCGGGATTGGTGCTGGAGAACAGGACGATTCCGGCTGCGTTGCTGCGCAGAGCGTAGTGCAACAGGAGGGAACCGATCACGTTGGGGTCGGCCAGCTCAGCGCCGACCTGGCATGAGGCTTCGCGGGTAATCTGTGGAAACATTTTTACTGCGTCGCGCAGCAGAGCGGCTGGCTTGAAGATGTTGTGGGTGATCAGCAGGCGCTGCTGACGATTTGCGAGCTGCGCCAGGTTGCGGCTTTGCGCGTTGTCATCGAACTGAACGGTTTCGAGGGCCGCGGCCAGTCGGCTGGCGTCGGCATCGAGCTTGAAGAAAGCGGAGGCGATTCCGAAACGGCGAACTGTGCCCCGCGTGACTTGCTTCTGCAGAGTGTCGAGAAGGGCTTCGCTGGCTGCGTCCGCGAGCGTGGCCTCGTGCAGGAGAAGAATGTCGATGTAGTCAGTTTGCAGGGCACGCAAACTGGCTTCGAGACTCTGCACGGCAGCCTCGGGGGAAAACGCGCCTGCTTTCACCATCGCGGAGCCTCTGCGTTGAGCGCGCCGCAGAAGCGCCGGGAAGGGGCCGAGAAGGCGTTTGGCCGCAGCGATGAGGCGGGGATCGCCAGCCAGGCCGGAGGGCATTTGAAAACCGAACTTGGTGGCGACGGTGACGCGG
>JBAUAN010000127.1:0-2369 GCA_049675725.1 Candidatus Sulfotelmatobacter sp. | reverse complement strand
GCGTTATGGTGATTTATCTGGTGGGGATCAGCGGCAGCGATTCTGGCATAATAAAGAGCGAAGTTATTTTGCTAGGGAAATACTCTTTGTTTGGGTACATATCCCAAATCGCAATTCTTCAGATTCTCGCGGCAAGCCTGCGACATTTCGACATCGGATTTACGGCGTTGAGTCTATCTTTCGTCGCCGCATTCGCGCTCACTGTTATAAGCGTGGAAGTGGTGGATCGCACTAGAGCGAAAGCTGCCAGCATGGACAGGTTGTACAAGGCGGTCTTCGCGTGAGCAGTTGCACTCGAACTCGGGAGCAGTGAATGGGCGCTCCGCTTGCCCTCTTGGTCTGTAGTCTTGGAGTCGCCGGACTCTTTTTCCTTAACCGGGATAAGTCCGTGCGAAACTCCAAAGCCCTCTGGCTGCCGGTCACGTGGCTGTGGATAGCCGGGTCGAGACCTGTGTCAGCATGGTTGGGGATGGGCGGCGGGTCTGCGGGCACACTAGCCTCAACACTTGATGGAAGCCCCCTCGATGCGGCCATTTTCGGGATACTCGTGCTTGCGGGAATCGCTGTCTTGTTCAACCGGAAGCGTAAGACAAGTGCCCTTCTCGCAGTCAGCGGGCCGATCGTTATCTTTTTCCTATACTGCCTTATTAGTATCGCTTGGTCGCCTATTCACGGACCCGCTTTCAAGCGATGGATCAAGGCCATCGGCGACTTGATCATGGTGCTCATCGTTTTAACGGATGGTGAGCCGGTTGCGGCTCTCGGGAAACTGTATTCCCGTGTCGGATTTGTTCTATTGCCATTTTCCATTGCGTTGATTCGATATACCGATCTCGGCCGCGGGTATACTCCCGATGGGGTTCCCGAGAATACCGGCGTAACGACGAACAAAAATACTCTTGGCCTTATTGTGTTCATCATTTTGCTTGGTGCGCTATGGAATCTCCGCTCGTTGCTCCTCGATAAGGAAGCTCCCAATCGTGGTCGGCGGCTGGTGGCTCAAGTTACCCTGCTTACCTTTGGCGTTGTACTTCTGCAAATGTCTCACTGTGCCACCGCTGTCGCCTGCTTCATTCTCGGTGGCGGGCTCATGCTCCTTACCACCAGACCTGCTATCAGAAGTCGGCCCAGCCGGGTGTACGCCCTTTGTTTCATAGTCGTCCTTGCCGGAGGGCTGGGCATGCTCTTCGGGGGCGACTCAGCGGTCTCGAATGCGCTGGGCAGAGGGAACGGGCTGAGCGGACGCACGCAAATTTGGGCAGCCGTGATTGCAGCGGCCGACAACCCGGTAATTGGCACGGGCTTCGAAAGTTTCTGGAACGTTAACGTACAGAAAATCAACCGAACCCTGCACAGCGAAGGCTACTGGGACATGAGCAATCTGGTCTCAGCGCACAATGGTTATTTAGAAGTATACGTGGATCTAGGGTTGGTGGGCGTGATCCTGATCGTACTAATTCTGGTCAGCGGGTATCAGCGCGCGGGCAAAGCCTTTCAGCGCGATCCCGAGTTTGGGAGCTTGATGCTAGCTTATGTAACTACAGCCACGTTCTATAGCATAACCGAGGCGGGCTTCCGGATGCTGACTCCGTCGTGGATCTTTCTGCTACTAGCTGTGGTTGGTGCGAGTGGTAGTGCGTCCGGTCTTCTAGGCGGCGATGCGCCTAGGATTTTGGCCGCACGCGGCGGCACAGCGATTAGAACCCCTGCTGCCGGGAAACCCATACCGGAGAACGAGGCCGCTTGCACCGTCCGGCGCGGTTTGGCCGGGCAGGTTGCAGGCAGCAGCCGAGCCCATCGGCAACTGTGTGGCGAGGCATGTCGAGATCTCTGAGAATGGCGCTTACGGGCAGCTATGAGCTCCTCAATGCAAAGTCCAACTAACGAAAGCGACATATCCAATCTCGACCTGCTCCGAGCCTTGGCGGTGCTGATTGTCTACTTCAGTCACCTTTTGATGGTCCTTCGGGTAGGTGATTCTTGGGGATTCATTTCGCTGTACCAACTCTCTCAAGCCGGAGTGATGATCTTTTTTGTTCATACCGCCTTCGTCCTGATGCTTTCGCTTGAGCGTCAAAACCGGACGGGACTGAGCATGTTCCGGACCTTCTACGTCCGTCGGGCCTTCCGCATCTACCCCTTGAGTTGTCTCGCAGTTGTTATTGTTCTGGCGGCTTCGATACCTTCCTTTCCTACGGAGGCGTTTCATGCTCCGTCGCTATGGACGATTTTGGCAAACCTTATGCTGGCTCAAAACCTTGTCAAGTCCCCACCCATCTTGAATGTGCTTTGGAGCTTACCCTACGAAGTTCAGATGTATCTGGCGCTGCCGTTCCTTTTTATGCTGGTGCGCCGGAGAGGGCCGTGGG
>JBAUAN010000126.1:0-35125 GCA_049675725.1 Candidatus Sulfotelmatobacter sp. | reverse complement strand
CGTTGATGAGACGGCCTCCCGCGTCCGAAAAGGAGATTCCGGGATGAAAGGGAATCCAAAAGTAATCAAGGAATTAAACGATGCTCTGCGCGAAGAACTTACCGCGATCAACCAGTATTTTTTGCATGCGGAAATGTGCGAGAACTGGGGCTACAAGAAACTCGCCGACTATATCAAGAAGCAATCCATCGATGAGATGAAGCACGCCGAAGTGCTCATCGAGCGCATACTGTTTCTCGACGGAACTCCTTCCATGGAACCGCTGAAGCTCACCGTCGGCGGAACGGTGCGCCACATGATCGAGAGCGATCTCGCTCTGGAGTTGAGCGCGGTGAAGCAATACAACGCCGCCGTGCTGATCGCCACGCAGGAAAAAGATAACGGCAGCCGCGATCTGCTGGTCAAGCTGCTCAAAGACGAAGAGGATCACGTGGACTGGCTGGAAGCCCAACTCCACCAGATCAAAGAAGTAGGCTACGAGCGCTACCTCTCGATGCAGTCATAGTAGCGGGTACCGTGACATACGGAGGAAACTTATGATCGCAGCATTTTTTCGGCACGGGTTTCGGGGCGCGGGTCTGCTTACTGTCATTGTCATGCTGATTGTCGGTGGTGCGGTGTTGGTAGGGATTCAGTTGACCCGAAAATAAGCCGCCTCTCCGGCGTCCACCTGCCGCGCTTCGATCCTGAACCCCGATTGGCTTCGCCACGCGCCCTTAACTACTACCTCAGCCGGCTCGAACACAGCACTTCATTCGCGGCGTCCAGAACTTCGCACGGGCGCGCCTTGTTTACCGCTCCGCTGGCGCCCAGCTGCCGGTACGGTCCCACTTCCCATGATCGAGGTCGATCGGATTGCATCACGATAACAGACGGCTGCGTGGGCAAGTGCTGCAAGTCCTTGAGAAATCCGTCGAGGAAATAATCAGAAAGGTGATCGGACACAAACACCAGATCACATTCCTGCAACTTCAGAAGATCAAGCGCCGAGTGCCCGTCCGACGCAGTCCTGGTGTCAAAGCCGGCATTCGCCAGAAAACCATCGATCACCCGCAAAACCCGCTCGTCGTTGTCGACAATCAATATTCGTTGCTGCCGAAGCGTTTCCATAACCTTGCCTCCTGGGTCTTTGGCTGGCGGGCCAGTTCAAAGCTTTAACCGCTAAGGACGCCCTTCGACTTCGCTCAGGGCAGGCTTCGTCACACGAAGGAAACCTTCACCACCTAAGACCTTCGTGATACTTCGCGTCCTTCGTCGTTATGATTTTTCTCTGCATCGCCGAAAATGCCCGTCGCCTTTTTTCGAAGAGCCTGTCGCTCTCCGGTAAAATTCCGAGTGCATGGGAAGCGCCAAACGCGCAATTCCCGCGATTGAACGATTGCAGCTTTGCTTTCAGTAATTTACCGCTTGACTCGTGAACCGATTTCAGATGAAAAGCGGAAAAAACGCGTTTTTCTGCTCACCGCGCGCGTGTTTTGCCCCAATTTTTCTGGTTTCGATCAGGGCGTAGTAGTCCAAGTGCCTGTCGAACTTGCACTTAGGCCCTACTTGCCTCTGGGTTTGAAAACCGGTTTTCGAATGTTTGAGACCGTGCCGTCCGCGTTGTGGTTGGTCTGGTGGCAAGTCAAAATGCAGGTATTGCTGGTGCGGTTGTAGGAAACCGGTGCGCCATTGTTCTGCCCTACAACATTCGCGTCAAAGTTCACCAGCCGTTCGCCGGAGACGTTGGGAGAGATCGAACCCATGCCATGGGCGGTGTGGCAGGTCGAGCAGGAAAAACCATCTTGCGAGACGTGATTGCTGTGTCCGGTGAAGCTGGCGTTGGCCACGATGTTGCTCAAACTATGGCACTTGGCGCACATGCCGTAGGGGCCGTTCAGGGTGACGTCGGGATTCGGAAACAGGTTGGTGACCACCCCTCCCGGCGTCGCGGACTGGCTGAACTGATAGTTGTGTTCAAGAATGTGCGAATTGATCGAACCGTGGGGGCCGTTCGGTCCTGTGCCGCCGAACTCGCGATTGTCGTCGCTGTTGTGGCAATCAGTGCAGAAAATCTGAACGCCCATCAATCGCCCGGCAGTGCCGTTTTGATTCAACATGTTGACGAGCAAACTGGGTTGCGGCAGCGGGCCCAGGCTGGCGTGGGTTACGGGATGGCTCGACGTGGCCGTGGCGCTGAACTCGGGGATCACGTTTAGCGGGTCGGGAGCTGAAACCAGGCGCGTGGGCGCGTAGCCATAGATCAACAGCCTTTGTTTGCCTACACTTGTGCCGTGGCAGCGCAGGCAGTTTTCATACTGGTTGACGGCGGGAAGCAGAACGGTGGTGCCATCGCTGACGCTGATTCCTGTCGCGTTCGCCTGCGAAGGACGAATCGCGGGGGGTGCGCCGAACGCGGCGACCTGGTTGGAGCCGTGCGGGCTGTGGCAGTCCACACAGGTGGCGTGACGGTTGTTGTTCAGCACGGCGGTTTCGGCGGCGTCGTGAAAATTGTTGCCCGCGGGCAGGGGATGGCTGATCTTGGCAATCTCCGCCATCACGTTCGGAGCTGCCGGCGAAAGCAGAGATCCGCCGTTGTGGCAGGTCATGCAGTCCTGGGTTGCGGGATCGGTGGCGGGCGACGCGGGCGAGGCCGCACGAAGCAGCCGCATGGTGGCAGGGGAATTGTGATCCACGTGGCAGGAAGTGCAGGCGTTGAGAGCGACTGTGCCGTAGACGCCGGCGTGGGCATCGGGCGAGGGCTGGTTGGTGGCGGTTTGATGGATGCTGTTGGTCCAGCCCGCCAGCGGGTTCGGTTGACCGGTCAGCACGCGGTTGGGATCGTGACAAGCGAGACACATCTGTCCGCTGGAACTGTCGCGGACCAGGAAGTTCTGCGCGATGCGGTCCGTGCCCTGCACGTGCGGATTGTGACAACTGGTGCATTCGATATTGCCGTTGATGAGCTTCACCGCGCCGGTGGGGTCGGCGGTTTTGCCCTGCGAGACCAGCGATGCCACCAGGTTGGACGCGTCCTTCATCGGTAGAACCAGGCTGAAGGGATGCGATCCACTCAGGTTGGTGCCGAAGGAATCGACGCTGGCCATCGCGCCCGTGACCGGGATCGTGCCATATACCGCCGACTGGCCCACGGCCACGGTGCCGTCATGGCAACTCAGGCACAGACTGCTCGGCGCTCCCAGAGTCGGCTGAGTGCCCGTCTCGACGTAGGTGGTGCTGGTGTAGGGAGTGTAAGTCGCTTTCGACAGCGTCTGGTTCCATAGTGGAGTAGTGGCTCCGAGTCCGCTATGCGGAGCGTGGCAGAAGGTGCAACCGAGAGAGCCCTGCGCGGTGACGGAAGATCCGCTGGCTGGGGTGAGGTTGTGCATACCCAGTACGTCTCCGGGAACCTGCGCGGTGGCGAGAGCGTGCGCGAAAACCAGGGCGCACAGCGATGCCACGATGGATCGCAGAGCGACTGATCGCGTCGTGATGGATCGCGTCGTGATGGATCGCACACGGATCCGGATCCGTCTTGTGGCGATCAGCTTCACGGCTTTTCCCCGCTGGCGGGCTTCGCTGCGGAGGCGTAGTAGTGGAACACCTCGATGCGATGATTAAAGGAATCGACTACGTAGATGCGATCGTTCTTGTCGATTTCGAGTCCGGTGGGTAACTGAAATTGTCCGAGTCCAGTGCCGCGTTGCCCGAAATAATACAGAAGCCGGCCCTGGCGATCGAAGGCCTGCACCATGCCCCACAGGGCGTCCACGACGTAGAGATGGCCTTCGGAATCGAAACTGATTCCTTTGGGACGGAACATTCCTCCAGCGCCGTCGGCGAGATTGCCGATGGCGTAATGGAAGGCGCCGGAGCGGTCGAGAACCTGAACGCGAAAGTTCATGGCATCCACGACGAACAACTCCGCGCCGCTCAGGCGTAATTCTGTCGGGTAGTTGAATTCGGCGTCTCCAGTGCCGGGCTTGCCGATGGTGGCGAGCACGCTACCCTGCATATCCATCACGTAAATTTTGTTGCGCAAAGTGTCGGTGATGTAAATGCGCTGGGCTGCGGAGTCGACGGCGATTCCGGTGGGGCGTTTGAAGAAGCCTTCACCGCCTTTCAGGCTGCCGATCATGCGGCGGAATTTTCCGCTGGGGTCGAAGACGAAAATCTTGCCGGCCTGCGAATCGGTCACGAAGATATTGTCTTGCGCATCGACGGCGACGCACTGCGGCGCGAGCATGGGATCTCTGCCACTGTCTTTGCGGGAAAGGAATTTGTATTTCTTTTCGGTGAAATCAAAGATGTGGATGCCGTCGGCGCCGGGGTCGGTGACGATAACGCGTCCGTGGGAATCGGTGGCGATGCTGTAGGGATTCACCAGGAAGTGGAATTCGGGTTCGCCGGCGATCACATCGACCACGCGGGTCCAGAAGCCGCGTTTCGGTTTGACCTCGCGTTCCAGGCTGAAGCTGCGCTCGAACGTGAGTTTGCGGCCGCCATCGAGCAGGAGATCGGGAGGAGCGGGTTGGGTTGTGGTCTTCGCGGGCTTGGCGGCTGCGGCTGGAAGGGTTAGGGACAGGATTACCGCGACGATCACTAGGAGGGTGCGGAAAAACTCGCTGTAGACACAAAATGCGACCACAGGGGCTGAAGCCCGCGCTGATTTTGGGTGCTTTACGCGGCGCTGAAGCGCCGCTCTTCCACGGCACTGCACGCATTTGTGGTTTTTTCCGCAACCTCCTAGGGCTTTCTGCCAGCGAAGATTTCGGGCAGTGCTTTTGTGGCGGTCGCTCATGTCCGTCCTATAGTGTCTCGGTCTGCCGGCTGATGTGGAAACCTTCGAGCTTCGCTCGAATGGACAGCCGAGGGCGGCTGTCCCCACATGTTCCTTGCCAGTTTAGCTAGAAGAAGTCGAACCATCTGGACACTCCGATGAAATACGAGTTGGCTGTTCCGGGCGGAGCGCCGCTGGCGCTGATGCCCTGCGTGAAGCGGGTGAACCCGGAGAGTACGCCAATCCGTCTGAGATGGTACTGCAGCTGAGCGTTGAAAATCTCGGTGTTGTTGCGTGAATTGGTGGGGCCGCTGATGGTGTTGCTGAGAGCGCGGCTGAAGGTTCCGGAGATGGTGAGGCGGCGCACTGGCGCGGCGGTGATCCCGCCTCCGTAACTGTCTCCGCCGTAGAGGATGAGGCTACTTGCCGGCACGCCGGGAGTGGGCGGCAGCGGGACCAGGCCGGCGCTGGTGAGAATGGAGTCTCCGCTGGACTGTGTGTAGTTGCCGGTAACGGTGAAGCGCCGCGAGCTGAACGAAGTGGAATAGCTTTCGCTATGGTTTTCGCTGCCGGGCTGGTTAGTGAGGCCGCTGCGGCTTCCGTTGAAGGCGGCGATCCAGGCCACGCCATATCCCAGGCGGCGATGTAGACGGGCGGTGTAGTTGTAGTAAGAAGTTGTATAAGTCACTAACAACGATTGCACATTCTGAGCGTCGCTGAACGAGCCGGAAGTTTCCCATCCCAGGATGCGGTGAAAATAATTCACGTTGCCGATGAAGCCCATGGCGTTGCTGCCCTGTCCGTTGGACTGCTCCACCACTCCTGCGGAAAAGCTGAACATATCGAAGATTCTGTGGGTGTAGTTCACCGTGCCGCTGAGGTAGGTTCCAGTGTAGCCCTGGCCAAAGTAATTCTGATCGTAGTACGTGGCCTGCGCCTGGGCGGAAAGAAAACTGGTGAACTGATAGGTGGCGCCTCCTCCCATGGTGAGGGAGTTTGACCCGGACCCGAGATTGATCGGGGTCTGCACGGCGCCGCTGGCGATGAGGGTCTGGTTCAGGTATCCGGAGAGATTGTCGGTGTAGTTCTCGTTGGCGAACAGGCTCAGCTTTTGCAGCGGGTGGAAGTTGACTCCGGAGGTTTCGGTGCTGGTGGTGTAGCTGGAAGTGCTGGGCTCCTCGCCCAGGAAATCGGTGGATGCTTCGGAGCGGTTGTAGTTGGCGTAGAACGAGCCGTTGAACGGCAGGTTGCGGTTCGCGCCAAAGCCGAGATCGTGGCCGGTGGTATTTGAGACTGACTCCTGCTCGCCCGCCAGAAATTCCGGGACGGTAGAGTGAAGATCGTCGTGATCGAAGTAACCGTTCAGGCGAAATCCGTCGATCGCATAATTGGAGCGCACGTTGAACAGCTTGGTGTCCGATCCGGTCTGCTGGTCGGTGCCATAGACTGTGCCCGATCCATCGCCCTGCGAGTAGCTGACGGAGAGCGTGGGCAAGCCTGGAACGAGAGCGCTCCAGGAGGCGCCGAAGCCCTGCCCGTGGCCGTGGGTGGTGAAGTTGGGCTGACCTTCGAGTCCGAAAGTGCCGGTGCTGTTGTAGTCGTCACGGTAAGTGAACGAGCCGGGGAAATGGCTGCCGGTGAAAAGATTGGCGGTGGCCGTCACTCCGCTGGCTCCGGTGAGCGATTGGTAGTCGGAGTCGGCACGGGACTGATTGATGTAAGGAATGATATTGAAGGAGAGAAAATTAGGATTGTGGTAAGAGCCGGTGATGTTTCCGTTGAAACCGAAGTCGAGGCCGTGGTTGTCGAGGATCTGGCCTCCGTCTCCGTAGTTCCCCTGATAGCCGGCGGTGAACAGGCCGCCCGCTTTCATGCGCACGTCGTCGCCGAGCTGCAGTTGGGCTGAGGCCAGCGGGGTTGCCAGTGGGGTTGCCAACAGGAGGAAGGCTACGATCGTTGTTGCTAGTGTCTTCACGGTGAAAACCAGTGGGCAGTGGTCAGGGGCTAGTGAAATTCGACTGTTCGGCGGCAACTTGCTACTCACCCCGACTACCCCGTCCGAATACTGGTTAGGAGGCACAAGCGTTGCCATTCTCGGGCGGCGGTTGCAGGTCGTCGGAAATCCGTTACGTATTGAAAATGAAGGAGTTAGGTTGGTTGTGAGAGGCGACTAAGTTGTGGCTTAGGAACGGGCTGCGCCATATCGCACGCCGGACGAGTTGAATTCCTCAGAAGAGCAATGGCTAGTGATAAGGAGCAGTGGCTAGTGATCACAGGCTAGTGAAATTCAACTGCTCGCTGGAGACGATTTCACTAGCAGCTGGCCACTGTTTTTAAACGATTTCGATTTTTGCTTGAGCGCGGAGGCGCTTTCCTAGATTTGCGCGGAGGCGTTCGTACTTGCTTTTTTGTAACTCGGCTTGCAGGTCGGCTTTGACTTCGGCGAGGGGCTGCTTTCTGGCCGGGGTGTGGGCGTTCAGGCGGAAGAGAGTGAAGGCGTTTTCGATCTGGATGATGTCACTCAGTTGTCCCGGTTGCATAGCGAGCGCGGCCTTCACGACTAGGGGCGGGAGTTTGTCGCGGCTCACGGCCTTGTGGTCGCCCAGGTTGACGCGGAAGTCGTCGTCGGAAATCTTTTCGGCGAGGAGGCCGAATTCCTGGTAATTTCGCGTGGCCTTGGCCTGGCGCAGAGCATCCTCGGCGCGCTTCCGGCCTTCCTGCACGGCGGCGGCGCTGGCATTGCGCGGCGGGAGGATGGAAATGCTTTGGATGCTGAACGACTCGGGCTGCTGGAAGCGGGCCGGGTTCTTGTCGTAATAAGCCTGGACTTCGGCGGGCGATACGGCGGACTTGTCTTCTACGTCTGATTTCAAGACCTGCTCGATGAGGAGCGAACGGCGCATCTGCTGGCGAAGGGTTTCGCGGGAGTTGTGCATCTCGGCTTGCATGTATTGCGTGTATTCGTCGGGGCTGTGGAACTGGGCGCGGAAATCGGCCTCGGCGCGATTGAGGCGGTCGGCGGAAATGGTTAATTTGCGGCGTCCGGCTTCCTGGTAGACGAGCTCTTCGAAAATAATCATTTCGAGCGCGCCTTCGCGGATGGAGGCTTCCTGCGCTTTGGGGAATCCGTTGTGCTGTCTGGCGTAGGGGAAGATTGCGTACATTTCGCGGAGGAGATCGCGGTCGGTGAGGACTGCGCCGTTGACGCGGGCCACGGGGTTGTCGCTGGCCTGCGGCGGAGCTGCGGACGATGCGGCGGCGGGTGCCAGGGTGGTCGGGGCGTGCGAGGCAACTTGGGCTGCGGCGGCGAGCGCCGTCGCCACCAGGATCACGATGCAGATGGAGAATTTGTATTTCATAGTTCCTCGCTTGCGGCTTGTTGGTTGCGCCTCACGTTCACTCGCGCCCAGAAAAAAAGGGGAGGAAAATCCTCCCCTGGGTTCAAGCGATGCTTACTGGAACTGCGTGGTGATGGTGTTGGTGTTGTTGGATTCGTTGGCCTCGCCAAAGTGGCACTGACGGCAGAACTGAGTCGTCGAAGGCGCCGAGGTGGTGGCGTAGGTCTGAAGGTTCGGATTGTAAGGGCCGTTCACGAAGAAGTAGGTGGCATAGAATTTGCCGCCGCCATCGTTCGCGATCGGGCTGGCCGCGCTGGAGGAGTAGACGGTCATGACGTGCTGGTTGTGGCAGGTGGTGCAAACCACATAGGGCTTGCCTGCGGCGGTGACGCCATAGGGGTTGGAATACTTGCCAGGCGCCAGTGCCGGCCATCCGTAGTTGGCTACGAACTGGGCGAAGGGGCTGCCTGCGGTTACGCTGAACGCGGTTCCACTCCACACCAGGCCGGGTTGAGTGGTGCTGATGTTGGCGAGTTGGCCCACCGGGTGATCGTTGGTGTAATTTCCGGCGGTAGTGCCGTCGTTGCCGAGCAGGGTTGGGATCGGCTGCGTCCCGTAGGCTGTGTTGGTCAACAGGCCGATGGTTTGTTCGTAGGACTTGCCAGTCATCATGTTGGAAGCGGTGACGTTGCCGTCATGACAGCTGAGGCAAAGCAAGATGCCGCCAACTTCGGTGCTGCCGCTGGTGATGCTGCTGGGCAGGACTTCGGTATATTTCCCGCTGTCGCCGAAGGCGATGGTTTTGTTATAGAGCGGGCTGGCGTCCTGACCCCACAAAGCATAGCTGCCGGCGTCAGCTCCGCCGCCGTGACCGGAGCCGAACGAACCGCTGTGCGGAGCATGGCAGCCGGCGCAGCCGCGGCCTTGATTGTTGTGTGCGCCGAGTACGTCGACTGTGGACGACCAGTTCTGGGCCATCATCAGTCCCGAGGCGGCAAGGACGAAGAGCGCTACTACTATTAGTCGCTTCATAAGAATGTAAACCTCCTGTTCTGATTGCAACTTCATATATTTTCCCAGTTCTGGAGGCTTTCGGCTCAGGCTGCTACTCTCTAGCGGACTGCCCCCACTTGTCAGTTATGCACCCGGCTAGCCGAAGGTGACGATGGGCTGCGGCGCATCTGTTTTATGGATAAGTCCTTTGTTTCTAGCTTGTTAGTAATGTTTTAGCCAAGTCTAACTTGACCTGACCGAAAGGCGCAGGTGGGGGAAAAGAGCCAGCGTTTTCTGGGCGATCGGTCAAATTCCGCAGTCGGTCTGGAGGCAATGCGTGAAGGGCAGTGGTCAGGGGCTAGGGGCTAGTGGCCAGTAAACGAGGGCCTTGCGGTACACGGCGGCGGGACGGGCCAATGGGCATTTAGGCCCGTCGCGTCTATTTGGTGGGTGGAGCGTTGGCCTGGGTCACGGGAACTGGCGGAGGAGCGTCTTTGTTGGCTGGGCCGGCTTTTTTCTCGCGATCGGCTTCTTTTTCTTTGAGCAACTGAGCGGCTTGCGCGTCGGTGACGTAGAGGAATTGCTGCACTCGTCCGGGGAAGATTTCTGACGTGAACACGCGGTTGGTTTTGTCGATGGTGATGCCGGCGATGCCCTGGAACATGCCGGGGAGAAGACCATGGCCTCCGAACGAAATCAGCAGCTGTGCGTCCTGATTGAAGACCTGGACGCGATCCTGCATGCCGTCGACTACCCAGATATGGTCGTCGCTGTCGATGGCGACGCCCTTCGGGCGTGAGAAGTATCCTGGGCCATCGCCGGCTTTGCCAAAAGTCCGGATGAATTTGCCATCGCCGTCGAAGATTTCGATGCGGTTGTTGAGCGTGTCGGCAACGTAGAGATTGCCATCGGCATCGACCGCGACTCCCGCGGGACGGGCGAAATCTCCTGGCGTGGTGAGAGCGTGGTTCTGACCGCCAGTGCCGATCCGGCGCAGCAGCTGGAGCGAATCCGCGTCGTAGACCAGAACCTGGTCCTGCTCGATGTCAGCTACATAAAGCAGGCGGTTTTTGACGTCGAGCGCGAGCCCGCCGGGGCTCACCAGGCCTTCGGTGATCACGTCTTCCGGCTCGTGCTTGGCGTTGAATGACAATACGTGGCGCAGGCCGGGATCAGAAACAAACAAACGGTCGTTGTCGTCCATGGCCAGGCCGATGATGCGAACGAAGTGGCCGTGGACTTTATTCTTGATGAGTTCCACGTCGCGAGTCGCGGTGTTGAAGATGAAAATGGCGCCCACCTTCTGGTCGGCGACATAGAGGTTGCCTTTAGAATCGACGGCCATGCCGTACGGTTCCCCGAGCTGGAAGAGAAGCTTCGCGTTTTCGTCGGCAGGTTGAGTACCGGCTAGGCGGTCCATCCAGGATTCTTTTTTGGTCTTGGGAGTCTCTACCTGGGAAAGCTTCTCGGCGGCATAGAACGCCTGGTACTTGATGCGGGCAATGGCAGGCGGATTCGGCCAGACGATGTTGGAATAGTCGATGACCGGCGGGGCCTTGGGCGCAGCGGCGTCTTTCTTTTTCTTTGCCGCGAACATGGAGACTGGCGAGGCGAGCGCGAAGCACAAAACAATCATCAACGCCAGGAATGCCGGGCCGCTGACTCTTGATCGTCTGCGGTCGGGGCTGGGTCGAGTTTTAATCGTCAAAATCATATTCACTTCCTGGTGCAAGCTAGCGCGTCTTCAGATCTTTGTGGCAGGTGGAGCAGAATGCCATGTTGTTGGCCTGGTCTTTCACCAGCAAATCGGGCTGATCCGAGGAATGCGGCTGGTGGCAGGTCAGGCAGTTTATGGAGGTCGTCACTTTGCCGGGGTTCGCCGGATCCATCAGGTCAGAAACCGGATGACCGGCCACAGGATGTCCCCTGCCGTATTTCAGGGGCAGGACGACGACTTTGTTTTTCACGAAATAGTCCTCGGGAAGCTTCACGCTGCCGTTGAAGATGGTCAGCAGATGTTCAGCTTCCAGCTTCTTCGGTTGCCGGTCGGGGCCGTGACACTCGAGGCAAAGCGAATTCGTGGTCGCGGTGCGCAACAGATGGTCGTTGTCTCCGCCATGAGGCTCGTGACAAGTGGCGCACCCCTGCTTGAATGCGGGCTGGTGGCGGTAGGGCTTCTTCCCCGCATCGGCGATGTCGCTGTGGCAGGTCAGGCAGATATCGACGGCATTGGTTTTGGGAAGGCCCGGCTGCCGGCTGGCGTGGGGGCTGTGGCAATCGGTGCAGTCGCCGGCGGCGCCGGGGTGCGGAACCTTGGCGGTGTCGATCAGCTTGGCTTTATCTTCGTGGCAGGTGACGCAGAGAGCTTTGGCGTCGGGCTGGGTCAGCACGACTTTTCCATCTTTAGCGGGCGCGTGGCACACTTCGCACTGCTTTTCAGCGAAGGGCGGATGCGTAAATTTCGCCAGCAGCTTGGGGGCGGCGGATTCGTGGGGATCGTGACAGCTCACGCAATTCGCGGTTTCGAAAGGCTGGTTCTGGTGCGCCTTCTGCAGGTCGGGGCTCTTGACGTCATGACAGTCGAGGCACAGCGCCGGCGGCGCCTTGGTGAGGTGATTGTCGAACTCGATTTTGCCAACCTCGCCCGTCTTATGCGTGGTGTGGCAGGTATCACAGCCCATGTCGAGAGCGGCGTGTCGGCTGCCTTTCTCGGGAACATTGAGGCCGGTCGTGTGGCAAGTGAGGCAGAGATTTTCTTTCTGGTCGCCGGATTCGGGCTTTAACAGCTGATTCTTATTGTCGGAAGTGTGGGGATCGTGACACTTCAGGCAGTCGCGCACGGCCGGGGGATGGACAGTGCCTTTGATGTCGGCGGCATTTTTGTCGGCGTGGCAGGTCAAACAGAGAGCGACGGGAGTAGTGGTGATCAGCTTGACTCGAGTAACGTCGCGATTGACGCGAACTTCGTGACAACTGGTGCAACCGAGGGCGATCGCGGAATGGACGAACTTGCCCTTGGTTTTATCTTCGTGGCAGGCGATGCAGGTAGAGGGATCGGCCTTGGGATCAAGCGGGACGGGATGCTTGGCCGCGGATGCGCGGCTGGCGAACAGGAGCACGACAAGGAAACAGGCCAGCGCGGTCAGACTCCTGGCGCTTGGTCTTTGTCTGTGTTTGTGCGCGCCTGGCGCTGGTGTTGTCCGGGCACCTGATTGGAATGATTTCGCGGTCACACCCACTGCTCCCTTCTCAGTCGCATGTGCACGCCTCGCGCCTTAATTCGCGGGCCGGGTAAAGCTCTAGGCGTGCTATTAAACCATAGCAAACACGGTAGCTTGGAACTGAGTGCGGGGCAGCGCAAAAGTTGAACTCGGCTTCAGGATGGGGCTTCTCCCGCAGTGGAATGGTCAAAAACACTCACGTCGGCGCGGTCGACGCGAACGAGCCACATTCTCGACGAGGGAATTTAGTGTGCGCCGAATTCTTGCAGAACTCCAATGCTTTGAGCGACATGGGTCGTAAAGCGTTTTCAGGAGTTTGACGCCGGCGGCGCTTCTACGCGGGAATTTCGGGCACCTCAAGGAACCTCAGGCGATGGCGCGAGACGTGCTTTCCTTAGTGCGGGAATGAGGAAGGATATGGCCGCAACCATCGACTCGGGAACTCGGAAAATCTGGCAGAGAGGCATCTGGAAAACTCTGGCTGCGATTAAGACCGGAGTGGTTCTGCTTATTCTGGTGGTCGTCCTTTCGGCGGCGGGGACGGTGATTCTGCAGCGTCCGGCGACGGATGGCGATGAGATGCAACGGGCTTATTCGCCGCAGGTGCTGCACCTGCTGGATGCAGCGGGACTGACCGACGTTTTTCATGCCTGGTGGTTCGTTTTGCTGCTGGGCCTGGTGAGCCTCAGCATTATTGCCGCTTCGGTGGAGCGCTTTCCCAACGCGTGGAGGTATTTCTCGCGTCCCTATAGAAGTCCGCACGAAGGTTTTCGCAAGGCGCTGGCCGGCCAGGCGCTGATTCCGATTGAAAATGAAGAGGCGGGGCTGAGTGTGGCAGGGCGGGTGTTGCAGAAGGCGGGGTTCGGGCCGGAACGGATTGTACGCGAGAACGGTTTTTCTCTTTTCGGGGAGCGGAACCGCTTATCTGAGTTGGCGGTTTATATCGTGCATGCGAGTTTGCTTCTGATTTTTCTTGGGGGCATCGTGGATGCGCTTTACGGCTGGCGGGCGTTCGTGACCCTGACTCGCGGGCAACAGTCGAACCAGGTGGAACCGCAGAACGGAAAGAAGCGCAGCCTGCCGTTTGCTGTCCGCTGTGACGGGGCAGGGCAGGAAAATTATGCCGACGGCTCTCCGAAACGATGGTGGTCCGATCTGGCGGTGGTGCAGAACGGGCAGGTCGTTTTGCGCAAACAGATCGTGGTGAATGATCCGCTGGTGTATCAGGGAGTTCGGTTTTATCAGGCGAGCTACGGGAAAACCAGAAAGATCGACAAGCTTGTGCTCACCGCGACTCCACGCGATGGGCGAGCGGCCAAGGAAATCACGATTGGCCCGGATGAGACGGTTTCACTGGATGCGGAAACCACGGTTCGCCTGGCCGAATTCATTCCTGACTTTGTGGTGAGTGATGGGCAAGTCTACGCGCGGTCGAACAATCTGGAAAATCCGGCGGCGCATCTGGTGGTGGAGTCCAGGAAGTCCGGTCAGGGGTTAGCGGGTCAGAGCGTAAATGTGTGGCTGCCGCCGATTCCAGGGCATGAGGAGAACGCCTCGTCGCCTTACACATTTGAAGGCAAAGATATCCAGATGGCGTACTTCACGGGCCTGGAGGTTTCGCACGAGCCCGGGCAGTGGGCAGTCTGGGCAGGCGTGGTGGTCATGGGATTCGGCCTGGCTCTCGTTTTCTATTTCGTCCACATGCGAGTGTGGGCTGTGCCGGTGCGGGATGGGCGTGGGCAGGTGATGCTCTGGGTTGGCGGGACGGCGAACAAGAATAAAGACGTGTTTGAGCAGCGCTTTCGGGAGTTGGTGGGGAAAATCGAATCCGAAGTGAAGATTTCAATCGAGGCAGGCGCCGAGACGCCTGTCCATGCACTCGCCGGTAAATAAGCCGGCAGGGAGGATGCATCATGGCGCGAGTTGCAAGAGTCGAACAGCAACCGGCGGCGACTGGCAGCACGCTGGTGGTGATGGTGGGATTGGGGATTGCCTTCCTGCTGTTCATGGCATTTCTGAATGTGGTGAAGAGCGGCAATCTGCTGAATGATTCGAACCTGCTCTACGCGGCGCTGATTTTCTATGCCGGCGCGGGAACGCTTTATCTAGGATTCGGGATTACTGGTATTCCTTCCTACATTCGTTACGCCTCGCTGGCTACGTGGGCGGGATTGCTGGCTAACACGGGAGCGGTGGCGCGGCGCTGGTATGAGGCGGGGCATCCGCCGTTCGCGAGCATTTACGAAATGCTGTTGATGTTCGTTTGGACCCTGGCAGTGTTGACGCTGGTAGCCGAGAAAAAATATGGAGTGAAGGTGATTGGCACCGTGACCATGCCGGTGGCGATTGTCGGCGTGGTGCTGATGCAGTTGCTGCGGACCGAGGTTCGCCCGCTGGTGCCGGCGTTGCAATCGACCTGGCTGCACGTTCACGTCACATTGGCGATGCTGGCCTACGCTGCATGCGCGCTGAGCTTCGCGCTGGCCATGATGTTCTTGATTCAGGACAAGATGAAAACCGAAACCTTTCTGGCGGCGACCAGCCTGTTTGGCGTGGCCACCTATGCGGCCGTGCTGACCCGGTTTGAAAAATGGGGCGGGCTCAGCGTTATTGCCTGGAACACGGAAGAAAAGTCGGAAGTGTTTTTGTCGAAGGGCGTACGACTTTTCGTGATGATTCCTGATCTGGGGTGGTTGCTACTTCTGGTGTTGGCGGCGGTGGCTGCGCCTTTGGTTCTTTATCTGGTCTGGCGCAGGAGTCATGATGAGCGACTCCTTGACATGGCGAATCGAGCGGTGTTTCTAAGCCTTTTGCTGCAGGTGCTGGCGTTGGGGTTCTTCCTCGTGCGGGCGGGAGGCGGCAGTTATGGTTCGCTCGATGCGGATGGTTTATTCCCGACCAGTCTGGCGGCGAGTCCATTTATTCTCTCCGGACTCGTGGGCGCGATCTTTGTGTCGCTTTTGTATTTGTTGTTGCTCTGGCGACGTGAAGAATTGGAGCGCATGTTGCCCACTGCGGACGAACTGGACCGCATTACCTACAAGACGATCGCGATTGCATTTCCCTTACTCACCCTGATGATCGCGGCCGGCGCATATTGGGCGAATCGTACCTGGGGATCGTATTGGACCTGGGATCCGAAAGAGACCTGGGCGGCGATCACATGGTTGGTATATGCGGGCTATCTGCATATGCGCATCACTCGGGGATGGCGTGGGCGGCGCGCCGCTTATTTCGCCATCCTGGGATTTGCCGTGGTGATGTTCACGTTCTTCGGCGTGACTTACTTACTGCCAGGAATGCATGCTTATGCATAGCCACAATCAGTTCGCTGCGAATGCCGTCGGGCCACCGGCGTCGGCCGCGGAGACGCGGGAGGAATTCCGATTAAGTTCCGTGCGCGTGAATTGGCAGCTCAAAGCGATCTTGCCGATCGGGCTGGTCCTGCTGGCGGGATTGCTGCTGTTCACGCTGGCCACCGTGTCTCTGCGGGATCCGGAACGCCACGCCGTGCTGATTGTGGCAGGAGCGGGAGCGGTTGTGATTTGTGCCGTGTCGATATTTGTGCTGGCATTCTTGATTCAACGTCCCATGGTGGAATTGCAGGAAAAAATGGGATTGGTGAGTGAAGGTAACCTCGACGTGGCAGTCAGTTTCGCTGAGCGCAATGACGAAATCGGAGACCTTGGGCGAAACTTTAATCACATGATGCAGCAACTGCGGGAAAGCCGGGAAGAAATTGAGCGCCTGCATCGCACGCAAATGTCTCGTGCCGAACACCTGGCGACGCTGGGTGAGTTGGCGACCGGATTAGCTCATGAGATTCGCAATCCCCTGGCCGGCATTGCTGGAGTCATCGAAATTGTGGGTCGCGATCTGCCTTCGACGAGTCCGGCGCGGGCCGTGGTAAAAGACGTCCGGCTGGAGATCATGCGCATCAGCCGGACCTTAACGGACTTTCTGGAAACCGCGCGGCCTCGCAGGCCAGAGATTCGGAAGAGCAACCTCAACACGACCGTGGAACACGCCGTGATGCTGGCGCGGCAGCAGGTGCTCTACAGCCCAGTCAAGATCGAACTTCAGAAAGCACCCCATCTGCCCGACGTGGAGCACGACAGCGATCAGATCCACCAGGTGCTTTTGAACCTGCTGTTGAATGCAGTCCAGTCCATGGACGGGACAGGCACGGTGAGTGTCGAAGTCGATACGCGAGAGGGTTGTGCCAGCGTGACGATCAGCGACACCGGGCGAGGCATCACCCCGGCGAACTTGCCGAACATTTTCCGGCCTTTCTACACCACCAAGGGAGATGGCACCGGTCTGGGCCTTTCTCTGGCTCACCGTATCGTGGAAGATCATCAGGGCCGCATCGACGTGAGAAGTGTCGTGGGAAAGGGAAGCCAGTTCACCGTGCTGCTCCCATTCCAGATACCGACTGCGCACATCGCGGCGTTATAGCGCCGAGAAGACG
This sequence comes from Candidatus Sulfotelmatobacter sp., assembly GCA_049675725.1. GTDB lineage: Bacteria > Acidobacteriota > Terriglobia > Terriglobales > Acidobacteriaceae > Sulfotelmatobacter. The sequence continues at coordinate 18,343 of JBAUAN010000126.1, read as the reverse complement.
CGATCGATGCAGATCTGTCGGCCGCAAAAATTAAACCAGACACATCTTACGTACCGGCCGGGTTGGGGACATTTACCATAAGGGACACCCTTCGACTTCGCCCAGGGCAGACTCCGGTACACGAAGGAAACCCTGCGCGCAGAGCTTTTCGTGGTGACGCGACGTTGCGCAGTCAATGATCTCGTCGCCAGCGTCGAACTGACCCACTGCCCCCTTTCGTAGTAAATTGACAGCAATGGCTGCAGAGAAAATCATGATCGTGGACGACGAGCGCCTGGTGCGCTGGGCGCTGCGCCAGAAGTGCGAGGAATGGGGCTACCACGTGGTGGAGGCCGATGCTGGAGGCTCCGCACTCGAACTCGCGCAACATGAGTCGCCCGATCTCGTTCTGCTCGACGTGCGCATGCCGGATCTTACCGGCATCGAGGTGCTGGATCAACTCAAGAAGAACGGCGACGCGCGCGCCGTCATTATGATCACCGCCGATCCGCAACTTGACGATGTGAAAGCCGCGCTCAAACTGGGCGCCTACGACTTCGTGGGCAAGCCGGTTGATTTCGATGAGCTTCAGGTCACCATCAAGAACGCACTCGAGGCCACGAGCCTGCGCACCGAAGTCCAGGCGCTGCGAGGCGAGGTGCGACGCGGAGCCGGGTACAGCAACGTGGTGAGCGTGTCACCCAAGATGATCGAGCTGATGAACTTTGTGCGCAAGGTTGCGGCGAGCGCGGCCACCACTATTCTGATTCAGGGGGAAAGCGGCACTGGCAAAGACCTAATTGCCAAGGCCATCCACTACGAGAGCTCGCGGCAGGAGAAGCCGTTTGTAGCCATTAATTGTTCAGCGATTCCGGAAACGTTGATGGAAGCGGAGCTTTTCGGCCACGAAAAAGGCGCATTCACCGATGCCAAGCAGATGAAAAAAGGTCTGTTCGAGGCTGCCGATGGTGGCACGCTGTTTCTCGACGAAATTGGCGAACTCTCTCCACTGCTGCAGGCCAAACTTCTGCGCGTGCTGGAGGATCAGGTGATCCGGCGGGTAGGCGGAATTAAGGATATGCAGGTGGATGTGCGCGTAATCGCCGCCTCCAACCGCGATCTGGAGAAAGCGGTACGGGAAAATCAGTTTCGGCAAGATCTGTATTACCGCCTGGCGATTATTGCGATCTTTATTCCGCCGTTGCGGGATCGACGGGAAGACATCATGCCGCTGGTGGAGTTTTTCATCGATCGCTATAACGGAAGATTCAAGAAGGCGGTTCGGGGAATCAGCGATGAGACGCGACGTCTGATTTTGAGCCATAACTGGCCGGGAAATGTTCGCGAGCTGAAGAACACGATTGAGCGCGGCATGATCCTGGAAGATGAGCCAATGCTGCGGCCGCTGTACCTGCCGTTTTCCGTGGGAGAATCGGGCGGCCGCACGGCGTTTGAACGAACGTCTCCGGCCGACGGCGGACAGGTGTTACCCAACGGACGAACTCTGCCGCGGCTTTATATTCCGGAGGGCGGGACATCTTTGGAAGAAGTAGAGCACGCCATGGTGGAGTTGGCCATGCGCCAGTCCAACGGCAACCAGACTCACGCGGCTAAGCTGCTCGACATCAGCCGGGACGCGCTGCGTTACAAGCTAAAGAAATTCGGGCTGATTCGCGGGGATGAAGAAGGCGCGCAGGCCGGCGTGGCCGACGAGCAGTGAGAATCGCAGCTTAAAAAATGCGGGGCGAGTGCTGTGCACTCGCCCTGCAGACTTCCGCTTACCCGGTCAGAAGATCAGAGGTTCATGCCGCTGCGTGAGTCCTGGAATTTGCGCCGGTGGATTTCTTCGCGCCCGCCTCGCCAGCGATATCGAGAACGATGCGGCCGTTGACTTTCCCTTTCTTGAGACGGTCAAAGATGTCGTTGATCGACGCCATGGGTTGCTGCTCGATGGTCGCCTTCACTTTGCCTTCGGCGGCAAACTGCAGTGCTTCTTCGAGATCCTTGCGCGTGCCCACGATCGACCCGCGTATGGTTTGGCCGTTCAGCACGAGATCGAAAATGGAGACGGGGAATTCGCCGGGAGGCAGACCGTTCAAAACGCAGGTGCCACCGCGGCGCAGAGTCCCCAGTGCCTGTTTGAAGGCGGGAAGAGAAACGGCTGTGACTAATGCGCCGTGAACGCCTCCGGTTTGCTTCTGGATCGACTGGACGACATCTTCATCTTTCGCGTCCACAGTGACTTCGGCGCCAAGCTTGCGGGCTAGTTGCAATTTCTCTGGTCCGATGTCAATGGCGGCGACGTGCAGGCCCATGGCTTTCGCATATTGAATCGCGACGTGGCCGAGTCCGCCTACTCCCGAGATTACTACCCACTCGCCGGGGCGCGCTTGCGTTTGTTTCAAACCTTTGTAGGTGGTCACGCCGGCGCAGAGAATTGGCGCGGCATCAGTAAAGGAAAGTTTGTCCGGAATCCGGCCCAGGTAATCGGCCTGACCCAACGCATACTCGGCGAAGGTGCCGTTTACGGAGTATCCGGACATCTGCTGCTGGGGACAGAGTGTTTCCCAGCCTGTGAGACAGAATTCGCAATGCCCGCAGGCGCTGTGCAGCCATGCGATGCCAACGCGGTCGCCTTCCTTCAAATGGGTTACGCCGGGTCCAAGCTTGGTTACAAAGCCCGCGCCTTCGTGCCCGGGGATAAAGGGCAGCGTGGGCTTGATCGGCCAATCGCCATCGGCCGCGTGCACGTCGGTGTGGCAGACACCGCTCGCGATCACTTCGACCAGCGCCTCTCCCGGCCCAGGATCGGGAACGGGAACTTCTCGAATTTGCAATGGTTCTCCGAACTTATCTACGAAAGCCGCTTTCATTGTCTTTGCCATAGTATTTTTCTCCTGAGAGTCCACGATTTGTAGGACTGCTCGCAGTCCAGCGGACTCCAAATGAATTTGAATTGAATTGCTTGTATTGAACTTTCTATCGATCCCAAACGTCCGCCTGATTTGTTATGGACGCACGCTTCACTTCTGGCCCTCTTAGATTCTGTTAATTCTGATTCCGTTAATTCTTGTTCCAAGGAGAGCTGCGAGGGGATCTCCTCGGGACATGCGGTCCCCATGATCGCCAACTCGACGCGCGTTGTATGTGATCTGCGACACAGGCCCATGTGTGCTACGCCTAACCCTTTGCGTGTTGCCTGGCTCGGTCGATATATTGCTGGACTTCCTGTTTCTGGGGATAATTCGGATTCCGCCGCAACAGTTCCTCCCAGGCCTGGACCGCGCCTTTGGGATCGAGCTTGCCTTCCCACCGAACTACGCCCAGGTTGAATAGTGTTCCCGGATGATCGGGGCGATAGGTGAGCGCCTTCCGAAACTCGGCGATGGCTCCATCCGCGTCTCCCAAAAACCACAACGAGGTTCCAAGATCGGTGAGCACGTCGGCGTTCGCAGGCTGAATTTTCACGGCGAGCTGGTAGTACTTGACAGCGTCTGGATATTGCCGCCCATCGTAGTACAGATTCGCCAACTGCACGATGGTGTTGAAATCATGAGGGTTGGTTTTCAAAGTCGCGAGAAGGGGCGCGACGGCTTGATCCACCATGGCTTTCTGCTGTTCCGGAGTCAGCTGAGCTTGCTCGGGCTCAGCTTGACTTGTCTGAGCTTGATTCGGCTGACCCTGCGCGCTGCCGTCGGCAGACGCAGACGCCTGGACTGTCCCGGCGACCGGCGCGGCGGAACCGCGAAACAGGTAGCCGAGCGCGACTCCCAGCACCAGACAGACAGCCGCCAGCAGGTACGCCTGCGTATCAGTCCAAACCTTGTCAATACGGGCTTTCGAATGGGATGCGTCCGGTTTTACATTGGCCATGGTGTTTGATACTCCTTGCTGCGATCTGTTTAATGCGATCTGGTGCCGGCAAGCGCCGCTTCTGGTGTTTCGAGGTGGAACAGCCGCTGGACCGCGGAGGTCATCTCTTCCTGTTCCACCCTCTCTGGAAGTTCCTTGAGTTCACGGGCCAGGGACCCTGCGATCCTCTTGGTCATTTTGGACATGACTGCATTCAACATTTCGTCCTGGTCCCGGGAAAAGGGCCCGTTCTCCTGGCGGAAGGAATCCAGTTCTTGCCGGCAAATCTCGTCCAGGCGCTGGCGCAGCGCGATGATGGTGGGCACCACGCGCTCCGCCATCAGCTTGCGGCGGAAGCCGAGCGCCTCGGCCTCTAGAATCTTCTGTGCGTCGGCGGCGGCAGCTTCACGCTCGCCCGCATTGTGGTCGACTACGTTTTCGAGGTCGTCAAGGTTGTAGAGGAAAACGCCCTTCACTTCGCGGACTGCGGAATCAATATCGCGAGGCAGCGCGATATCCACGATCACCAGCGGTTGATCTTTGCGGCCGCGAACATTGCGCTGTTGCACCAGCGTCTCGGCTTCCTCGCGGCTAAGAATCGTGTGCGGACAGGAAGTGGAGCTGATGATGATGTCGGCTTCTGCCATGTGCTGCCAGCGCTCCTCAAACGGGATCGCGACTCCGCCAAGCTTTGTGGCCAGCTCGGCCGCATGCTCCAAGGTGCGGTTGATTACTTTGACCGAACAGGCGCCGTGGTTGAGCAATCCACGGGCGGAAAGCTCGCTCATCTTGCCCGCGCCCAACAGGAGCACTTTCTTGTTTTCCAGGCTGCCGAAAATCTGGCGAGTGAGTTCCACGGCGGCATAGGGAATTGAAACCGCCGCGTTGCCGATCGCGGTTTCACTGCGGACGCGCTTCGAGACGGAGAGCGCCTTCTGCATCACAGCATCCAGGAACCGTCCCGTCGCTCCAACTTTTTGCGCCTGCTGCCAAGCCTGTTTCACTTGGGCGATGACCTGGGGCTCGCCGAGCACCATGGAGTCGAGGCTGGAGGCGACCCGGAAAATGTGCAGGAGCGCTGCTTCATCCAGCAGGCGGTAGAAATGTTTCCACTCGCAGAGCTGGAGTCCGTATTCGGCGCCGAGCAGCCGCATCACCGAGTTGGCGGCCAGGGTGATGTCGTTGACCCACAGCAGGAATTCGGTGCGGTTACAGGTGGCGAGAACAATCACTTCCTCGATGCCCTCGGCCCGTGACAGTTGTGCCAAGGCCTGGTAACGCCGGTCTTCACTGATCCAGAAACGCTCGCGCACGGCCACCAGGGAGATACGGTAGTTCAAGCCGACGACCATGAGAGTGGGTTCCATTGTGTGCTCCTGTGGATCACTTCCTTGAAATGCACTCGATGCGCCAAAATGCAACTCCGTCCGGCGTGTGCGATCTCATTTGTTTTCAGACAGTTAAGGTCTCATTGGCTTGTTAAGGCGTGGGGATTAAAGGCAGTGATTGCGGAGTCTCACACTGTGCTGGCGTGAATTGCCCCGCTGGTTCCGGTGGTTCGGCTGCAAGGAATTTCTTAGCGGTTGAGGTGGAATCCAGCGACCAGCCAGATTCCGAAGATGACGGCATGAGCGAGTTCGCTCCATCCCAGTTTGCGCACTGCCAGGGATTTCTGGCCCTCGAAAAACCAGGCCATGCCGCGAACCAGCAGCGGCAAGAATGCCAATGCCGCGAGCCCAGGCAGAAGACGCAAACGCCAGGCGAATACAAGGGTGGCTGCCATGAGCGCTTGTCCAACCAGAAAACTGCGCCCACTCGCGAACCTTTGCGACCAACTGCTGACTCTTGCGGAGTGGATGCGAAGTTGCACAAAATGAATCTGGTTACCGGCAAAAAGAAAGTTTGCCAGCCACAGAGTCCACGCATCGCGGTCCAGTTGCCCGGTTACCACGTAGTATGCGGCGGGAGCTGTCACGGTCAGCCCCAACGTGCCCACGATCTGAGATAGCATTCGTGTGTGCCGGCCCAGCCTCCTGAGAATACCCTGAGCAACGAATGCGGTGACCGCGATTGATCCCAACAGCACCAGCTCGCGGTTGCGGCCATCCCAGAACAGGAAGGCTAGCGCAAAAGCCGCGACCGCTGCCAGCATGAGAATTATGACGCCGACACTTCGACGCTCCCGTTGGCCTTGCGCGCGGACAAGGCTCGTGCCCAGCCAAGTCTCCAACGGCGTTCTCAGCCAAAAGAGGGTGAGCGCCGCGATCGTAAGCGCAATGAGTGGCAACCCGTTACCACCGGCCAGCACTCCAATGGCGCCGCCCGTCGCGAGCGGAACGAACAACAGCCCCCAGGCTCCGTGCTCGCGGGGAACGATCAGCGAGCCGAGTCGCCGGTGGGGCACGTCTGCGAACTGGTTCACCGAATAGGCCATGTCTAGCGCCCGATTTCGACCAACGTCGGCGCTTGCCGAGTTTCAGAGTTCTTGGGGGCGGCGTGGTTCGCAGGGACGTTCTTCGTCTTCGGTTCGTAGACGCAGAACGGCTCCTCATCCAGATAGTTGCCGGTGGCGGCGAACGCGCGCGCGCGGCAGCCCATGCAAACATTGCGGAACTCGCAGCACCCGCACTTCCCCTTCAAGTTGTTTACGTCGCGCAGCTGATTGAATACGACCGAGTTCTCCCAAATCTCGGCGAACGGCTGTTTCTTCAGATCCCCTGCGAGAGCTGGCAGATATCCGCAGGGATAAACCTCGCCCTGATTCGAGATGAAACACACGGCGGTTCCGGCCAGGCATCCCTTGGTCATGGCGTTCATGTCGGAAGGATGTTTGCCGGGGTGTCCAACCGCGCTCCCGATGCCCTTCGGCTTCAACTCGATGCCGGTCGAGCCGGGCATGGTCATGTCGGTGGGGCCGATGGCAGGGGCGTCGGGCGCACGTTCAATCGCTGGCAGCGCAGCTTTCGCGGCGGCCAGCGCGGAATGGTGCTCGGCGGCGCGCCGTTGGCGAACCACGCGGAAGTAGTGCGGCGCACAAGTCGCCTTCAATTCGATGCCGCCTTCGAGAGACTGATCGTAGAACCAGTTCAGTATGCGCTCGTATTCTTCCGGGGGGACCATCTGTTCGGCGGCGATATCCACGCCACAGCCTACGGGCACCAGCAGGAACGTGTGCAGCGCATCGGCTCCAAGCAACTTTGCCAGGGCCAGCACCTGTGGAAACTGGTGCGCATTGTGGCGAGCGATCGTGGTGTTGATCTGCACCGACATGCCCAGGTCGCTGAGATTACGGAAGCCGGTAATGGCCGCATCGAAAGCGCCGGGAATGCCGCGAAATGTGTCGTGGGTGAGAGCATCCGCGCCGTCCAGGCTAATCGCAACCCGGCGCACCCCGCTATCGACGATCCTGCGAGCTACTTGTTTCGTCACCAGCGTGCCATTCGTAGCGAGCGCCACACGCAGGCCTTTGTCTGTGCCATAACGCGCCAGCTGAAAAATATCCGAACGGAAGAGCGGTTCACCGCCGCTGAGCACGAGGATGGGAGTGGATACGGCGGCAATCTGATCAATGATGTCGAGTGCAACCCGGGTGGAGAGATCGGAAGGAGAACTCAGTTCAGTAGCGCTGGCCCGGCAATGGATGCAGCGGAGATTACAGCCTTTGGTCAACTCCCAGAAAATCAGGCGAGGCTTGTTTTGCATTACCGGACTTGAATGCTGGTGATTGGGATGCTGTCCGTTGCCGTTCGACGTAGTCATGTACGTTTCCCTTCTCCGTAACCAGCCTGCTTAAACCAGGCGCTGTTGCTCATCCACGGGTTACCATAAAAGAGAACGAACATGCGGGCGGTGATAGTCATCACCCGAAATTGTGATCCCGGTCACGCGCACTTAAGTTCTTTTGAGTGTGGGCGTTGCTGTGGTTAGTTATGGTATGCCATGTCGCGCAGCGCTTCCGTATTACGAATCACTAAAGTCGAGCCTTTGGTCTGCACGATTTGCTGTTTCTTCAGATCCGCGAACAGCCGCGTAACCGTCTCTCGCGAAGTTCCGATCATCTGCGCGATTTCCTCGTGGGTGAGCCTTAGCGTCAGCCGAGGCTCCGGCTTGGCATCTCCGTTCCTGGAATTCCATTCCAGCAGCAATATCGCCAGTTTTTCTGCGGCAGAGCGAGACAGCCCCAGCAAGCGGACTTCTTTGCAGGCATTGTGATATTTTTCGCCCAACTGCTCGGCCACTTTAAAACAGACCCCGACGTCATCCTTTAGGAACTTGAGAAAGTCATCGCGCTTGATGAAATTGACCTGGCAGGGGTCGATCGTCTGCGCCGTGACTTCGTAAGGTTTGCCGGACATCGTGGCGCTCAGCCCCAGCACCTCTCCGGGTTCGGCGAGTTTCACGATCATGGTTTTGCCGCCAGGGGAGTTAATGGAGAGCTTGGCACTGCCTTTGCAGAGCACAAAGATCCCGCGTGGCAGTTGCCCTTCCACAAACAGCACCGCTCCAGGAGGGTACGAGGTGGCGGACTTGATGCTTTCAAAGGTTTGCAGCGCGGAAGCTGGCAGATTGCAGAAGATGCGATCCACGCGCAGCTTGCAGGTAAGGCAACTTTCCACGATCTCCATTCCGTATGGCGAGAGCATGCACGGACCTCCTGTGTCTAAGGTCAGTGTCCGCCGGTATGAATCGCGTGGCTGTGCTGCAAGGCACAGGCGCTTGTGATGTGCCTCACACCCGGATTTATGCACCGACTTATGCACACCGGACCTATGCACCCGGTCTTGTGACACGGATCACATTCGGCTGTGACGGGCTTGGCTGCGCCGATGTCTGGTGTCGTCCATCCTTGATGCAGTCGACTGGGGAAAACATTACAGACGCTCCTTGCAGACAAAGGCAGCAGATAAAGGTGGTCAGGTGATCATGAAGCGCAAGTTCAAAACCATGGACGCAAACGAGGCGGCGGCAAACGTCGCCTACCGGGTGAATGAAGTGATTGCCATTTATCCCATCACGCCCTCTTCCAATATGGGCGAATGGGCGGACGAGTGGTCGGCGCAGGGAATCCCTAATATCTGGGGGACGGTTCCCCACGTCATGGAGATGCAGAGTGAAGGCGGCGCTGTGGGCGCGGTTCATGGCGCGCTGCAGACGGGATCGCTGGCTACGACATTTACCGCATCGCAGGGTTTGCTGCTCATGATCCCGAACATGAACAAGATTGCGGGAGAGTTGACTCCCACGGCGTTTCATGTTTCGGCACGCACGTTAGCCACCCACGCGCTTTCGATTTTCGGAGACCACTCGGACGTGATGGCATGCCGCACGACCGGCTTCGCCATGCTGTGCTCCAATTCCGTGCAAGAAGCCATGGACATGGCGCTCATCGCGCACGCCGCTGCACTTGAGTCGAGAATTCCGTTCCTGCATTTCTTTGATGGCTTTCGCACCTCACATGAAGTCAACAAGATCGAAATGCTTAACGAAGATGACATGCGCGCGCTCATCAACATGGATCGCATCGTCGAGCATCGCCAGCGAGCGCTCTCGCCGGATCATCCCGTTCTGCGCGGCACGGCGCAGAATCCCGACGTGTTCTTCCAGATGCGGGAGCGGGCCAACTCTTATTACGAGGCTTGCCCACAAATCGTGCAATCGGTGATGAACAAGTTCGCGAACGTGGTGGGCCGGCCCTATCACCTGGTTGACTACGTGGGCGCGCCGGATGCCGAGCGCGTGATCGTGATGATGGGGTCAGGCGCTGAGGTTGCTCACGAAACCATTGAGCACCTCAAGCTGCAGGGCGAAAAAGTTGGGCTGCTGAAAGTTCGGTTGTATCGCCCGTTCCCGGTGCAGGAGCTCCTTGCAGCCTTGCCGGCCAGCGTGCGGAAAATCGCCGTCCTCGATCGCACCAAGGAATCGGGAGCGATTGGCGAACCGCTTTATCGCGATGTCGTAACCGCGCTCCATGAGGGAGCGAAGACGGGTGACAGCCCTCGCCGGACCCCGCCTGTGGTCGTGGGTGGGCGCTACGGACTCTCTTCGAAGGAATTTACGCCAGCGATTGTGAACGCGGTCTATGACAATCTGAAACTGGATGCGCCCAAGGATCATTTCACCATCGGCATCCAGGATGACGTCAGCCACACCAGCCTGGTCTACGAGGCCGGATTCTCTACCGAGTCTGACAACGTTGTGCGGGCAATGTTTTACGGTTTGGGCGCAGACGGCACGGTGGGCGCCAACAAGAATTCGATTAAGATCATCGGCGAGAACACTGACAACTACGCCCAGGGTTACTTCGTTTACGACTCGAAAAAGTCAGGCGCAGTCACCATTTCCCACCTTCGTTTCGGGCCGCAGCCCATTCGCTCCAGCTATTTGATTTCGAGCGCCAACTTTGTCGCATGTCACCAGTGGATATTTCTCGAGCGTTACGACATGCTGAGTGCACTGGTTCCGGGCGGCACGTTCCTGCTCAACAGTCCATTCAGCGCCAACGAAGTCTGGGATCGTCTCCCGCGAGTCGTTCAGCAGCAGATCATCTCGAAGCGTGTGAAGTTTTACGTGATCGACGCCTATCAAGTGGCGCGCGACACAGGTATGGGCAGCCGCATGAACACTATTTTGCAGGTCTGCTTCTTCGCCATCTCCAAAGTCTTGCCGGCGGATCAAGCGATCGAGGCGATCCGCAAGTCGATTCGCGATACCTACGGCAAGAAGGGCGAAGAAATCGTGCAGCAGAACATGAAAGCCGTGGACGAGACTCTGGCGCACTTGTTCGAAGTGAAAGTGCCGGCAGAGCTCACCAGCACAATCGAGATGCCGCCGCCTTTTTCTCTTGCAGCACCGGAATTCGAACGCGACGTGCTGGGCGTGATGTACGCGGGACGCGGCGACGAGTTGCCGGTCAGCGCATTTCCGGTAGACGGCACTTTCCCGACCGGGACCGCGAAATGGGAAAAGCGGAATCTGGCGCTCGAAATCCCGGCATGGGATCCGAAGATTTGCATCCAGTGCGGAAAGTGCGCCATGGTCTGTCCGCACTCGGTCATCCGCATCAAGGTTTACGACTCGAAAGAACTGCAAAACGCGCCCGCAACTTTCAAGTCGACGGAGACCCGCGACCGGGAATGGCAAGGTCTCAAATACACGATTCAAGTTGCGCCGGAAGACTGCACTGGATGCGGCATCTGTGTGGAAGTTTGCCCGGTCAAGAACAAGGCCGAAACCCGGCTCAAAGCAATCAACATGATGCCGCAGCCTCCGCTGCGCGTACCCGAACGCGAGAATTGGACCTTCTTTCTGAAGATTCCGGAACTGGACCGCCGCAACATTAAAGTCGGCAACATTCGCCAACAACAGATCCAGGAGCCGCTGTTCGAGTTCTCCGGTGCTTGCGCCGGTTGCGGCGAAACTCCCTATCTCAAGTTGATGTCGCAATTGTTCGGGGACCGCGCCATTGTTGCCAATGCCACGGGATGTTCTTCGATTTACGGCGGCAACTTGCCTACCACTCCCTGGACGAAAAACGCGGCGGGCCGTGGGCCGGCATGGTCCAACTCTCTCTTCGAAGACAACGCAGAGTTCGGGCTGGGTTTCCGGCTTTCCGTCGACAAGCAGACGGAGTTCGCGCAGGAGTTAGTCAAACGCATGGCAGGAACGCTCGGGGAAGAGCTCGCCACGGCGGTGCTGACTTCTCGACAGAAAGATGAAGCCGATATTTATGAACAGCGCCAGCGCGTAGAGCTGCTGAAAGAAAAGCTAGGCGGCATAAATTCCGTGGCAAGTGGCAACGACGCAAGGCAACTCCTTGCAGTCGCCGACCTGCTGGTAAAGAAAAGCATTTGGATTGTCGGCGGAGACGGTTGGGCTTATGACATCGGCTACGGCGGCCTTGATCATGTGTTGGCCAGCGGACGCAACGTCAACGTCCTGGTGCTCGATACCGAGGTTTACTCCAACACCGGCGGTCAGGCCTCCAAATCCACGCCCCGTGGCGCGGTGGCGAAGTTTGCCGCCGGCGGCAAGCCCGGACGCAAGAAGGATCTGGGGCTTATCGCCATGAGCTATGGAAATATTTATGTTGCAAGCGTTGCCCTGGGCGCCAAAGACGAACACACGCTGAAGGCTTTTTTGGAAGCGGAGGCTTACAACGGGCCCAGTCTGATCATCGCGTATTCGCACTGCATTGCTCACGGCATCAACATGACTACTGCCATGTCGAATCAGAAAGTGGCAGTCGATTCCGGGCAGTGGTTGCTCTATCGCTACAACCCGGAACGGGCTGCTCAGGGCGAAAATCCTCTGACTCTTGATTCCAGGACGCCGACTCGCAAGGTCCAGGATTTCATGCAGATGGAAACACGCTTCAAAATGCTCACCAAGAGCAGGCCGGAGGATGCCAAGCATCTTCGGGCTGAAGCGCAGCATGACGCCGACATCCGATTCCGCTTGTATGAGTATCTGGCGCACCGGAAATCTGAGAAGGAACCAGCCAAGGTCGAGTGAGAAAGCGGCAAAACACGGAGACGAGATAAATTATGATCGACCTCACAACCACTTACATGGGCTTGCAACTCCGCACGCCTTTGGTCGCTTCCGCATCACCGTTATCGCACGAGATCGACGGCATCCGCCGTCTCGAGGATAATGGCGCATCCGCGGTGGTGCTCTATTCGCTGTTCGAAGAGCAGTTGCAGCAGGAAAGCTTCGAACTGGAACATCATCTGGCACACGGGACAAACAGTTTTGCGGAGGCAGCAAGCTTCTTCCCGCAGCCTGACGAATTCCGGCTGGGGCCCGAGGGATATTTGGATCACATCCGTAAAGCCAAGGAAGCGGTGACAATTCCGATTGTCGCCAGCCTCAATGGGTCGACGCTTGGTGGGTGGGCCAAGTATGCCAAGCAGATTGAGCAAGCGGGAGCCGACGCCATCGAGTGTAATGTGTACTACATTCCGACGGACCCGCACCTCGCAGGCTCCGAGGTCGAGCAGACCTACGTTGACATCGTTCGAGAAGTAAAGATTTCAGTTCAAATTTCCGTCGCGGTGAAGGTCAGCCCCTTTTTCAGCAATATGGCCAACATGGCAAAGCGGCTCGAGGAAGCTGGCGCGAATGGATTAGTGCTGTTCAACCGCTTTTACCAGTCAGACATCAACCTGGATGAGTTGGAAATCCAGCCGAACGTATTACTCAGCACTCCGCAGGCGTTGCGGCTTCCCCTGACCTGGATCGGCATTCTTTACGGCCGCATCGGCGCCAGCCTGGCTGCCACTAGCGGTGTGCATGGTTCCGACGACGTCGTAAAGCTGCTCATGGTCGGTGCCGACGTTACCATGCTCTGCTCGGCGCTGTTGAGAAACGGCATCAGCCATCTTCACTACCTCGAAAGTGGTCTGCGTAGATGGATGGAACAGCACGAATACGAATCGGTTCAGCAGATGAAGGGCAGCATGAGTCAGATCCACTGTCCCAATCCGTCGGCGTTCGAGCGAGCGCAATATATGAAGGCAGTCAAGAGCGTGGAGCACCTGGCGCTCACCGGGCGACCTATGTGATCACAGTCACAAGAATGCGTGACCTTACGCACCGCCTCAAGGGCTTTCTGAGAGCAGAATCCGTTATGTACAGGAGTTATGGACGCTGTGCAGATGGAGGGGGCCATGAGCACCGCAACCGAGGTCAGAGAACCAGAAGTTGAAGAACGCGAAGTTCAAGCGCCGGTCAAGGCGCGGCGTGCGTTTCACGTTCCGTCTTCGCCGGTACTCGTGCTGGTGGGACCTTTGTTTACAGACGTCCTGCTGGAGGCGGATGGCATGCAGCGTCGTCGCCATACTTTGGCGACTGTGCTGTCTTTTGTTCTTCAGTGCTTGCTGTTGGGTGGGCTGCTGCTCGTCCCTTTGCTGTTCACCGAAGCGCTGCCCAGGCAGCAATTGTTGTCGTTTCTGGAGACTCCGCCCCCGCCTCCACCTCCGCCCCCTGCCGCGTCCGAAGCTGCCAGCAAAGCCGAGCAGCGTATGGAGAGTGACATCGAGAACGGGCGTTTGCGCGCTCCTGGCCGGATTCCGCAGAAAGTGAAGATGATTCAAGAGGAGGAACCGCCGGTCGACTCATCTTCTGGAGGGGTAATCGGAGGAGTTCCGGGGGGAATTCCTGGGGGGCAGTTGGGCGGCGTGATCGGCGGGATCATCAGTTCGACGTCGACTCTTTCAGCTGTGCCAAAACTGGCAATTCCTGCGGCGCCGAAACGCGTCCGCATCTCTCAGGGTGTGACCAAAGGAATGCTGATTCAGAAAATTGAACCGGCGTATCCGCCACTCGCAAGAGCCGCCAGAATTCAGGGTGAGGTGGTGCTGGCAGCAATCATTTCCAAGAATGGCGAAATCCAGAACCTCACGTTGGTCAGCGGACATCCCATGCTGACGGCGGCCGCGCTGGAGGCCGTCAAACAGTGGCGCTATCGTCCTTACCTGCTCAACGGGGAGCCGGTGGAAGTGGAAACCACGATCATTGTGACGTTTCAACTTTCTTCCGGGTAAGTCCGCGGTGCGGGTTGTGATTTTGAGATGTGCGGAAATCTGAAATCGAGTGTGGGAGGTGCTTCATGACAACCCTGGAAGCCGGCAAGCGGATCGCACTGAAGAATATATTGTTTGCGACAGATTTTTCTCCCTATTCCAATGCAGCGTTGCCCTATGCCTTGGCGATCGCCCGTCAGTTTGAAGCAAAGTTATACGGCGCCCACGTGATGCCTTCCGAAACTTACGCCCTGATCGCTCCGGACGCCTGGCCGGGTTATGTTCGGCAGGAGGAAGAGCTACAGCAAGTCGCGGCTGCGCGTCTTGAAGAACAGATCCGAGGAGTGCCACACCAGGTGGTATCCGTCATCGGCGATGTCTGGGACGTGCTCTCCCGGCTTATCGGCGAACACGATATTGATTTGATTGTGGTTGGCACACATGGCCGTACGGGGGCGCGAAAGCTGTTGATGGGTTCCGTCGCCGAGCAGATATTCCGGCAGGCTGCCTGTCCTGTTCTAACTGTAGGGCCGAACGTGCCCAGCAAAGTTAACGGCGAAAGTCAGTTTCGAAAGATCTTGTTCGCAACGGATTTTAGTAAAGAATCCTTGGCGGCTCTGCCCTATGCTGTTTCCCTGGCCGAAGAAGACCAATCACAACTGGCATTACTGCATGTAGTGGAGCAACCCGCTGCGGGCGTCGTGGACCTGGAGGGAGTTACGGCGTCTCTGGTGCGCCGCCTCAGGGAACTTGCGCCGCCTGAAGCCGAGTTCTGGTGCGATGTGGAATGCCTGGTCAGGTTCAGCCGCCAGTTTGCTCGGCCTGAGGAGCGAATTTTGGAGATCGCTAGAGAACACTGGGCAGACTTGATTGTTCTGGGCTTGCACCCGGCGCATGGAGCATTCAACACGGTTACTCACTTGGCCCATACCACGGCCCAGCACATTGTGGCGCATGCCATGTGTCCCGTGCTTACCATTCGAGGTTGAACGGAACCGTGTACCTGAAGCTCTGACGGCCTGAGGCGAATGCCAAACATTTGCCGAGGCGCTATCCTTTGATTGGCGGTTCTCGCCGCGCGTTGAGGGATGAGGAGCACTTGTGAGTTCAACTGAGACTGATCCGGTAAAAATAACACCGAACGAGCGGAAGCGGACAACCGCAGCAAAGTACGGATTGGACGCAATGTTCGCTCCCAGTTCAGTGGCGGTCATTGGCGCGACCGATCGTCTGGGTGCCGTAGGCCGAACTGTTCTCGAGAACCTGTTGCGCGGCTTTCAGGGCAAAGTGTATCCGGTCAATGCGAAGCATGAGGAAGTGCTGGGGCTCAAAGCTTACAAGAGCATTCGCGGCATTCCCCAAGCCGTCGACTTGGTCGTGGTTGCCACCCCGGCAGCAACGGTGCCACATCTCATTGGCGAGTGCGTGGATGCCGGCGCCAAGTCCGCTGTGGTGATTTCCGCCGGATTCAAGGAGCGATGCGCGGAAGGCGTTGCCCTCGAACGGCAGATTCAGGAGCATCTGCACCGTGGTTCTATGCGCTTGATTGGTCCGAACTGCCTGGGCATCATGAGTCCGGCGGTCGGGCTGAATGCTACGTTCGCCAAAGACGCGCCAAAAGCGGGCAACGTCGCGTTCCTGAGCCAGAGTGGAGCTCTTTTGACTGCGATCCTCGATTGGAGCCACCGCGAAGAAGTGAGCTTCAGCGCGATTGTTTCCACCGGCTCGATGCTGGATGTTGGCTGGGGCGATTTGATCTACCACTTCGGCGACGACCCACACACCAAAAGCATCCTGCTCTACATGGAGTCGGTGGGAGATGCGCGGTCGTTCCTGTCTGCGGCTCGCGAAGTCGCACTCAGCAAGCCAATTATCGTGATCAAAGCGGGGCGGTCGGAATCGGCATCGCGGGCCGCGGCCTCCCATACCGGCGCGCTCACCGGTAGCGACGAAGTTTTGGACGCGGCCTTCCGCCGCTCGGGAGTTTTGCGGGTCCACAACATCGCGGACCTTTTCTACATGGCAGAGGTGCTCGGCCGGCAACCCCGCCCGAAGGGCCCTCGGCTTACGATCCTTACTAACGCGGGTGGACCGGCGGTCCTCGCCACGGACTCACTGGTGGCAAATGGCGGAGAATTGGCTGAGCTTTCCCCCGAGAGCCTGCAGCGTCTGGATGAGTTCCTTCCCGACCACTGGAGCCATAACAATCCGATCGACGTTCTCGGCGACGCTGATTCTGAGCGCTATGCGCGCGCCCTGGAAATTGCGTCTCAAGACCCGAATAGTGACGGCCTCCTGGTAATCCTTGCTCCGCAAGGGATGACCAACCCTCTGCAGATTGCGGAACGTTTGAAGCCCTATGCTAAAAGCTATGGCAAGCCGGTAATCGCCAGCTGGATGGGTGGGGACAGCATTGCCGCCGGCGAAGCTGCCTTGAACGCAGCGGGCATTCCCACATTTTCTTATCCCGATACCGCGGCGCGGGCATTCACCTATATGTGGCGGTACACCTACAACCTGCGTGGTCTCTATGAAACGCCCACGCTCTCTCAGCGCTCTGAGATGGAGAGCGGGGCGCGCCAGCAGGTCGAGCAAATTATTGAGACGGTACACGGCGATGGCCGCACTTTGCTTACAGAGATTGAATCGAAGGAGTTGCTGTCACTTTACGGCATCCCGACGGTTGAGACGCGAACAGCCACGAGCGAAGACGAGGCCGCCCGAGTGGCATCGGGAATCGGCTTCCCGGTTGTGCTGAAAGTTTTTTCCAAAACCATCACGCACAAGACCGATGTGGGCGGAGTCAAACTGAACTTAAAAGATGAAGCGGCTGTCCGGAGCGCGTATCGGGCGATTCAGTCCTCGGTGGCGGAAAAAGTTGGAGCGGATCAGTTCTCCGGTGTCACGGTGCAGGCCATGGTAAAGCTGGATGGTTACGAATTAATTCTTGGCAGCAGCGTGGATCCGCAGTTTGGGCCGGTCATCTTGTTCGGCTCCGGGGGCCAGCTGGTGGAAGTGTATCGAGACCGCGCCTTGGCCCTGCCACCGCTCAACACCACTCTCGCGCAACGAATGATGGAGCAGACGCGAATTTTCACCGCTCTGAAGGGAGTTCGCGGACGCAAGCCGATCAACATGGCGGCGCTGGAGCATCTGTTGGTTCGCTTCAGTCAACTTGTGATGGAACAGCGGTGGATTGCGGAAATTGACATCAATCCTCTGCTGGCGTCGCCGGAGCACCTGTTGGCTCTCGACGCCAGAATCGTGTTGCACGGTCCCGCTGTAATACTCGACCAGTTGCCGAAGCCCGCCATCCGTCCGTATCCCGCGCAGTACCTTTCGGTCTGGACGATGAAAGATGGCACCCAGATAACCATTCGCCCGATCCGACCGGAAGACGAACCGTTGATGGTCAAGTTTCACGAGACGCTCTCCGACCGTAGCGTCTACTTGCGCTACTTCTGTTCTCTTAGCCTGAGCCGGCGGGTGGAACATGAGCGACTGTTGCGGATTTGTTTCGGTGATTACGACCGCGAAATGGCGCTGGTCGCTGAGCGGACTGATCCCGACACCGGAGCGTGCAGCATTGTCGCAGTCGGACGGATGAACAAACTTCACGCAAGAAACGAAGCGGAAGTCGCTGTGCTGGTTTCGGATCGCTACCAAAACCTCGGCTTGGGGAACGAACTGCTCCGCCGTGTCATCGAAATCGCCCGAGATGAAAAACTAAGCCGAGTGTCCGCCGAAATGTTGACTGACAATGTGGCTATGCAGGTCATCACGAAGCAGCTAGGATTCCGTGTTCGTGCAAGCGAAGATCTAACGTCAGTACGGGCCTTCCTAGACCTCTAGCAACTTGCGTCCTGGTGCGCCGCGTCCTGGAACCGGTGTCCGGGGGTGCCCGAAATCACTCCTGCCGAAATCGGCCAAGTACTTTGAAATCTTGGTGAGCGCGGCAGGATTCGAACCTGCGACCCATGCCTTAAAAG
>JBAUAN010000125.1:0-2270 GCA_049675725.1 Candidatus Sulfotelmatobacter sp. | reverse complement strand
GCAATTCGTTTCTGCGCTTTTTGCTGGTGGAAGCGGGACAGACGGCGGCGCGGTTGGATCCGCAACTGAAACGCTTCTATCGTCGGTTGGCGGTGCGCAAGAATCGCGGCATCGCCAAGGTGGCGGTGGCCAGGAAGTTGGCCACGCGGTTGTACCTGATGTTGCGCGAAGACTGGACGTATGCGCAACTCTGTCAGGCCGTCATGCAGGGGAGCCCGAGTCATTCTGTGGCCGGCGAGTAACCGAGCCGAGCGCTTGAGTGGGCAGCCTGCCTCCCTGAAAAGTCAGGGAGATCGAAGTGAGAATCATGGGTGCAAGTCCCGAAGAGATGGATGGTGGAACCTGAGGTTCCACTGCCCGATTGAAATCGAAAGACGACCTTGGTCTGGGAGTCAAAGACTTTCTACGAGAGCGAAATGGCGCTGCCTCCGGCGTCGGAGCCGAAGTGTCGCCACAAGACCCTTGACAGGGTGCAGCGTCGTTAGAGACAGGATGACACGGCTTGGGTTATCTGTGTTCATCCGTGTGATCCGCGGCTGTGATTGTTGGCTAAGACGTTCACGCATTGATCGCGATCCCGTACACGCTGTTTGCTGCGTCCAGCATGGCTTCGGCCAGCGTGGGATGGGCGTGGATGGTCCACATCAGGTCTTCAACCGTGGCTTCGAGCTCCATGGCTACAACTGCTTCGGCGATTAATTCTGTGGCTTGGGGCCCGATGATGTGGACGCCGAGAATTTCGCCGTAGTCGGCGTCGCTGACGATTTTGATGAAGCCTTCGTGCTGACCGACGATCGACGCACGCGAATTGGCGGTGAAGGGGAACTTGCCGATCTTCACGTTGTATCCGGCCTCGCGGGCGCGGGTTTCGGTGAGGCCGACGCTGCCGATTTCAGGATGGCAGTAAGTGGCGCCGGGGATGTGTTCGGGATTGATCGGCTTTCCGGGCTTGCCGGCGATTTTCGCGACGGCGACGATGGCTTCCATGGCGCCGACGTGCGCCAGTTGCGGACTGCCGAGCACGATGTCACCGACGGCGTAGATGCCGGGGTCGGAGGTTTGCATCCAGGAATCGGTTTTGATGAAGCCGCGGTCGGGCTTGATTTTTGTACGCTCGAGACCGATGCTCTCGGTGCGCGGCTTGCGGCCGACGGCGATCAGGATCTTTTCGGCTTCGATTTTTTGCTGTGCGCCTGCTACGGTGATGGTGACGGCGACTCCCGCTTTTGTCTTTTCTACTTTGTCGACTTTGGCGCTGGTGTGGAAGTTGATGCCGCGCTTGCGATAGACGCGGGCGAGTTCTTTGGAGACCTCTTCGTCTTCTACGGGAACGAGGCGCGGCAGCATTTCGATGATGGTGACTTCGCAGTCGAAAGAGCGGTAGATGGAGGCGAACTCGACCCCCACTGCGCCGGCGCCGACGATGACCAGGGATTTCGGAAGGTCTTTCAGGCTCAGGATTTCGATGTTGGTGAGGATGCGGTCGCTGGCTTCGAGACCGGGCAGCATGCGGGCCTCGGAGCCGGTGGCGAGGATTACGTTTTTCGCTTTCAGGTGGGTGGCTTTGTTGTCGTTGACGACTTCTACGGTGAACACGCCGTTTTGGGCGGAGCCGGTCATTTTTCCGTAACCCTTAATCGTTTCGACCTTGTTTTTCTTCATCAGGAATTCGAGGCCTTTGGCGTGCTTGGCGACGATTTTTGATTTGCGGTCCTGGATGGCGGCCCAGTTCAGTTTGCGGGAGTCCACGCCTTCGATGCCGAATTCTTTGGCGTCTTTGAGGTGATCCCAGAGTTCGGCGTTGAAGAGTAATGCTTTGGTTGGAATGCAACCGACGTGCAGGCAGGTGCCGCCGAGGAATCCGTCTTTTTCGATGAGCGCGGTCTTCAGGCCCCATTGGCCGGCGCGGATGGCGGCGGTGTAGCCTGCGGGGCCGCTGCCGATGATGGCGATGTCGTAGAGAGTTTCGGGCAAAGGATTAATCCTCAATAGGAAGAGATGAGATCGGATGGAGTAATGATTCTAGAACAGGGTGTGGGGAGGGGCAAAACCGGGGCGGTAGGAATCCTTGCGAGGATTGTGGTTGCGCTGGCGGGCGCGGGGTCCTTCGACTGCGCGAGACGGTGCGCTTCGCGCATCGTCTCGCTGCGCTTGATTGCATAACGACGTTGGCTCGTCGCGAGTAGATTGGTATGCGATGAAGAAGACCAAGGCTCGTGAGAGGAGCCAACGTCATGCTGATTATAGGCTGTGATTTTCATCCGGGTTTT
>JBAUAN010000124.1:0-2341 GCA_049675725.1 Candidatus Sulfotelmatobacter sp. | reverse complement strand
TGTGAATGTTCTTTTGGAATACATCCAGAAGAACACACGAGTTGCTTCCGTGCGGGCTGCAATGGAGGAAGCTCGTGAAGCTGTTTAAGAAAGCGAAGTCCAAGTTTTACTGGTATGACTTCACGGTACGCGGACAACGCTACCGTGGGTCAACGAACGAAACAAAAGCGGCCAGGGCGGCAAAGGTTGCTGGTCTGAAACTCGCAAGAGTGGTCGAGAATACAGATCTGCTTCCGAAAAGAGCTCCTGTGCTGCTGGAGTTTTCCCGGCGCTTCCTGGAATGGCTGGATAAGGTCAGGCTGGAAGACAAAACCAAAACTTATTACCGCGATGGCTGGCGACTCATAAAGACGACGACCATCGTTGGCATGCGACTGGATCAGATCACCAAGGACGTGATCGAAACGATGAGGTTCTCCGGAGCGTCGTCGAATGCAAATTGCGCACTGAGAACTTTGAGAAGGATGTTGCACAAAGCGGAAGAGTGGCAACTGATTCGCCACGCTCCGAAGCTGAAACTGATGAAGGAATACGGACGTTCACTCAGGCTTGATGAAGAAGCGGAAAAGAAACTGTTGGCCGGCGCTGCTGCCTGCAACTGGCGGAAACGCAGCCTTCAGCTTTTCCGGGACATCATCATCATGATGCGCGATACGGGCATGCGGAACCAAAGAGAGCTTTACCGGATGCGCATCGAGAACCTGGATTGGGAAAGCCGCGTGATCTTCGTGCCGGACAGCAAGACTGAGGAAGGAAGGAGACGCGTGCCGATGAGCAATCGCGTCCTTGACCTTCTTAAACAGCGGTGTGAAGGAAGGCGCGAAGGGTGGGTTTTCCCATCGAAGCGCGCCAAGTCTGCTCACCTCACCACAATGGCGAAGAGGTTTCAGGAAGCCAGAATCAAGGCTGGGCTTCCGGAAGATCTTGTTCTCTATTGTGGGCGGCATGATTACGGCACTCGGATTCTCAAGAGAACTGGAAACCTAGCTGCCGTCATGAGAACCATGGGCCACCGGGACGTGAAGACTGCGATGCAGTATCAGCATCCCGAACTGGAGATCGTGCGCGCTGCGCTCGATCATGACACATCAGAAGAGAAACGGGTGTCGCCGGATTGAGTTACGGCACACTTTACGGCACACCTGGAAAAATCAGTTTGCAAATCACCGGTAAGTGATTGAAACGATGGTGAGCGCGGTAGGAATCGAACCTACAACCTACTGATAGAACGTCTGCTTAACCAAATCAACGGTTTCAGCGACTTCCGGGCGTTCGCAATAGGCACTTTTTGGCACATTTAGGCATGGATGCTACCAAGTTGCTACCAAATTCCCAAACAGACTATGATTTATATCGCGGAACGATACAACAGGACTAAGGGGTGTCAAATTCCGAATCGACCCAAAACCCGCATCCATAGCGCAAAGCAGCCGACTTGCTACCAAATTCTAAAGTGGATGAAATTTCGATGAAGATTCACCTGTCGGCGACGGGAAGGACTCGATTCCGCGATTGCTTTCGCCGACAGTATAAATGCTACTTCAAGAATAACGTCGCAGTATTCTCCGAACCACCGGCGCGTCTTCGAACAGCGTGAGGGGTGGTTGCCCAACTGGCTTCCCCGCTTTCCGCTTCGCCCAATAGCCTCGCCCCGGCAACGGTATTCTTAGCCTTCGACAGACCTTGCCAACCCTAACATCGGAGATGCGGTACTTCTTGGCGAGTTTTACTAGCGGCTGATCCCACACTTCGTTGTACAACTCAACTCGGCTCCAAGTGGCGCAAGAATCTAAGGGATGGGTCGCAGCGATTTCAGAGTGCTGGGCATACTGAGCTTTGGGTTTTGTAGATCGCCTTCGTGGCATTTCTGGCTTCACGAAGAACTGCCCCAAGTTGCGAAGGCGACTATAGAGACGACGAAATTCTGGTTTCGCAATCCCAAGCAACTCGGCGGCAGCAGCGGGCGTTGTGGTCGCTGCAATCGCTCCCATCACTGGTAGAACACTTGCATCCTCTCGCCGCAGGAACTCTACAAATTCAGCCAGCGCATGAATCGCGTCCCGCTGCCTCTCCTCCCGCTGGCATCTCCTCCGCAGGTGCTCCGAGTGCGCGTGGCAGAACTCGTCGCCGACCTGCCCGTAATCGCTCTCATCAAAGCGCCCTCCGAGGGAGACGTTCCCTGCGCGGCAAATTGGGTTCTTCATCCGGGCTGACTGCATCGACCTGAACTTGTTAGCCAGACACAGATTGATGTAGTTGAAGAACCGGGCGCTGCTCGCCCCGTAGTGCTTGTGTGGATCGAACGTCTGCACGATGTCCTCATTGCCAGCCTCGCGGTACT
>JBAUAN010000123.1:0-4171 GCA_049675725.1 Candidatus Sulfotelmatobacter sp. | reverse complement strand
GAAAGGTGATCTGGCCGTTCGCCCATGCGACCAAGCGATGGTTGGAGATGGCGACGCGGTGGGTATAGCGGCCGAGATACTGCAGCACGTACTCGGGTCCGCCGAAGGGTGGTTTGGAGTAGACGATCCAGTCTTTGCGGAAGAGCGGACGCAGCCAGGCAGCGAAGAACTTGGGATGGGCGAGCGGTGCGAGCTCTCCGGCCAGGTGCAGTTGGCCGCGTTGGAAAGCGGACTTAAGAGCGGCGGCGAAACACGCGCCGCAGTACGGCGATGGGTAGGGGCAGCGTACGATGTGGGCGCTACAACTCACATTGGTGAGACATGGTCGATTTGAAATTCTTACTAGACGCGGAGGCTGAACTCGTGGCTACGCACGCAAGAACGAAGAGTTTGGCTCAATTCGCGCTGTGTGTATTTTTCGGAATCATGGCGCTCCCTAGGCAGAACCTAGCAGGGGCGAGATCTTCTTCAATCGCGACAGCCATTGCAGAGCCTGCTGCTCGGCTTCTTCGATCTGCTTGGGGGGCATCTGTTTGGCGATGAACTGGCCGGCTTTGCCGACTCGCTTTGTAGCTCTTGTTCTCAGTCTTCGTTGATGGCGTAAATCCACAAACGAAGAGTCAGATCCTCGCGCTCAGGGTGGCCAAGCTGCCAGCGCAGTTCCTTCCGATATCGCTGCTTCAGACCTTCCAGATCGAGCGGGACAGTTCGGGCTAGTTGTTTCACATCGTCTCGGTCACGTTGGATGTTTCGTTCCAGCTTTGACAAGGCCAGGTCGTAGGGGTCAACCTACTCGTACCTCAACGCCACAATGGGATCGACTTTAGCCGCGCGCCGCGCGGGAATGTAGCTGGCTAAGAAAGCCACCATGCTCAAAAGCAAAGCCGCACAAAAGAACGTTGCTGGGTCTGCGGCGCTCACTCCAAACAGCAAACTCGACATAAACCCCGTTAGCGCCAATGCAGTGACTGCGCCGGCTGCCACGCCCATCAGGCCGAGCTGGAGACCCTGACCCACGATCAGGGCCAACACATCCTTCTCGGCTGCTCCCAGCGCCATGCGAATTCCAATCTCCGGTATGCGCTGCGCTACCGAGTAGGAAAAGATTCCGTACACTCCGACCGAGGCCAGCAGCAGGCCCAACCCTGCGAATGTACCCAGCAACACTGTGGAGAAACGGCGCGCGGCCATTGAGCCTGACAGTACTTGATCCATGCTTGCAATTTCGGAGACCGCCAACTCCTTATCCATGGCCGAAACCTGCCGGCGCACTTCCGTGGCGTAACTCAGCGGATCGGAGCCGGTGCGCACAACCAGCACCATGCTGCCATTCATGTACTGGGCGTGGGGTATGTACACCTGCATCGTGCGAGGCGCATCGAGTCCGTTTTGCTTCACGTCCTTGACCACTCCGACGACGGTGCGCAGTAGCTCGCCCTGTTCGTCCGAGTTTCCCGAGACGCGCAGGCGTTTGCCAATCGCATCTTGATGGGGCCACCAACGTTCGGCTGCGGTTTCGGAGACCATCACGACGAGCGGAGCGTTGGCACGATCCGCCTCGGTCAGGGATCGGCCGCGCACCAGGCCGATTTGCATCGCCCGGAGATAGTCGGGAGTGACGACATAACGTTCGGGGGAAGGCTCTGCCCCCGGGGCATACACTTGTCCTTCAACACGGGCCTCTACCGTGTCGAAATCGTTGCCGAGCGGTAGCACCTGCACTGCGCCCGCGGACTGAACTCCAGGAACCGCACTGATGCGACCCAGCAGCTCCCGGTAGAAGGCCACCGGTTTCTCGGTTGCGAAGGGATACCGCGAGGAGGGCAACCCTATGCTCATGGTCAGAATGTTCTTTGGATTGAAACCGGGGTCCATACCGCGCAACTTGCCGTAGGTACGCAGCATTAATCCGGCACCGGTCAACAGTGCGAGGGCGAGAGCAATTTCTGCAACGGCCAGTACCTTGCGGAAAGTATCGTGTCCCGTCCCGCGAGAACTCCTTCCGCCCTGCTTCAGCACCTCATTTACATTCAGCTCGAGGAATTGCAGTGCGGCAACCATTCCGAAAAGAACACCTGTCAACAGGCTGACCGCCACGGTGAAGCTCAACACCCGAAAATCGATTCTGACGCCGACGAGTTGGGAGATCACTTTCGCGCCCACGGCAGAAATCAAGCTCGTGCTCCAAGCGGCCAGAAGGATGCCAAGAAATCCTCCGCTCAGGGCAAGCAACACGCTCTCGGTCAGAGTCTGGCGGACCAACCGGGCACGGCTCGCGCCCAACGCAGATCGCACTGCGATTTCCTTCTGCCGTCCGGTAGCGCGGGCGAGCAATAGATTGGCGATGTTGGCGCACGCAATCAGTAAGAGAAATCCGACGCCCCCCAGCAACACCAGCAGAGCCGGACGCAGGTTTCCCGCGATGTCATCTTGCAGCTTGACGACGCGAACACCGGTGGTGGCGTAGTCATTCGGAAACCGTCGCGCCAGATTCCGGTTGATCACGTCAAGATCGGCCTGGGCTTGCTGCAAAGTGACCCCCGGCTTAAGTCGCGCCACGGCACGCAGGTGGCGTGAGGTCCGGTCCTTGTCATCGTGTTTTTCAGCTACTGGCCGGTAGAACTGCGCTCCTCCGGTTACCAGGCTGGAGGGCAGCATCGGAAATTCCTTTGGCATGACGCCGACCACAGTGTAGGAGCGGGCGCTGAGCCTGATCTGCCGGCCAACAATTCCGGGATCTGCGGCAAAACGCCGCTGCCATAGTCCGTACCCGAGAATGACGACTTGATCTTTGCCCTCGATTTGTTCTTCCGGCAGAAACGACCGCCCCAGCAGCGGACGTCCGCCCATCACGGAGAAATAACCGTCCCCCACCTGCATTCCAGAGATGCGCTCCGGGCTTCCAGGTTCGGAGAATACGGCGCTCCAATCGCCGAACGCGGCGATGTTCTCAAACACGTGGTTTTGTGCCCGATAGTCGTCAATATCAGTGAACGAAAGCTGAGATCGATTGTTTCCGACGTCGCGATCATCGCTCCAGATCAGAACTAGGTTCTCTGGGTTCTTGTAGGGGAGATCCTTAACTAGAACAGAGTTGACCACGCTAAAGACAGCGGTATTTGCGCCGATACCCAGCGCCAGCGTTAGGACAACTATGGAAGTGAAGCCCGGCGACTTCCGCAGCATGCGGAAACCGTAACGAACATCCTGGATTAGGCTCTCCATACGTTTTAGGGTCGTATCTCGGCGCAACGATAGTATCGAATTTCTCGGCACACCGCGCCTGCTCAACAGGAACGCAACGGCGACATAGGGTGCCGAGTAAACCTGTGGGAGCAAGGCCATGACCAAATCTACTCAGGAGGTAACTTATTGACTGGAAAAGGAAAATCGAACACTCCTGCTAGGAACGAAGTGGATCATTCTGTCCGCCTACGAACGTCATTGTCCGGAAGTGAACAGCAATAATCTGCGTGAATCTCACCCCGGCAAAGCTAGGATCGTGTCCTGGACGAGGACCTAAGAGGCCGACGATACGGAACCTTGAGGCAAGAACCTAACCAACACTCCTGTTTTGCTTTGCCCGCCTTTCACCCCGTGTTGCGTCAGGATAACGCGAGAATGAAGAGGGATGAAGACCAGCCCGGATCACGACGAAAGAAATGTCCGCCGGGACTGCGAGACCGTTCGTCGAAGGGGGAAGCTGCCTTGCGGCGCGCGATAATGTCACAGCTGTCGCGCGGAGTAGAGCCGCTTAGATGTTAGGCAAGAGATCAAAGTATTCATCATCCTCGTTCTTTCCGCCTTCTCCCTCACCCAACTGTTTTTCCGACTGGATAAATTCAATGCGCTCGATCCACTTGACCATCTTGTAGCCAAGTTGATTCTCGACGCGCAACCGCAGTGGAGCGCCATACACCTCTGGAAGCGGTCGCCCGTTCATTCGCGATGCGAGCACGCATTCCGCCTTGAGCAAATTCTCCATACTCTGGGTATCGTAGTATGTGCCTCCATAGAGCGCCTCACCAAAGGAGAAGAACGCCACGACCTTGGCTTCCGGTTTTGGGCGCACTAATTCGATCAGTGTCTTCATAGGAATACCGCCCCACTTTGCGATACCACTCCACCCCTGGATGCAGTGATGCATGGTGATGTGCTCGACATGGCCCAG
>JBAUAN010000122.1:0-2795 GCA_049675725.1 Candidatus Sulfotelmatobacter sp. | reverse complement strand
TCGTCACCGTGAAGAAGATATCCCGCTAGTTCAAGGTGGCGCTTGTCTCCCGCCGTGCGGTAAAGCTCGATCAGCGCCATCTCGAGTTCCGGATGCCCGGAAAACATCGGCTTCTTATCCACCTGTGGACCAAAATTCGGCAAGAGATAGCCATTCACATATTTGATCCCCGCGTCCATCAGCGTGCGGTCGCCCGTCGCGCGATAATAAGCAATTGAGCCCTGAATCATGTGCCCCAGGTTGTACATCTCATGGCCCCAGCGCTGCACCTGCGGCGTCATGCGGTCTTTCGCGCGGTCCCCATCGTAGTACGTATTCAAATAACCGCTCGGTTCCTGGACCGCCACCACTTCCCTGATGATCTTGTCGGCCAGCGCATGTAGCTCTGGACGATCCCCAGACTGCAGCGCAAATCCCGCCGCTTCCGTCCATTTGTATACGTCGGAGTCCGAATAGACCGGCCCGGTCTGCGCCGCGCTGCTCTTCCCCACCAGCCTCAAGAAGTTGTCCATCCGCCCGTTGGCTTCCAGCAATTTCTCCATCGATGGAATACTCTTGTCGACGGTGATCTCGCGCCGCGTTCCCCAAAATCCATCGGTAATCGTCACCGCGTGTACCGGAATGTTGTGCAACTTCGCGTATGGCGACTTGTCCAGAAACAGCACACCCTCCTCTTTCCATTCCGCGCTGGACGCACTCGCTTCCGCTTCCCACGGCGCCCCAAACAAGTTATGGATAGGCGCAGCGCTCACTGCCGCCGCGGAAACGGCAGCCCCCACAAATTCCCGCCGCGTCAATTTCGATCTATTCGACATACTGGCCTCCCCTCCGAACAATGTGCTAGAGTCCGCTCTGGAGCAAACGTTTACACTTCCTGCACGATAAATCATCCCGGCAGATGCATGCAATCACTTTTCCAATATCCGCTCACGCGCCTTCACCCCAAAAAGTGGCACACGAGACGACCCGGCTACGACCGCTCCTCAAGACGTATACTCCCCGCGCGAGGTGGGGCCATCCGCTCAGGCTCTCAATGCTTCCCGGAAAGGATGCTTCTATGATTAGACGCGACTTTCTCCTGCGCATACTCTGCGGCGGCACCGCGCTTGCCGCGACGGAAGCGGCCGCCAAAATGATTGAGCCGTCTTTGGCGCATGGAGCAGCCCCCGCCCACGACACTCTGCATCCGGCCGGCATGGACTTGCCAGACACTCATTCGCTTCCGGTCCCTGCTGCCCTCCCATTTCGCCTCGAAGATGTAAAAATTCTCGACCCCGATCTCCTCCGCATGCGCGGCCAAACTCTGCAATATTTGTTGGCCCTGGATTCGGACCGCCTCCTGCACAACTTCCGCGTCAACGCCAATCTGCCGTCGTCCGCCGAGCCGCTCTATAACCGCGAGTCCCCAACCAACGGCTGGCGTGGTCATTACGTCGGCCATTTTCTTTCGGCCTGTGCCCAGATGTACTCCTCGACGGGCGATTCCCGCATCAAGACTGAGGCCAACGCCATGGTGGCGGAACTCGCTAAATGCCAGGCGCAGCTCGGCGACAAGGGCTATCTCTCCGCGTTCCCCGAATCGAGCTTCGACGATCTGGAAGCGGGCCGGCCCGCCGCGGTGGTCTGGTACGCGCTCCATAAAATCATGGCTGGTCTACTCGATGTTCACGAGAGTTCGCAAAATCCGCAGGCGCTTCAGGTTCTCGAACGTATGGCCGCATGGACGGACTGGCGCACCGGCCGCATCCCCGAAGAACAGATGCAGCGCACCCTGCAAACCGAATTCGGCGGCATGAACGAAGTCTTGGCGAATCTCTCCGCCGTCACCGGGAATCCCCATTATCTCGAAGTCGCGAAACGCTTCGACCATCACGTCGTGATGGACCCTGCCGCGCGGGGCCGCGACACACTCACGGGCCTCCATGCCAACACGCAGGTTCCGAAATTCATCGGCGCCGCGCGCGAATTTGAACTGACCGGCGAACCGCACTATCAGGACGCCGCGCAATTTTTCTGGCAACAGGTCGCGCTGCACCGCAGCTACGTCACGGGCGGCAACAGCGTCAGCGAACATTTCCGCACGCCGCCGGACGTGCTCGCCTCCCAGCTCACCGACCTCACCCAGGAAACCTGCAACACCTATAACATGCTCAAGCTCACCGGCCATCTGTTCACCTGGCAAGCCGAGCCGCGATACGCCGACTTTTACGAACGCGCTTTCCTGAACCACATTCTCGCCACTCCCAACCCGGCAGAAGGCTCGCCGCTTTATTATCTCGGAATGCAGACCGGCCAATGGAAAGTTCACTTTGTGCCGCATGAGGGCTTCTTCTGTTGCTGCGGCACGGGCCTGGAAAACTTCTCAAAGCTCGGTGAGGGTTTCTACTTTCATAGTGGGCATGACGGGGAGAATGGGCCCTCGCTCTGGGTCAATCTATTCTTCGCTTCTGAACTGAATTGGAAGGAAGAAGGCATCACGATCCGGCAGGAAACGCGTTTCCCCGAGGAAGCCGGAACCCGCCTGGTCATTCAGGCTAAATCGCCCACCCGTTTTAGCCTGAACGTGCGCATTCCCTATTGGGCCGAAAACGCCAGCATCGCGATCAACGGCAAGCCCTGGGAGCCAAACGAAAAGCTGGCGCCCTCAAGCTACGCGAGAATCGACCGCGCCTGGAAGAATGGCGATCGCGTGGAAGTGAAGCTGCCTATGCGCCTGCATTTGCAAACAATTCCTGACGACCCGAAACTAGCGGCGATTATGTACGGCCCGCTGGTGCTCGCCGGCGAACTCGGCA
>JBAUAN010000121.1:0-41641 GCA_049675725.1 Candidatus Sulfotelmatobacter sp. | reverse complement strand
CGCGTGGTGGTGATCAGTTTTCACTCGCTGGAAGATCGCATCGTGAAGGATGCGTTTCGCGAGGGTGCGATGAAGAAGTATTTCCGAGTGCTGACGAAGAAGCCGGTGACGGCGTCGGAAGAAGAAGGCGATCGCAATCCGCGGGCCCGCAGCGCGAAGTTGAGGGCGGCGGAAAAGATTTAGAGAGCGGACCTCAGACATTGGACCTCGGACCTCGGACCTCGGCGAAAGCGGAGTCCGAAGTGAGAAGGTTAAGTTCTGAAGTCTGAGTTCTGAAGTCTGAAGCCGCTTTTGAGTTTGATTCCGGAAAACCTGCCGGAGTCCCCGGCATAGCTGTCATGGCGTGCCGGGCTTAAGGAATCAGGGAAGGCGGACGAAGATCCGCTGGGGCGGGAAGAGCGGGCTTCAGGCTTCGGCTTGCGGGCTTCAGCAAGGAGGTGCAAGAGCTGAAGCCGCCAGCCAAGAGCCGGAAGCCGGGTTTACGGGTTCCGTGGTAGGAATCCAAAAATTGAGGTTGGGACATGTATACGGGAACATTGATTGCGGATTTAATGGCGGTGGTGGAGCGGGTGGAACAGCTGGGCCGCCAGCGGATTGTGGCCGAGGAACAGGAACTGGAAAGAATGTTTGAATTGCAGATTCCGGCCGGACAGGGCGAACAGATTTTTGCGGGGGCGGCTTAAATGGCAGCAGCGTCAATGGCAGTTCGCTCTGTGGTTACGCCGGGGGCGGGTTCCGCGAGTTCGGCAGCGCGGGCGCGTCGGCTCTGGACGGGCACTCCGGAAATTTATTTTGCCAAGGCGATCGATAATTCGCGGCTGGTGAAGGTAGAAGACGCGGGGCGCAACCGCGAGATGAAGCAATTTGGGTCGGCGCTGGCGGTGCTGTTTTTGCTGGTCTTTACTTATGCGTGGCAGCATTTCAAGGCCATTGAATACGGTTACCAGATCGAATCGGCGAAGCGCGAGCTCAGCGACTTGACGGAAATGAATCGCGCGTTGCGCCTGACCGATGCATCGTTGCGCGATCCCGAGCGCATTGATGTGATGGCGCGGCGCATGGGCCTGGAGCCGCCGGAGCCGGGGCAGGTGATCCGCATGGATAGCGTGGCCGGGGATTCGAACGCGCCGGTGATGGCGAGCGCGGAGCCGGTGGTGGTGCTGCCCGGGCAGTAGCTTGCGCGACGAAAAATCAGCCGAGCTGCGCTCGGCGGACAGCCCCTTCGGCTTCGCTCAGGGCGGCTGTCGCGGCACGAATGTGGACGGCGGCCTGGTTGTAAATGGGCCGCCATGTTTGCCTGAGGGAGAGCGCGAGGTCGTGGCGGAAACGCCTCCTGAGGCCGCGAGTGCTGCAAAGATGCAAGGGGTCCTTCGACTGCGCATGTCGATTCGCTTCGCTCGTCGACATGCTCCGCTCAGGATGACAGAGTTGAGCTGGCTCACGACGCACGACGCACGACCAACGACGCGTTTTAATGGCCTCTGATTCCAAGCCCGGCAAAAACTCCCGGCTCTACCTGCTGGGGGCGATGCTGTTGCTGTGGTGCTTCGCGATTTGCGGGCGGCTGGTTTATCTGCAGATTTTTTGTTACGGCAGCTTCGTCAAGCAGGCGGAACATCAGCAGCAGCGGGCGATTCCGCTGGCGGCCAAGCGCGGCGTCATTTATGACCGCGCAGGACGCGAGCTGGCCATGTCGGTGCTGGTGGATTCCGCGTTCGCGGTTCCCAGCGAAACTAAAGATCTACCCACCGCGGTTTCCCTGATCACGCGAATTACGGGCGAAGACGCGCGCGTGGTTCTGGCCGATTGCCGCGCACACAAAAGTTTCTGCTGGCTGGCGCGCAAGGCCGACGACGAAACCATCGAACGCATCAAGTCGCTCAACCTGCAGGGAATCCATTTTCAGAAAGAGCCGAAACGTTTTTATCCCAATCGCGATCTGGCGGCGCAAGTGCTGGGCGATGTGGGAATGGAGGATGCCGGGCAGAGCGGCATTGAGCACGAGTTTGATGAACAGCTGCGCGGGCGCGCGGGAAAAATGTTTATCTCGGTGGACGCGCGCAAGCAATGGTTCAGCGACGTCGAGAAACAGCCCGAGGCGGGCGACAGCCTGGTGCTGACGATCGATAAGAACATCCAGTACATCGCCGAAAAAGAGCTGGACCAGGCAATCCACGATACGCAGGCGATTGCCGGGACGGTGATTGTGGAGAACCCGCACACGGGAGAAATCCTGGCGCTGGCGAACCGCCCAACGTTCGACCCGAACCGGCATAAACTGATCACGCCCGCCGCTCTCACCAACCGCGCGGTGAGTTATGTCTACGAGCCGGGGTCGGCGTTCAAGATGGTTACCATTTCCGCCGCCCTCGAAGAGAAGGTCACGAATCCAAATGAGATCTTCGATTGCCAAATGGGGGCGATCGTCTACAACGGCATGCGCATCCGTGACGCAGAGCCGCACGGCCTGCTGCCGGTGTGGGGAGTGCTGGCGGAATCGAGCAACGTAGGCGCAATCAAAATCGCGTTGCGCCTGGGTGAAGACCGGTTTTACAAATACATTCGCGCGTTTGGATTTGGGCAACAGACCGGAATCGAGTTGCCCGGCGAGACGCGAGGGATCACCAAGCCGGTGAGCCGCTGGTCGAAAGTTTCGATTGCTGCGATCTCGATGGGACAGGAGATCGGCATTTCGCCGATCCAGTTGGCGGCGCTGGTCTCGACGTTTGCGAATGACGGTGTGCGCGTCGCGCCTCGCATCGTCATGGGCACCGCTCCGCCGCAAGGATCTCTGCAAGCGGTGGCGTTTCATCCCGCCGAAGGCCGTCGTGTGATTTCTTCTTACACTGCGGCCGAGATGCGCGCGATGATGCAGAAAGTCGTGCTCGTAGGCACGGGCCGCAAGGCATTTCTCGAAGGCTACACGTCGGCGGGGAAAACAGGTACTGGGCAGAAAGTCGATCCGGCCACGGGCGCGTATTCGAAGACGAAGTATATCGCCACGTTCGCCGGATTTGCTCCGGTGAACAATCCGCAAGTGGTGGTCGCGGTGATTCTCGACTCGGCGGTGGGGCCGCACCAGGGTGGCCAGGTTTCGGCGCCGGTGTTCAAACGCATTGCGCAGCAGGTGCTCGAATATCTGCATGTGCCGCATGATCTGCCGCTGGCGCCGCAGCATCAGATGATGCTGGCGCAGTCGAAGATAAAGGATAAAGATCTGGAAGAAGGCACCCCGGATCATCCGGGCGAGCCGCTGGAAACGGCCGAGGTGAATGCGGATTCGCCGGAGTCGGCGGCGGGGGCGAATGCGAATGTGGCGCGCGCACTCATGCCCGCGAATGCTGGCGGTAACGCGACTGCGGTTGGAGATGGCCGCGTAGTGCAAGCGGCAATCCGCCAGAGTGAACCTGCGCCATCGGCGATAGCGTCGGGTGGAAGTCAGGCGAGACAGACGCAATCGGCGAAACCTGTGAGCACGTCCGATGCAAAAGCCCCACCCTTCGACAGGCTCAGGGCAGGCTTTCTCGCAGAAGACGCGAGAAATGGAGCACCCACATCGCCGAGGCTGCCCGCGAGCGGAACTGTGGTTCTCGACGTGGAACCTGGAGGCATCGAAGTGCCGTCATTTGTCGGCAAGACTGTGCGCGGGGCGGTGGAAGCTGCCCAGGATGCCGGACTTGAACTCGAAGCGGTCGGCAGCGGCGTGGCGCGGCAGCAGACTCCCGCGGCGGGAGCGCATGTGGCTGCCGGCTCGCGCGTGACCGTGCAGTTCGGGCCGTAGGACAAAATCCTAACCACCGAGTACACCCGGAGGCGCAGAGGATGCGGGTCTCTCCGATTCTGATTTTCCTCTGGGTGCCCTGCGATCTTTGTTGTGAACGGCTTCTCGTTTGACCCGCTGAAAAAGCGCGTGATAGGGTAATCAGTCAAACCATCCCCAGCAGGCCCCCCTGCCGCTGATTGAGGTTCCGCTTGTCTGCTGTTGAGGCGACAACTGCTCCCGCCACTCCCGCCGTTCGCAAGACCGCGCTGAACGCTGTCCATCGCCAGATGGGCGCGAAGATGGTGGAGTTCAATGGCTGGGACATGCCGGTGGAATATCCGGCGGCGATTGGCTGCGGCATCATCAACGAGCACATGGCCGTGCGCACCGGCGTGGGAATTTTTGACGTCAGCCACATGGGCGACATTCGTTTGGCCGGGCCGCAGGCTTTGGCCGCGGTGCAGCACATTTCCATGAACGACGCTTTACGGCTCGCTGTGGGCCAGGCGCAGTATTCGGCGCTGCTCTTTCCCGAGGGAACGTTTGTTGATGACGTGATCGTTCATCGTCTGGGCGAGGACGAATATCTGCTGGTGATCAACGCGGGCACGCGCGAAAAAGATTTCAATTGGGTGCGTGACAATACGAGGCAGTTCGATTGCACGGTCGAGAATCTTTCGGACGATTTTACGCAAATAGCGATCCAGGGGCCGAAGGCGGTAAATCTGCTGCAGAAGCTGACTGACGTCGACCTGTGGACGGTGAAATTCTATTGGGTGACTCGCGGTACAGTGTGCGGGCTGCGAAACATTCTGATTGCACGCACCGGATACACGGCCGAAGACGGATTCGAGATTTACGTTCCGGCAGATGAGTCGACCGGCGAACGGGTTTGGAATGAGATCCTAAGTGCTGGCAAGGAATTTGGCGTACTCCCCTGCGGCCTCGGCGCTCGTAACACCTTGCGGCTCGAGGGCAAGCTGCCACTCTACGGGCACGAAATTTCCGATACCATTAATGTTTGGGAAGCTGGGCTCGACCGTTTCTGCAAGATGGAGAAGCCGGAGTTCATTGGCCGCGCCGCGCTCGAGAAGGCGAAGGCCGCTGGCGTGAAGCGAATGCTGGTCGGCCTGGAGATGACGGAACGCGGCATCGCGCGCGATGGTTACAAAGTGCTGGATACTGCTGGACGCGAGATTGGATATGTGACCAGCGGCTCGCCGGCGCCATTCTTGAAAAAGAATATTGCGCTGGCGTATGTGCCGCTGGAATTTGTGGCAATAGGTACGACGTTGAAGGTCGAGATTCGCGGCCAAGGCGTGGGAGCGGCGGTGGTGCCGACGCCGTTTTACAAGCGCCCGAAGAAAATCGCGTAGCTGCAGAGGAATACAAAGAACTAGAGCGCGACAGCGCTAGAGGATTTAACTAGAAGCCAGGAGCTGGAAGCTTTTTATGCCTTATCCCACAGATCGCAAGTACACCAAGGAGCATGAGTGGATTCAGGTGGAGGGCGCTGCCGCTACCGTTGGCATCACCGACCACGCACAGGAATCGCTGGGCGATATTGTTTTCGTCGAGTTGCCCAAGGTGGGCGCGGAACTGGCGGCGGGCAAGACGTTTGGGTCGGTCGAGTCGGTGAAGGCTGTCTCCGATCTGTTCGCTCCGGCGTCGGGCATGGTGACGGCGGTTAACGCCGATCTGGCTACATCGCCGGAAAAAGTGAACAAAGACGCGCATGGCTCCTGGATGCTGAGACTCACACTCAAGAATCCCGGCGAATTGACTGCACTGCTATCCGCCGCCGACTACGAAAAATTCGTGGCGGAAGAGGCGGGACACTGAACCCGGACCTCAGCCGTCGGACCTCAGACTCTTCGACAAGCTCAGGGCGGGCTCTTGGACCTGAGACTTCGGACTTCAGCCGGTTTTTGCTGAGGTTTGAGGTCCGGGGTCTGACGCCGCGTTTCGGCTATCGCGCCTCCACAATCCAATCGACCTCGGGGCTCATCTAAACATTTTCTATGCGCTACTTACCGAAATCTCCGGCCGACCGTGAAGCCATGCTGAAGGCCATTGGCTTGCGTTCAGTCGACGACCTGTTCGCGCCGATTCCGGCGGAATACCGCCTGAGCCGCGATCTCAAGATTCCGCGCCAAATGGCGGAATCGGAAATTGTGGATTACTTTCGGCAGCGCTCGCGAGAGAACGGCGAAGGTTACATCAGCTTTCTTGGCGCGGGTGCATACGCTCACTACCGGCCGGTGATTATCGATTCGCTGATTTCGCGCGGCGAATTTCTGACCGCTTACACGCCTTACCAGGCGGAGATTTCGCAGGGCACGCTGCAGTCGATTTTCGAATTCCAAAGTATGATCTGCGAATTGACCGGCATGGAAGTGGCGAACGCTTCCATGTATGACGGCTCGACGGCCGCCGCTGAAGGGGTGATGATGGCGGTTCGCCTCACTGGGCGGCGCTCCGTGGTGGTGGCGCGGAGTTTGCATCCGGAATATCGCGAAGTGCTGGCCACGTATGCCACGCATCAGGGCATGCCGCTGGCGACCGCGGGATTTGGCGTTGAGGGCAGGCTGAATCTCGAAGAGCTCGAGAAATCGATCACCGCGGAGACTGCGTGCGTGCTGATTCAGTCGCCTAACTTTTTCGGCACGATTGAAGATGTCGCAACGATTGCCGGGATCGCGCACAAGAACGGCGCGATGTTGGTGGTGTCGATCGCCGAAGCGGTTTCGCTGGGCATCGTTGAGCCGCCGCGTGAAGCCGACGTGATTGCCATGGAATCGCAGTCATTCGGTGTGCCCCTGGGATTTGGCGGACCTTATTGCGGCGTGATTGCGACGCGGGAAAAATTCGTGCGGCAAATGCCGGGGCGACTCGTGGGGCAGACCACCGACAAGCAAGGTCGGCGCGGATTCGTTCTCACGCTGGCCACGCGCGAGCAACACATCCGGCGGGAGAAGGCTACGTCGAATATCTGCACCAACCAGGCACTCGTCGCACTGATGGTCAACATCTTTATGACGGTGTATGGAAAAGTTGGATTGAAAGAACTGGCCAGGCAGAATCTGGCGAAGGCCGCTTATGCCGCAAGCGAATTCGCGAAGCACGGCAAGATTTTGTTTGGCGGCGCGCCGCGATTTAACGAGTTTGTCGTGCAGACCGGCGAAGACTCAAAAGCCATCAATAGTCGCCTGCTGGAGCACAAGATTGTCGGCGGGTTGCCGTTGAGGAAGTTTTATCCCGAACTGGGGAACGCGGCGTTGTGGTGCTGCACGGAGCTGACCACTCGTTCGGCCATTGACGCGGCAGTGGGGTTGGTGTCGGAAGGCTCCGCGCGGGCGGCCAAAGAAAACGAGAAAGAGGAAGCTGCGGAGGTGACGCGATGAAACACGTTACCCGCAAAGCCTCGCTCCAGGTGAATCAGAATGAAGGCCTGATTTTCGAGAAGTCGTCGGCCGGGAAAGCCGCGTGGAAACTGCCGCCGCTCGACGTGCCCGAGGTCGACGCTGCTAAGCTCCTTGGCTCTTCCGAAAGAAAAGATCTTGGCAGCATGCCCGAGGTCAGCGAGATCGAAATCATTCGGCACTTCACGCGGCTTTCCACATGGAATTACGCGATCGATCTGGGCATGTACCCGCTGGGCTCGTGCACCATGAAGTACAACCCGCGCGTCAATGAAGCGGTGGCGCGGGTCGAAGGCATTGCCAACGGACATCCTTATCAGCCGGAGAAAATTTCGCAAGGCGCACTTCGAATTCTGAAAACGCTGAGCGAATGCCTGATCGAAATCACCGGCATGGACGCAATTACGCTGCAGCCCGCGGCTGGTGCGCACGGCGAAATGACTGGGCTGCTTATGGTTCGGGCCTATCACGAGTCGCAGGGCAACGCGCGCAAGAAGATTCTGATTCCCGACTCGGCGCATGGCACGAATCCGGCGACGGCGGCGATGGTGAGCTACGCGGTCGAGAACCTGAAATCGGATTCGCGCGGCATGGTGGATCTGGCGGCGCTGGAAGCGCAGATGAACGAAGACGTCGCTGCGCTCATGCTGACCAATCCCAACACGCTCGGCGTTTTCGAGCAGGACATTCACGAGATCGCCGACATTCTGCACGCCAAGGGCGGACTGCTTTACATGGACGGCGCCAACATGAACGCCCTGGTCGGCAAAGTGCGGCCGGGAGATTTTGGCGTCGACGTGATGCACCTGAACCTGCACAAAACTTTTTCCACGCCGCACGGCGGCGGCGGCCCGGGATCAGGGCCGGTAGCGATCAAGAAAATTTTCGAACCGTTTGTGCCTGCGCCGGTCGTGGTGACGAAACCTGACGGGACGCTCGCCTTTGATTACAACCGTCCGCAGTCGGTGGGCCGCGTGCGCGCGTTCTATGGCAACTTCGGCATGTTCGTGCGCGCGCTGGCCTACATCCAGGCCAATGGTCCCGACGGATTGCGGCAGACCACGGAAGACGCGGTGCTCAACGCTAACTACATTCGCAAGGGGCTCGAAGGTACTTACGACTTACCGTATTCGACGCCTACCATGCACGAAGTTGTTTTCAGCGACAGGCTGCAGGCGAAAAAAGGCGTGCGCACCATGGACATTGCCAAGCGCCTGATCGATTACGGATTCCATCCCTACACCACGGCGTTTCCGCTGATCGTTCCTGGCGCGTTGATGATCGAGCCCACGGAGAGCGAGTCGAAAGAAGAGATGGACTTGTTCATCGAGGCCATGCAGTCGATTGCGGAAGAAGTAGAAGAAGATCCGCAGACGGTGCTCGATGCGCCGCACTCCACGCGGGTTTCGCGGCTCGACGAAACCGCGGCGGCTCGGCGGCCGGTGTTGCGGTGGAAGCCGGCGAGCTGAATTGTTGATTGTTGATTTTTGATTGCTGATTGAAACCCGCCGCGAGCGTAAGATTTTCAATCAGCAATCTTGAAATCAACAATCGGCTTGCCGTTTACTTCGCCGAAATGTCTACCGTAGCGCGCGTCGTGTCCCACTCTTCGCGCAGCGTGCAACCGGACGCGGTCTTGTCATACGCGATGGTGAAGTCTTCCACGGGTGACGATGTCTTCGAGAGCGTCATGTCGATGCGGGCGAGTTCATCGGCTTCATACTTATAAGGGATTCCCCATTCTCCGGTTTTCTTGTTGATGATCAGAGTCCACTTGTCAGGATTGGGAACCACGAACAAGGTATAACTTCCGGCGGGCACGGCTTTTCCGCCAACCATGAGATCCGTGCTGGTCACGAAGGTCGTTGCCTCGTTCGCGCCGTTGCGCCAGACTTTGCCGTAGGGCTCGTGCTCACCGATCATCTTTCGCCCCTTCAACCGCGGGCTGGAGTATGCGGTCGTGATGGTTTTGCCACTGCCAAGATCGCAAGAGGCCGAAGCGGCCGGACTCGGCCGGTTGCCCTGGCACGCCGCGGCGATAGTTAGACTGAAAAAGAAACAAGTGAGAAGGGCGATTCGCTTTTGCATGGTTTCTCCTTTTGAGGAACTAGCACTGCCAAGAACTTTGGACGTTCGAGAAGAGATTATGTGAGTGCAGCCCATTATGCTCCACGCACAGCGACGGTTACAATCCAGCCGTGGCGGTACTCAACGAAAAGACGATCAACTGGATCAAGAGGGAACCAAGCGGCCACGGACGGGGAGTCTGGTGTCTAACTCAGGAGTAGCGTCCCGCGTGTCGCAGCGCAGAGCGCGAGCGGAGAAACCCTCGCCGTGAGTTCAATTCTGAGTGTTCTCAAGACCACCATCAACTGGCTGGTTGTTGTGGCTGGCATTCTTGTCGGCGTTTTCGGCCTCGCGTTGCTGGGCGTCCATCCCCTGCCGCGTTCGGGGTATCCCTGGCTCCCGCGCGAGTGGGTTCTCACCATCGGGATTGCATTTCTCGGGGTTACCCCTCTAGCTGCGTCACTTCTTGCGTTGCGCAATCGCAAGAGAGCTGGCCTTCTTTACCTTGGAGGCGCAGCAATCGTGATGCTCTGCGCGCTGCCGAGTCGAGGATACGACCCTACCATCCTTACCGGGGATCGGTTCTTATCTACGATTCTCGTGGCGCTCGGGTTGTTCTGGCTGGTTACGCACCTGCGCGGTTGGCCCCGCGTGGCGCCGGAACTAGCGTCGTCGCTCCGGGTGAGAATTGGAGTCGTGGGACTTGGGAGCCTGCTTTTGTTTGTGATGGTTTCTGTTACTGCGATCGCACTCAGCGTAAGCTGGCAGAACCCCGGCGACTGCGGCAGCGACGGGACTCCCTTTCTTGCGGAGGGCCGGGGAGGGGAGCCAGTTTTTGTTGCTCGGATCGTTCATATCGACCGCTTTCTAGGCGCCGTCGCCGTCGTTCGCGAACGCTTCGGGGGCTTGTCACGGTTCCACAAGGTCGTATTTCTAAAGCAGGGCAGGGCCGGGGAGGAATATTTTGTCGACGGCCGGATTGGCGAAGGCCTATTGACTCGTTACATCTTTCCGGTCATCGATATGAAGTGCACTGAGTCGGCGACGGTTCAGGACGCGAAAGTTGAGCTTCGGCTTCTGAGAGGGAGCCGACACTGGAGCGGCGTCCGCATTATGGGGAAAGCTTTGATCCTCACGACCCGCTTCCGGGCACTACCGGGTGCGCGAATCATTATTGCCGGACCGATGGGAACGACGGTTGCCTTGACAGATCAAGATGGAATCTACGACGTAAGTGACTTGCCCCCGGGCCACTATTCTGTTCACGCTGATGAAGGGGCATATGTCTCGTCATATCACGAGCATCCGGCCTGCAGGGAGAACAGGGAACCCGCCCATTTGCAACCGGGAGACGTTTGGGGATGCACGCTGGAGTTGATGGCGAAACCGAATGCGACTAGGGCTTCACCGTAACCATCACCACTCCGTGCGAAGCTACCGGCGCCGAAAACTTCCCCGTAAATTTTCCCAGGTCTTTGTGGTGCCATAAATCGCGCACCGACGCGCTCAGATGATCGGGATAACCCAGATCTTCCCAGCTTGCGGAAATTTCCTGCTCCGCGCTTCCGCGATTCAGAAGAATCACAG
This sequence comes from Candidatus Sulfotelmatobacter sp., assembly GCA_049675725.1. Classification (GTDB taxonomy): domain Bacteria; phylum Acidobacteriota; class Terriglobia; order Terriglobales; family Acidobacteriaceae; genus Sulfotelmatobacter. Next base: position 30,802 of record JBAUAN010000121.1, on the reverse strand, counting down.
CGCGGCTGCCATCTTTCAGTTGCTTCGCCCAGACTTCCAGGTCGCCGTTTTTGCGAACGCGCTCGCCTTCGTGCCCCAGAGAATCCTGATCGACTGCGATGACTTCTTTGTTGGTAAGAATGTCGTGAATCTCCGGCCGCATGTCGCGCAGATCGTTGCCCGCGATCAGCGGGGCGGCCAGAATCGCCCACAAGCTGAAATGTGAACGGTACTCAATATCGGTCATGCCGCCGTTGCCGACCTCGAGCATGTCCGGATCATTCCAATGGCCGGGCCCGGCGTAGGACGCCAAACCCACCTGCATATCCAAAATCGCTAACACGCCGTGGGAGCAGCAACTGCCATTCGGCCATTTCATCGAGCCTCCCCACCTGTCCTGGATGTCGTCGGTGGTGCGCCACAAGTTGCCACCCACTTCTTTTCCCCAGAGCCAGGGTTTGGCTGTGCCCCATTCGCAAATGCTCAACACAATGTTGCGCCCGGACGCATCGAGCGCGGCGCGGATGTTCGCATAGGATGCTCGGGCATCCTGCGTGGAGGTGTTGCACCAATCGTATTTCAAATAGTCGACGCCCCAGGCCGCATACTGGACCGCGTCCTGATATTCGTGACCGAGGCCGCCGGGGCGTCCCGCGCAGGTTTTCGAGCCCGCATCAGAATAAACTCCAAATTTCAGCCCCAGCGAATGAATGTAATCTCCCACAGCCTTCATGCCATGCGGGAAGCGTTGCGGCTCGACGACAATGTTGGCGTTGGCGTCGCGGCTCACTTGCCAGCAGTCGTCGATGTTCACGTACTGATAGCCTGCGTCCTTCATCCCGGACTTGACCACGGCGTCGGCCATGCTCTTGATCATGTCTTCGCTCACGTTGCAGGCAAACTTGTTCCACGAATTCCAGCCCATGGGCGGGGTGAGAGCGAGATGCGCAGACGGAGATGTGTTTTCCTGCGCGATCAGGCGAGGGACGAACAGCATGACGAACATCATCACGAACAGCGAGAGGGATAACAACGATGCAGCGACTACGTGCTTCGTTTTCATAGTCAACTTTCTACCAGAACCGATGCTGGATTCGCCACTTCAATTCCGCCACTTCATTTCCAGCACTTCATTCCGGCGCCCGAAAAGGGGAAGCGGGAAGGTCTTCGCGATTGAATAAATTACAGTTGGGGCTGGCAGCCCATCCATAGCGAACGAAAACGGGCGTTGGCACAGCTGGATTCGAGACGATGACGGATTCGCCTTCAATCTTCGCTTCGGCGGGGAGATATTTTCCGTCCGCGCCGGCGATCTCAAATCCCATGACTGCCGGCGTAGCGGTTACCGCACCAGTGGTTGCGGAAGGGGTGGTCGCGGAACCCGCGACTGCTGCGCCTTCCGCGCTTTTTGCCACCAATCCGCCGGCGTGGTCGAACCACACGCGCAACGCGTGTTCCTCCTGCGTGACTTGGCGGTAAAGAGGTCCGGACCATTCAATTTTTTCGCCGTAGGCAATCGCGCGAGCCGCGAGCGCCAGACGCAGGCCCACGTCTTGTTTGTTCTTGGGATGAAGGTTGCCGGGGTCGCCGATGTCGATGGTGACGACCATGCCCGTGTTCCTGAGCGCCAGCGCCTGGCGCTGCGCATCACGTACTTCCGGCCAAAGAGCTTCTGGAGCGGTGTTCCAGTTGGCGATCTGCACAAAGAGAAACGGAAAATCGCCCTCGCCCCAGGCATTCCGCCAGTCGCGGATCATGGTCTGAAAAACCCGCGCGTAGAGTGGGGCACGCTCCTGTCCTGAGTTGCTTTCTCCCTGATACCAGATGACGCCGCGAATCGCGAAGGGAGTCAGCGGCGCGATCATGCCGTTGTAGAGTGCTCCCGGCGCCCACGCGAAATCCGCGTGCCAGGGCCGCATGGGAATCGGAGCGCCCGCAGCCTGAGCTTGCGCGACCGCTTGCTGAAACGCGCGATCTTGTTGTTCCTGTTTCAACTCATTCGTGGATTCACTGGCGAGTTGCTTCGCGCGCGTGGCGAAAACCGGCATGAGAGAAGCGTCCGCGGAGAGGGCGCGAAGGCTGGTCCACGATTCGGCGGGTGTCCCTCCCAGGAACGATTCGATCAATCCGATGGGAACGCCCAGCTTCTGTTGCAGATGCCGTGCGAAAAAATACGCGACCGCCGATGAGTCGGCGACGCTCTCCGGAGTGCATGCCGTCCATTCTTTGGCTTCGACATTCTCGATCGGGTAATCCGCAGTCTTGTGCTTCACGTGGAACAACCGGATCTTCGGAAAGTTTGCTGCAGCGATTTCGTCTTGCGCTTTATTCAGGCCGGTCATGGGGAATTCCATGTTCGATTGGCCGGACGCGACCCAAACATCGCCCACCAGAACGTCACTAAGCGTGATCGTGTTCGTGGCTGTGATCGTCAACTGGAACGGACCGCCGGCCTCGCCCGGAGATAGCGAGACGCTCCAGCGGCCGAGATCGTCGGCGGTGCCGGATTTCGTTTCGCCACGGAATGTGACGGCCACGGACTCATGGGGCGCGGCCACGCCCCAAACGTGAACTGGAAGCCCGCGCTGCACTACCATGTGGTCTGCGAGCAACGCAGGGAGCGTGACGTTTGCGGAAGCGGGGATCGTCGCAGATACAATGAGCGCCGCCAGGGCAAGCGCCACCTGCAGGCCGGGTAGCTGGAGAGTGCTTCTCGAAATACGCCGAAAAAGCTCTGGGATCATGACTGCTGTTCTTCCGCCTACTGAGGATCGGCGATGCCAAACTAGTCGCGCAAGGCTGCCGATTTTATCGCGCCAGCTTCTCGTCGAAAAACTTTGCCATCACGTCGAGCGCTTCTTTGGTTTCGGGCAGCTGAAAGTGATACCAGAAAGCGTGCGGCAACGCCTCGAACACGACCAGTTGTGCGTTGTCTCCAGCGCGCAGCAGCGCGCGCTGGAAAATGGCAGTGTCGCTGAGCAACAGATCGCGCGTGCTGGTGATCAGCAGACTGGGCGGCATGCCGCGCAGGTCGGCGAACAGAGGCGACAGGACCGGATCTTTGCGATCCGTCTTGCCCACATATTCATCGTCAGGCAGGCGATGAGGATCGATGGGCTCCAGTTCGCCGGCAAATCCATCGAGCGCGAAAATTTGCCGCGAGTCGCCGGGCCGGCTGAAATCCGCCAGCCCCGAAAAAATTCCGAGCGCCGCGGGCAGTGGCAATCCCAGTTGCCGGAGCTTGACCGCAACTTCGCCGGTTAAAATCGCTCCCGCCGACGTGCCAAAAATTCCGATGCTCTGCGGCTTGTAAGTTTTCAGCAACTCCTTATATACGGCGACTACGTCGTCGACCGCCGCCGGAAAAGGATTCTCCGGCGCGAGGCGGTAATAGACCGACACCACTTTGATCCTCGCCAGATTCGCAATCGGAACTCCTTCGATCAGCGAGCCGGAGTCCGAGTTGAAACCTCCGCCGTGCAGATTAATAAGCACGCGCGTACCATTGCCCTCCGCATTCGTGTGCGCAGGAGTTGCCAGCGGCGTGATGATATCGGTGTGCACGCCGGCGATGCTGGTTCCCTCCACATGCACGGGATAAATCCTGAGCGCCTCGTCGGAATCCTGCGCGCGCCAGAGGTCGGTGCGCTCCCGGCGTTCGGCCAGCGTCTCTGGGGCCGATTTCCGTTGTGCTCGTGCGAGCGACGCCAGCCATTTCTGCGCCTCCGGGCTGATGGTGGAGGGCATAGGGACCACGCGCGTGATGTGCGTGGTGCCATCAGCATCAAACGTGGCGGAGTCCTGCTTCGCCGCTGGATTCGATTGGGCTGTCAAGGACTGGGCGAACGCGAACGCTGCGAAAGCGAACAGGTACAACACTGTATTTTTCATCGGGATAGTTGTACCAGACAGGCAGTGCCGCGCGAAAGGCGAGACCCTGAACGATTTCGTAGAAAGAAGAACCTAGAGTTTGTCGATGAACTCTTGTGTCGTAATGCCAGCCTGCTTCAGGATTCCCCGCAGCGTTCCTGTTGCCAATTCCGCATGCAAAGGAACAACGCAGCCAGTAACATTCGCCTGTCCGATACGTTTTAGGAACAACGTGGCTACCGCGCTGCCGAACCTGAGTGAAGCCCAGTCTTTCGAGTGCGCGGATCGCTTCTGCCCCCGAGACGCGGGGCAGCTTAGGCATAGCGCGCCTCGAAGACAGTAACGAGCGGGCGGCTGGAATTTTCCGGCGGGAACTCCTCTAGATACAGTTCGGTTGCTTCCTTGAGGCTCGCGACGGCCTCTTCGACCGTCTTGCCTTGGCTGACCGTGCCCACTTCCGGGCAGTCCGCCACGTAGAGATCGCGTTCTTTATGAAGGACTGCCGTAAACGTTCCTACGGGCATTATGTAATTCCTCCCGGAGCCGAATCTGGTCGGCCGATCTCCAACGCCGGCATCTGAATTCTACGCCAGCGTGTACTTCCCGCGCTCAATCACTCTCTGCGCGATCTGCTGGCGAAGTTCGATCGTGTTAAATGGCTCATGCTTGGCCAACCGCCGCAGGATCGCAAGTTGCGTGCGGAGCATGTCGCCTTCGGCCACGGCCGCGATAATTTTCCTGGCCGCGGATTCCACTTTCTCAAACGCCTGCGTCAAGTAAACCTGCGTCATCGCGATAGGAAATGTGGCGGCGGGTTCGCCCTGATTTTGCGCAATCTTTTGCGCGCGCAGCACCGCCGTTTCCATGGCGTAGGTTTCGATGGTCATGTCGGCAATCACGCCCATAATTTCCTGCTGGTCCTGAATCGCGTGCATGTATTTCTGCGTGGCCGCTCCGGCGGCAAATAGGCCAAGCTTCTTGGCTTGCGCCACAATTGTGCGTTCGTCGGCCAGTGCGCCCTCGAACTCTTCGCCCGTCGAAGGCCCTGAGAGCACCTCGTCCATCAGCTTCTTGATGGCCGCCGTCAGGGGCAACTGCCCGCTCATCGCCCGTTTCAGCAGGAAGCCGGTAATGATCAGCCGGTTGATTTCGTTGGTGCCTTCAAAAATCCGGTTGATGCGCGCATCGCGGTAAGCGCGCTCCGCAGGATATTCCTCCACAAAGCCGTAGCCGCCGTAAATCTGCAGCGTCTCGTCGACCACGTAGTCGACCATCTCCGAGGCCCACACTTTAATGATCGAGCACTCCACCGCGTATTCCTCGATCGCCTTGCGCGTCTCCCGCATCGCGTCCGCGCCCGACTTGTCGACTTCGTTGAGCGCCACGTCCATCATGCCTACAGTTCGGTAAACCAGCGATTCGCCCACATAGAGCAGGGTCGCCATGTTGGCGAGTTTCTCGCGCACCAGGCCGAAGTCGGAGATCGCCTTGCCGAACGCCTTACGCTGCTTGGCGTAGGCAATCGCATTCTCGAGCGACACTCGGCCTCCACCCACGCACATGGCGCCCAGCTTGAATCGCCCGACGTTCAAAATGTTGAACGCGATTACGTGTCCCTTGCCGACTTCGCCCAGAAGATTTTCCGCCGGCACCTGGCAGTCGTTGAGAATCACCGGACACGTCGACGATCCGCGAATCCCCAGCTTGTGCTCCTCATTTCCGATGGAAATGCCGGGAAAAGTTCTTTCCACCAGAAACGCGCTGAACTTTTCGCCGTCCATTTTCGCAAACACCGTGAACAGGTCGGCGAAGCCGGCGTTGGTGATCCACATTTTTTCGCCGTTAAGAATGTAGTGTTTGCCGTCCGCCGAGATCTGAGCCCGCGTGCGACAGTTCAGCGCGTCCGAACCGGACGACGCCTCCGACAGGGCATACGCGCCGACTATTTCTCCCGCAGCCAGCCGCGGTAAATATTGCTTCTTCTGTGTTTCAGTGCCGAAATAAACCAGCGGCAACAGGCCGATTCCGCTGTGCGCGCCCCAGGTCGTCGCAAACCCGGCGTATTTTGCGATGTGGTCGGCAATCACCGCGGCGGTCACTTTATCCATCTCCAGGCCGCCGTAAGCCTCCGGAATTTCCACCGCGCTCAGTCCCAGTTCTCCCGCCTTCTTCACCAGCGCCCGCGAAATCGAAAAATCCTTGTGTTCGATTTTCTCGGCGTTCGGGAGAATCTCGTTCACCGCGAACTCTTCTGCCGTCTGTCCAATCAGCTGATGCTGCTCAGTGAAATCTTCGGGCGTGAAAACTTCTTCGGGTCGGCGCTCTTCCAGTAAAAAACTTCCGCCGGAGATTTTGGTGTTCGGAATCGCAGTGGTGGCCATGGAACCTCTTCTTGATGCGCCTTCATGATGCCCGACACTTGAAGTCTATAAGTACGCCGATGGATTTACCACTGAGTTGGATGTCCGAGAGAGGTACAAAAGGATGTTGCCCCAAGGCCAAGGTAGCTGACCTGACGACAGGTAGACCGGTTGTTCCCGAGATTTGAAAAAGGAGCGATGGCTTTCGGACTGCTGGGAGAAGCCTGGAAACATGCGCGCTGCTCGCTCGGTCCGTGAGCCAGCCCGCCATGGGCCGCAGTGAAATGTTAATAGCTGGAAGCTACTCAGTCGCCTTCGACATATGCACCGCGATCACCTGCCATCCGTCCCCGTGTTTCTGGAAAACTGTGGTCATGCGGATGCTTTCCGGCTTCTGCGGAACCTGCATTTCTACCGAGCCCATCAGCACGGCCGTGTCCCCGAAGATTCGCACGGTGGAATCGCGCAGGGTGGATTTCGGCATGTGGTTCGCGGGCGTTCCGTCCGGCGGGACGATATCGCTTTTGCTCAGGACGCCTCCGCCAAACGAAGTTCCCATGAAGTCATCGGCGAAGATTTGTCGCAGCGCGGGCAGATCAGGCATGGCCTCCGCGTCCAGCCACTGTTGCTCCAGCTTACGAAAGTCGTCCTCCGTCATGCTGGTGGATGAAGCGGACGCCTTCGGCCGCCCGAATGCCAGCAGGCAAAAGCATCCCACGAGTCCTATGACAGTCAGCCACGTTTTCATACACAGCTCCTTAGAAGTTGAAATGCGGACGAGGCGCAGGTTAAGGGCGTAGACACCAAGGTCCTGCGGAAAGTTCCGCCTCCCAATTCACGCGCGAAAAAATGAAGCCGGCCACATCACAGAGACAATGGATCAGACAGCAGCGAACGGCAGTTCGTAGGAGCCTCATTCATCAACATCCGGTAACGGTCCACCGCTCCATCGTAATTCTGCTTCAGACCGCTGCAATCCTGCTCGGAGGAATTATTGGAGCAGGCGCTTTGCATCTGCGCTCTGGCTCCTCGCACTTCGTTCGCCAGAGAAGCCGCTCGGGAGTTGATGGTCGCGCAATCGCCCTGGCGCGCGACGCAGGATGTTCCATTCCAGTATGCGTCAGCCGAACACTGATGAGTGGAAGCCGCGCAGACTTGCCCCACTGCACACGCTGAGTTATTCGTGGGCGCGGCGACGCATCCTCCGTTCTTTCCCTGAACTTCTCCCGGAGGACAACCGCAGGCCTTGCCCTTGCAGACGGGCCGCCGCAAATCGCTCTCCACGGGCGCCGGCGCGGGCTCTGGTGGCTTGGGCGCAGGCTTTTTGCAATCTTCGCCCTTGCAAATCGGCCGCCGCAGGTCAGACTCGATCGGCTTTGCTTCCGGCCTGCGGAAAGGATGGCGAAGGAACGAGAAAAAGCTTCTCTTCCCAGGCTGCGCAGTTTTCGCGGCTCCAGCGCGCGACGAAGTGTTCGAACGCGGTCCCGCCGGGGCAACGGAGGAGCCATGTGAACTTGAGCCAGAGCTACGAGGGGAGCTATGAGCGGTTGAGGAACTCCTACTGCCGGCCGACGAATGGCTACTCGCAGAGTGGCTCGATCCGCCGCTGGACGAACTCGCATGAGACGAACTCGCCCCCGAAGAACTCCCGCCCGAAGAACCATGTGACCCACCGCCGGAGGAACCGCCCGACGAGCCGCCACCGCCGCCCGAAGAATGTTGCCCGAAAACACCTGGGGAGAATAGGAAGACCACCGCAACCACTACGCTGGAGAGCCGCATAAAGCACCTCCTAGCAGACGCTGGCGAACTTTCTCTGTACGCCACTTAGACCAAGCGAAACGCCGCAAGGATAGCGCCGAACCGAGTAAAAGAGCGTAACGATTGCGTAAAGAAGTGTCGCCTCAGCACGCCAGTTCGAAGAGCGCCTGCCGATTGCGCTTCAGCGAGGCTTAATCTCCTGCCGATCGTCGGCCTCCTTCACCTGAAACCGAGTCGACGATTGGCAGGTGGAATAGCCCACAAGGCGAGTCGTGTCCGACGCAGGGTCGTCGCGTGTGACGCGATAGCTGCGGATGGAATAACAGGTGGCGTCGTTCTGACCGAGAACGCGATTATGGGACAGGGATGGCGCCTTGATTTTCCAATCCTGTTCACCAGCCCGACCGCTGTCCGGTTTCGCGCTTGGCAAATAGAGTCTGTCGATATCAATGGGAGATTGAACTTGGACTAGGGGAAGGTTGGCTTGTACATCCTGAGGTAGCGCGCTCAGAGGCTGAGAATAAAACGATCCAGGGATGTCGTCACTCGGGGACTGCGCCATAAGCGGGGCAACGCACACGGTTAGCAGCGCGAGAACCAGAAGGCGGGAAGCATACATAAGACCCTCCTCTTTATCGCATTATAGCCCCGCGTCGCAACTTCCAGTCATCGGCGCAAAGTGGAAAGATTTCCTTTGTGTGATTGGTGGTTAATTCAGGTTTTCAAAGATGCCGGCAGCGCCCATACCGCCGCCCACGCACATGGTAACCAGTCCGTACCGTTCGTTGCGTCGTTTGAGTTCGCGGAGGATGCTCGCGGTGAGTTTCGCTCCGGTGCAGCCGAGTGGATGTCCCAGCGCGATGGCTCCACCGTTGGGATTTACTTTGTCCGGATCGAGTCCGGCTTCTTTGATCACGGCCAACGACTGCGCCGCGAACGCTTCGTTCAACTCGATGACGTCGATATCGGAGAGTTTCAGCCCGGCCATCTTCAGCGCCTTCGGAATCGCGAACACCGGACCGAGTCCCATCTCTTCCGGCTTGTAGCCAGCCGTGGCGAACGCAACGTAACGCGCCAGCGGCTTGATGCCGAGAGCCTGTGCGCGCCCCCCCGACATCACCACAGCCGCCGCAGCGCCATCGGACATCTGAGACGAATTTCCTGCCGTGACGGTGCCCTTGACATGGAACGCGGGCTTGAGCGCGAGCAAGGCCTCAAGCGAAGTGTCGGCGCGCGGACCTTCGTCCATTTCGAAAATAATTTCCTGCCGCTTGGGCTTCGAGCCGTTAGGAGTAGTAAAGCTCACCGGCACAGGAACGATTTCCTCGTTGAACTTGCCCGCCTGGATTGCGGCCAGTGCCTTCTGATGGCTGCGCAGCGAAAATTCATCGGCGGCTTGGCGTGTGATGCCGAAACGCTCGGCCACGCGCTCGGCGGTGAGGCCCATGTTTAGATAGGCATCGGGATAGTGGTCGACGAGCCAGGGGTTGGGCGAAATCTTGTGGCCGCCCATCGGAATCATGGTCATGGATTCAGTGCCACCGGCGACGATCACCTCCGCGCCACCACTCATGATGCGCTCGGCTGCCATCGCGATCGCTTGCAGTCCAGACGAACAGAAGCGGTTGATGGTGAGCGCTGAAGTTTCCACCGGCAAACCCGCGCGCAGCGAGGCGATGCGGGCCACGTTCATCCCTTGTTCGGCCTCGGGCATGGCGCAGCCCAGGATGACGTCTTCAATTTCCTTGGCGTCAAGTTGCGGCACGCGCTCGAGCGCGCCCTTGATGGCGATGGCCGCCAGTTCATCAGGACGGGTGGCGCGGAGCGTGCCTTTGTAGGCGCGTCCCACAGGCGTGCGCACGGAAGACGCAATGATGACTTCACGCATGGTAGCTCTCAGTTCTCGTTAACGGCTCCCAACCTTCCGCTTCATTGGATGCTCGCCGGTTTCTTCGAGCTTCAGCTGGACTTCAGAATCAAACGGTGATGTATTCCGTTGTCGCGCTGGGTGCTGGGATTGGGTCGCCGTGCTGGCGCATGCCTTCGAGGTGAAACTCGATCGCCTCGCGGATGAGTTCCTTCACCTCGTCCAGCGTTTCTCCTGCGACGCCGAGGCCAGGAAGGTCGGGTGCGTAGGCGCCCCAACCTGCGGACGATTTCTCGTAGATCACGAGATATTTCATTTCAGCCCTGCCTGCTTGAGGATATTGTTCAACGTTCCGGGCGGAATGTCTACTGACGGATGACCAGCAACGGTAACCGTCCCTGGCTTCGTCGGATGATGGTACTGCCGGTGGCTGCCTTTCGTTCGCGCAAGTCGCCAGCCGTCGTCTTCGAGTCGCCCGATTACGTCTCGAACCTTTATTGACTCGCCACCAACTCAGGTTACTTTTTTTCCTCGCCGCCCTTCGCAGGCGCATAGAAGTAGTAGTCGGCGGAGTAACTGCTCTTGCTCTCGGTGTTGACGTGGTCGGCGTCGCACACCTCGCTGGGCGGCATGCCGCCGTGGGTGCGGACGCGCTGAATGGTTGTGACATTGTTGAGCAGGCCTTTGCCAGCGTGTCCCACGACATTCACCAGGAGCCAGGGGACGGACTCGCCGCCGAGAGAGTCCACGTGCGCCACAGCTTTCCCGGTGACTATGCTGCCATCTTTCAGCGACCAGGTGGGGCCGGCGGAGTGGGTGCCGATGACTTTGTCTTTGCGGTCGTGCAGCTCGGCGTCGGGCGCCTTGAGCGCCCACGCAAACTTGCCGTCGGCAGCGGGCTGGCAGCTGTAGATCTGCGATCCGGTGGCGTGCGCGTAGAGCACGACCTCCTGGCCCGCCGGAACGGCGAGCGTGTCGGGCACGTCAGGCGGCTCTTCTTTGTAGCGAGCTTGTTTCTCCTCCTTCTGTTCCTTGCTTTGGGCGTGGGTGAGTGGCATCGCGAGAACGAAAGCGACGAACGCAAGAATTGCGGCCGCTGGTAGAACTCTTCGCATAAGGGCGATTGTAGCAGGCGGCAATGCAGGCAAAGATCGGGTGGATGGTTGCTCACAAAATGGAGAAGTGTTCCTGCAGGAACGTTTGTGGAAATCTCGGAAACTGTGAATCGTTAGCTCGCAGCTATCGTGCGGGGCAGGTAAGTATGTGCTGGTTTTGTTTGGGGCGAGTGCCGACATGTCGTCAGGGAACAGGTGGGAGAGCAAAAGGCGAATTATCTTCTGGCAAAGCGGCTCGGGCGCGCGAGAACGACGGGTATTTGCCGACGCAGGGCAGAAATCCCGCCTTTTGAAAACCGACGAAAGAGGGGACGGCCTCGGTTGGTCTTGGTCTTAGTTGTTGACCTGTGTAACATGTATCGTTACACTATACGAAATGATCAAGAGCTTCCAGCACCGCGGCGTGGAAAAATTCTTTCGCTCCGGGTCGAAGGCTGGGATTTAACCCAAGCACGCGAGCAAGCTGCGCCTGCAACTGTTCGCGCTCGACAATGCCCGGCGGCCGGGCGATATGAACGCTCCGGGATGGAAACTTCATCCGCTCGTCGGAGAACTCAAGGATCACTGGGCGATCAGCGTCAGCGGAAACTGGCGTCTGACGTTCAAGTTTGAAGGCGAGGACGCGATCCTCGTCGACTATCAGGACTATCACTAGCAAGGTCACGGTCCGACACAGGACCGATACAGGAGAAGAAGAAATTGTCCATGCCCATGCACAATCCGCCGCATCCCGGGCTGGTTCTTCGGGAATATCTCGGAGGCCTGGCCGTTTCCGCAGCCGCAGCGCATCTGCGGGTTACGCGCGTGACCCTGTCGCGCGTGCTGAATGGCAAGTCAGGAATTTCGGCCGCAATGGCGATCCGTCTGGCCGCCGCTCTGGGCACCACGCCGGAACTGTGGATGAACATGCAGTCGCAATACGACCTCTGGCGCGCGCGGCAAGCGCGGCAGCCAGCGGTGCGGAAATTTGCACATGTCGCCGCGGGGTGAGAGGGCTTAGTCGCAGAACCGGTAGATTTTCATCCAAACAAGAGGGTGCCTCGTATCTCGCGTTTTTGCGAGACGTGGGGCGTTTCTTCCCCGGCTGCTTAGGCTCGGAGCCTGTGCCAATGGCTCCCACTTCTCGCAAAGGACGCGAGAAATGGGGCACCCAGATCGAAGACACGTTAAAGGCGGCGGACAAGAGTGTCCGCCCTACACGAGCTCTGAAATCAATTCCTCAGCGTCTTCCCCGTCTTCAGCGTGAACTGAATTCTCTCCTGCGTTTTCTTTTCCCCGCAGAGCGATTTAAATCCTTCGCGCTCCAGATCCAAGATGTACTGTTCGCTTACGGGCGTCCCGGGGGTGACGTTGCCGCCGCACAAAACTTCGGCGATTTTTCCTCCCAGCTTCACTTCGTAGTCGGTGATGTAGTCACCCTGGCGCATCATGTGGACGCCCAGTCTGAGCGTCGCCAGAAGATTTTCTCCCGGCGCGGGAATGTCCGTGCGGGGCACCGGCGGCTCGTATCCGGCGCGGACCAGTTCGAGCGCGCGGGCTTTGGCGTCAGAGAGCACGCGCTCGCGATTCATCGAAATGCGATCGCTGTCGTTAAGGAATCCCAGGCCGCGTGCCTCGTGCGCCGACGTTGCGACCTTGGCGGTAGCGATGGTCTCAAAGGCGTGCTTCATAGCCTCCAGCATTTCCACGGACCCGGCGAGCGCTTCGCCGGAAGACTTGCCATGCGCGGCGGCCGCTCCATCGACGGCGCGGAGCAACATTTCTTTGCAGCCTCCACCGCCGGGGAGCAGCCCCACGCCGACCTCGACCAATCCGGTGTAAAGCTCAGCATGCGGTTGCCGCGCCGCCGCGTGCAGCGAAATTTCCGTACCGCCGCCCAGACACAGCCCGAACGGCGCGGCTACCACCGGTTTCGGCGAGAGCTTGATGGCCTGGGTCATGCCCTGGAACTGCCGGATCACCAGGTCAACGTCGTCCCACTCTTCTTCCTGCACGCTCATCAGCAACAGCATGAGATTGGCGCCCACGGAAAAATTCGTAGCGTCGTTCGCAATCACGAACGCGTCGAAATTGTCGCCCGGGCCCCCGGGTTTCAAGGTTTGACTAATCAACTGGAGGATGTTCGAGCCCAGCGTGTTCATCTTGCTGTGGAACTCGATGCAGGCCACGCCGTCGCCCAGATCGACCACCGAAGCGCCGGAATTTTTCTTCACCACGCCCTTCGATTTCTTGGCGACCGTGACCGACCAGACGCCGGCCGGAACTTGCACCGGCTCCCAGCCCTCGGTTCCCAGTTGCCAGTACTTTCTGCCGGAGGGACTCTTCGGGTCGTCCGTGTACCAGGACTTCTGCCCCGCAGCCAGCAGTTTCTCCACATTGCCCGCAACCGGCTTCCCTTCTTTTTTCATGCGGGCAACCGTAGCATCGACGCCGACCGCATCCCAGAGTTCGAACGGGCCGAGTTCCCAGTTAAATCCCAACCGCATGGCGCGATCGATTTCGACGATGGAGTCGGAAATCTCCGGAACGCGGTTGGCGCAATAAGTCCAGAGATCGGAAAGCGCCGACCACAAGAATGCTCCCGCCTTTTCATTCTTCTGCGCCTGTCCTTCGAGGCCCAGCAACATGCGCAGGCGCGCTCCCGTGTCTTCAATGTTTTTCGCCATATCCAGCGCGGCGAACTTCGGCTTCTGCCGCGGATGGTATTCCAGAGTTTTCCAGTCCAGGGCCAGGCGCTCGTCTTCCCGGTTAGAGTCGCCGGACAAGAGTGTCCGGCCTACACTTTTCTTGTAGAAGCCGCCTTTGGTTTTGTCGCCCAGCCATTTGCGCTCGAGCATCTGGCGGTAAAAGTCCGGAAGCTTCAGCTCGCTGCGTTCGTCGTGCACATTCGCGGTCATGTTGCCGACCACGTGTCCCAAAATATCCAACCCGACCAAATCAATCGTCCGGAAAGTCGCTGACTTCGGCCAGCCTACGGCCTGTCCCGTGAGCGCGTCGACATCTTCAATGGTCAGGTCCATCTCCTGCATCAGCCGCATCACGTTCAACACCGAGAATGTGCCGATGCGGTTGCCGATGAAGTTGGGCGTGTCTTTGGCGATGACCACGCCCTTGCCCAGTTGCACATCGCAAAAGCTCGAAACCGCCTCGATCAATGCGGCATCCGCCTCCGGAGTCGGAATCAGTTCCAGCAGCCGCATGTAGCGCGGCGGATTGAAAAAGTGTGTCCCGAACCACGACCGCCGGAAGTCGTCGGAGAATCCTTCCGCAATTTTGCCCACAGGCAGGCCGCTGGTGTTGGTGGTGATGATGGTGCCGGGCTTGCGGATAGCTTCAACTTTGCGCAGGAGCGCGCGCTTGATGTCGAGATTTTCGACGACGGCTTCGATGATCCAGTCGACGCCGGCGAGTTTTGTGAGGTCGTCTTCGAAATTGCCGATGGTGACGAAGCGGGCGAGGGATGGATCCATGAAGGCGGCGGGCTTGGATTTTTTTGCGGCGTCGAGGCCGGCGGCGGCAATTTTGTTTCGGGCTGGACCCGTGGGCGGAGCGTCCTGCGGAACGATATCGAGCAGGTAGCTGGGGACGCCGGCGTTAGCGAAATGGGCGGCGATGCGGGCGCCCATGGTTCCGGCGCCGAGAACTGCGACTTTATGAATGCGCTTCATGAATGAGACCTCGGTTTCGTGAAACCGGTGAATCCATGGATGGACAACTCTGCATTCTACCTGCGCGGAGCTTTTCGGGGACTGCCGGCTGCGGGCCCGGGACGGTGCGCCGGCGACGACGAAAGATCGGGGCGCTCGGTTACGTAGTCGAGGGCGCGGCTTGCCATTTCTTTTTCGCCTTTGTAGGCGAGCAGTTTGGGGGCATCTTGCAGCGGGATCCAGCGGGCGCGCGCGACTTCGATGCGCATGGCGGGAGTGACGTCGTCGATGCGGCCGGAGTGGTAGCGCAGCAGGTAGAAGCTGACGATCTTGAAAACTTTTTGACGGTCGCCCCACGAACGGACGTAAACATATTTGCTGTCTCCCAGCTTGGTGACGAGTTCGGCGGTGATGCCGGTTTCCTCGCGCACCTCGCGCAGGGCGGCGGCCAGCGGCGTTTCGCCGGGGTCGACCAGGCCTTTGGGCAGGCAAAGAGTGGGTTTCGCGCCTCGAGTAGCTGGCTTGGCCTCATCCGCCGAGGCCGCTCGGGGCTGGTGCGGAAGCTCGATGGCGGCCATCCACCACCGTTCGCTGCGGTTGCGGAGGACTACGCCTCCGGCCGAGATTTCGCGGGTCATTTTCTCCGCCATGGCTTGCAAGTTACCAGAATTACGGGAGTTAGTCACGGCTGGGCGGCCCATTGGGAACAGCCGGTAACCGGCGCGCCGGGCACCCGTAACCCCCGATGGCACCATTGGGCCCTGCAGCGCTTCGTGGGCTTGTGGCATCTTACATAGTAGGTCCGTGGCAGAACCGAAGTTGGCAGTGTGGGGAATGCAGTGAAAAGTCTTGACCGAATTATCCGTTCCGTTCAGGCGATTGGCCGGGAACTGTCGCGCAAGACTAGCGCGCCCGAACAGCCGCGACGCGCGCCAGCGATTGGACTGGCGCTGGGCGGGGGCTTCGCGCGCGGAATTGCCCACATCGGTGTGCTGAAGGTTCTGGAAGAAGCTGGAATTCCGATTCGGGCGGTTACCGGCACCAGCGTGGGCGCGTTGATTGGCGCGGCCTACTGCAGCGGGCTTTCCTGCTCCGAGTTGGATGCGGTGGCGCACGCGGTGCGCTTTACCACTTTCGCGCGCTGGACAATTTCGCGTTTTGGCTTTGCTTCGAACGACCGCATGGTCGCGTTTCTCGATCGCACCTTGAAGGTGAAGACGTTTGAAGAGTTACGCATTCCGCTGGGCGTGACGGCTACGGACTTCAATACCGGCGAAGGCGTGGTGTTTCATTCGGGCGCGATCACGGATGCGGTGCGCGCGAGTTGTGCGTATCCGGGAATGTTTTTGCCGGTGGAGATTCGCGGCCGTTACCTGATTGATGGGATGCTCTCGCATCCCGTGCCCACACGGCCGTTGCGCGAAATGGGCGCGGACCGCGTGCTGGCAATTCACTTGAAGGGCACCTGGGCGACCGGCGGACCGCCGCGCCATTTGTTTGACGTGATTGGGCAGTCGTTCGCGATCGCGCAGGATGCGATGTCTTCGCTGTGGCGGGACGCTGCGGATCTGGTCGTGGAGCCGGATGTGGCGGGCTTTGCTTACGACGACTTCAAGCGCGCCGACGATCTGATCCGCGCCGGAGAAGTCGCCATGCGCAACGCCCTGCCCGAAGTGCGCAGGTGGCTGGAGTCGCCGGTGGTTGAGTCCTCGGATGCGAGGCCGCGGCCGGTAGCGGTGAGGCCGGCGTCTGTGTCGGCGGACTGAAGACGGCTGTTGTCGGTTCTCAGTTTCATGACATCTGGTTCCCGGACGGGAGGCGTGACGACAGACGACGGAAAAAACGGCCCCGGGGCTGGCAAATCGCACCAGCCGAAGAATCTTGTCGACTTTTTCCGTCAGTCGCCGCTTGACCTTGAGAGAAATCGCGACGCAGGACGCGACGTCGATCTAAGCATGGCCCCACCGCCCGAAGTGGGGACCGTAGATCGGATTCGCCAGAAACGATCAGGTGAACAAATCCAGGGGGCCCTCTTCGGGCACCTTAGTCTTGCTGGGTTCGCTCTTACCAAAATCCTTCACCAAACATCTGCGAGCCCGTGGCTCAGTCTGCCACGGCTGCAAGGTCGGCTTGCAGTTGCGCCAGATTGAAGCCGGGGGCAAAGTTTGGATCTTTCGCTTCGGGCGGCAGGATGGCGTAGGCTTCGTCCACGCACTCGTCCCACCATGCCCAGGTGGCCTGCTGCGTGTTTCCCCAGGTCAGCACGGTCACGCCGTTCTGATCGTAGGCAACCGCAAAGACGGCGTGGCCGTCGCTGGTGAGCGGGCCGGGAGTCCAGGGCTGGTGGGCGTCGAACTCCTGTTGGCAGTTTGCCTGCACCTGAAAACCGAGATAGACTCCGCCAAACAAACGGATGGCTTGCTGAACGTTGGTGTGATTCTTGGGAGTGATGGCCACGTAGGTGATGATCTCGTCGCCGTCAACGGGATTCTGGCGCCAATAGTTCAGCACATCGAGTTCGTTCAGGCCGCTGTCCACGCCGCCGGTCAGTTTCATATACAGTTTGACCGCGGCCGCCTTCGGCATAATTTTCTGCTTGCCGACCAGCCCGTCGTAAGTAGTAATCGAGTGCGCCAGAGCTGCGATGGTGCAATCTCCCAGGGTGTCGTTGCCGTCCATGGGGAACAGCGTCGTCGGGTCGTTGGTCTTCAGCTTCTGGTAGACGGTAGTCAAAACGTTGTAGGTGGCGGGCGGCGGAGCCAGCGCGGGCGTTACATAGTTCTCGAAACGCAGGGTACGATAGTCGATCTTGGGCGGATGCTTTCCGAAACGGTAGTTCGGCATGGGAAGCTGCTCCTCTCTTGTCTTTATCCTGTAAGGGACGAACCTGTAAGGGACGAACCTGTGGATGAACCTCGTAGGATGGTGCTGGAGAGGAGTTTCTCGTTTCAGTGGCGACGAAATAAATTTCCGGCTTGCAGGCCAGCAGTTCTTAATCCCGTGCCTTCTCGGCTTCTTCCTTGATCCGCTGCCAGGCTTTCTCCACGTGACGCGCTTGCGTATTGGTCTGGCCGACGCAGAGGCGCAGCGTCAGCTTTCCGTTCAGCTTGGTGTGGGTGAGGAAAAGATCGCCGCTGCGATTGAGCCGGTCTAGGATGGTTTGATTGATGGCGTCTCCGCCTTTGTGGCGGAAGCAGACCAGATTCAGCGGCGCGGGCGCGGCGAGCTCAAAATTCTTGTCGCCGTGGACCCACCCGGCAAACTGCTGCGCGAGTTCCACGTGGCGGCGGATGTGGTGCTGCAGGCCTTCCACGCCATAATGCCGGATGACGAACCACAATTTCAACGAACGAAACCGGCGGCCCAGCTGGATGTGCCAATCGCGATAGTCGATGACCGCACCCGATTCCGTGGCCCGGTTGCGCAAGTATTCGGGCAGAATGCTCAGCGTCTGGATGAGCGCCTTGCGGTCGGCAACCCAGAAGCAGTTGCAGTCGAAGTTGGTGAACATCCATTTATGCGGATTGAAATCGTAGCTGTCGGCGAATTCGACTCCGTTTTGCAGATGGCGAAATTCGGGGCAGAGCGCTGCCGTGCCCGACATAGCCGCGTCCACGTGCAGCCAGAGATTATGCTGGCGGCAGATTTCCCCGATGGCGGGGATGGGATCCATTGCGTTCGAGGAAGTGGTGCCCACGGTCGCGCAGACGAAAGATGGCACGAGCCCGGCGAGCTTGTCGACTTCAATCTGTCGGGCGAGCGCGCCTGGACGCATGGCGAAATTGTCGTCGACTTCGGTCAGGCGCAGATTCTCAACGCCCAGGCCGGCGATCATGGCGGCTTTTTGCAAAGATGAATGAGTTTGCGTCGAGGCGTAGGCCACGATGCGGCCGTCGCATCCTTTCTGGTTGCTGGCGTAATTGGTAGCGCGCTCGCGGGCGGCGAGCAGGGCGCAGAGCGCGGCGCTGGAGGCCGTGTCTTGAATCACTCCGCCGCCGGTATTCGACGACAGAAACTTTTCGGGCAGTCCCAGCATCGATACTAGCCAGTCGAGAACGTGGGTTTCAAGTTCCGTGCAGGCGGGACTGGTCGACCACAGCATGCCCTGCACGCCCAGGCCGGAAGAAAGAAGATCGCCGAGAATTCCCGGGCCGGAGGCGTTGCAGGGGAAGTAGGCGAAGAAATCCGGCGACTGCCAGTGTGTGACGCCGGGAAGAATTAACTTCTCGACATCTTTCAGCAGCGCATCGAAAGGTTCGCCGTGCGCGGGAGGATTTTCCGGCAGCGACGCGCGAATCTCTCCCGGTTTCACCTGCGAGAGTACGGGGAACGATTCAATGCGCGAGTGGTAGTCGGCGATCCAGTCGACCACGGCGTGGCCGTGGCGGCGGAATTCGTCGGGCGTCATGTGGAAAGATTTTTCTGGGCTTGCGTGATCTGGGGGCACGTTTTTCGACCTCGGGACGCGACCAGAGATCGTATCAAAAGCGGGAGTTGATTTGGTTTCGGCGAAACCATTCGCTGCGGAAGTCACGAAGTTGCGCGAAGGAAATCCGGGCCCGTACCTGTCTCAGTCAAAGCGCCCAAAGTAGAGCCGCGTCTTGTATTCGCAGATCACTTGATTTTGGATGGCATGTGCGTCAAATACCTGCCGCAGTTGGCGCAGCATGGGAGCGTGTTTACGATCGCCCGGACCAGGCGCATACGAAGACGAGAGCAGCCGGCCTTCAAGACCCACGTAGTCGAATTGCTGATGCATCGGGAACGCTCGCTCTTGAAGCGGCACGGGATCGAAAAATTCGTTGACCGATTCCGTGGTGCGTTCGTGGCGCACGTCCTGATAATCGGTGCCGAAGGTAAGCAGCAGGTTTTCGTAGTCGCGCAGAAAGGGCGTGGAATCGGTGAGGCGCTCATTCCACAGCAACACCAGCCAGCCGCCGGGCTTAAGAATGCGCGCGAATTCCTGGCGCGAGCGTGCGCGATCGAACCAGTGCGCGGCCTGGGCCGCGGTGACGAAATCCATGCTGCCATCGCGCAGCGTAGTCGCCTCGGCGGTTCCCGCAACGCTGGTGAATTTGGGGAACTCGGCCAGCAGTCGTTCCCCTGCCTCACGCATTTCAGCATTCGGTTCCACACCGAAAAGCGGGTTACCGTTTTCGAGCAGCATGCGCGTCCAGATGCCGGTGCCGCTGGCAATATCGGCGATGACGTGTGCAGTCGCCAGACCGCATTCTGTTTTCAGCGTATTCAGTACCCCGGGCGGATAGCCCGGCCGGTAGCGGATGTAGTTCTCCACGCGGCCGGAAAAACGGCTGGTTGCGTTCGAAGCAGGCATAGAGTTCAAACGTATTGACCCGGGCGGCAGGTCAATCGGTAACTTGATTCAGCTTGCCAGAAATCTATTCTAACGGCACGATAGAAGTGTTATGCGAGTCGTCATCAAAGTCGGCACCAGCCTTATTGCTCCGGGCGGTCAGATTGACGCCAATCTGCTGCGCGGGCTGGTCGATCAGTTCGATCTCGGCAAGAACGAGTATTTGATCGTCACCTCCGGCGCGATCGCCGCTGGGATTGCGAGCCTTGGCCTCACCAAGCGGCCGAGCGACGTGCCGGCGATGCAAGCCTGCGCCGCAGTGGGCCAGAGCCGGTTGATGCATACCTACGAGCGCCTGTTCTTCGGCAAGAAGGTGGTCGCGCAGTTGCTGCTGTCGAGTGATGACTTCACTTCGCCCGTGCGCTATCGCAACCTGCAGAACGCTTTGGCCGAGCTGCTCTCTCTGGGCGTGGTTCCCATCGTGAACGAGAACGACAGCGTCTCGGTGCGCGAACTGGTCGGCGCGTTCGGTGACAACGACGAGTTGAGTGCGCTGCTTGCGACCGCCGTCAACGCCGACTGGTTGCTCTTGCTGACCGATGTCGACGGTTTCCTCGTTCCCAATGGAAGCAGGAAGCCTCGACTGGTGCGCGTGGTGCGCAAGCTGACCGCCGCCCTGGAATCGCAGTGCAACGGCAAGAGCAAGCTGGGCCGCGGAGGAATGATCTCCAAGCTGAAGGCCGCGAAGCTGGCGAGTGAAGCGGGAGTTCATGTAGCCATTGTCAACGGACGGAATCCGGCGGGAATCACGTTGGGCATGGAACGCAAAGTTGGAACTTATTTTCCGCCACGGCGAGGGAAAAGCTGATGCCCGCGACGGTCGCCAACGCGCTCTCGACGCAGGAGAAGTTGCTCCGCGCTCGGACAGCAGCGACCACGCTCGCGCTGCTTTCCTCGGAGCAGAAGAACGCAATGCTGCGGGCGATGGCGGATGCGATTGAAATCCAGGCGGAGGACATCCTGGCGGCGAATCGCGAGGACGTGAAGACCTCCGGCCTCGACGGCGCGATGCGCGACCGCTTGCTGCTCACCATGAATCGAATCGAGGACATGGCGCGCGGAGTGCGCGAGGTTGCAGCTCTGCCCGATCCAGTCGGCGAAACTCTGGCGGAGTGGACGCGGCCGAACGGCCTGCGCATACGCAAGTTGCGCGTGCCCCTGGGGGTGGTGGGAATTATCTACGAGTCACGGCCCAACGTTACCGTCGACGCCGCGGTGCTGGCGCTGAAAACCGGCAACGCGGTGGTTCTGCGCGGTGGGAAGGAAGCGGCGCACAGCAATCAGCGACTGGTGGAGATTCTTTCAACGGTGCCCGGAGTGCCGGAGGGCGCGATCGAACTGCTCGATGCCAGCACGCGGCAATCAGTGCAAGAACTGATCAAGGCCCGTGGGCTCGTCGACGTGATCATTCCCCGCGGCGGAGCTGGTCTCATCAGTTATGTCGCGGAGAATTCGGTGGTTCCGGTGATCGAGACCGGAGCCGGGAACTGCCACATCTTCGTCGACGAGCCGGCCGATTTCGACATGGCGGATGGCATTGTGATTAACGCCAAAACGCAGCGGCCGTCGGTGTGCAACGCGGCGGAGAAACTGCTTGTGCACGAACGCATTGCGGCGGCATATATTCCGCGAATCGTGAAGAAGTTGATCGAAGCTGGAGTCGAAGTTCGCGGCGACGGCAAGTCCCGCAGTCTTGCCGCCGGGTTGCAGGTTGGCCCCGCATCCGAGCAGGATTGGTATGAAGAATACCTGCGGCTATGCATCGCGATCCACGTTGTTGCCGGTGTGGACGAAGCCATTGGTCACATCAATCACTATTCAACCAAGCATTCCGACGCGATTGTGACGCGCGATGAAAAGAACGCCCGCAAGTTTTTGCACGGCGTCGATTCGGCGGTTGTCTACTGGAACGCATCGACACGCTTCACCGACGGCGGAGAGTTCGGCTTCGGCGCCGAGATGGGAGTGAGCACGCAGAAGCTGCATTGCCGCGGGCCGTTCGCTCTGGTGGAGCTGACTTCGTCGAAATATGAAATTATTGGGACCGGGCAGGTGCGGTAGTCTTCTGCACGATGGCCGACTTCTTCATGGCCGCCGTCTCGTCCTCAACCGAGGTAGCGGTCGTGGTTCTCGCTTACGTCGCTAAGCCCGCTGCCGTTCTTCGGCGTGATCTTGGCGCTTAAATACTTTTCGCGGACGCTTCATCTCTTCATCTTAACCGTCGCTGTGCTACCTTACTAACTTTCCCCGCGGGAGCCCCATGAGATTTCTTTCTGCAGCGTTGCTTTCGTCCGTAGTTGTGCTTTCCAGTCTTTCGTTTAGCGTCGGCGGAAATCCGGCGGAACCGTCCGGGTCGCCGGCGATCTTCGGGTTTCGCGACGCCGCCGCGGAAATCACCACGGAAGCTCGCTTTCTCGCCGTGCCCGATCCCAAACTCGCCGAACAGCATCTGCGTGTGCTTACGCGGGCTCCGCACATGGCCGGCACGCCCGCGGACAAAGCCACGGCTGACTATGTCGCCGCGAAATTCCGCGAGGCCGGGCTCGAAACTGAAACTGTGGAATACAGAGTCTGGATGAACTATCCGCTGGAAATCAGCGTGGACATGACCGCGCCGGCGGGAGTGGAAATGCACGGGCCGACGCGGGAGCACGTGGAGGGAGATACTTACCCCGACGATCCGAACGTGGTGATGCCCTTCAACGGAATGTCACCCTCCGGCGACGTCGAGGCGGAAGTGGTCTATGCCAACTATGGAACGCCCGAAGATTTCGAAAAGCTCGACAAAATGAAAATCAGCGTGCGCGACAAGATTGTGCTGGTGCGCTACGGGCGGAATTTCCGTGGAGTGAAAGTCTTCCTCGCGCAGGAGCGGGGAGCGGCGGGCGTAATCATTTATTCCGATCCGGCAGACGACGGCTGGCGGCACGGCGACAAATACCCACAAGGTCCGTGGCGGCCTGATACAGGCGTGCAGCGCGGGTCAGTGGGCTACATGTTCGAGTTTCCCGGAGATCCCACCACGCCGGGAATTGCCTCGGTGCCTTCGCTGCCCGACTCGCAGCGCATTGCTCCGGAAAAATCGGCGCAGATGCCGAAGATTCCAGCTACGCCCCTTTCTTATCACGATGCCTGGCCCATGCTCGAGCATTTGGGCGGACCGGATTCGCCGCGCGACTGGCAAGGCGCGTTGCCCTTTACCTACCACGTTGGCCCGGGTCCGGCAAGAGTGAAAATGCATCTGAAGCAGGACTATCAGTTCCGTACGCTGTGGGACGTGATCGGCCGAGCCCGCGGAAGCGAACTGCCCGACCAGTGGGTGGTTGCGGGCAATCACCGCGATGCCTGGGTCTTCGGCGCGGTGGATCCGAATAGCGGTACGGCGGCCATGCTGGAGGCAGTGCACGGCGTCGGCGAGTTGTTGAAGTCGGGATGGAAGCCAAAGCGCACCCTCGTTTTCGCCAGCTGGGATGGCGAAGAAGAAGGCTTGATGGGTTCCACGGAATGGGCGGAGCAACACGAATCGGAGTTGGCAAATTCCCCTGGGTATTTCAACATGGATGTCGCTGTTTCCGGATCGAAATTTGGAGCGTCGGCCGTGCCCAGCCTGAAGCAGTTTCTGCGCGACGTGACCAAAGCCGTGCCCAGTCCCAAGGGCGGGACGGTCTATGAGGAATGGCAGAAGCTGGGCCAACCCGGCGCGCCTTCGACGCAATCTCCCACTGAAGCTATCGGCGATGCCCACCGAACTCCGGCAGCGCAGTCCAAAGCCGACGTACTGGTGGGCGACCTGGGCAGCGGCTCCGATTACACAGCATTCCTGCAGCACCTGGGCGTGCCGTCCACGGACATCAGTTCGAGCGGGTCCTACGGCGTGTATCACTCGGCGTTCGACGATTTCGCCTGGTTCAAGAAGTTTGCCGATCCCGATTTCGTCTATGACCAGCAAATGGCGCGGGTGTTTGGTCTCGAAGCTTTGCGCATGGCGGACGCGGACGTGTTGCCATATCACTACGACGAATACGGAAAAGAGATTGAAGCCTACGTCGATTCGGCCCGCAAGCGAGCGGACGCCAAGTTTGGAGATCGCGCGCTCGACTTCAACGCGGTGGCGGCGGCGGCGAAACACTTTCACGAGGCGGGCGCGAAGATCGCATCGAAGCAGAAGACTCCGCCGCGAGATTCCACGAAAACGAACCAGCTCAACACGGCGCTTCTTAATGCCGAACACGCTTTGCTGGTTCCGGAGGGACTACCACACCGTCCGTGGTTCCGGCATGCCATCTACGCTCCGGGAGAATATACGGGTTACGCGGCCGTAGTGATTCCGGGAGTGAATGAAGCTCTGGATAAGGGAGACGCAGAGCGGGCGCGGCAACAGTTGGCGGTGCTGGCGGCCGCGCTGGAGCGTGGCGCCAGGGCGCTGGAGGCGTATCGCTGAAAATGCCGATAGGAGCTACATGAGCACGAGAAAAAAAGCTAGCACACCGGCTGCCAAGAAGAGCGCAAAGAAGAAAAGTGCGGAACAGGTTCCCAACATCAAGGACCTCCTGTTGAACGGGCCGCGATTTGAGATTATCGTGCCTAAACGCACAAAGTGGCGCCGCCGCCCGCCGGTAATCTTTGACTGACCATGACCTCCGCTCACGCTCTCGGGGAGTTTCTGCGTACGCTGCCGGCTTCGGCGGCGGCCACTTTTCTTGCGCTCTTTCCTATTGTCGACCCCTTCGGCGGCATTCCGATTTTCTTCAGCATGACGTCCACCTGGACTCCCGAGGATCGCCGCCGCACGGCCGTGAAGACCGGGCTTTGGGTTTTCATCATCCTGGTAACGTTCCTGTTCTTTGGGAGGTTCGTTCTTTTCTTTTTCGGCATCTCGCTGCCCGTGCTCAAGATTGCCGGCGGGCTCATCGTGGCCAACACCGCGTGGGGCATGGTGACTTCGCATGCGCGCATCACGCCCGCCGAAACTCACGAGGCTGAAGACAAAGAGGATATTTCCCTCACGCCGCTGGCCATGCCGCTCATGTCGGGCCCGGGAGCGATCGGCGTGGTCATGGCGCTGGCCGCGCACGTGGACAGCGCCGCTTCATACTTGGGCATGGTCATCGGCATCGCCGCTGTGGCGCTTTCTGTGCTGCTGTTTTTCTGGTTGGGAGGGCCGCTCGTGCGGCGGCTGGGGCCCAGCGCCGTGGGCGCGATCAACAAAATATTCGGCTTTCTGATTCTGGCCATCGCCGTCCAACTGGTGTGGGATGGCGTGGCCGACTTCCGAACCTGAACCAGTGGCGGACCTGCCCCGAGCGAAGCCGAAGGGAATCCTGCCCGCCAATGCGTCCATCTAGGCGGGAATTTTCCGGGAACCATAACCCGATTCCACTCGTATCTGAAACAGGCGTCCTCGCGCTCCGGAGGTGGTCTGTGCCCGGAAGATCCTGCATTCGCTCATCAGCCATTCGTTTGACCTTACTCTACACTGCAATCGTTGCCTGTTTGCTGTTTGCGCCGTTCGCCTCCGCTTCCGACTGGAATTATGAGGAGACGCACACCGACGCGCGCGACTTCGCGGTGGGAGGGATGGTTCACGTTCGCCTGAACGTTGGCGACTTGCACATTCGACGCGGCGATTCCAGCAAGATTCGTCTGACCTACACGATCAAGTCGCGGGTCGAGAGCCACGTGAAAGAGGCGCACGTCGATTTCGACGTTCGCGGCAATGATGCCAGCCTCGAGTTCCATGCGCCGACGGGAGCCAATACGCAATTCGACGTTGAGCTGGAAGTCCCGCAGAACACCAACCTCGACGTGCATGAGAAGGTCGGCGATCTCACGGTGGAGAATGTTGAGGGCGACAAAGATCTAAGCCTTGGCGTGGGCGACATTCGGATTGCGCACGAGCACAGCGGTTACCGCCTGGTGAACGCCAGCGCGGGCATCGGCGACGTGAACGGCGAAGGCTATGGCGAGACCAGCGGCTGGCTGGGCAAAACCCTGAAGTATCACGGCGACGGAAAATACGAACTGCGGGCGCACGTGGGCGTCGGCGACATTCATCTGGAAGGGAAGTAGCTTCGACAAAAATCAAAATTCCTACGCTTCGCAAAAAGCCGCGAAGGATCGTCCACCATCCGTTTCTTTAGTTGCCGGCGTGCGGCGGCCTTCTAATCCGCGGAGGCCTGCCGTGGTGATCCAGAATTATCCAATGCACGGAAGTGTGGAATACCGGCGGGCCGTTCAGTCGCACCGCGGGGAAATGAAACTGCACGTTGAAGAAAACTTCCTGCTGAAATCCTGAAGGATCAAAGGACGTGCTTCTTACAATGTCGAGCGCGGCTCGGCTCAACTCCGGGTCCGTGGTTTGCAACGGCTCGGCATCGAGCACGGTGCCATCTTGCGCATCGAGAGTGGCGTGGACGATTACCGGCTGAAAGAAACGCGAAGTGGGTGCATCGGTGGGGTCAACCCGCAGCGGCAAGCGGCGCGGGCCGGCCAGCGCGAATGATTCGCCCGCGTCCACCATTTCTGGCGTGGGCTGAAATAGACTCGCATCGATGTTGGGGGCGTCTTCGAGGCTTTCCACTCGCACCTGAACCGTGAGGCGGCCTTCTTCGAAAATGGAAATCTGGCGCGGCAGCGTGTGGCCGTGAAATTCCGTGGCTCCGGCGTAATCGTAGACCGCGAAAATTCCCGGCGCTTCGGACCACACCTGCAACAGGCCGGTGGTGGGATCGACGCAGTCTTCGCGCTCCACCCAGGAGCGCGGCGCGGGGTTCGGCGGCAGCGAATAGCTGAGCAGCATGCACACGACCGGCTTGCCGTCGCGCTCCAGATCGGCGGTGCGAAATACGAACGACGCCGGGTCATGCACGATGGGCCGCAGCAGAACGGTACGCACCAGCTGCACACGTAAAGGAACCGGGTCGGATGGATTGATGCCGTAGATGTGGCCTTCGGCGCCGATGCGAACCACGCGCGAATCCTGCAACTGCTCGGTCCAGCGCCAGTGGGACTGGCCGTCGTACAACTCCTCCATCGTGCCAGCGCCTTCGCTCTGCAACGCGCCGCTGCTTTCGAATGAAACTTTCAGAGAGTAGGGAGCGTCGATGCGGTGCAGGTCGTAATTTTTTCGAGCGCGATCCAGAAGACTGATGGCGGCGGAACGGTCGGCGGATTTGGAGAGCGTGTGCGGCTGGCGCGTCACCATCTCGTGCGCGTCGGGCGGTGGAGGGTTGGTTTGCGCAAAGACTGCGGGAAGACAAAGCAGCGAAGAAGCGAACATCCCAAAAATGCAGGTGGTGTTCCGCATGAAGGCTCCTGAAAGCGACTGAATTCGGGGCCGGGACCGCTTGCAGATTTTAATCAACCGTTTCGACCGGGGCAACTGCAATCGACCGCGGTGAGTAGCGAGACGCTCTGCCCGTCCGCACAGGTGGGGCTGTGAAAATCTCCTGAAAAATACTTTGCCAACTCGGCTCGACCACTGCTCGCGAACGAGTTTGGTTCCGGGAAAAACGTCAGCTGAGGGGTATACCCCCCTCCCCCCTACCCTCGGAAAGGCTTACTGGGCGCGGGGTCTGCAAAAATGGTCTGCAAAATCTTGATTTCAAATAACTTAGAGGTCAAAATCCGTGAAACAAAGGACTTATGGCCCTTGTCGCGGTAGTGGTGGCTACCGCCTCCGCCTTGACCATGTTCTGCTTTCTTTTGTTTGGACGCAAGGTTGGATGTCACACGATCGGAGCGGGGGCTGTGGATTTCCCCGCGATCGAGTCGGAGGCTCCCATCCTTTCGCAAAGAGCACGAAAGGATGGTGCACCCGGCGCGAATCCGGGCTACGCCGCTCGTCTATTTTTCTGTCGGCATGTGCAGGTACATCGACTGGATGGCTACGCGGCCCGGTCCAGTGAAACGGTTCCAGACGATTTGCCCTGCGCTGGCCAACAATCCGGTCGAAAGCCTTTGGAACTGCGTTTCCATCTGCACGCTGCGATCTTTGTAAACCCAACCGCCGGGCTCAATATCGATCATCTCTCCTGCGTGCAGCGTGACCTCGAAGACGTTGCCATAACCATGCAGCCACACGATGCCATCGTTGGTTAACGCGGTGAAGGTGTCGATGAAGAATCCTGTGCCGCCCATCAGCATGTTGGCGATGCCCTTGACCCGATTGAAGGTGTAATCCACATGCCCGGTGGCGGCCAGGAACTGGTGCTCGCGCACATCGATGGCCTCACCTTGTTTGAGATGCATGCCCCAAACGTGGCCGGCGCCGTCGCGGCTGAACGCGATGTGCCCGGGCCCATGAGCTTCGGTCATGAAGATCGGCATGCCGGAGAGGATGCGCTTGAACGCCCCCGCCAGAGCCTTCACGCCAATGGTGACTCTCGGTTCTTTCCAGAGCAGGATGTGATGCTCAAAGTAAACCGGCACGCTCGCCATCTCGACGTGCAGCGCCGGAACGAGCTCGCCCTCAATGTGATAAGTGACCCCGCCGAAACTTTCATCGCGGACTGCGGTGGGGAGCAGGATGGGCACTGGCATGGTCGGCCTCCGTGCGGGAAGGTGGAGTTTAGCACGGGTTGGAGGCTGGACTTGCCGCAGCCGTAAGCGCCGGCAATGATAGTAACGCGAGGCGGGATCACCGTGCGTTCGTCTGAGGTCCTTGGGCGGACTGTTGCCGTGCCCGTTCCGCGAGGGTTTCCTGCAGGCGCTTGCGATTGAGGGCAAGCTGCGCTCGTGCGTCCTCAGCCATCTTTTTCGCAGCTTCGAGCCAGTTCACGGCTATGCAATGACCATAACTCCGCTCCCACCCTTTCGCAGAGAACGCGAAAGGATGGGGCACCCGGCATAGATGTGGGAAGCGTCATTCCGACTCTTCCGCAAAGCGCGCGAAAGGGTGAACAATCCCCGGGTCGAGAGCCGATATCCCCGGTCTTCGAAAACCGCGAAGACCGGGGCAGCCTCAGCTGGGATGGTGTCGAGAAAGGGTGGGGCAGCCCGCAGCATCTCGATTGAGATAAGATTCACCTCGTCATGACGTCTTTCATCGGCTATCACTTCCTCCATCACGCGGGCAGGATCGGGCGGGCGGAGGCCTATGCGAAGGTCCACCGCGCCATGGACGTTTTCTCCGATCAGAAGACGCCAACCCTTCTATCCATGATGCTGGACATGCGCGCGGACGCCAGTGACGCCCTGGAGTTCCGGGTGCGGAGAATCTGCGACACGTTCGGGCCCATCGAAGGGACCACCACTTCGCCGACGTGGAAAGAGTATCGCGCCTACAACTGGAAGCTAAGCCCGGAGCACGCCTCGGCTGCGCTTGGGCTGCTCGATGAATTTGATCGGCAAGATGCGTCGCTGGCCGATCGCACCTTCTTCCAGGCATCGTGGAGGTTCAAGTTCATCGAACCGGAGACAGGAGGCATACTGCCGAGCCAGGAGGATCTTCCGATGATTGATTTCCGCCTCGGTCCCGGATCGTCGCTGAATTTTGCGGCGCACAAGGCAGCGACCGTGTATGCATGGCTTCTTTTTCCGTTCGAGGAACCGACTGCGGATTTTCAGAATTATGTCGCGCGTTTTCAGGAGCAGATGATCTTCAAGTTCTCTAAGAAGCACTGGAAACGCTGGCGTTTCGTCCGAGGAGAATGGAGGCCGCGGAACTTTGCTCCAGATTGGTAAAGACCATTCCGCCTATTTCAGCGACACCAATCTCTCCACCAACTCCGAATAATCCTTCTTCTCGATCCCATGCACCTGCTTGTTGTATTCGTCGACTTTCGACGAATAATTCATCGAGCAGAATTTAGGCCCGCACATGGAGCAGAAGGCGGCTTCTTTGTAATAGTCGTCGGGGAGGGTTTCGTCGTGCATGCTGCGGGCGGTTTCGGGGTCGAGGGACAGGGCGAATTGTTTTTCCCAGTCGAATTTGTATCTTGCGTAGCTGAGGGCGTCGTCGCGGTCGCGGGCGCCGGGACGTCCGCGGGCGATGTCGGCGGCGTGGGCGGAGATTTTGTAGGCGATGATGCCGTCTTTCACGTCTTTCTCGTTCGGTAACCCTAAATGCTCCTTCGGCGTGACGTAGCAGAGCATGGCGGCGCCGTACCATCCGATCATGGCTGCGCCG
Source organism: Candidatus Sulfotelmatobacter sp. (assembly GCA_049675725.1). Taxonomy (GTDB): domain Bacteria; phylum Acidobacteriota; class Terriglobia; order Terriglobales; family Acidobacteriaceae; genus Sulfotelmatobacter. The sequence continues at coordinate 700 of JBAUAN010000121.1, read as the reverse complement.
ATGGCGCTGGTGATGTGGTCGTAGCCGGGAGCGATGTCGGTGACCAGCGGGCCCAGCGTGTAGAACGGAGCTTCGTAACAATATTCAACTTCTTTATCGACCTGTTCTTTAATCTTGTCCATGGAGACGTGGCCGGGGCCTTCGATCATGACCTGGACGTCTTGCTGCCAGGCAATTTTGGTGAGCTCGCCGAGAGTTTTCAGTTCGGCGAACTGGGCTTCGTCGCTGGCGTCGGCTACGCAGCCGGGGCGCAGGCCGTCGCCCAGCGAGAAGCTGACGTCGTATTTTTTGAAAATCTTGACGATGTCTTCGAAGCGGTCGTAGAGGAAATTTTGTTTGTGGTTGTAGGCCATCCATTGCGCGAGGATGGCTCCGCCGCGGCTCACGATTCCGGTGATGCGTTTCGAAATCAGCGGCAGATACTGGATCAACACGCCGGCGTGGATGGTCATGTAATCCACGCCCTGGGCGGCTTGCTCTTCGATGACTTCGAGCATGACTTCGGCGTTCAGGTCTTCGACGCGCTTTACGCGGGCGATGGCTTCGTAGATCGGTACGGTGCCGATGGGCAAAGGCGAGTGGCGCAGGATGGCTTCGCGAATTTCGTGGATGTTGCCGCCGGTGGAGAGATCCATGACGGTGTCGGCTCCGTAGTGAACGGCGGTGTGCAGCTTTTTCAGCTCTTCGTTGATTTCCGAAG
>JBAUAN010000120.1:0-20614 GCA_049675725.1 Candidatus Sulfotelmatobacter sp. | reverse complement strand
TGGCCTGGTGCACGTCCATCCCGATATACTTTTCCTGATTCATAAAGGCGCTCCCTTTCGCTAGGTTGGTGATCCGAACAATCTCAACCTACCGCAAAAGTGGGCGCCTTTTTATATTGCGTGCTATAGCGATATTTCGCCAACTGACTCGAAATTGACCTAACTAGTGAACGGCTTTGCGAATTCGATCCGGGAGCTCGGCCGAATACGCAACGACCTCGGCAAACAATTGGAAGACGTCATCGACGTTCTCTTCGACAATGAAATCCCAATGTCCCCATCCGAACCCAAGGGCGCGCTCAAATCCAAATTGAGTCAGCGGATAGCGATCCTTAAACTCGGGAAACGAAACAGCGTAGCGCAATTGAGCATGCCGATCGCCGAAATCGACGTAAACCGAAAAGTCTTTTCCTGCGTGGTGGCAACGGTAAAACCCAAGCTTATCCGCCTTCACAAGTCCAAGTTTCTGAAGGGCGGCTCTTACCCGCCGTCGCCGTTCCGGTAACTTCACAGGACGAATTGAGGAAGCGAGCGCGAATCGCGCTTCGCTAACTGAACTTGGAACGCCCCGATGCTTGTCGATCTTGTACTGCTGAATCATAGCTCGGAATAGCGGGACGTTCCTTAGATTTGGATCGTCCAAGAGGGTCTTCTTAAACGCTTGCCAGCGCTGAAAATAGGGGTGCTCCGCGTGCTGAATACCTGGGGCATCTACAACAAAAGTGTGACTCGCAGCAGCAAAGGTGGCAGAACAGTCCTTATAGTGTTCTTACTCGCTGTCGCTCAATCCTCTGTAGTGATTCAGGCGATCTTGAAGAAAGCTCTCCGGGATGCGGTTCAGTCGTGGGAAGCCCCACTGCTCTTCTGCATCGATTTCGCCGCGGAAAAAGGCGACAAGTTTTTCTCGAACCATCACTTTAGAAAGGGCGCAGATACGGCGAAGAAGGCTTTGCTCGAACATTGCTCTCCTTCTTGGCGGCAATTCTAGAACGGGATAGATGTTTTGTCAGTTGGCGAAGACGGGCCTTCGCACTCATTGACCGTTGCGGTCGTTGGCGCATTTGCGCGACACCCTTCGCAGCAGAGGCGTTACCATGTCCCCATGTCCCCGAGTCCTGTACAGTCAACTCTCCGTAAAATCAAGGTTTCCCCGCGCGGCGCCTCACGCCTCAAAAGCGGCCATGTTTGGGTCTACCGCTCCGACATTCTTTCCGCTGACGGCATTCCACCCGGCTCGCTCGTCGCCGTCACCGACCAACGCGGCAAGCCCCTTGGCACCGCTCTCTATTCCAGCTCTTCGCAAATCGCGATCCGCCTGGTCTCGAACGAGCCTGTTTCAGATTTTCCAGGTCTGCTTCGCGAGCGCATCGCAGCCGCCCTCGCCTATCGCGAGCTCGTGGTCCGCGACACCGACGCCTACCGCGTCATCTTCAGTGAAGCCGACTTCCTCCCCGGGCTAATTGTCGATCGCTATAACGACATCCTTTCGCTCCAGATCCTTACCCAGGCCATGGACGCCGATCCCATCCGCCACACTCTCATCTCGGAGCTGACCGATCGCCTGCATCCTGCCTCCATCGTCGAGCGCGTCGACCCTCGCGTGCGCGAGCTGGAGTCTTTACCAGCCCGCGAATCCGGGCTGCTGCAAGGCGAAAAAGCCGCGAACATCGTGACCATGAACGGCGTCCAGTTTCACCACGACGCGCGCGCGGGCCAGAAGACCGGAGCCTTCCTCGACCAGCGCGAAAACTACGCCGCTGGAGCCTCTTACGCCCACGGTGACGCCCTCGACGTTTTCTGCTATCAAGGAGGCTTCGCCCTCCACTTTGCCCCGCGCTGCACCAGTGTCACGGCGGTCGATAGTTCGCGGCCCGCGCTCGAAATCGCCGACCAGAACGCCGCCCTCAACCGGAACAATACGAATCAGCCCGAGATCGAATGGATCGAAGCCAACGCCTTCGAGCTGCTCAAGGACTACGCCGCCTCCAACCGTCGCTACGACACCATCGTTCTCGACCCGCCCGCCTTCGCCAAGACCAAGCGCGACCTCGATGCCGCCCTCCGCGGCTACAAGGAACTCAACCTGCGTGCCCTCAAGATGCTGCGCCCCAGTGGCATCCTCGTCACCTGCTCCTGCTCCTACCACGTAAGCACATCCGACTTCCTGCAGATGCTGGCTTCGGCCGCGCTCGACGCTCACCGCAGCCTGCGCCTCATCGAGATTCGCGGACAAGCCAAAGACCATCCAATTCTGCCTTCCGTCCCCGAAACTTCCTATTTAAAGTGCGTCATAGCCTACGTAACCTAATGAAAATAAGCCATATAGAGTTGACAATAACACGCTCATATTTTATGCTTCTTTTGTTATAATTGAGCATCTGATTAACTGTAGCGAAGCCCTTATCGGCGCTTCTGAAATGCTGCTGCACAATCACCAGAATATTTGAAGGAGGATTTACCATGACCGTGCTTACCCGTTTTGAACCGTTTCGCGAGCTTTCCACCCTGCAGGACCGGCTGAACCGCCTGTTCCGCGAGTCCCAGCGCGAGGGCCAGGATGAATCCCTGACTACCTCAAGCTTTGCCCCGGCAGTCGACGTCTACGAAGACGAGCACAACTTCACGCTGAAGATCGAAGTGCCCGGAATCGACGAAAAAGACATCGACGTTCGCCTGGAGAACAACACCCTCACTGTCCACGGTGAGCGCAAGATCGAGAAGGAAGAAAAAGAAGAGAACTACCGCCGCGTGGAGCGCCACTACGGCAGCTTCACCCGTACCTTCAATCTGCCCACCACCGTAGACTCCGAGAAAGTTTCGGCCACCTACGACAAGGGCGTGTTGAAGATCGCACTGCCCAAGAAAGCCGAAGCCAAGCCGAAGCAGATCAAAGTCAACATCGGCGCCGGCGCTGGCGTTGAGAAGACGATCGAGAGCAAAGCCCCCGGCAAAGCCGCGTAAGCCTGCGGACGCCGATCGTGTGGGGACGGGCGCCCTCGCCCGTCCAATCGAGCGCAGCTCGATTCGTTTTTAAGCGGGAGGCGGCAGACATGCCCGCCTTCCGTTTCTTGTGTTCTGTCGTTCCTGAGAGGAGCGAAGGGCCCGTGCAAATTTTTCCCGTTGGCAAGATTGCACAGGTTCTTCGCTTCGCTCAGAATGACAAAAAGAAAGTAGAGAAATTCCCATGCCCATCCGTTGGGACAAATTCACCGTCAAAGCACAGGAAGCCGTGCAGCGCGCGAACGACCTCGCCTCCGAGCACGGCAACCCCGAACTACTGCCGCTCCATCTGCTGGCCGCGCTGCTCGAAGACAAAGAAGGCATCGTCCCGCCCGTGCTCGAAAAAATCGGCATCGGGCCGCAAGCGGTTCTGAGCGACATCTACAAAGAGATCGAAAAACTTCCCAAAGTTTCCGGCAGCGCCGCCCAGGCCGCGCTCTCGTACGAAACCAACAAGCTGATTGAACAAGCTTTCAAAGAAGCCGCCAATTTCAAGGACGAATACGTTTCCACCGAGCACCTGCTCTTGGCCATCACGCACCTCAAGCGCGACGCCGCGCAGCAGATTCTCGCCCGTCACGGCGCTACGTATGAAGCGATTCTGCAAGCGCTGACCTCTATCCGCGGCTCGCAGAAAGTCACTGACCAGAATCCCGAAGCGAAATATCAGGCCCTCGAGCGCTACGCCCGCGACTTGAACGAACAGGCCCGCCGCGGCAAGCTCGACCCCGTCATCGGACGCGATGAAGAAATCCGTCGTGTGGTCCAGGTCCTGTCGCGCCGCACGAAAAATAATCCCGTACTCATCGGCGAACCCGGCGTGGGCAAAACCGCCATCGTCGAAGGCCTCGCCCAGCGCATTATTTCCGGCGACGTGCCCGAAGTCTTAAAGAACGAGCGCGTTGTCGCGCTCGATCTTGGTGCCATGCTCGCCGGAGCAAAATTCCGCGGAGAATTCGAAGACCGCCTCAAGGCTGTCTTGAAAGAAATCGAAGACTCTCAGGGCCAAGTCATTCTCTTCATCGACGAGTTGCACACGCTGGTCGGTGCTGGAGCTGCTGAAGGCGCCATCGACGCGTCCAACATGCTGAAGCCCGCGCTGGCTCGCGGCGAACTGCGCGCCATCGGCGCCACCACTCTCAATGAGTACCGCAAATATATTGAAAAAGATGCCGCGCTCGAGCGCCGCTTCCAGATCGTTTTCGTCGGCGAACCCAACGTCGAAGACACCATTTCGATTCTTCGCGGCCTCAAAGAAAAATATGAGGTGCATCATGGGGTTCGAATAAAAGACTCCGCCATCGTCGCGGCCGCGACTCTCTCGCACCGTTACATTTCGGACCGCTTTCTGCCCGACAAGGCCATCGACCTGGTCGACGAAGCCGCCGCGTCGATCCGCATCCAGATCGATTCGCTTCCCACCGACATCGATCAGCTCGAACGCAAAGCGACGCAGCTTGAAATCGAAAGGCAGGCGCTGAAAAAGGAGGACGATGCGAACTCAAAGGAGCGTCTCGGGGTGATTGACAAAGAGCTTGCCGGAATCCGCGAGAAATCCAACGCGCTCAAGGCAAACTGGAAAAAAGAAAAAGATCTCATCGCTCGTACTCGCGAGCTGAAGGAACGAATCGAAAAGCTGAAAACCGAAGAGCAGGCCGAAGAACGCAAAGGCAACCTGCAGCGTGTCGCCGAAATCCGTTACAGCCTCATTCGCCAGTCGGAAGAAGAACTTGCCAAATTCACTCGGCAAATCGAGAGCAAAGGCAAGTCGCGCATGCTGAAGGAAGAAGTCGACGAAGAAGATATCGCCCGCATCGTCTCCAAGTGGACCGGCATTCCCGTCTCGAAAATGCTGGAAGGCGAAGTCAAGAAGCTGGTCACGATGGAAGAGCGCCTGCGCCTGCGCGTCGTAGGCCAGGATGCGGCGCTCGAACGCGTGGCCAACGCCATTCGCCGCTCCCGCGCCGGACTCAGCGATCCCAAGCGGCCCATCGGCTCATTCATTTTTCTCGGCCCCACCGGCGTCGGTAAAACGGAGCTGGCGCGCGCCCTCGCCGAATTTCTTTTCGACGACGAGCGCTCCCTGCTCCGCATCGACATGTCCGAATACATGGAGAAGCACTCGGTCGCCCGCCTGATCGGCGCACCGCCCGGCTACGTCGGCTACGAAGAAGGAGGCCAGCTCACCGAGCAGGTCCGCCGCCGCCCGTACGCTGTCGTGCTCTTCGACGAAATCGAGAAAGCCCACCCCGACGTCTTCAACGTCCTGCTGCAGATTATGGACGACGGCCGCCTCACCGACGGCAAAGGCCGCGTCGTCGATTTCAAAAACACCATCATCATCATGACCTCGAACCTCGGCTCGTCGTTTCTGCAGTCTGAAAGCCTGCGCTCCGAGCAGGATTTCGAACAGGCTTCGCAACAGGTGATCAATACACTACATACGCACTTCCGGCCCGAGTTCCTCAACCGCGTCGACGACATCATCGTGTTCCGTCCACTCGGCAAAGATCAGCTTGTGAAGATCATCGAGCTGCGCCTTGAAGACGTGCGTCGCCTGCTGGCCGATCGCAAGATTTCTCTCGAACTGACCGACGCAGCCAAAGACCTGCTCTTCACCCAGGGGTACGATCCCAACTTCGGTGCCCGGCCACTGAAGCGCGCCATTCAGAAGCTGATCCAGGATCCGCTCGCCCTGAAGATTCTCGACGGCGAAATCCTCCACGGCGATCACATTATCGTCGACGCCGACAAGCGCGCCGGCAAGATGAAGTTTGAAGTAAGCAAGCGAGTAGGAGAAAAAGAAGCAGCCAAAGCCAAATCAAAATAGGCAACGGATTTCACGGATTTTAACGGATAGATCAAAACAAGGAATGACTTATCCGTGGAAAATCCGCGCAAATCCGTAGCCAATGGAGCGGCTGTGGCACACTAGCTCCATGCACCGGCTCACTCTCGGCGACTTCGAACTCAGCATCTTTTCTGACGGAACCTATCCGCTCGATGGCGGCGCGTTTTTCGGCGTCGTTCCCAAAGTGATGTGGTCGCGAAAAGTCGCTGCCGCTTTCGGAGCGGATTTTGCCGTGGACGAAAGAAATTGCGTCACCGCCGGACTCAACTCGCTCGTCATCCGCATGGAAAAGCCACGCACGGAAGAGCCGCGCAACGGCACGCAAACCATCCTGGTCGAAACCGGTATGGGGAACAAGCTCTCCGACCGCATGGTCAAGTTCTACGGGCAGCCCGCGCAGTTGCTTGCGAATCTCGCGGCAGCCGGAATCTCTCCCGACGACGTCGACATCGTCATCAACACGCATCTTCACTTCGACCACTGCGGATGGAATACGATGCGAGCCGGCAACGGTAAGATTGTTCCCACATTCCCGCGCGCGAAATACTACGCTCCCGAAGGCGAATGGGAATATGCGCGGAAGCCCAGCGAGCGCGACTCTATCAGCTACATCTCCGACAACTACGATCCGCTGGTAGCCAGCGGGCAAATGACGCTGCTCAAAGGCGGCGAAGAAATCGTACCGGGAATTTCAGTGCGAACCTTCCCCGGCCACACCGCCCATCTGCAAGCGGTGATCGTGACCAGTGGAGGACGGACGGCCTGCTACATCTCCGACCTGATCCCCACCACGGCGCACATCGACCTCACCTGGGGCATGAGCTTCGATCTCTACCCGCTGCAAACCATCCAGAGCAAGAAGCGGTATTACACGCAAGCGATTCCCGAGAAATGGCTGACAGTGTTCACGCATGACCCGAAAACTCCGTGGGCGTATGTCGAGAAAGATGAATTAGAGAAGATGGTAGCGCGGGGAGCGTAGCCTAACCGAGAAATCAGGCGGTATTGCCTCACCCTGTAACAAGCAGCCTTGCTTCGAAGAATTCTTCGACTCTGGCCAGAATCTCCACGGCGCTCTTGGATTCGTAGATTTCCTTGCGCAACCCCGCGCCGCCCGCCACACCGTGGGTGAACCAGCTTGCGAACTGCTTCATTTTTCCGACAGCATCGGGCAGTTCTTCTTCGATCAGCATCTGGAAGTAGGTGCGGATCATCTGGTAGCGGTCGGCTTCGCTGGGGTGGGTGTAGGGCTGCCCTTCGGCGGCTGAAGCCGATGGAGGACTTGCGGCATTTTCGGCACGACCGAAGTCGTGCCCTTCCCGAGTCGGTATCATTTCGAAATCCGAGACGCTGCCAGGACCAAACCCAGCCGAGCTGCGCTCGACTGGACCGGCAAGAGTGTCCGTCCCCACATGGGCATCGCTCTCCAGATCAACATTGCCGCTGTTCGTACTTTCCATCGACTCGCAATGCTGCTGAATCTGCCGAAAGATCCACGGATTCGACGGCGCGGTGCGGCCGATCATCACTGCGTCACAGCCGGTCTGCGTAACCATGGCGCAAGCGTCTTCCGGCGAACGAATGTCGCCGTTCCCGATCACGGGAATCTTCACCGCATCTTTCACGGCGGCGATCCACTCCCAGCGCGCGTTGCCGCTGTAGCCCTGTTCGCGGGTTCGCGCGTGCAGCGCGACTGCGGCGAGTCCGCACGACTCCGCCATGCGTGCCAGTTCCACGCAGACGATTTCTTCGTCATTCCAGCCAGCGCGGAACTTTACGGTGAAGGGAATTGTCACCGCCGCCCGCACAGCCTCGAAAATCTTCCCGATCGCCGGCAGATCGCGCAGCAGCCCGGACCCTCCGTTGCACTTCACAACTTTCTTCGCGGGACAGCCCAGGTTCAGGTCGACAAGATCAAACCCCAGGCCCTCGACCATGCGCGCGGCTTCAGCCATTACCTGCGGACTGCTGCCGAAGAGCTGCGCCGAGATGGGATGCTCGTCTTCGTAGAAATGCAGATAGCGCTTGGCCTTCTGATCTTTCTTGCGCAGCACGCCGTCGGCCGAGGTGAACTCCGTCATGATCAGCCCGCATCCCCCGAGGTTGCGAATAAAGCGGCGAAAAACTGTGTCGGTAACGCCGGCCATCGGCGCGAGCACCGTGGCCGGGGCGATGGTCACGGTGCCGATCGAAAGACTCGCTGGAACCGGCCGCGGCGGCGCGGCCTTGGAGGCAAGAGTGCCGGCCGTATACAAGCCTTCCTTACCCGTGCCGTTCGAGTTGTCCCAGAACTTCTTCACGGTTCTATTCTACTTGCCAAGCTTAGCTCGCCTGGCAAAACAAAGCCCCCGCCGGAGCAGGGGCTGAATTCTTAAGGTGTATCCGCGAGAATCCGTGTAAATCCGTGGCCAGAATCAGCTCTTTGCCGGCGTCGCGGGAGTCTCTTTCTTGGCGTACTTGCGGCGGAAGCGCTCCACACGTCCGGCCGTATCCATCAGCTTCTGCTTGCCAGTAAAAAACGGATGGCAGTTCGAGCAGATTTCCACGCCGATATCGCCCTTATGGGTTGACCGGGTAGTAAACGTGTTGCCGCACGCGCAATGCACACGCACTTCGTTATAAGCAGGATGAATAGCTGGTTTCATAGAGGTTCCAATCTTAATCTGAACCATTAGATTCTACCGGATAGGCGCACGATTCAGCAAACCCAGCCGGCAGCTTGCCGAGGTCTGAGGTCCGAGGTCGGCTCTGGGTTGGGTTGAGGTCTTAGCTGATGGCTGACGGCTAAAACAGCGAACTCTGCCTTCGGCTCGGCGTGATGCCGAAATGGTCGTAGGCCAACTGTGTGGCCACGCGTCCGCGCGGAGTGCGGTTGAGGAACCCGATTTGCATTAAGAACGGTTCGTAGATTTCTTCGATCGCGTCTGGCTCTTCGGCAAGCACCGCAGCCAGCGTATTCACCCCCACCGGACCACCCTGATATTTCTCGATAATGGTCAGCAGCAGCCGCCGGTCGACTTCGTCGAATCCATACTGGTCCACTTCGAGCATGCGCAGCGCGGCCTGCGCGGTAGGCTCGTCGATCTTGCCCGCGCCGCGCACTTGCGCGTAGTCGCGCACCCGGCGCAGCAGCCGGTTGGCAATTCGCGGTGTGCCTCGCGACCGGTTGGAGATTTCGATCGCGCCCGCATCGTCGATCTGCACGCCCAGAATCTCCGCCGAGCGTTCCACAATCACCCGCAAATCCTGTGGAGTATAAAACTCCAGCCGCAGCACAATTCCAAACCGCGCCCGCAGCGGTCCGGAAATCAGCCCCGCACGCGTGGTGGCGCCAATAAACGTAAACGGCTTCACTTCCAGCGTGTGCGTGCGCGCCGAAGGCCCCTGCCCGATGATGATGTCCAGCTTGTAATCTTCCAGCGCCGAGTAAAGCAGCTCTTCGAGCACCGGCTGCAGCCGGTGAATCTCGTCGATGAACAATACCTGCTTGTCCTGAAGATTGGTGACGATCGCGGTCAGGTCGCCCTTGATCTGCAGCAACGGCGCGGCCGTAGGTTGAAAGTGCACGCCCAGTTCGTTAGCGATGATGTTGGCCAGCGTCGTTTTGCCCAGCCCCGGAGGCCCGTAGAGCAGAACGTGGTCCATGGCCTCGCCGCGCGACCGCGCCGCCTCGATCGCAACCGCCAGATTCTCTTTGACCTTCCCCTGCCCAATGAACTCGTTGAGGCGCTGCGGCCGCAGCTTCAGCTCAAACGAAGAATCGTCCTCCACCGCCGCCGCCGACACCAAGCGGTCGCGGTTGGAATCGTCGCGGTTGGAACCAAGGTTAAGATTGTTTCGCGCAGTGGCCACTGGCCGGATATTACCACGGACGCCGCCCTGCATCCCGGCCAGCCTTTTAGCAGCTCTGCCTTTTCTTCTTCGTCAGCGCTTATGTGGGGACGGGCACTCTTGCCCGTCCAGTCGAGCGCAGCTCGACTGCTCTGAACTCTGCAAAATATTCACTTCGGGTACCACTCCAGCAGCCGCACCTCAATCCCCGTCCCTTCCAATCCCTTTTGAAACACCGCCAGATCCGATCCCCGATAGTGGTACGGAATCACAATCTTCGGATGAAACGCCTTCACCGCGTCCGCAGCCTCTTCCGGAGGCATGGTGTAAGGCAGATTCATGCACACAAATGCCACGTCAATATTCTTGAGCGCCCGCATCCCCGGCACGCCCTCGGTATCGCCTGAAAAGTAAAAGCGTTTCCCGCCGTAAGTGAGCAAATATCCATTGCCGCGTCCCTTGTCGTGAAAAAACTTCCCCGGCTCCGGCCCGCGCTTCAGGTTGTAAGCGGCAATCGCTTCAATCGTCCATCCCTGCCAGCTTTTCGTTTCTCCGTTGGCAATCGGCTTGGCGCTGGTAACCGTTGCCACAACCGCCGGCGCCGCCAGAATCTCCGTGTCCTCCTTGCTGATTTCCTTAATCGAACCCGGGTCCATGTGGTCGCCGTGGATATCGGTAATCAAAATGAGGTCAGCCTTCGGCAGCCCCGAAAGCTTCGCCGGCTTGGCGGGATCCAAATAGATCGTTTTCCCTCCCGCCTCAATCAGCGTGCTCGCGTGATACAGCGGAGTGATCTTGACCGGCCCCGCCGAAGTAGCAAACACCTGCGGCTCAGCAGCCGCATTCGCCAGCGTCGCCAGCGCGAAAAGAAAAAAAACGGAGCAAACTGCAATGAGTATCGTTTTCATCACAACCCTCTTTTGAATAATGCTATAGCCTTGTCTACTATGGTATACTACACGATGTATGGCTCTTAGTATCAAGAGCATGGAAGCAGAACGCTTGGCTCGGGAGATCGCGGCCAAGACCGGAGAATCCCTGACCGGGGCCATCCTGACCGCCTTGCAAGAGCGTCTGGACCGGCTCAAGAACCAGCGCCGCGCCCAAGTCCTGACCAGCCAACTGGATGACATCCTCCGCCGCGTGGACGCGATGCCAGTGCTCGATACGCGGCCAGAGGACGAAATCCTCGGCTACGACGATGACGGGCTTCCAAATTGATACCCGAGCCGGCCCGAAGACCGGACAGAGACCGGACAGAGACCGGACACAGCATGGTCATTGATACCTCTGCCCTCGTCGCCATTTTTCTCAGCGAACCAGAACGGCAGGGCTTCTTCGCCGACATCATCGCTGCCGAAACCCGCCTCGTCTCCGCCGCCACTGTACTCGAAGCCGGAATCGTTCTCGAAGCCCGCCGCGGTGAATCCGCCGGACGCGAGTTCGACCTCTTCGTGGTCCGCGCGAATCTTCAAATCGTACCCGTAGACGCCGAACAAGCCGACCTCGCCCGCGCCGCCTGGCGCAAATACGGAAAAGGACGCCATCCCGCGGCCCTGAATTTTGGTGACTGTTTCTCTTACGCCCTAGCCAAGTCCACCGGCGAGCCGCTACTGGCCAAGGGAACAGATTTCGGTCTCACCGACATCGCCGTCCGGGAGTGATATCGCCGTCCCGGAATAAAGACGGCGGCCCAAAGAGTACCTCGCTCGCAACTCGCCACTCGGTACTCGCGACTTGTTACTCTTCCTCTTCCGTCACCTCGCCCCTCTCCGCCTTCGCCTTCTCGATAATCTTTTCCTGCAGCTGCCCCGGGACCGCATCGTAATGATGCATCTCCATGTTGAAGCTGCCACGCCCCTGCGTCATCGAGGTCAGGTCCACGCCGTACGTCAGCATCTCGGCCATAGGGACTTCGGCCTTCACGATCGTATTGCCGCCCTTGTTGTCCATGCCCTGGATGCGCCCCCGCCGGCTGTTTAAATCGCCCATAATCGATCCCGCAAATTCGTCCGGAGCCGTGATCTCCACCACCATCACCGGTTCCAGCAGCGTGGGCTTGGCAACTTCCATGGCCTTCTTGAACGCGATGCGCCCCGCCATCTGGAATGAAAGATCATTCGAATCCACGTCGTGATAGGACCCGTCATACAACGTCACGCGAAAATCCACCACCGGAAATCCCGCCAGATATCCGCGCGCCGCCGCGTCGCGAATGCCTTTTTCCACCGGAGGAATAAAATTCTTCGGGATAGCGCCGCCAAAAATGTCGTTCACAAATTCAAAATCTCCGCCGCGCGGCAGCGGCTCCATCTTGATCTTGCAATCGCCGTATTGCCCGTGCCCGCCCGTCTGTTTCTTGTGCCGGCCCTGCACATCAGCCTTGCCCCGAATGGTCTCGCGATACGGCACCTTCGGCGCTTTCAAATTCACTTCCGTGTGATAGCGCTTCTTCAACTTTGCCACCGTCACTTCAATATGCTGCTGCCCCGTTCCTGCAATCAGGAACTCCTTGGTCTGCGGATCGCGGAAGAAGCGCAGCATCGCATCCTCTTCCATCAGCTTGTGGATGCCCGGCCCCAGCTTGTCTTCGTCGGCGCGGCTCTTGGGCTCGATGGCAAACGTAATCGCCGGTTCCGGCAACTTCACCCGCGGATACTGAATGGGCGCTAACTTATCCCCCATCGTGTCGCCGGTGAGCGTGTCCTTTAATTTCGCAACCGCGCCAATATCTCCCGCGTGCAGTTCAGGCACCGGCACCGCCGTTTTCCCTTGCATCGTGGAAATGTGCGAGAGCTTTTCCTGCGTCCCGGTGCGAAAGTTCTGCACCGCCGCTTCATTTTTTACCACACCGGAAAAAACCTTGAAATAAGAAATCCTCCCGGAAAACGCATCCGACACCGTCTTGAAGACATACAGCGACACCGGTTCCGTATCGGCTTCATGCCGCTTCGGCACATCCCCGTTTCCCGCGGACGGAGCCTCGCCCTGCACCCACTCATGCTCCGACGGCGCCGGAGTGTAGTCGACGATGAAATCCATCACCCGGTCCGCGCCCACGTTGCCCAGCCCCGAACTGAAAATCACCGGAAAAAGTTTGTCTTCTCGAATCGCATTGTGCAGCGCCGGAATCAGATCCTCCTCGCCCAGAGTCCCCGCCTCGAAAAACTTCTCCATCAGCTTGTCGTCGCCCTCGGCCACCAGTTCTACCAGCTGCTCGTGCGACTCCTGTACCTGGGCTCGCATGTTGGCGGGAATCTCAGTCTCTTTTCCTTTGCCATTTCCGCCCAGCTCATACGTGTACGCCTTCATGCGCACCAGGTCGACCACCCCGCTCAAGCTTTTCTCGCTTCCGATCGGCAGCTCAATCGGAATCACATTCCGCCCGAAAGCATTAATCAGCGACTCCAGCACCCGCTCCGCATTCGCGCGATCGCGGTCCATGCGGTTCACCACGATCAGCCGCGGCGTCTTATATTCGTCGCAATAATTCCACACCCGCTGCGTCACCACCTCCACGCCCGCCACGCCGTCCACTACGACAATCGCCGCATCCACTACCGGCAGCACCATCTTGGCCTCGTGCACAAACATGTTGAACCCGGGCGTATCGAGAATATTGATCTTCGATTTACCCCACTCCACCACGGCCGCGCCCACCGAGATCGACATCTTCCGCGCGATTTCCTCTTCGTCATAATCGGTGACGGCCGACCCGTCGTCCACGCGCCCCAGCCGTGGCGCTGCTCCCGCGGTAAAAAGCATGGCCGACGCCAGCGTAGTCTTGCCCGCATGCCCGTGCCCCACCAGCGCTACATTACGAATGTTTTCCCCAGAATAGATTTTCACGAGTAGGCTCCCTCAGCAGGCGTGGAAAGAAAACGGCCCCCTCAACAATGAGGATGATGAGGATGAAGACAGGAACAGGCCAGCCCGACATCACCTGCCAAAACGTAGGATGCTACCACGCGGCAAGCAGCGGCCTCAACTTAGGAGAAGGTCGATGTGGGCTTGAAAAGGGGTTGTGTGGGGACAGCCGCCCTCGGCTGTCCGTCCGAGCGCAGCTCGACCTGCTTTTGACCTCCTCGCGCGCCCTCCAATCGTAGTATCATCCCTCCGCATGCTAGGCAACCGCAGCAGCGAGCAGTGGATCGCGCAATACGCCACCAGCCATCAGCATCCCATCAACCGCGCCTGTCACACGCTGGGCATCCCGCTCATTCTTCTGTCGGTCGGCATCTTCCTGGCCAGCATCTTCCTGCATCGCCTGTGGCCTTACGCACTCGCCCTTTTTCTGATCGGATGGATCTTCCAATTCATCGGCCACGCCTTCGAGGGCAAAGAACCAGAATTCTTCCACGACTGGCGATTCCTCTTCGTCGGCGTCCGCTGGTGGTGGGCCAAAATCCGCGGCCGAGCGTAGGAGTTCGCAAACTTCTGAGCAGCGGTAGAAACTCTCTTCTAGGCCGGGTGCCCCATTTCTCGCGTTCTTTGCGAGAAGTGGGGCCTTAAACCTGCCCACGCAGCGCCTCACCTGCATCCTTCACCAGCTCTGAAACCTGCCACTCGCCGCCGTGATACCAGTTGAAAATTTTCCCATCAGGCCCGATCACAGCAGTGCTCAGCGAGTGCGTAATCAATCCATCTTCAGGCTTGTAAGTCAGTCCAAAATAACTGGCGATCTGCGGCAGGTCAGCGGCGCGCGGCACGGCGAATTCCCAGCGCTCAAAGAGCGCGGCCTGTCGGCTGTGCGCCAGCGAGAAGCCGTAGTCGCGCAGAACTTTCGGTGTGTCATGCTCCGGATCGAAGCTGACGCACAGCAAATGAGTCTTGCCCGCGAGCGCAGGATCGGCCGCAAGTTCCTGGTTGAGCTGCGCGAACTGCGCCCCGACACGCGGGCAGAAATCGGGGAAAGGACAGCGCGTGTAAATGAACGTCACGAACAAAACCTGCCCGCGATATTGCTTCAGCGAAATGTGCTTCGCGTTCTGGTTGGTGAACTGGAAATCAGGAACCTCTTCGCCGGCAGCGGGAATGTGCAACTCTGAGGTGGGCTTGGCGTCACCCTTGTCGCCAGCCGGCTTCGCGTGCCCCGTGACCTTAACGTTCTCGAGCCAGTAGTCGGGCGCGGAATCTTTATCCTTACCCTCCGCAACCACCACCTCAGCAGAAATCGAATCCCCGGCGGTGAGCCCGCTGAAGTCCCCCGCAAGTTTTATTTTGTAATCCATCGCCATCGCGTCCATGAAGCCTGGGATAGCGTCGCCGTCAATAATGGCCGACTGGTTCGCCTTGTCGAGCGTGACGATACGCCCCGTAAACGGATAGCGCTTCAACGACGGCGCAGTGTGCTTACTGCACGAAAAAGAAAGAGCCGTGCACACCAAGATCAGCGGCAAAGTAAGTTTGACAAAAGTCGCGTGCGGCATTGGGTCTCCGTTCATGCTCGTGTGGGGCGGGCACTCTTGCCCGCCCACTCTATCCATATCGAAAATGCAAATCGCTTCTCGAACTCCTTGGCTTCCAAGAAAAACAGTCAATAATGAAAACGATAGCGCACTTCCACATAGATTTGCCGCGGCAGGTTCCAGTGGAATCCGCCATACGTGAGGCTGTTGTCATATTCGGCGCGCCGGTTCGCCACGTTGAGCGCGCTGAGCGACGCACTGAAACGTTCGCCGAAATCTTTGCCCACCGACAGATCGAACGTGGTGTGCTGCGGCAAATAATCGCCCGGATAAGGTGCGCCCGGAAAGCCGTTGCTGAATCCGGAGCCGTAATAAACGTTCGTGGAAACATACGCCCGCCGCGGGAGCGTGACGTCCCCGCCCACGTTCAGCGTATTGCGCTGGTCATGATCAAGCGGGCAAAGGTAGGGCGTGATGCCGTCAGAATTTGGCGAGCAGACCGCCACGT
This sequence comes from Candidatus Sulfotelmatobacter sp., assembly GCA_049675725.1. Lineage (GTDB taxonomy): Bacteria > Acidobacteriota > Terriglobia > Terriglobales > Acidobacteriaceae > Sulfotelmatobacter. The sequence goes on along the minus strand of JBAUAN010000120.1, from coordinate 5,016 downwards.
TGTTTAACCCTCCCGTAATAACGCCGCCGCCCTCGGCAATCTGGTTGGAGTAAGCGAGGTGCAATTGCCCCCGGTGCGCGATCCGTGGAGACCGCAGCGTAAGTTCCCATCCCCGAATCAACGCCCGGGTATCGGTGAGCGGAAAGAAAATGTTGGAAGCTCCAATGTTATTGTGATCGAGAAAATTGGCGACGTCGGTTTTGAAAGTGTCGGCATCGAGCACCCATCCCCGGTAAGGAATCGTGACTCCGAACTGATGTTCTTCGTCGCGCTCCCCGTGCAGCGGCAGGAACTCGCAGCTGGGCGGTTCACACAGCGACTCCACCGGACCAGAAACGGTCTCGATGGGCGGCGCCTGATAGTAGTGTCCGTAGAATCCGCGGAATGTCCACAAAAGTTTCGGGACGGTGACCGTCGCGCCGAACCGCGGGCTGATGGCCGACTCCGCGATCGGCGGCTCGATGGAGCTTGCCGAAAAGTTTCCCTCCGAGAAACGCGTAGGCCGCATGCCGGCCGATAGAGTCAGCCACGAAAACGGTTTGAATCTGTCGTCGACGTAAAACGTCTCGAGATTTGCGGTGGGACTTTCGCCGATGGTGAAAGGTGCATCTCCACTGCCATCATTGAAGATGACGCCGAAGGTTTGATTATCGTGCTGGTAAAAGCTAAGGAATCCAACCTGCAAATCGTTCCTCTTATAGTTGGCCGCCCCGCTGACTTGACCTCCGGCATACGTCGAGCTTCGGTCTTCGGTGGTAGCAATGGGAACGTCGTTGGGATTGCTGGCGTAGTCTCCGCTGTTGTGGTGGTAGAACGGCGAAACTGTGGTCAGCAAATGCGAGTTGAACGTGTGCAGCCAGGTAAAGAGAACTCCCTCATCGTTCTCGGTTTGCCCATCGCGCAGGCCGATGCTGGGATATTGCGGCGAGAATCCGTTGCCCGCGATCGATCCATTCTCCATGTCGTCGGGATTCGGATCATAAGGAATCTGGTAATAATCGCGCCGGGCCGAAGTCATCAGCCGAAGCTGGTTCGAGGGATCCACATTGAGGATGAACGATCCGAATCCCCCAACTCCGTTCACCGCGTCGTGCACCACCTGCGGAACCGGCGGCTGCAGGCCCAGATCGCTGCGGTTGCCGTTCACGCTGGCGTAGTAAGCGAAGGTTTTCGTATGGCTGCCGAAGCTGAGTTTGTCGTCGGTCTGGTAGAAGCTGCCTCCTGTCATTGTGAGCTCGGCCTCGTTGTCACGCTCGAAACCGGTGCGGGGCACAACATTCAAAACACCATACGTGCGGTCGCCGAACTCGGCGCTATAGCTGCCTCGATTCACTTCCACGTAATCCAGGTCCTTGGGATCGAACTGCGGCCCCAGATTCTGCGCGATCGCGGTGTTGATCACCGGAATGCCGTCCAGTAGCCAGGTAATTTGGTGGCCGCCGCGCATGTGCAGCATGTCGTGCGTCACGTAAGCGCCGGGAACGTAATCCGTAATCATCGCCATGCTGTTGGTGCTATCGGCGCCGGGCGTGCGCTCGATGTCGAGGCGGTTGACCAGCGTAGTGGGAGTAAAGCTGTCCGTGGCAACCACCGCGGGCGCGGCCGAGACCGTGACTTTTTCATTGGCCGTGGCCACTTGCAACTGAAAGTGCACCACCGGCACCGATCCCGAGATCACAATAACATCTTGTGAAGTCTGCTCGAAACCCATACTGGCGACGTTGACTGAGTATTCACCCAGCACCACGGCGTTGAACTGGAATTCTCCGTTGGCATCGGTCGTCACCGACCTGGCCCAGTCCGACGATTTTGCCTTGATCATCACCATCGCGCCCTCCACAGGGCGGTGCTGCGGATCGTGCACAATCCCTCGCACAGCCCCGTAGTCGTTGGCGAAAGCCGCAAGCGGTACAACCATCAGCGCGGCGAGTCGAGCCATACGACGCAGTGGAATATGACGTAGTGCCATACCGGTGAAACGCATCCACCCTCCCGATCAAGATTCGGTCCTCCAGCAAAGGCCATCGACAGGCCGCTGGCTTCGCTCCGAGGCATAGGCGCTTTCCTGACAGATCCCCCCGACACGAATGCATAAAACCAACGTGCCGGAATCAATGCGCCTTCAGGCGAGTGAGCAGTAGGGAGGAGCGCGGGTGGATAGGAATGCGAAAATTTCAGAAGCCGGATGGTCTCTCTGAAATTCCGGAACCCGGACGCTGACGGCCTGTCCGCAGAAATTGACCGTGCGGGGCACCGCGTGGGCCCATTGAGCGGTCGTCGCCGCGCGGCAACAATCGTGGTTACAACATCCCGAGTCGTGGATCGTAAGCCGGGAAGAATCCGCCATGCCCCCATGGCAAGGATGCGCAGCCCTGCGGACACAACAAGCATGCGGCTTATCCGTCGCAGACGCCAGCGCCAGCGGGACGAAGTTCCCCACCAGCACGAACATCAACAAAAATCTGGCAGTCAGTCGATGCATGTTTCCGATAGCGCGGCCCAATCCGGCTGTCTCGAAGTCCGCCCAGCATAGAACAAACTCCCGAGCGCTGGCAATCAATCGTTAGGAATTGGACGGTTACTTCAGCAGAACGTAAGCCCCGCCGTTAGTAAAGATGATCACCAGGTTCATCAGCACAAACATCAAATCGTAATGCCACCCGGAGTTCTTTTCGTCCCAGAACCCGGTGTGCCAGGCAAAAATTTTCTTTCCAATCGCACCGAACATAATCAGGATGAGCCCCATCGCCGCCAGCTGCGTGAGCACTCCAAATGCCACTCCAAGACCGCCCGCAACTTCAGCCAGGCCCAGAAAAATCGTCACACCCTTCGGAAGCTCGATGCTCTTAGCTCGCGCCGCGGGATCTTTCAGATGACTATAGCCGCTGCTGACAAATGTCAGCGCCACCATCAGCCGCAAAAGCAAAATGCCGAGATCAGTAAATCGCGCAAGCTGCGGAAACATAAAACGTTGGTTCCTCCTATTCAGCCGGCGGCAAAATCGAGCCCCCGCCCGCATAGGTTTTCCTTAGTGAACCTTAGTGTCCTTAGTGGTCAAAGATTTTAATGGTAAAAGATTTTAGTGGTAAGAGATTAAAGATCTCAGTTGGGAAAAGATTCTTGCGGTCAAAGGATTCTGCCTTCACTTACTTAGCGCCCAGCTTCCGGTTAATATCCACTGCAAACTCCGTAAAGAAATTCGTCATAATCCCCCACCCTGCCTGCCCAACTACTCCCCATCCGCCTTCGGCAAACGCATTGCGCGGCTTCGGCAGCCAAGCCGTCGCAATCATGCCCCCGGCAAACGCGCCGCCATACAGCGCCCATTGCGGACGCATCTCCCGCTCGCTCCGGTCATAAGTAACAAAGTTTCGTGAGGCCGCGTGCCGCATCCGCGGCCAGAATCCGCGGCACCGGCACTGGTCGTAACGCGGCTCGTATCCCAGCTTGGCATCGCCCAGCGCCGCCAGACTGTTCGCCGCAATGAACTGCCCTTCGCGCGACCACCACCGCTCGGTATACCCTGCCCAGCCATCGTCCCACTGGTGGGGCACTCCACGCTCCTGATCGATCGTCGCATCAAACATCCGTTTCAGATACGCGCCCGGAGTCAGCACCGTCTGTTGCAGATAAATCCTCTGCCTCTGTTCCGCCGTCAACGTGACTAACGGCCGGTTCCGGCTGACATAAGGTCCCACCAGCCACTCCGTCTCCCAATCGCGCACCTTCCCGAGCGTTGTCTGCGCCGCCGGTTTCGTGTCCTTCGCCACCACTTCCGCCGGATTTGAACTCTCATCCTTCTTACCAGCCGAAGGCTTCTCCGCCGCAGCTGGCTGAGTAGACGATTGCGACGATTGCCCGGACGACTCCTGCTGCGCCGCAGCGGGATTTTCCGGATTCTGATCTTGGCTGTTGTCATTCTGCCCATGCGCTTGCTCCGCTTTCGGTGTGTCCGGCGGCTGCGCATTCGCCGGCTCCTGCGCCCATCCGCTGACCGTCAGCGCCGATAAGGCCATCAAGTAAGAAATCGCTAACAAAATCCGCAGGCATCCGCCCCGCCTCGCTCCGCAATCTGCCATTCTTACCAGCACAAGAATTTCACCTTACCATGCTCTGCTCTTGGTAGTTTCCTTCGCAGCCGCTAAACTCCTTTCGATGCACTCCCTCTACAACCGCGTTGCCGGACAAAGCGTCGAACGCATCGCCGCCCTCAGCGACGGCTTCTTCGCCGTCTCCATGACCCTGCGCGTCCCCGCCGCCGAGGCTATCCACTCCGAGCACGATCTCTGGCACGCCCTGCTCACGCTCTCGCCGCGCCTGCTCGTCTTCTTCATGAGCATTATGACCAACGGCATCTTCTGGGTTGGCCAGCAAACCCAGCTCAACCACTTCGCCCGCGCCGACCGCAATCTCGCCTGGATTCACATCGCCTCCCTCTGCGCCGTCTCGCTCACGCCTTTCTCCACCTCGCTATTAGCCGAATTCATCCACTACCGCACCGCGCTGCTTGTTTATTGGAGCAACATCGTGCTCCTCGGACTCACTTTGTATTGGAGCTGGAGCTACGCCACCCGCCACCATCTCCTCACCGAAGACACCCCGCCCGAAATCCACACCGCCGTAGTCCGCCGCATCGTAATCGCCCAAACCCTCTACGCCGGCGGCGCCGCCCTCTGCTTCCTCGGCACCTACTACGCCATCGCCGCCATCGTCCTGGTCCAAGTGAACTACGCAATAGCCCCAAGATTCTGCTGGGGCCTGTTCTCCCGCAAACCACGGGAAGACTAGAGCCGGAGGGCAAGTGAAGGGCAAGTGTGGCGCGGGCACTCTTGCCCGCGAAATCTAACCAGGAGCATAAAACAAGTGATTCACCGCGACCCAATTTCGTTGCTTGTCATCCTGTCTCTAACGACGCTGCACCCTGTCAAGGGTCTTGTGGCGACACTTCGGCTCCGACGCCGGAGGCAGCGCCATTTCGCTCTCGTAGAAAGTCTTTGACTCCCAGACCAAGGTCGT
>JBAUAN010000119.1:0-2087 GCA_049675725.1 Candidatus Sulfotelmatobacter sp. | reverse complement strand
CTCGGGGACTATGAGAACGCTTTTTCCGGGTCGACCGTCAGCCGTATGTGAGGTCGGTGCTCTGTCCGACCTCGATAATATATCCGTCAGGATCGCGGATGTAGCAGCGCGTCTCGCCGTATTTGGGGATCGGCTCCGTGATGAACTTCGCTCCTCGACTTTTCCATAATTCATAGCACGCTTGAATATCCGCAACGCGGAAATTCATAAAGCTGTTGATGCGATTAGGGTCTGGGACGCTGAGCGTTACCGTCGGCTTATCCGGGGTCGGCCCGCCTCCAACGTTCAGAATCATCCAGATATTCGCAAGCTGAAGGTATCCAGGCGCGTTGCCGTCACCCAAGCTCAGAATGCGAGCGCCGAAGACCTTTTCGTAGTAGCGAGCCGATCGCTCGACGTCGGCGACGGTGAGAAAATGTGCGATGCTGATCCCCTCTCTCGGGGGCATCTCATAGCTGTTCTGCTCGATTTGTACGCTGCCCATTTTGACGACTCTAATTCTAATATCGTACATCTGGCAGGCCAGCGCAGGGCAGCCCGGCAGGGATGACGCGCAACTCATGGACAGCCCCCGGGAACGGCCCATTCTCACTTGTCCGGTTCGCCGACGATCCACCTAGTGGCGACGGTAAACGCTACGCCGTTATGGGCGGGTGGACTCCCTAAGCGGACTTCTGGGCAATGAGCGTGCGAAAATAACTTCTTGTTCCCAATCCGGGCACGCTCCCTCGAACGCTGTATACGGGACGTCGGGTACCGGAGAAAGCGAGAATCTCCATGAATCTGCTCCCCCTCAGGCAGGCTGCCGCGATCGTCACGGCCCTCTTCCTCATCCTCTCACTCACCCCAGCTTCCTTCGCGCAGTCAACAGAAGGCAAAGTCGATCTGGACGCCCTCGCCCAGATCAAAACCGAGGCCTTCCAGCACTCGCAAGTGATGGAAAACCTTTTCTGGATGTCCGAGGTGTATGGTCCGCGCGTCACCAACAGCCGCAATCACAAGCTCGCCGCCGAATGGGCTATGAAGCAGATGCAGGAGTGGGGACTCAAGAACGTCCACCTGGAAAAGTGGCCCTTCGGCTATGGGTGGCAGATCAAGCATTTCTACGCCGCGATGGAGACTCCGGTCTATGCTGCGTTTACCGGGTTCCCCCTGGCATGGACGCCTGGGACGAACGGCCCGATCACGGTCGAGCCGGTGTGGGCGCCCATCCACTCCAAAGCGGATTTCGCCAAATACCATGGCAAGCTGAAGGGCAAGGCGCTGCTGATGTTTGACCCGGCTCCACTCACGCTCCACACGCGGGCGGACGCGCAGCCTTCCCCAACGGATGAGGAAATTCTGGCACGCGGCGGCACGCGTGGAGGTGGCGGCGGCGCGCCCCGATCAGAAAATAGAGCGGCAGCCGGCGCGACAGCCAATCGCGACCCCAGCGGGCGCGGGCGCCCCGGGGAAGGCGAGTGGGAGTACACGCCGACGTCGCTTGCCCTGGCCAACGAAAAGAACGGTGTCCTCCGCAACGAGGTCAACGCCTTCCTGAAGGAAGAGGGCGTGGCCATTTCCATCACGCCGGGTTACAACGGAGACGGCGGTACGATCTTTTCCACCTATGGAGGGTCGGAAAATCCCAAGGATCCAATTCCGCCTCCGATCGTCGCCATTGGGGCAGAGCAGTACAACCGCCTCGTCCGCCTGCTGCAGCACGGTATCACGCCGAAGCTGAACTTCGATATCGCTGTCGACTATCAGAAGGAAGACCAGAACGCATTCAATGTCATCGGCGAGATTCCGGGCTCCACCAAACCGGACGAAGTCGTCATGCTCGGCGGTCACTTCGATAGCTGGCAGGGCGGCACCGGCGCCACGGATAACGGCACGGGATCTTCAGTGGCGATGGAGGCGGTGCGCATTTTGGCTACGTTGCACAAGGCTGGGTTGATCAAACCAATGGCGCGTACGGTTCGCGTTGCCCTGTGGGGCGGCGAAGAGGAGGGCGTCTACGGCTCAACCGCCTACGTGCAGCAGCACTTTGCTAAACGCACCACCATGGTGAAGACCCCCGAGTACGACAAGCTGGATGTGTACTT